>JANPCB010000045.1:0-108944 GCA_031430735.1 Ferruginibacter sp. | reverse complement strand
AAGCAGCCTAAAAAGGCTACTTTTTTAACTTTTTCAAAAACAAAGCCCTCTACAATCAAACAGAATATTTTTTTCGCTTTTTAAATCAAAATAAAATCCATAAAAAAGAGGACGCCTCTTTTTTGTTGTGAGACATCCTCGTTAATGTACGTGCTGTAGTTGGTTCATATTGTAAGATGCCACTTATACCCTGGCCCACAGTTACTGTATTGGCAAATGCGGCAACGTCTATAGTTACAGTTGCACCATTAACAATTGTTACATTATCCGAAGGAGTTGGTATTACCCCACCAACCCATGTGCCTACAGCACTCCAGTTGCCCCCGGCACCTGTTGAAGAAATATTACCGGCAGCGGCCGTAGCCTGGCTTCCCGCCAATGCTGTACTAGGGCCTTCAAGAACAGCAGTAACTCTCCATTGATAAGTAGTACTGGGCGATAACCCGGTAGCTGCAAAAGTTAAAATATTAGCTGCGGTTCTGGTAATAAAAGTATAATTGACTCCATCTGTTGACCGGTAAACTTCAAATCCTAATTCACCTGTTGAATTATCTAACCAGTTTAGAGAATAAGAAACGCCGGTTATTGCAGAAAATGTTAAAGTAGTTGGTGCAGGTAATGGATTTGGTGTATAACGATAAACACGCCTTGAACCATTGGCAACGCTGGAAATATCCGTTAATGTACCTGCAGTTAAATTTTGTGTAGTAGTTGCAGCAGTAGATGCTGTATGTGTGGCCGTATTTACGCTGGAATATACAGTTGATGTATTTGACCAGCCAACCTGGCCAAAAACTGTTGACGAACCGGTACCAACATTCATCAATCCGTACACAAATTCCATTACACCGGTTGCTTCATAAATACGTGCCTGAAAAGTAGCATCTGCAGAGGCTCCAGTTAAAGCGGAATTAATCTGCATGTTTAGGTATTCAATTACCAAAGTTCTGTTAGGACTGGTACCTACAATTTTTGAATGTACTTTTCCTGTAGAGCTTGTTCCCATTGCAAAGTTAAGACCTAGCGCAGTTGAATTAACCAGAAAAGGAGCAACTCTTGGGGCTCCGGCAGTTCCCCCACCAAGCCAGCCATTACCTGTTCCGGTTAAAGCAACTCCAATGCCTAACCAACCATTTGCAGATACACTAAATTGGGTGTTTCTTGTTCCCATTACTACAAAATCGAAACCGATATTAACCAGCCCTGATCCCCCGCCTGTTATTGAACTGGCACCAATTAGAGTTGTAGTACCGGTAGTCATGTCAATTGCATTACTATTCATATCTAATGCTAAAGAACCTGTTGTGTTAGTTGCATATGTGTAATTGGTAATTACCTGTGCATTCACCCCCGCAGCACTCAAAACAAATAAAAGCCCCAATAGAAGCTTTGTGTAAAATTTAAGCATAAAATGGTTTGTGTTTATATAATTATTGTTGTTTGTAAACGTTTTCGTCATCATAAATAGTTAATTAAAATGAAATTGAAATTTTGGTTGATTCGTTGTTTAATAAATAAAGCGGCATTCAAGTATTATTAGCCGCTTCGTTCATAAAAAAGATGGTTTTGCTGATGGGTAGAAAAGATAAGCGGCCCCGTTTTTACGGAGAATAAATTATAAGCGGTGGAATACTTTGAAAGAATTTGTAACAGTAATCGGTCTTTGATTTTAAGTCCTGGTACTTGCTCCAGAAAAAAACAGAACGCAATAACCTAGATTTTACAAGGTAAATTTCCTTCATAATTTTTTTTTTAATGATTAATTGTTTGAACAGAACAATCACCAGTATTGTAACTTAGGGGTAACAATTTATTTGGAATTTGTTAACATTCGGCATACAAAATAGACCGAAAAACTTAATCCACAATAAATAATTTTATTTTAACACAATAAAATAAACACATTACCGTTTCTTAATGAAAATCAACATAAAATATATTGCTTATTTTAATATATTAAGTACTATGGATTCAAAATTTGAAAAAAAATATTACAAATTATTTCAAAGTAGATTTTGTAATGTTTTCTTTAAAATAAAGGGTACTAAGCTGCCCCTAAGTTCGAGTTTTTTCTAACCATAAGCTTCGTTCTTCTCCATCCTTAAAGATGCCAAAAGTGATACTGATGAAATGTGCGACCTGCCTTTGCCGGCAGGCAGGCGCCACAGAAGATGCCCAAAGCTTCTTTGCTCGGGCAAAAAACCTCACCCCCTTGATTTAGATAATCTTCAGGTTAAGCCCATCCTGTGGAGAGACTTTTCCGATTATTTCTTATCGTGTGGACACATTTATGATATAAAAAATGGAACACGGATGACACGGACCTGCCTGCCGGTAGGCTGGTTGAACGGATTTTAATGGATAAAGAATATGGATTTTGTTTTTTTGCTTCCTCCTTCGACGGACACAGTCGCAAAAAACCTTTTATTTCCATAAAATCGGTCTCATCTGTGTTTAAAAAAAATTGCGAAGCAAAGAAATCCTTTTTGAATCCATTAAAATCCGTGTCATCCGTGTCCCAATTGCATTTGTGTCCACACGAAGGATTATGTCGGAAGGTTTGGGGAGACCCCTACCTCCTACTCGCTATCAATAAATTTAAATCGGTAAACTTTAAATTGAAACGCTCGCTGAGGTGAAAGTTTGTGAGGGCACCTTTAAATAAATAAATACCGCTACGAATATTTATTTTGTACCAAATAACATTGTCCATACCACCATCATCGGCGGTTTCTAACAACAATGGCATGAGCACATTGCTTATGGCATGCGAGGCAGTACGTGCAAAACCACTGGGAATATTGGGCACGCAATAGTGTATTACATCGTATTTGGTAAATGTTGGTTTTTTGTGCGTGGTTACCATGCTGGTTTCAAAACATCCGCCGTGGTCTATGCTCACATCTACAATCACACTTCCTTTTCGCATATTGCTTACCATTTGTTCGGTTACTACCATGGGTGTACGCCCGCCTTCGTTGCTCAATGCTCCTACTGCCACATCGCAAGTTTTAAGTTGCTTGCTAAGAATTTTTGGCTCTATAACCGAGGTCCACAAACGACCACCTATATTATTTTGCAACCTTTTTAAACGGTAAATACTGTTATCAAAAATCTTTACGCTAGCTCCCATGGCAAGGGCTGTACGTGCAGCATATTCTCCAACTATACCAGCACCAATGATAATAACTTTTGTGGGTGGTATGCCGCTAATACCCCCTACCAACACACCTTTACCATTATTGGCATTGCTAAGGTATTGCCCTGCTATTAGCATTACAGCAGAGCCGGCTATTTCGCTCATGCTTCGTACAATTGGGTTGTGACCTGTATCGTCTTTTAAATTTTCGAAACTAAGTGCTGTTATTTTTTTGGCCATCATCTTTGCCAAAATTTCTTTTTTCATTTCTGCCAAATGTATCGGCGAAATAATATACTGATTCAACTTGAGCAACTCACATTCTTCTAAACTTACCGGTGCGCTTTTTACCAAAATATCTGCTTCAAAAACCTGCTTTTTATCGTAGCATATTTTTGCCCCTGCTTCGCTGTAATCATTATCGGTAAAATTGGCTCCTTCCCCTGCATTGGTTTCTACGCTTACTTCGTGCCCATTGGCTACAATTACACTCACAGCATCTGGCGTAAGGGCTATCCTATTTTCGTTAAAAGAATCTTCTTTTGGTATACCTATATGTAAGGATTCACGCCTTGGCTTTACATCTAATTTTTCTTCCAGCGTTTCGTACGTGAGCGAGGGCGATACGAAAGGTTTTGTTGTTGCCATGAGTTGGTTGATTTGTTAATTAGTCGAATAGTTGATTTTAAACACTCTATTTCTTTGTGCTATTGTTAAAAATTTATTGTTGTTTCTATCAAAGAAGTACAATTTAAACAAAACTTCTCAATCAACTAATCAACTAATAACTAGTTTTCTTTCATTTTCTCCTAAAACAGATAAATAACAATGTACTGTATCATCTGGAAACAATGCTGGTGTAATCTCTGGCCACTCTACCAAACAAAGATTACCACTGTACAAACAATCCTCCACCCCAGCGTTAATGGCTTCTTGTTCATCTTTTAACCTATATAAATCTAAGTGATAAATTACTTCGATTGTTTCGGCCTTGTATTCATTAATGATAGAAAATGTGGGACTGCTTATGGCACCACTAACTCCTAGCACTTGGCAGATAGCATGTACAAAAGTAGTTTTGCCGGCTCCCATTTCTCCATGTAAGGCAACAACTTTTCGGTTATCTATGGCTTTTATAAATTGGTTAGCCACTGTATTTATATTTTCTAAAGTAAAACTTACATCCATGTTGCAAAGATAAATTTCATATTTAGTAAAACTATACCATAATTGCAAGATAATTTTGCAATATGCAAACAACAGAGTGGAAAGTAGAAGGAATGACCTGTAGCAACTGTGCACTTAGTGTTACAAACTACCTTAAAAAAGAAGGCCTTGGCAATGTGCAGGTAAACCCTATAACTGGTGAGGTGAGTTTTACATCTGATTTTGAGGTAGAAAAAATAAAATTACAATCCGGAATAAAAAAACTAGGCTATACTGTTGCAGATGAAAATAGTATAGCTACTACAAAAAAAATGCGTTTTTTATCTAACAACAAACAACGCTTTCTTTTTACTCTTCCGTTTACATTAGTGCTCATGCTACACATGCTACCTGCAAGCATACACCTGCATTGGCTCATGAACCCTTGGATACAATTAGCCATTTGCCTACCGGTGTTTATAGTGGGTATGTATTTTTTTGGAAGAAGCGCCCTAAAAAGCTTGCTACACGGAGTGCCAAATATGAATGTATTGATTGCAGTAGGTGCATTGGCTTCTTTTGTGTACAGCCTTACTGGTGCTATTTTACATTTAGGAGAACATTATTTTTTCTTTGAAACAACTGCTTCCATTATCAGCTTGGTTTTCTTGGGTAATTATTTAGAAGAAGCATCTATTCAATCTACACAAAAAGCAGTACGCACACTTACTGCATCGCAAAAAGTAATGGCCAATATGATTGCTTTTGATGATGAACACAAAGAACAAATTTTTCCGCTCGAAAATATTTATTTAAAAACAGGCGATTTGGTTTTGATAAAAAATGGCGAGCAAGTACCTGCAGATTGTAAAATTTTGTGGGGCGATTGTATGGTAAACGAAGCCATTATTACGGGAGAAAGTTTGCCATTAACAAAACAAAAAAAAGATTTTCTTATAGGTGGTAGTGTACTAGCAGATGGATTGGTAAAAGCACAAGTAACAGCAGCAGGCAAAGACACCGTACTATCTGGCATTGTAAAAATGGTGCAAAATGCACAAGCAGAAAAACCACCCATGCAAAAACTGGCCGATAAAATTAGTGCCGTTTTTGTACCCATTGTAATCGTGCTTGCGGTTATTACTTTTATTGCAAATTTTTTCATTTTTAATATTGGCAGTGGCGATTCTTTAATGAGGGCAGTAGCTGTTTTGGTTATTTCTTGCCCATGTGCCATGGGGCTTGCTACACCGGCTGCTATTGCTGTAGGGCTTGGTAGAGCAGCTAAGCAGGGTATTCTTTTTAAAAATGCTTCCGCATTGGAATCTTTCAAACATATTGAACAAGTGGTGTTCGATAAAACGGGTACACTCACTACTGGTAATTTTGTAATAACCAATTTTGAAACCAGTATAAATGAAGCAGAATTTAAACGAATTGTTTACTCACTTGAAAAATTTTCCAACCATCCCATAGCAAAAACAATTGCAAAGGATTGGAAGATGAATAACCCTATTACTTGGAAAAAAACAGAAGAAATAAAAGGGGCTGGTATAAATGCTACAGACGCTGATGGAGATTTATATGAAGCGGGTTCATTTAAATTACACCCCTCAAAAGATACAGCAGAAGAACACAATATTTTTGTTTTTAAAAATGGAGAAGCTATAGGCTGGATAGATGTACAAGATGAAATAAGACCAGAAGCAAAATCGGTAATTGAATGGCTTCATCAAAAAAATATAAAAACAATTTTACTAAGTGGCGATAGGGTAAATAAATGCAAGCAGATAGCAGCACAACTTGGAATAGATGAAGCGATAGCTGAGCAAACACCGGCACAAAAAATGGAAATAATAGCATCGCTAAATGCAACTAAGCCTACTGCTATGATGGGAGATGGAATAAATGATGCACCTGCATTGGCCAAAGCTACATTGGGCATTTCATTGAGCGATGCTTCGCATATAGCCATGCAAAGTGCAGATGTAATTTTAATGAATAGTGGCATTAAGAATTTACCATTGGCACTCGGGTTGGGTAAGCACACCTACATAACCATTAAGCAAAATTTATTTTGGGCTTTCATCTACAATATTGTTGCATTACCCATTGCAGCATTCGGATTGCTTACTCCTACACTTGCAGCCATGGCTATGGGTTTTAGCGATATTGTGTTGGCAGTAAATTCGGTAAGGTTGTTCGTAAAAAAGGTTTGGTAATTCAATTGATAGGCTTGCCAGTTTTTTTCAACCTACATTTGTTTATAAAAATCCTTACTTTTAAATAAAGAAGGGTTTACGATATAATGTCTCCAAATCAAATTCTAAAAAAATATTATGGTTACGATAACTTTCGCCCATTACAGGAAGAAATAATCCATTCTATTTTGGCCCAAAAAGATACGCTTGCTTTATTACCAACAGGCGGAGGAAAATCTATTTGTTTTCAAGTACCAGCTTTAATGAACGAGGGTATTTGTTTGGTAATAAGTCCGCTTATTGCATTGATAAAAGACCAGGTAGAAAATTTAAAAAAGAAAGGCATAGGGGCATTGGCTATCTATTCTGGAATGTCATTTGCAGAAGTAAGACAAACTTTACAAAATGCATCTTTTGGTCATTATAAATTCCTGTATGTTTCACCAGAAAGATTAGAGACAAAATTATTTTTAGAATATTTGCCAGCCCTCAAACCAACACTTATTGCGGTAGACGAAGCGCATTGTATATCGCAGTGGGGATACGACTTTAGGCCTTCCTATATGCGCATAGCCAACCTGCGTGAAGAAATCCCAAACGTACCAATTATTGCACTTACTGCATCTGCAACTTTACCAGTACAAGATGATATTTGTAAAAATTTATTATTTAGAAAAGATTGCAACAGGTTTCAACAATCATTTGTTAGGGCAAATCTTTCTTACAGTGTTTTTAAGCCAGCATCCAAAGAAAACAAGCTTCAAGAAATTTTACAAAATGTAAAAGGCTCGTCCATTGTTTATTGTAAAAGTAGAAAGCAAACTACTGTTGTAGCAGAACTTTTACGCATGCATAAAATAGAGGCAGATTTTTATCATGCTGGACTATCGTCGGAAAAAAGAGCGCAGAAACAAGATGATTGGATAAACAACAAGATACGAACCATTGTTTGTACCAATGCATTTGGAATGGGAATAGACAAGCCTGATGTAAGGGTGGTTGTACATTACGAAGTGCCAGATTGTTTAGAAAATTATTATCAAGAAGCAGGCCGAGCTGGTAGGGATGGGAAGCGAGCTTATGCAGTTTTGCTTCATAATACAAAAGAAACGGAAGATCTTTTATATAAATTGGAAACCCGTTATCCGAGTGCAGACAAATTGAAAATGATTTATATGGCGCTGATGAACTATTTACAAATAGCAGCCGGAACAGGTGAGGGATTAAGTTTTGACATGGATATTGCTGAATTTGCACAGCGCTTTAAGCTTAATATTTTAGAAGCTACTTACGGTATTCAAGCATTAGGGCAAGAAGGTTTACTTAGCTTCAATGAAATGATGTTTAAGCAAAGTACTGTTGGGTTCTTAATAAGTAAAATAGATCTGGAGGAATTTGAACAACAACAACCAGCGCTTGAGCCCGTATTAAAAGGATTACTTCGCTCTTACGAAGGCATCTTCGACTATCCTTGTACTATTTATGAAAACTTATTAGCAAAATTCATAAAGATAACTACAGAGGAATTATTCAAATCTTTGCAATTACTGCATCAATACAAAATAATAGCATACAAGCCTGCAACCGAAAAACCCCAAATCTTTTTGCTAAAAAACAGAATGTATACGGACGACTTTATAATAGACAATAAATCTATTTTATTAAGAAAAGAAGAAGCAAAAAAAAGAGTATTAGCAATAAATGGATATATAAATAATGCGATACAATGTAGAAGTAAAATAATTGCCGCTTATTTTGCAGATAATGAAGTGCCAGATTGTGGCATTTGTGATAACTGCATTAATAATACAGAGGCCACTTTAGCACCGGAGGCATTTAAAAAAGTAGCCGATACCATAATAGAATTAGCAAAAACAGAAAAACTTACCTCTGCAGAAATGCTGAAAAGGCTAAAACCTGTACGACAAAGATCTGTTTGGCTGGTTATTTCCTTTTTGTTGGCAGAAGAAATTATAGAAACAAATGATAAAAATCTCATTACATTAAAATCTAATAATAAGCCCAGAAATTAGATTACAAAAAAGTAAAATCCAAAAAAAAGGGACCAAGATAAAAATCTAGTCCCGCTTTAAAATCCAATATCCTATGAAAAACCGTAGTAAAGATAGGAAGCTATAGTTTAATAAACAAGCTTTTTTGCAAACTTTTTTTAGAAATTCTTCTACAAATTGCACAATTTAATTAATATAATATTATAACTATTTGTAAATATATTGATTATGAATAAAATACCTAAAACATAATTATACAATTTGACAGATATTTTTTTAAAATATTTTTAAAACCAACTCTTTTTCTTGGATGAAGATGACCTACCCCCCAGTCCAAGTGCTCCTAATAATGAGCGAACTATCCCATTTCCTGCCGTTCTTACCATGCTTTTTACCACTGAATTATTGGCAATTTTCTCAAATGTTGAAGGTTCTTCCTTTGCCTGTTTGGTTTTACTCGTTTCTTGTACATTATTTGTTGTCCTTTCTTCGGCTTCCTGCAATTTAGCTGTAAGCATTTCATAAGCACTTTCAGTATCAATTTCCTCGCTGTATTTTGCTACCAACTTACTTTTTGCATTAATAGCATCTACTTCAGATTCAGATAGAAGGTCCATCCTGCTTCGTGGGCTACACAACATGGTGTGAGCTAGAGGCGTAGGAATCCCTTTTTCGCTCAATAAAGTAACCAAAGCTTCTCCTATACCCAATTGCGTAATGAGGTCTTCCGTTTTATAATAAGCTGTTTCAGGATAATTATCAGCGGTTTGCTTTATGGTCTTTCTATCTGCAGCTGTAAAAGCCCTTAAGGCATGTTGAATTTTTAAACCCAATTGCCCAAGCACCGATGCTGGAATGTCCATAGGGTTTTGTGTGCAAAAGAAAATCCCAATACCCTTAGAACGAATTAATTTGATGATGGTTTCTATTTGCTGTACCAATTCATTGCTTGCTTCTTGAAAAATAAGATGGGCCTCATCTATAAAAATGATCAGTTTTGGTTTGTCTAAATCTCCTTCTTCCGGCGATGATGCATACAATTCTGCCAGCATTTGCAACATAAAAGTAGAGAAAAGTTTGGGCCTATCCTGGATATCCATTACACGCAAAATATTGATTACCCCTTGGCCTTTATCGTTTATGCGCATCAAATCTTCTACTTCAAAACTCTTTTCGCCAAAGAAAATATCTGCACCTTGTTGTTGTAATTCTATTACTTTACGCAATATAGTACCTGTAGATGTTGTGGAGATTTTTCCATACAATTTTTCAATTTCGGCTTTGCCTTCATCACCTATAAATTGTAATACCTTTATAAAATCTTTCAAATCTAGTAAAGGCAATTTATTGTCGTCGCAGTATTTAAAAATCAACGCTACAACGCCACCTTGTGTGTCATTTAAATCTAAAATCTTGCTAAGTAATACTGGACCAAATTCGCTTACTGTTGCTCTTAGTTTCACCCCATTTTTTCCAGTAAGTGTAAGCAACTCAGCAGGAAAGTTGGCGGGCGTATAACTAATCTTCATTTTTTGATACCTGTCTTTCACTTTCTCATTTTCGGCTCCCAATGCAGCAATTCCACTTAAATCTCCTTTGATATCCATCAGCAATACTGGCACACTGGCATCGCTCAAAAACTCACTTATCATTTGCAAGGTTTTGGTTTTACCTGTACCAGTTGCACCGGCTATCAAGCCATGACGGTTCATGGTTTTAAGTGGCAAATAAACTTTTGCTTCTGGCATTACTTCTCCGTCTAATACGGCTGCCCCAATTTGTACAGATTCTCCTTTGAAGCTGTAACCAGTGGTGATGGATTGTATAAATTCTTCTTTGCTAGGCATGGTATAAATTTTTGGGGAAGTTACAAATATTAAATATTTATTAGTTAAAAAAGCAACCGTATTTTTGTAAGATGAAATTTGCAATTATTATCATACTAGTTTCATTCATTTTTTTTGGATTCAATAGTTTTATTAGCGTACCAAATGAGGCAAATCTACCCACCAAAGCTTCCCTTGGTAAAAAACTTTTCTCCGAAAAAATACTTTCCAAAGATTCGTCTGTAAGCTGTGCTAGTTGCCATAACCCAAAGTTTGCATTTGCAGATACCCTTGCATATAGTGTAGGTATAGATAGGAAAGAAACCAAACGAAATGTACCTTCTGTTTTAAACATGAAGAATCGTCCTTATTTTTTTTATGATGGCCGAGTTGCCACTTTGGAGCAGCAATCGTTGATGCCTATAGCCAACCCTGATGAAATGGGATTGCCCATTGCAGAAGCGGTGCAACGGTTAAACGATAATGATACTTATAAAAAGTTATTTTTTCAAGTATTTAAACAAAAACCATCGGCAAAAAACTTATCGGCCGCTTTTGCCGCTTACGAACAAACGCTTGAGACAGTAAATAGTAAATACGATGACTGGGCCAATGATAAAGTAAAATTTAATGCTGCAGAAGAAAGAGGCAAAGAACTTTTCATTGGCAATAAAGCCAAATGTTTTGATTGCCATTTTGCAGATGATTTTACAGGCGATGAATTTAAAAACATTGGGCTATTTAATGGGAATTATCTTACCGACAGTGGTCGATACAACATTACAAAAAAAGAAGAAGATTTAGGTAAATTTAAAGTGCCAAGCCTACGTAACGTAGCTGTAACAGCTCCTTATATGCACAATGGTATTTTTGCAACTTTAGAAGAAGTGCTTCGATATTACAACGAACCAAGTGGCTTTTTCCCGCATCAAATAAACTTGGATCCTACTTTTAAAAAAGGGCTTGGTCTTACCCAAAAAGAACAGGCTGACATAATAGCATTTCTCAAAACATTAACAGATAGAGCGTATAAAAGAAAATAGCTTAACAAAAAATTAGGCATTATATTAGCAGTATCGTTTAACAATTAATTTTATTTGTAAATAAATTAAAATAACATGGAAGCAATTAAACCAAAAATTCTATTATGCGAGGATGATGCAAACCTAGGCATGGTATTAAAAAATTACCTGGAATTGAATGACTATGATGTAACCCTGGAAAGAGATGGCAGGCTAGGCCTGGCTGCATTTCAGCGTGAAAAATTTGATATATGCTTGCTAGATGTAATGATGCCCAACATGGATGGCTTTACAGCAGCAGAAGAAATACGAGATGTAAATCCGGATGTGCCTTTGTTTTTCTTGAGTGCAAAAACAATGAAAGATGATATTATACAGGGTTACAAACTTGGGGCAGATGATTATATTACCAAGCCTTTTGATAGCGATGTATTGTTACATAAAATAAAAGCCATTCTTAAGCGCAATGAAGAAATGCACAAAGATGAAGTGAACGCAGAATTTGATTTGGGTAAATATCATTTCAATCCTAAACTAAGAGAATTGATTGTAAATGGTAAAACACAAACCCTTTCGCCCAAAGAAAACGAATTGCTTAAAATGCTAAGCGAGTACAAGAATGATTTGCTTTCTCGTGAGGCAGCGCTTAAAAAAATATGGGGCAGCGATACCTATTTCAATGGCAGAAGCATGGATGTGTACATTGCCAAATTGCGTAAATATTTAAAAGAAGATCCGAAATTGGAAATCGTAAATATTCATGGCAATGGATTTAGATTGGTGGAAACGGAATAGATTCTAGATATGAGATTTTAGATATGAGAAAGGGCTTCGTTTATTGCGAAGCCCTTTCTTTATTTTTTGGCAAACTGTTTAACTTATTTCTAGTTTCTCTATAACTTTTAAATCTGATAGGTATGTCAATAATTTCTTAAAAAATGAAAAACCAACCGACCCAAGGTCTAAACTATATCGAATAGCATTTTCATTTTCAATTACAGCGATTGAATTATGGATAACTCCATCCTTTCTATTTTTCTTTTCTGATTTTAGATTAAAATCCTCTATAAAATCTCCGATTCCCTTTATTAGATTTTCTTTATTTACGTCTTTCTTCAGCTCCATTAAAATATTACAATCAAGATTTAGTCTAGTTACAACAAGCTCAAAAGATAAATCCTTTATTTTAAATGGCAACTTATCGTTGGGGTACAACTGTTTTAAATATACTGCTGGTTCTAAGCCTTCAAACCAAAATTCGATGTCATCTTTATCAATATCCGTGCTATGCAATTTATAATCTATCCCTGATTTTGATTTCCATTTTATAGTGATTGGATTCCAGTTGTGGTTAACATATAAAGTGGAAAACAAAGATGAATTCTTAATTGCTTCAAATCTATCAAGCTCCAATAACGGAGAACTTGATAAATCCAATGAGATATGGCTGTTTATTTTTAAGCCTAATACTTTTTCAAGAATTGATGAAAGCTGAATATCTAAATTCTCTAAAAACTCATAAGACACTTTCACATTTAATTCTTTCTTAATTTTATCTATTGCATATTTTCCAAATGTTTTTAATGTAAGTAACGACCATAAAGGCTTTATAAAATGTTGGCATTCTTCTTTATCAAATGCATCAATCCAAAACACGATATCTTCGCAGTTTACATCTCTATCTGATAGATCATAAATACGTTTAGAGTTTGATTTCCAAAAAACAAAAACATCAATAATCCCATATGGGAAATAAATCTTTGCATTTAATTTTGAGTTAGCAGCTTTTTCATAAACTAACTTACCAGGTTCTGATGAAAAGAACATGTTAATACCTTTACTGATATTCAAACATGTTTCTTGTTCAAAATAATTGGTTAGTTGAAAGTCTGCACAATCTACAAATTCATTAGAAATGTCAATTTTATGAATTAACTCAAAAATTTTTTTTACTCCCTGATTTTTACCATTAAACTGTTCTAATATTGTTTTCATAGCTAAGCAAATTTCCATGCAAACCTAACAATTTTATATGCAAGTTTAAAACAAACAAGATCATCTAATATACCAGCCCCACCTGAAAAGAAATCTTGTGCTATGGTTCCAACTATTATTGCAACAGCCGCTGCTACTGCTCCTGTTTTAAGATAAGTAACTAAACCTGGATTTTGGCGCAGGTACTCAGTTATTATTCTATCTGCATCTGCAATATTATTTCTAAGTCTTTCTACAAGCCTTGCCACTTTATCCAAAATCGTAACTGGAATTATTACAGGACTAGGTGGGGCACTATGGGTAGGTATTTCCTTATATCCTATTACTCCCCCAGCCATTAGCCTAACTTGCAGTTGCATATTTGGATTGGCACTTGGCAAATAATTTAGAGGATAATCTGTACCTGGATGCCAAACTGGGGGTATTGATCCAGCATTAGAAGGACAAAATAGATTAGCCTTTAAACAATACCTATTAACCTCCGTTATTCCATTTGTCATTCCACTCCCATTTGGATTATCAGGTTTAATCTCGAAAAGTTCGTTTGAATACAAGTTTGCTATGTCACAATATCCTCTATTACCTAATGCACTGCTTTGAGGTATTGCATACTCAATTTCGCCATAAAATGTGTTTTTTGATAAATAGTCAAGTTGAATAATCCAATGTTCCTTTGTTCCTTGAAAATTTATATTCCCTCCTCGTTTTGTTCCTTTGCAATCTAGATTTTGATATATGTTATTATCTTCTGCGTCTTCAGCATTTAACTCATCAATTATTAGTTGATCTGCCGCTGTAAGTGTATAATTACATTCATAAACTACATAAGGTGGAATTGGTGGAATAGGTATAATAGGAGGTATTACAACACACCCACAACATGGCCCAGGTATTCCTCTTGCTTGTGTAGTAGGGCAAGGATAGGGATTGCCATTGGGGTTCCCTCCAGTATTCGTCCCACCTCCACCTCCAGGCGATGGTGGCTCTGTTGTTTCGTAACAGATTTCTGCACCACAAATTTCACCCCCACCGCCAATAGGGCAATCCACATTTTGAGGATAGTGATTTAAACAAATTGCACAAACCCATTGAACGCAAGTTTGTTCACATTCCATTATTGTTACTATACCGTTTATATTTGAAATAGAATCTATTAAAGTAAATTTCCTATTTGGCAATTCAATATTACGAACGCTAGAATTACTAAATAATCTATTATCATTCACTATAAATTGTGAATACCCAAATACAATTTGATTAAGTCGCATTATTTGCAATACTGCTTTATCAGCATTTATTGAGTCGCTTGGAACATTATCAAAACTGTATATTGAGTAATCACCTCCTCTGTAAAAGCTCAATTCAACATTGGCATTTAATTTTGCAGAGATAAATCCGTTTACATAAGTAGAGTCTTGGTTAACTAAAGGAATAATAATTAAGGTATCAACTACCCCAACTATTCCCGCACCAAAAGAGCTAACCCCTCCTCTATTATTAGAACGATTTGACATAAAGGCTTTATCCCAAATTGGAAAACCATTTTCTTTTGCAAATTTTGCTATATATTCATATTGATCATTAAGATTTTTCATTTTTGTAGCAATACGAAATAATGAAGGCTCGGCATTTAGTGGAAGCTTAAGAAATTTTTCTACTACATTCTGTCGATTGCTTATTTCAGAAGAAATATCTTCTTTTATACTTGTTTTCTTACAGGCCTGAAAAAGTATCATAAAAAATAATACAAGAATTAGTACACCAAGAAATTTGACTTTCAAAAAAAAGGTTCTGATTTTTTTCATTTTATAATTTATTTAAACAAATATAAAGAACTATTTGGCATTTAGGCATATATCCCTAAACTATTATTGCAAAGCTTTTTGATTTTGCATTCTTGAATAATTTAAGAGATAAAAAAGTCTTGATTGCTTTTGGCAATAACCTTAGAAAGCTAAGGCAGGCAAAAAATTTATCGATGGAGGCTTTAAGTTATGAAGCAGATATTGACCTAAGTCAAGTATTTAGAATTGAGAAAGGAATAATTAATCCCACATTATCGACTTTACATGCTATCGCAAATGCATTAGGAATTACCCTAAAGGATTTATTTGATTACTAAAGAGAATTAGTACTATACAAATATCAAATTCCCATCCCCATAACTCAAAAAACGAAAATCATTCTCTAACGCATAATTGTACATTTTTTTCCAATCATTACCAATAGCCGCAGCTACCAATAAGAGCAAGGTAGAGCGTGGCTGGTGAAAATTTGTAATGATCATATTGGCAATTCTAAATTGATATCCCGGTGCTATTAAAATTTGTGTTCGGGTAAAAATATGGTGCTTTTTGTTTTCTTTCATCCAGTTTAATAATGCACTCAGCGCATCGTTTGCCGATAAGGTAGTTGATGCTAGTTCATTGCCATAAACATCCCATTGTGTAATTAATAAATCCTTTTCATTTTTATTGTTGTGCACTTTCACACCAAGCCAATAAAGGGTTTCTATCGTACGCAAAGAGGTAGTACCTACTGCAGCAATCTTACCTAACTTATGTTTTATATTTTCTATTGTTTCTACATCTACATCAATAAATTCTGCATGCATTTCATGCTCGGCCATGGTAGCGGCTTTTACAGGCTTAAATGTGCCTGCTCCTACATGTAAGGTTACAAATGCTTTATCAATATTTTTTGCTACTAACTTTTCAAAAATATTTTCCGAAAAATGCAAGCCAGCAGTAGGTGCTGCCACTGAGCCATTGTGCGTTGCAAAAATGGTTTGGTATCTACTTGTATCCTCCTTATCCGTATCTCGTTTTATGTATGGCGGCAACGGTACTTTACCTGCTGCTTCAATTATTTCGGCAAAGGATAGTACACTGGGTTGCCAAGAAAATTCTATTATAAATGCTTCTGTAATCTTTTCTATTTTCTTAGCAGTTAATAATACTTTTTCGCCATCCATAAGTAATTCTTTGGTAAGGGTTTCTTCTTTCCATTTGGCTGCGCCTCCTACCAAACACTTCCATTTCGAAGTTGTAGTACTGCTCATTACAGTGCTATATTCTGTAATGTCGCCAAATGGCTCCAAACAAAATATTTCTATAACAGCGCCTGTTGTTTTGGTAAAAATGATTCTTGCATTAATAACTTTTGTGTTGTTAAAAACAAGCAAGCTTTCCGTTGGTAAAAATTCATCAATATGGGCGAATACCGTTTCTTTCAATTCGCCCTTTTTGTACACAAGTAGCTTAGAGGAATCTCTTTGCGCAAGTGGATGTAAAGCAATTCTTTCGTTGGGCAAATGATAATCGTAATGGTCAATAGAAATTTGTTGTGGTTCCATTATTGCAATATGGCAGATACCTCCATCATCCATTTATCATGTTCCTTTGTACAAAGTGATTCGTGGCCACTGTTTTCGTATACTACTAATTTCTTTTTTGCTGTAATATTTGCAAAAATTTGGTTCGTTTCTTTTTCGGTAACCCTTGGGTCATTTTTACCCCATTGCAATAACACGGGACATTTTATCTTTTTTACATATTCAAATGGTTTCATTTTAAAAGCCCAAAAACCATGCTCTACCCCACCCCAAAAAGTAAGCAATGTAGAAACAGGCTCTGCGGGCAAACCCATGATTCTAACCCTTCCGCTTACGGCTTCTGACAATGATGCAAATGGCATTTCCAATATTACTTTGGTGGGTGTAATGGGATATTGATGCATGGCACTTGTAACGGCAGCGGCTCCAAGAGATATTCCCCAAAGCACAATATTTTTTTCTCCTGTTTTTTGTAGATACTCATAACCCAGTTTTACATCTTCCCCTTCTTCGTACCCAATGGTACAAGTATTGCCTTCACTGTTACCGTGTGCTCTAAAATCTACGAGCAACGTATTGTACCCTAGTTGTTGAAAGGATGCGGCCTCTTTTAAAATACCCGTTTTCTTACCCCCATGCCCATGAAACATAGCCACACTGCCCTTTGCGTTGGGCACAGTTACATACCATGCATCTAATTTTATACCATCGGCTGTAGTTAGTTTAACTGTTTTAAAAGTACTATCTGGGGCAATATTTTTTTGCTTAGCCATGCTAAAACCAAAAAGCAGGCCTTTTGTTTTTTCCCAACTTGTTTTATCTTTTTCAGCTTTATAAGGTACTTCGCCAGCTTCATAAAAATGGGTGAATTTATAGGCATGAAACATCACTATTATATTTAACAACACAAAAACTATCAATGCCGATCTGAGAACAATTTTTAAAAACTTTTTCATTTTGTAAATATATAAAAACCTATACTAGTTGTAAACCCCATTTGCAAATTTATTATTGAAGCTTTGTGGCTTTAGGGTGCATTTAAAAATGTAGCAAGGTTTGTCAACTTTATTGGTAATTTCAAAATAAATGTATCGTACAAAAGGTTGACAACCCTATTTGCAAACTGCGACATTTTTAAATACGCTCTGGCTTTACCACAGCAACTATGTATCAACTTTGTAAAGTATCTTTGTGTAGATGTATTTGTTGTTAGATTCATATAGATCCTATCCTTCGTATTATTATAAAATAATGTAAAAAACACCCTTAATGCAAACAGATATTCTAGTTATTGGTTCAGGCATTGCTGGACTTACGTATGCCCTTAAAACTGCCCAAGAACTACCTGATAAAAAAATTACGATACTTACCAAAACACAAAGTGACGAAACAAACACAAAATATGCACAAGGCGGTATAGCAGGAGTAACCAATTTTAGTGAAGATAGCTTTGCAAAACACATAGAAGATACACTAATAGCTGGCGATGGGCTTTGTAATAAGCATATAGTAGAAATTGTTGTAAAAGAGGGTGTAGATAGAATAAATGAACTCATAGCATGGGGGGCAGAATTTGATAAAGACCCAGATGGCGATTATAAACTGGGCAAAGAAGGTGGGCACAGTGAAAACAGAATCTTGCACCACAAAGATGTTACCGGAAAAGAAATGGAAAGGGCTTTGTTGGAAGCGATAAAAAAATGCAGTAATATCAATCTCATTAGTCATTGTTTTGTATTAGACATTATAACCCAACATCACCTTGGCTATTTGGTTACAAAATCTACCCCCGATATTGAATGTTATGGCGTGTACATCTTAAACCTTAGTACCAATAAAATTGAAAAGATTCTAGCTTCCATTACTTTGCTTGCTACAGGCGGCAATGGTCAAGTTTATCGCAGTACAACCAATCCTGCCATTGCAACAGGCGATGGAGTGGCAATGGTATACAGAGCCAAAGGCAGAATAGAAAACATAGAGTTTATTCAGTTTCATCCAACAGCATTGTACGAAGCAGGCGTTCGTGGACATTCCTTTTTAATAACAGAAGCTGTACGTGGAGATGGTGGTATTTTGCGCAATGCGAGTGGAGAGGCATTTATGGAAAGATATGACCCACGCAAAGATCTTGCGCCAAGAGATATTGTAGCAAGAGCCATAGACAATGAAATGAAAATAAACGGTACTGAGTTTATGTATCTCGATTGTCGGCATATGGACCAAGAAAAATTCAAAGACCATTTCCCCAATATTTATGCAAAATGTTTGAGCATTGGTATAGATGTAGCAAAGGATATGATACCTGTTTCGCCTGCTGCACATTACAGTTGTGGTGGGGTAAAAACGGATGAACATGCTCGCACATCTATAAAAAACCTGTACGCCGCTGGTGAGTGTGCTAGTACTGGCTTGCATGGAGCCAATAGACTTGCCAGCAATTCCTTATTGGAAGCCATGGTTTTTGCACACAGGGCGTTTATAGATACCATTGAAACGATTGCGTCCTCTGCTTTTAACACCGCATCCGAACAAAATATTCCAGATTGGAATGCCTCTGGTACTTCGGCTCCAAAAGAAATGATTCTTATTACGCAGAGTTTAAAAGAAATGAAATTGCTCATGAGCGATTATGTAGGTATTGTGCGCAACAATGAGCGATTGCATCGTGCAAACAGACGAATAGATTTATTGCACGAAGAAACAGAATATTTGTATGAGCGTACGGCAGTTTCGCCACAATTATGCGAATTAAGAAATATGATAACTGTTTCATATCTTATCATTAAAAGTGCTGAGCTGCGCAAAGAAAGTAGGGGATTGCATTTCAATACAGATTATCCGAACAAACAAGCCATATTGCAGAACACCATTTTGTAATGTTGGTTTTTGGGTATTTGTTTTTTATGAAGCCATTGTATCTGCTAATGAACAAGCTCAATTGTACAGTTTATCATTATTAATCTTTTTCTTAATTTTTGAGATATCAACAAAAGCTATCTTAAATTGCAACATTAACAAACAAGTATGTACTATATTATTTATCCGATACTATATTTATTTTCACTACTTCCATTTTTTATTCTATATGGCATTAGCGATTTTTTTGCTTTTTTAATGTATCATGTTATCAGATATAGAAAAGACATTGTACTCAATAATTTACGCATTGCATTTCCCGAAAAAACAGCAGCAGAAAGAGTTAAAATTGCGAAAAAATTCTATCAATATTTTACAGATACGTTTATAGAAACACTCAAATTTATTTCGATATCAAAAAAACAGTTGTTAAAAAGAAGTACTGGAACTTTTGATATCATAAATAGTTTAATTGACAAAGGATATAATATAAATTTAATGGCAGGGCACCAATTTAATTGGGAATATGCAAATTTGCTATACGCCATCAATTTAAAGATTCCTTTTGTAGGAGTGTACATACCTATAACCAATAAAGCATTGGATAGAATATTTTACAACTTGCGTTGCAGGTATGGAACAATATTGGTAGGTGCGCCAGAATTTAAAAGTAAAATGCATTCCGTTTTTGATAAACAATACATGCTTGCATTGGCTGCAGATCAAAACCCCAGTAACCCTGCTACCGGCTATTGGATTAATTTTTTTGGAAGACCAACACCTTTTGTTACTGGCCCCGAAAAAGGGGCAATAAAAAAAGATGCTGCCGTGGTTTATGTAGGATTTAAAAAAGTAAAAAGGGGGTTTTATGAATTTAAAACAACCTTGCTTTGCGAACATGGAGCAAATACAAAAGAAGGAGAACTTACTTGCCTTTATAGAGATATTTTAGAAAAAACAATTAGACAAGACCCGGCAAATTATTTGTGGAGCCATCGCCGTTTTAAATTTGAATGGAAGGATGAGTACAAAGAATTATGGGCAGATGATAAAAATGACAAGCCAGAATAATTATTAGGTTATGCCCAAACTTATAAATTCTAAAACTGTTTTTATATCGAGTTTAATAGTAATCCCTACTTTAATCCTGATTGTATTTATTACTGGCATAGATAAACATAGATCACTCTATTTAAATTCTTTACTATCAACATCCATTTTATCTGCTGTCTTTTTCTTATTTATTTTCATAGGATTATATCGTGGTTGGAAGCTTAAAGATAATGTAGGTAATATTTTAGATAATTTTGACCGTTTACGGAAGCCTTCTATGGGCAATATGGATACCTTATCTGCAGTGGATTTCGGAGGAGACATAGGTGAAGATGCTGGACTTGGCTGTTTATTCTCTTTCATAGCATGGATTGTTATCGGATTGTTTGGTGCAATAATCCTTTGGTTTTTTGGAGCTATATTTTGGGCTATTATTCTAACTATTGCAGCTCTTTTATATTGGATAATTTTTAGAGCACTTAGATTAATATTCCGAAATGCTACGATTTGCAAAGCGAATGTCTTAAAGAGTCTTGGCATATCAATATTGTTTACCTTTTTGTACAATTGTTGGATATATGCAATTATTTTTTGTGCACACTTTTTAATTAAACAATAATGCCTTTACCGTTTTTCTATACCGACCCCATACTTTCTTCAGATAATATTGTTGTATTAAACGAAGAAAACTCTAAGCACATAGTGCAGGTATTGCGTATGCAAGAAGGCAAGCAACTAAAACTTACAGATGGGTTAGGAAATATTTTTTTAGCAGAAATAACAGATGCCCACAAGAAAAAATGCACTGTAAAAATAGTAGAAAAAACCAAGGAAGAAAGCCCTGCAAATAAAGTTTGCATAGCTATATCGCCTGTAAAAAACAACAGCAGGCTTGAGTGGTTTTTAGAAAAAGCTACCGAAATAGGGGTAACCGAAATTGTATTGCTGATCTGTGAAAGAACCGAAAAACAACATATACGGATGGACAGATTGAAAGGCATTTTGGTAAGTGCCATGTTACAATCTCAACAGGCATGGTTGCCCGTTTTAGAAGAACCAAAAAAGTATGTGAAGTATATAACGGAGGTAAATACCGAATACAAATTTATTGCTCATTGCGAAGAAGAAAATAAGCATTCATTAAGAAATAGCATTTCAACTTTTCAATCCTTCAACACTTCAACAGTTCTTATTGGCCCTGAAGGTGATTTTACTCCGCACGAAATTGCTGTGGCTTTAGAAAATAATTTTACTCCAGTTGCACTAGGCGATAACCGCTTGCGTACCGAAACGGCAGCATTAGTGGCTGCTACCCTTCTTTGTGTTTATTAAGGATTAATGAGCATTATCAGAATATTCTTCCACTTCTTCTTTTAAAACTGGCTCATTCAATTCTACTACTTTACGCTTTTTACTTTTTTTGGCCATTATAATATTGAGTACTTCCACTAAGAATGAAAATGCCATACCGAAGTAAACATAATTTTTTAAATGAAGGTCGTGCGCTTTCACGCTATCCCAACCTTCTATAACCAATGTAAGCCCTATCATTACTAAGAAAGACAATGCCAACATTTTTAAAGAAGGGTGTTTATGTATGTAAGATGAAATTTTAGGGCTAAATAAAAACATAATAAACATTGCAATTACAACTGCTGCAATCATTATTTCTACATATTCTGCCGTACCACCTGCGGTAATAATACTATCAAAAGAAAATATCATATCTATGAGCATTATTTGCAGTATTGCTTTTCCAAATGATAATGCAGGTTTGTTCCCTCCTATTGTATTTTCATCTTCGCCCTCTAACTTGTGGTGAATTTCCCTAACCGTTTTGTATATAAGAAATAATCCTCCTAAAAGCATTACCAAACTAGCAAGATCAAACCCCTTACCAGCAATGGTAAACAATGATTTTCCCTTTTGTGAAAGCAACCAACCTAGCCCCAAAAGCAGTATGCTTCTTACAATAATACCAGTAATCATCCACATTCTTCTTGCTGCTTTTTCTTTGCTTTGCGGTAAACGATTGATGATAATACTAACAAATATTACATTATCAATTCCTAAAACAACTTCTAAAATTACGAGTACAAAAAAACTAATGATACTTTCCGATGTAAATAAATGTTCCATAAAAAAGCCCCCTGTTCCCCGAATGGGGAACTAAATTTTAAAGTGAAAAATTAATTTGAAAAATTGTTGTTTTCAAAAGTTTAAAATATTGTTTTTGTCTAGTGTCTAAAATCTAATATCTATTGTCTAACCCCTGCAAGATACGATGTTATTTTTTTTACTATGGCTGGCCCTTGGTACACAAAGCCAGTCCACACTTGTACAAGACTTGCCCCTGCCGCTAGCTTTTCTGCTGCATCTGGTCCTGTAAAAATACCCCCACTTGCAATGATGGGAATGGAGCCATTTGTTTTTTGGCTAATATATCTTACCATTTCGGTAGCCCTACTTTTTAGTGGCAATCCGCTTAAGCCACCAGCACCAATGGTTTCGAGCTTCGAATTAGGAGTTAAGAGTTGAGTTCTATCAATGGTTGTATTTGCTGCAACAAGCCCGTCTAAATTTATTTCTTTTGCCAAATCTATCACATCGTCTATTTGTGTTTGTGTAAGGTCTGGCGCAATCTTTAAAAGAATAGGTTTTTGCGTTGTAAAATTTATATTGAGTGCCTGTAAATGGGTAAGTATTTTTTTGAGCGGTTCTTTTTCTTGTAATTCCCTTAAACCGGGCGTATTTGGGCTACTAACATTTACTACAAAATAATCTACATAATCGTGCAGCATATTAAAACATATTTCATAATCTTTCCAGGCATTTTCGTTAGGGGTTATTTTGTTTTTGCCTATGTTGCCGCCAATAATCAGTTTGCAGTGGGTAGTGGGCAATTGGTTCTCAATTTGCGAGCTTTTTTGTGCCAACTGCTGTCTTTTTGCCAACTGCCAACTGCGAAGTCTCTCTGTAACAACATCTACTCCTTCATTATTAAACCCCATACGATTAATAAGTGCCTTATCTTTTGGCAAACGAAATAATCTCGGGGTTGGGTTTCCTTCTTGTGGCAATGGCGTTACGGTGCCTATTTCTACAAAACCAAAACCTAATGCTTCTAACTCGTTTAAATATTTAGCATTTTTATCGAAGCCGGCAGCCAGGCCGATGGAGTTTTTGAAGGGAAGATCTAAAAGTTTCGGGTTACTGGTTGAGGGTTTCGAGTTTGTTAACCTGTAACCCGTAACTCCTAACTCGTAACTCTTGTATTGCTTAGCTATTAAATTCTTTATAAACTTTACTTTGCAAAGTAGCTTTAACCCATTCATTG
Source organism: Ferruginibacter sp. (assembly GCA_031430735.1). Taxonomy (GTDB): domain Bacteria; phylum Bacteroidota; class Bacteroidia; order Chitinophagales; family Chitinophagaceae; genus Ferruginibacter. The sequence continues at coordinate 85,020 of JANPCB010000045.1, read as the reverse complement.
AAAAATGATGCACTTTTTCGGCATCGAACATAAATAAAATACTGCGGATGATTTTGTACATAACGGGCGCAAAGATAACTTATCATTTTTTTGAAAGTAACTTAAAATTTATATCTTTGATTAAGGAAGTTGCATAAACAACCATTTTCAATTTAAGATTTTAGATTGATGATGTAAGATTTCCTTACGCTTCAATGAAAGTTGAACCTGCCTGACGGCAGACAGGAAAAAATAAAATGGTGAAGAACTCCCGACAAAAATGTACTGGACAAGTGCGGGATAGAAGCGGCACCGAATCCGCCGTAGGCGGAGGAGGTGCAGCGAATAGCCCGAATCACGCAGAATTGCGAGATTGAATAAAGATTCAATGTTGACAGCCCTAAAAAGAATTTTAAATAATAACGAACTAAACTGTGGTATGTTGTCCATAGTTTGTTGTCAAAAAAAATAATCATGCAAGAAGCATACATTGTAGCAGGCTTTAGAACTGCCATTACGAAAAGTAAAAAAGGTGGTTTTAGATTTACTCGCCCAGATGATTTGGCGATAGATGTAATAAAAGGTTTATTGGCCACTGTGCCACAACTAGACCCAAAAAGAGTAGATGATGTAATAGTAGGAAACGCTGTACCCGAGGCGGAGCAAGGGTTACAGGTGGGTCGTATTATTGCTGCAAAGGCAGTGGGATTTACAGCGCCTGGTATAACCATCAACAGATATTGTGCAAGTGGGTTGGAAGCTATTGCCATGGCTACAGCAAAAATACGCAGCGGCATGGGCGAATGTTTTATAGCGGGTGGCGCAGAGAGTATGAGCTTGGTACCAACTGCAGGTTGGAAAACAGTGCCTGCATACAGCATTGCTAAAGACGAACCAGATTATTATTTAAGTATGGGGCTTACCGCTGAAGCGGTGGCAAGCGAATACAACGTAAGCCGTGAAGACCAAGATTTGTTTAGTTACAATAGCCATGTAAAAGCGGCAAACGCCATCAAAGAAGGTTATTTTAAAACGGGCATCTTACCTATAAATGTAGAGCAAGTTTATGTAGATGAATCTGGCAAAAGAAAAACTACATCTTACATAGTAGATACGGATGATGGCGTGCGTTCAGATACAAGCATTGAAGGCTTAGCAAAACTAAAACCTGCTTTTGCTGCAGGAGGAGTTGTAACTGCAGGTAATAGCTCACAAACCAGTGATGGCGCAGCTTTTGTATTGGTAATGAGTGAGCGTATGGTAAATGAATTGGGACTTAAACCCATTGCTCGCTTGGTAAATTGTGCCAGTGCAGGAGTACACCCTCGCATTATGGGCATAGGACCTGTAGAAGCAGTTCCTAAGGTTCTAAAGCAAGCTGGTATGACATTAAATGACATTGATTTATTTGAATTAAACGAGGCTTTTGCTTCACAATCATTGGCAGTAATTCGTGAACTTGGGTTAAATCCTGCTATTGTAAATGTAAATGGAGGGGCTATTGCGCTTGGGCATCCGCTTGGGTGCACTGGTTGTAAACTTACCATACAAATTGTGAACGACATGAAGCGCCTTAATAAAAAATATGGGATCGTTACGGCTTGTGTAGGTGGCGGGCAGGGCATTGCAGGGATTATTGAAAATATTAACTAGCCTCCCTAAACCTGCCTGCGGTAGGCAGGTCCCTCCAGAGGAGTGACTTTAGTCTGTGATACTTTTTAGTTTATAATTATTTTAAAGCCATCCATATTTTTAAAAAAAATATGGATGGCTTTTTTAAGTTAACAAAGAAGGAGCTATAGTCCACTTTATAGGCGCCGGCCGGCCGGCAAATGCAGGTCGTACTTTTCAATAGTTCTTTTGTCCTCATTTATTATGTAATAGATACTGTTGATAATGAATTCTGTACAATCGAGCATGCTACTAGGTTGAGAATGTTTAAGCCATAGCTCTTATTGAAACCCGACTCCGACAACCGCCTTGTGAGAAGACAACTTTTATAAAACAACGAAGCACCAAATATTTTTAACTAGCATTACATATTTACTATATAATAATATGTATTATATGGATTTTTAAATACTTTATAAAAAAAACAAATCTACCCAGTATTAGTAGGTAGCATTTACAATCTGCTGATTTTAAATTTACTCTTAAAAAAAGATTTAAATACAAAAAAAAAGATTTAATTTCCATTTTACTTTTTAACATTTCGTTAGTCAAAAAGACTTATCAAGACTCACATCCAAAAAAATAATCATGGATAGAAGAGATTTTCTAACTGCACGGAAACCCAAAAAAACTGTAGAAACACAAACAGTATCGCCTGCAAGAACATTGAGTGGTATTAATCCATACACAGGCGCATGGGGCAAAAATGAAATCATACATTTATTAAAACGTACCATGTTTGGTGCAAAAAAAACAGATGTAGATTATTTTGCAACACGCACAATGAACCAAGCTGTAGATGAATTATTGAATCCTACAGCGCCCAACCCAGCACCGCCTGTAAAAGAATATGCTACAACCACTACACTTGGTACCGTACCAGATACCAATATTTTGCAAGGAACTACTTGGATAAATGATATAAATAGTGATGGTACTGTACAAAGCCAGCGCAGGGCTTCTTATAAAAAATGGTGGACAGGCGTACTTATAAATCAAGACAGGAGCATAAGGGAAAAAATGATATTCTTATGGACAGATTGTTTTGGAAACGAAGCAAGTGATGTAGGTAATGCAAATTGGATATACAAACAACATAATTTGATTCGTCAAAATGGCTTGGGTAATTTTAAGCAAATGGTAAAAGCCATTACCACAGATATAGCTATGCTTCGTTACCTTAATGGCTATTTGAATACTGCTACCGCACCAGATGAAAATTATGGAAGGGAGTTACAAGAACTTTTTACATTAGGTAAAGGCCCCGGAAGCCAGTACACAGAAGCCGATGTAAAAGAAGCTGCAAAAGTATTGACAGGCTGGCAAGTAAATGGTACAACTTATCAAACCATATTTACACCGAGCAGGCACAGCACTGTAAATAAACAGTTTTCTTCTTTTTATAATAATACCATTATAACGGGCCGCACAGGTGCTACTGCAGGCGATTTAGAATTGACAGATTTAATAAACATGATTTTTGCACAACAAGAAGTTGCAAAATTTTTGGTTCGTAAATTTTATCGTTGGTTTGTATATTATGATATTGATGCAGCAACTGAGTCAAATGTTATTGTGCCTTTAGCAGATATTTTTAGAAACAGTAATTATGATATCAAACCAGTGTTGTCTGCATTGTTTAAAAGCGAGCATTTCTTTGATGTACTTAACCAAAGCTGTATCATAAAAACACCCGCAGATATTGTAATAGGTGCTATGAGAGAGTTTAATGTAGCCATGCCAGTTGCAACAGATTGGGATACCAGCTATGGCCATTGGAATACATTGTACAGTTTTATGGTGAATATGGGATTAAACTTACATGACCCGCCAAATGTTGCCGGTATGCCAGCTTATTATCAAGAGCCCCTTTTTCATGAAATATGGATTAATACGGACACATTACCAAAAAGAAACCAGTTTACCGATTTGATGACTACGAACGGTTATACTAGAAATGGTTTTAAAATGATTTTTGATTTTGTGGCATATGTAAAAACATTATCTAACCCTGGTAACCCAAATGATTTGGTAGATGACGTAATGAAATATGTTTACAGAATAAACTTATCACCACAAATAAAACAGCAAACCAAAACACAATTATTATTGAGTAACCAGCAATACGATTATTATTGGACAAACGCATGGGATGCTTATATAGCAAACCCATCAACGGCAAATTTTAATATCATCAATACTAGGTTGAAAGATTTATTTAAATATTTAATGGCTTTGAGTGAGTATCAATTGAGTTGAGGGAGGGTGAGAAACTTGTGGGAGTTGAAGGGGTTGTGGGAGTTGAAGGGGTTGAGGTGGTTTAAATTAAACCAACATCCTGATTCTAATATCTAAATACTAACATCTTGATACTAACATCTAAATACTAATATCTCAATACTCAATACTATAATATGAAACGTAGAGAATTCTTAGGTAAATCTGTTGCAGCTACAATACCTGCTTTAATAAGCGGCTATTCTGTAAAAGCATTTAACGAAAACTCACCATTGGTAAAAGCGCTTCTTGGAAGTGAAACTGATACCGATCATGTATTTGTAATTGTGCAATTATCTGGCGGTAATGATGGACTAAATATGGTGATACCGATAAGCACCTATAGTTTGTATAATGCTGCCCGTACCAATATTGCCATACCAGAAAATAGAATTCTAAAACTGAGTGGATACGATAATACAGGCTTGCACCCAAGCATGACGGGCTTGCAAACCATGTACAATGAATCTAAATTGAAAGTGATACAAGCAGTAGGATATCCTCAGCCAAATTTTTCACATTTTAGGGCTACCGATATTTGGATGACTGCCAGCAATAGCAACCAAGAAGTGTATACAGGATGGGCTGGAAGATATTTAAATTATGAATATCCCAATTTCCCAAATGGTTACCCCAGTGCTAGCATGCCAGATCCGTTGGCCATTCAAATAGGAAGCACTGCATCGCTTACAACTCAAGGGCCAGCCGTAAATTTAGCTATGAGTATTACAAGTGCCACTTCGTTTTATCAACTCATAAATGGCACAAGCGATCCTGTACCAGCTACAAAAGCCGGAAAGGAATTAAACTATGTGCGTAATGTAGCAAAACAAACAAAACAATATGCTAGCACCATAACAGCTGCTGCGGCTAAAGTTCCTATACAAAGTACTTACCCAACAAATAACAGCTTGGCTGACCAGTTAAAAATTGTAGCTCGCTTGGTAAAAGGTGGGTTAAAAACAAGGGTTTATATGGTAAGCTTTGGTGGCTTTGATACACATAGCTTGCAAACAACGGTAGCCGATACTACCGTAGGAAGCCATGCTACTTTATTGGGAAGAGTAAGTGATGCTATAAAAGCATTTCAGGACGATTTGAAATTTTTAGGAATAGAAGATAGGGTTGTAGGTATGACATTTAGTGAGTTTGGTAGAAGAATTAAAAGCAATAGCAGCACCGGTACTGACCATGGTTCTGCTTCTCCATTATTTGTATTTGGTAAACCGGTACAAGTTGGTGTACTGGGCGATAATCCAACTATTCCAACTGTGGCAACGGTAAATGACAATGTACCAATGCAGTATGATTTTAGAAGTATCTACTCCACCATTTTAGAAAAGTGGTTTTGCATACCAAAAGAAACGGTGAAAAATTTATTTCCACAAAACATTAATGGTGTGTTGCAAGATTTACCATTGATAAAAAACGGAACTTGTACAACATCTACACCAAACACTTCTGGTACTACATTACTAACAAATTATCCAAATCCATTTGCAACCACAACCACTATAGAATTTACGAGCGAGGGTGGACATACACTTATACAGATTATTGATAGCACAGGTAGGTTAATTGTAAATCTATTTGAAAAAGATTTTCCCGTTGCTGTGCCTGTTACCCAGAAAATTACATTTGACGCATCGCACCTATCAAGTGGAATATATTATGCACGTTTACAAAATGGTGCTATACAGCAAGTGCGGGCAATGATGAAAGTAAAATAAAGTTTTTTCTACATTTTATAGAAGCCAGTGAATTTTTTTACTGGCTTTTTTTTATGTACAACCAAAAAAAACGGCCGCATTTATTCTACCCTTATACACTTTATTTATTAATGTAAATGAGCCAACTACATTTCCTAACAATAAAATTTTTTATGGTATTATGAAGGTGATATTTACAATAATTTCTTTATAGCTTTCCTTATTGTTTTTATTTATTATTCAATTTTAAAGAAAGTATTGTAAGAAAAAATAAATTCTGTTAAACTTTTTTAATAGCCTCTAGTCTTATACAAGAAGGATTTATTTACAAACTTTAAAATTATTTTTTATGAAACAAACAATTCAACTTTCCAAAGGGTTTTTATTTATTGCCCTATTTGGAACACTGTTATTTACAAGTTGCAAGAAAGAAAGCACTACACTAACAGACATTGCTACTACTCCAGAAGCCTCTGTAGTAGCGGATTCTGAAACATCCGAAGCTAGCAAGCAAGAAGCACAAACAGAAGAACAATTTGATGACATCTTTAACATTACTGGAAGTATGAACGCTTCAAATGCCGGTGAAGATTTAGGATTCGGTACAAACGTATCTGGACTTGACGATTTAGGCGCAAGAACAGACTCTAATGGGCATTGTTATAGAATTACAGTAGTGCCAAACATACCTGGTGTTTTTCCTAAAGTTGTGACAATTAATTTTGGTGATGGTTGCTTAGGTCGTGATGGAAAATTTAGAAAAGGCAAAATCGTTTCTATTTACACAAACAGAATGCTAGTACCAGGCGCAAAAGTTTCTACCACATTCGTAAACTATTTTGTAGATAGTTTTAAAATTGAAGGCACTCATATTTCTGAAAATACCAGTACCCCAAACATGCAAGGATGGAAAGTAACTGTATTAGATGGAAAAATATTGAACACCAATAACAACAGATGGGTGAAATGGAATAGCACAAAAGAAATTTTACAAATTGCTGGTAATGGTACACCTAATTTTCCGGTAGATGATGTCTATAAAATTACTGGCGGCGCAAGAGGATCTAACTCTGCTGGTCATACATGGGCATCACTGATTATAGAGCCGCTTATAAAGAAATTTACTTGCCGCTATATTGTAAAGGGCACCGTAAAATTTGTAAGAGATGGTAATGAAGCGCTGTTAAATTATGGCAATGGTGATTGCGATAACCAAGCAATACTTTACATAAATGGTGTGCCGCATTTAATAACGCTTTAGTTTTCATTATAGTGATGCATGAAATATAAAAATATAATTAATGTACAAGAACCACTGATTTATTAGTGGTTTTTGTCGTAAGCTATGGTTTGTAGTTTAGATATTAAATTTTGTAAATAAATACCTTCGAATTACCTAGCTGCATCATTAAGTTTTAAAGGCGATAAATATTTGTTACCTTTCGCCAGTTCTAAAAACAAAACCATGAGTCTAGATAAAGAATTACAAAAACGAAGCAACAACCTTTGCGAATTATGCGGTTCCGATGATGCCAATACAGACTATGCAATTCCTAATAGCCCAAGTAATAAAATCGAACATCATCTTTGGATATGCCCCACTTGCAATACACAAATGACCAATATAGAAACGGCAGATGAAAACCATTGGCGTTGTTTAAAAGACAGTATATGGAGCGAATTGCCTGCAGCAAAAGTTGTCTCCTGGCGCATGTTGCACAAATTAAAAAAATTAGATTGGACACAAGATTTGGTTGATATTGCTTATTTAGACGAAGATGAATTGGCTTGGGCAAAAGCAAGTGGCGATGATATAAACCAAGATGATATTGAAAAACATGTAGATTGTTTTGGTGCAGTTTTAGTAAGTGGAGATAATGTGGTGCTTACCAAAACACTTGAGGTAAAAGGTGCAACTTTTAATGCAAAAGTGGGAACAGTTGTACACAACATTCATTTAGTAGCAGGTAATACAGATCAAATAGAAGGACGGGTTAATGGCTCCATGATTGTTATACTTACCAAGTATGTGAGAAAGTCGGGGAAATAATTTGCACAATTTTTAGTTAGTAGTCAAATGTCCTGCATTTACCCAATCAACAATTTTTTGTTTATCCAAGGCTGTTAGCTGTCCGTTTTGTGGCATAAAAGAAGGCATGCCATCCACAGCCCTGGCTTTTATTCTAGCCCACGCAGCAACAACTGAGTTATCTGTATCAAAATTTAGTCCGCCGTTTATTGCTCCGCTTAAGTGGCAGGGGCCGCAATAACCATTCACAATTTTTCGTACTTCATAAAATTTTGGCCCATAACTATTAATGGTTACAGATGTAGTACCGGAACAATTATTGGCATTTTTTGCAGTAACGGTATAAGTACCAGCTGGTAAATTAAAAAAATTGGTAGAGCCTTGAGAAGCACCGCCAGTGATACTGTAGGTAAAACCCGAACCAATGGGTGATGTAACCGTAATGGTACCAAGTGACTGACCAGTAATCGTAAAACCTTTATCTGCAACTGGTGTAATGGTAACACCAACACAAGGATCAACAACAGGGGGTACAGGAATTACCGCAGCAGTATCTGTCTTTTTACATCCAACAATAAAACTTGCGGCTACAAAAAATGATAAAAAAATTGTTTTATTTCTCATAATTAAATTTACGCTGAAAATATATAAAATGCAATTATTTATCCGACTTATTATAATTACCATGGTTTAAAAAAAGCAGCTTTAATTTACAGAATTACCATTCATCAAAAAAACATTTGCAACATTGTTTCATTTTTATATATTTGCAACATTGTTTCAAATATATAACTATGCAAAAGATTATCTCACTGGCTTTCTTATTCATTTCGTTGTTTGCATTTGCAGATAATACACCCAACTTTGTAAAAGGAAGTTTTTCTGGTATTGTAACAGATGTTGCTACAGGAAAGCCTTTGAGTGGTGTATCCGTATATATTTCGGATACAAAATCTGGCGCAATTACAGATGCAAATGGAGCATATTTTATAGGAAATATACCAGAAGGAACACATTTAGTAGAATTTTCTCATGTAGGTTATAACACATATGCCGAACAAATATTTATAAAAGGAGATACCAAGAAAGATCTTACATTAAGCGAATCGGTAGTAGAAAACAATGCAGTAATTGTCACTGGAGTATCTCGTGCATCCCAATTAAAGAAAGTGCCGTTTCAAGTTTCTGTACTACGCAAAGAAGAATTACAACAAACCACTTCTACCAATATTATTGATGCCATAACCAGAAAAGCGGGTGTATCATCATTGGCAACCGGACCAGCCATATCCAAACCAGTTATTCGTGGGCTTGGTTATAATCGTGTACTTACCATGAACGACGGAGTGCGCCAGGAGGGCCAGCAATGGGGTGACGAGCATGGTATAGAAATAGATGAAGCAAGTGTGAGTAAAATAGAGATATTGAAAGGACCTGCATCATTGGTATACGGAAGCGATGCTATGGCGGGCGTGATAAATATTATTACCAATGTACCCGTGGCAATGAATACCATCAAAACAAATATTGGAAGCAATTATCAAAGCAACAACAGGCTAAGAAGTTTATACGGAAATGTGGCAGGTAATATAAACGGTTTTAATTGGAATGTATACGGTACCACTAAAGCTGCGGCAGATTATAAAAATAAATATGATGGAAATGTTTTCAATTCTAAATTTAATGAACAAAATGTTGGTGGATATGTAGGATACAATGGAGGATGGGGTTTTAGCCATTTATTGGTAAGTAGTTTTCATTTAAAAGCCGGGCTTGTGGAGGGCGATAGGGATGCTGCAGGAAATTTTATTAAAGCCCTACCGGGTGGATTAGAAGCCCCAGCAACCGATGCAGACTTTAAAAGTACAACCCCACAAATTCCATATCAGAACATCAGGCATTTTAAGATTGCTACAGACAATAACTTCAAAATAGGCAATAATAACCTTACCCTAAATGTGGGTTTTCAGCAAAACAAAAGAGAAGAGTTTGGTGATGTAGATAACCCGACCCAACAAGGTTTGTTTTTCGATTTGAAAACGATTACCTATGCTACACAATTTCATATAAAAGAGAAAAATGGATGGAAGCCATCTATAGGCATCAGTGGAATGAACCAGACCAATACGAATAGGGGTATTGAGCAGTTGATACCAAACTATAATCTTACAGACTTTGGGGTTTTTGTTTTTACACAAAAAGATATTAATAAACTAACCATCAGTGGCGGAGCAAGATTTGATACTAGAAATATTAACGTAAAGAATTTATTGGACGAAACGGGAGGCATAAAGGGAGATGCATTTACAAAAAGCTTTGGTAATTTTTCCGGCAGTGCAGGACTAACTTATGAGGTAAATAAAAATGTAAACTTAAAATTAAATATTGCTCGTGCCTTTAGAGCTCCAAGCATACCAGAACTTGCAAGCAATGGCGCACACGAGGGTACTATACGCTATGAGTATGGCGATGCAAATTTAAAAAGCGAAACTAGCACGCAAATAGATGCCTCTGTAGAATTGAACAATGAACATGTTTCTTTGAATCTGGCAGGATATCTAAACAACTTTAATAATTTTATTTTTTATAGAAAATTGTCGGCTGCAACAGGAGGAGACTCTTTGGTAGATATGGGAGGCGGAGAATTTTTAGCAGCCTTTAAATTTGACCAACGGAAAGCAAGTTTAGCCGGTGTAGAAGCCACATTGGATATTCACCCGCACCCAATCGATTGGTTGCATTTTCAAAATACTTTTTCGTATGTAGCAGGCTCGCTTAAAGAAGCTATTGAAGGATCTAAGAATTTACCATTTATACCTGCACCAAAATTATTGACAGAGCTTAGAGGAGATTTTAAAAAAATCGGTAAAAACATTGCTAACTTTTATGTAAAAGTAGAACTTGACAATACTTTTAAACAATCTAGGGCATTTACTGCATTTGATACCGAAACAGCAACCGCAGGATATACTTTACTCAATGCAGGAATAGGCACCGATATAAATGCAAATGGTAAAACATTGTTCACTTTAAATTTTTCGGCAAATAATATTGGAGATGTAGCCTACCAAAGTCATTTGAGCAGACTAAAATATGCTGCTGAAAATATGGCAACAGGACGAATGGGGGTCTTTAATATGGGGAGAAATTTTAGTGTGAAGCTGAATGTACCATTGGTTTTTCACACAGCTAAACAGCGGTAACAGCGGTACAAAAGAATCAGTTTTGTATGTTGTATTTCACATAGCGTAATACTGATAACAGTGGTAAAAAGACATACGTTGTTTCGTTGCCATCGCTGTTTCGCCGTGTGAAGCCTTCATTCAAATTTCTTTGGCGCTGAATTTTCGTAATCATTATCATAAGGTACAAAAAAACGAATGTATAATACCCTACTAAGCCTCATCAACCATGGTTGAACAATTATTAAGAAAGCTGCATTTAACCCCAACCACCAAAAAATCCTGTTATCATATAAAGAGAACCCGATAAGTACAAACCATGCAACTAAAGTGGCAACAGAAAGTGCAACAGTTAATCCATAACTTACGTAACTTGTGCCTACCCAAAAACCTGTTTCCATATCAAATTTTTGACTGCATACTTCGCATTTTTCTGGCATATCAAAAATATTTTTCAGGGTAAGTTTGCTATAGGCATTTTTGTTTAGAAACATTCTGCCACGCCTGCACCGAGGGCATTTATTGGTAAAAATACTCCATAGTGCGTTTGGGGTAGGTTTTTTTTCTTGTTGAATCATGATAATTTATCTGCTACTGTAAACTAAAATTAATCAGTAAAGTTACACAATTGAAGCTGCGTTTTTGTAACCAATGTTACGCTTTGAAGGTAAGTTTGAAGTATACCATGGCAAGCACCATTGAAAGCACAATACCATTTGTAATCATAAGAGGATAATCATTCTTTAACACACCATATATAAGCCACAACGAAACGTTAAGTATGAGAAACATTAATGTTACCATACTTAAATCCTTGGCTGATTTAGTTTTCCAAATCTTTATTACTTGGGGCAAAAAAGTTACAGACGAAACAATACCACCTGCAATGCCAAAAAAGTTTTCAATATTCATCGTTTATACTTTAGCCATTATTTTTTTTCTTTCCCCAATTTGCTGACGCCACATGGCATAATACAATCCTTTTTCTCCTAACAAAGATTCGTGTGTACCTGTTTCTACTACTTCGCCTTTTTCTAAAACGTAAATCCTATCTGCATGCATAATCGTACTCAACCTATGTGCAATAAGGATGGTTATCTGTTCTTTTAATGCAGAAATATCTCTAATGGTATCTGTAATTTCTTCTTCAGTGAGCGAATCAAGTGCAGAAGTAGCTTCATCGAAAATGAGCAATTTTGGGTTACGTATAAGTGCACGTGCAATAGATATGCGTTGCTTTTCCCCACCGCTCAATTTCAATCCGCCTTCGCCAAGCATCGTATCTAAGCCTTTTGCAGCCTTAGCCAATAAACTTGTAGCACTTGCTTTCACCAATACTTCATTCAATTCTGCTTCGGTTGCATCGGGATTTACAAACATCAAATTTTCTCTAATACTGCCGCTAAATAAATTCGTATCCTGTGTTACAAAACCAACTTGGCTGCGCAAATCTTCTAAACTAATATCTTTTTCTTCTATACCATTGTATAAAATTTTCCCATCTTGTGCTCTATACAACCCTACCAATAATTTCATTAAGGTAGATTTACCACTTCCACTTGGGCCGACAAATGCTATTGTTTCGCCAATACTGGCCGAAAAACTAATGTCATCAATTGCTTTTACAGATGCCGTTTGATGCTTAAAGCCTACATGATTGAATGAAAGAGATTCGATGTTGCCGATATGCTTTGGATTGGCAGCTGTTGGTTCTGGTAATTTTTTCATCAAAACATCAAAATTGTTTAAGGAAGCTTCCGCTTCTCTATATGTAATAATGATGTTACCAATTTCTTGTAAAGGACCAAAAACAAAAAAGGAGAAAACCTGCATTGTTACTAACTGGCCAGCATTCATATCTTTATTGAATATGAGGTACATCAACAAAAACAATATTACTTGGCGCAAGGTATTTACAAATGTGCCTTGTATGAAACTTATGGTACGAGTACGTTTTACTTTACTTAATTCCAGTCCAAGAATTTTAAATGTATTTTTATTCAGTCGTTTTACTTCTTGTCCTGTAAGCCCCAAGCTTTTTACCAACTCAATATTTCTTAGGGACTCTGTTGTTGCTCCAGCAAGCGAAGTCGTTTCTGTTACAATTTTCTTTTGAATAGACTTTACTTTTTTGCTCAATAAGTTACTCATTACAACCAGCATGATGATACCTCCAAAATATATCACCGGCAAAAGTTTATCAATACGTATTGCATAAATAGCCACAAACAGAATTCCAACTATCACCGGAAAAAGAATATTAATAAAGGCTGAAATAAATTTTTCGGTGTCGGTTCTTACTTTAGTTAAAATGCTCAAAGTTTCTCCGCTGCGCTGGTCTTCAAAATCTTGGTATGGCAATTTCATGGCATGTTGTAAACCATCGGTAAAAACACTGGCACCAAACTTTTGTGTAATGGTTGTAAGAAAATAATCTTGAAATGCTTTTGCAATTCTACTTACCATGGCCACGGTAATAGAAGCCAATAACAAAACGGTTACGCTATAAAAAGGTGCTTTAAATGAAAAAAAGAATTGGGCATTAGACATTAATCCACCATCCCTTTGGTGTTCATTGGCAAGGTTTACCAGCGACCCAAGAATAATTGGATCCAATAATGAAAAGCCAATATTGATAGCCGCTAAAAAAAGGGTGAATGCCATCAAGCCTTTATATGGCTTTAGGTAATGCAATAATATTTTCATTGTAAAATGTACTTCAATTTTATAAAGTGCAAATTTACGAAAACTAAAGGGTAATAAATTTCAATGTTTAATCACCAAATAATGAACAAAACAGCTTCTTCTACATCATTAAAGCAAAATCATTAGCTGAAGATGAAATGTGCGACCTGCCTTAGCCGGCAGGTTGGGTCACTGAAGCTCACTCAGGGCTATTGGCTGGCAAACAAAATCTAAACTTTTGAAAATGTCTTTAAGACTCGCTGGTTTTTATTTGAACATTGAGCGTTGAAAATTGATTATTGAACATTTTTTTATTTGAGTATTTTAATGTTCAATTCTCAACACACAATGTTCAATATTCAAGTAAGGAACGCTACAATTATTTTGGAGTTTCTTACCTTGGCAGGCAGGCGCCACTGAAACTCAATCAGGGCTATTGGCTTAAAACCCTACAATTCCTTTTTTCAAAATAATTGGCTTTTAAATAAGAAAACATTGAATAAAGAAAATAAAACTTGCATTATAGAAAGTCTTACATCTAAAATCTCAAGTCTAAAATCTTTCCTATCCTCCCCACCCTTCCCTATCCAAACTCCTGTATTGAATGGCTTCTGCAAGGTGTTCGGGTTTTATATCTGTACTATCAGCAAGGTCGGCAATGGTGCGGCTCACTTTTAATATTCTATCATAAGCACGAGCACTCAAGTTTAATTTTTCCATAGCAATCTTTAATAAATTTGCTCCTGCGGTAGAAATGACGCATACTTCTTTTAGTGTTTTGCTGCTCATTTGCGCATTGGCATAAACGCCCCTATTTTCTTTGTACCTCTTTGCTTGTATTTCTCTTGCATGTATTACCCTTGCCCGAATGCTTTCGCTTTTTTCAAAATCTCGGGTAGATTGCATTTCGCTAAATGCAACGGGTGTAACTTCTACATGCAAATCAATCCTATCCAACAATGGTCCCGAAATTCTGCTTAAATATTTTTGCACAATTCCCGGACCGCAGGTACAATCTCTTTCGGGATGATTAAAATAGCCACATGGGCATGGGTTCATAGAAGCTATGAGCATAAAACTTGCTGGAAAATCCAAGGCCACTTTTGCACGACTAATGGTTACTTTTCTTTCCTCCATTGGTTGGCGCATGACTTCTAGAACGGTTCTTTTAAACTCTGGTAATTCATCTAAAAATAATACGCCATTGTGTGCCAAAGAGATTTCGCCGGGCTGGGGATTCCCGCCGCCTCCTACCAATGCAACATCTGAAATTGTATGATGCGGCGAACGGAAAGGTCGTTTACTTACAATCGTTGCATTCTCTGGCAACTTACCCGCTACACTATGTATTTTGGTTGTCTCCAATGCTTCGTGCAGGGTAAGTGGTGGTAAAATTGTAGGCAGTCTTTTTGCCAGCATGGTTTTTCCTGCGCCTGGCGGGCCTATCAATATGGCATTGTGGCCACCTGCTGCAGCAATTTCCAAAGCACGTTTTATATTTTCTTGCCCTTTTACATCACAAAAATCTATATCAAAATCACTTTGCGCATTGGCGAATTCTGCTCTGGTATCTACTACGGTATGCACGAGCGATTTTTCGTCTTTAAAAAAATTGACCACATCGTTTATATGTGTTACACCATACACTTTCAAATTGTTTACCATAGCTGCTTCCCTAGCGTTGGAAGCTGGTAATATCAATCCTTCAAAACCTTCTTTGCGTGCTTGTATGGCAATGGGCAACGCACCTTTTATGGGTCGTATTTCACCATCTAAACTAAGCTCACCCATTATTACAAATTTTTCCAATCGCTCGGGGTTTTCAATTTGTTCCGTAGCACCAAGTGTGCCTATTGCTATGGGTAAATCAAAAGCAGAGCCTGTTTTCTTTATATCTGCAGGTGCAAGATTTACCACCAGCTTGGTGCGTGGCATGTAGTAGTGATTGCTTTTTATGGCACTTTCCACCCGCTGCAAACTTTCCTTTACGGCATTATCTGGCAGGCCAACAATAAAATAATGTTGCCCTTGGTTTGTTACATTCACTTCTACCGTTATTGTTATAGCTTCTACACCATACACAGCACTACCAAAGGTTTTTACAAGCATGTAGTTTTGTTTTATTAATAGACTAAAAATAAAGATAATTAACAATTTGCAAATACCATTTGATACTTTTACAGAAAATTATTGAAATGCTCCGCCCAATAGATAATTATTTTCTGCAGCACGAAGAACCAACCAAAAGCTGCTTGCAATTTTTGCGTGAGCATATCTTACAATTAGATAAAAACATAACCGAAACTTGGAAATATGCAGCGCCATTTTACAACATTAATGGTAAGCGCTTTTGTTATTTGTGGGTTCATAAAAAATACAAGCAACCGTATATTGGAATTATTAAAGGGCAATTGATAAACCACCCAGATTTATTGCAAGAAAAAAGAGTAAATATGAAAATACTGTTGGTAAACCCAGAAAAAGATATTCCACTTAAAAAGATTGATAAAATTTTGAAAGAAGTATTGGCACTGTACCAATAGTGAAATAAATAAAGAAATAAACCTTTTTTATACGAGTAAAGTGAAAAACTAGGATTATATTCGCTAATGATTTTTTTTAATCATTTAAAATTTATTTTATGAAGTATATAGTACTTGGTTTTCTCATTTGCACAAGCATGGTGGCTTGTAACGAAAATTTGCCAGATAAAGATTTATCAATTGTTCCTGATAAAAAGCCAACTGAAATATCCAATGCTCAAACCGAAAATACTACTGTATCAACTACTTCGGTAGATAACAATCTAGCAAAGCAAATAAATTTACAACCAAATGGAGGTTTATCGCAAACAGTTCCATCTATGCCACAAAATGCAGTTACTCCGAATGCGGTTCCGGCTAATAATCCTCCTCATGGTCAGCCAGGGCATGTATGCGAAACACCAACAACAACTAATACAACTCAAAGTATACAACCCCAGAAAAATATTGCGCCGCAAATAGCATCTCCAGTAATTGCCAATAATGCAATAAAACCAGCCGTAGCGCCTGCAACTGGAAAAGGCTTAAACCCTGCACATGGTCAGCCAGGGCATAGGTGTGATATTTCGGTAGGTGCACCTCTAAATTCTACCCCACAAAAAACGCCAGCTCCCGCTAACGTAGTAGCAAATGAAACTACTCCCCAAGTTATTGCAGCCCCTGCACAAATAAATTCAGAAACACCAGCATCAGCTATTGTAAACCCAGTTCCTGTGTCAAATGCAAAAGGAAATACAGGTAAAATAAATCCTGCACATGGACAGCCTGGGCATGATTGCAAGGTTGCAGTAGGGCAACCATTACCCCAAAAATAAATGTCCTGCCTCTTGTAATGGTATTAAGTATGGTATTAAATTTCACATCGCTCAATAGCGGCAGTAATGGCAATTGCTATTATGTAGGTAACAATACAGAGGCTGTGTTGATAGATGCTGGCTTGAGTTGTAGAGAAACTGAAAGAAGGATGACAAGGCTCGGCTTGAGCATGAAAAAAGTGAAGGCTATTTTTGTGAGCCACGAGCACATAGACCATGTACGTGGGCTTGCAGGGTTAGCAGATAAGTATGCCATGCCTGTATATGTGACGCCCGCTACACACAAAGGTTGTTATCATTTAAAAAGTGAACATACAACTTCATTCAAGGCATATGAGCCTGTAAACATAGGCACACTTCGTATTACAGCCTTTCCTAAATTTCATGATGCAGCAGATCCGCACAGCTTTATTATTACTTGCAATGAAATAACGGTGGGTGTATTTACAGATATTGGAAAACCTTGCGAACATTTAATTAGCCATTTTAAAAAATGCCATGTTGCATTTTTAGAAGCCAATTATGATACCGATATGTTAGCAAATGGAAAGTATCCTTCCTTTTTAAAACAAAGAATAAGTGGTGGCGAAGGGCATCTAAGCAATGCAGAAGCGTTGGAAATTTTTGTAAACCATAAACCGGCATTTATGAGCCATTTGTTCTTATCCCATTTATCCAAGGATAATAACGACCCTATCTTAGCGCAACAACTTTTTGAGAAAGTAGCAGGAGAAACAAAGATAATGGTAGCGAGTAGGTATGGGGAAATGCCTTTACAGTTTATTCACAATAATTACAAAGAATTAAAAATGAACAAAAAAATATTAACAGAAAATTACACACAGCTCTGTTTCTTTTAAGATCAGTGCCAAATATCTTGTTACTCTATAATTTACCACAATAGGTATGAAAAAAAAATTACTCTCTCTTAGCTTTATCCTTTTTGTGTACAATAGCTTTGCTCAACTTCCTGAGGACCTACTAGACAACGTTAGGCAAAACTATACCAGTGAAAAAATTTATTTCCACTACGATAAACAGCATTATTTAGCTGGGGAAACGGTATGGTTTAAAGCATATTTAATGCAAGGATTTCTTCCGGCAACAACCAGCACTTCTATAAAAGTAACCTTACATAATGATGAAGGGAAATTAATGGACAGCAAAATACTGCCTATTGTAAGCGGCACTTTAGCAATTGGAACTTTCGTATTACCTGCTACATTAAAGTCAGGTTCTTACAATATTATTGCACATACAGCACAAATGAAAAATTTTGGTTCAGAAAATTTTTATACCTATTCCTTCAATATATACAATCCTGCTTCGCCAAAAGTTACAGATCAAGGTATGGAATCCGCTTCCATTTTCTTTTTACCAGAGGGCGGAAATATGATTGCCGGTATACCCAACCATGTTGCATTTAAATGCGCTGACAAATGGGGATACCCAAAAGAAGTTTCAGGAACAATTACAGATACCCAAGGCAAAACAATAACAACTTTTAATAGTACACATGATGGAATGGGAATTGTTGAGTTTACTCCACTATTTGGGGAGAAATACATGGCAAGCTATAGCATTACAAGCGGCATTATCAGAAATATGGCACTACCCAGTGTACAACAAGAGGGTGTAAAACTTCACATCGAAAGGAGGGATGGGAAAATATTTTTTGAAGTCGATAAATCTACAGTGACTAATGAAAGATTCATGCCAGAATACCTTTTGGGAGTAGAAGAAAACAGTATCGCTTTAAAAGCACCTCTAAATGGCAGTAGTACAAAAATTACAGGCGCATTGCCATTGCAAAACTTAGAGACAGGCATACTTCAACTTACTGTATTTAACAAAATGCACCAACCTTTAGCCGAGCGTATCGTATTTATAAACAAAGAAGATTACAGTATCAATGCCAATTTATATATAGATACGATTAATTTATCGGCAAGGCAAAAAAATGAATTCTCCTTTATCCTACCAGATACCATAAAAGGAAGTTATTCTGTGGCAGTAACTGATAGAGGCCAATACAAAATGAATAATAAGAATACCGAAAATATCTTTTCCCGATTTTTAATAACAAACCAATTAAAAGGTTATATATACAATACAGCATACTACTTAGAAACAAACGATGAAATACACAAACAAAACCTCGATTTGGTAATGCTTACCAGTGGCTGGCGTAGATATAGCTGGGATGAAATTTTAAATAATAAATTACCCAAAAACAGCTATAGTGAAAATAGTTTTATAACAATTGATGGAATTGTAAAAAATAAAACCACTGGCGCACTGATGGGGAATACGGAAATTACAGCCATAATAAAAACAAAAAAAGAGGAAGTTGAGCCTATGGAATTTGTAAATGCCCGAAGCAAAGATGATGGTAGTTTTAGTTTGCCTTCCCTTCTTTTTCAAGATACTGCGAAAATTTCCTTTATGAACAGTGTCCCTACGGCAGACCCATTAAAATTTGAATTAAAGCCAACTTTATTGCAAACCAACCTTGGTGTAAATGATTATAAATCTAAAGCCTCAAAATATGAAGCCCCTGCAGATGAACTCATGGCACTTTTAAATAAAGACACTGGTACTTTTGAAAATGGTATCACTTTAAATACAATCTTTTTAACATCATTTTCAAAAAAAACGGCTTTAAAAACAGAAGAAAAGTACGCAAGTACTAATTTTGGTGGAATTGCAAATACTACATTGGACTTTATAAAAAACCCTCCTCCATCAGCGGGATTAAATATTTTAGAATATTTAAAAAGCAGGTTGCCTGGAGTAAATATCTCAGGAAAACCTGGAAGTTATTCAATACAATTACGAACAATAATTAATCTTACTGGGGGTGTCCCAAATGTGACTGTATTCATTGATGGCGTACTTGCTGATCCAGAACAGGCTTCCACTTATTCCTTAAATGATATAGCATTGGTGCAACTCTATTCGACAAGTGCAAGAGCTGGCATTGGAGGGGCATTGGTTTTATATACTAAAAAACAAAGTGATAGAGAAGGTAAAGTGTCAATAGATAGGGGGGAGCTGTTTTTAATAGAGGGCTTTAGTCCGGTAAAAGAATTCTACTCACCAAACTATTTGCTGCCTCAAGATGCGTCCATTTTAAAAGATAAAAGAACTACTCTATATTGGAATCCTTTTTTGACCTCAGATGGAAAAAGCAATAAAGTCAGTTTTTCTTTTTATAATTCGGACGTTGCAAAAAAGTTCAACATCATAATTGAAGGATTAACCAAAGACGGTAAATTTTTACACATAGAAAGAGTGGTAGAGTAGTTAATTAATTTTTTGAAATACTATGAGCATTGCCAAAAATAAGTTTTAAGAAAATATACAGCAATCAAAACAAAATTACTTTAATTTTACGCTTACCTCCTTCCAAAAAGCTAACAATCGATATATGAAAGTACTTTCACTCCTATTTACCTTATGCTTATTTTACAAAACTAATGCACAAACCCCCAAGCAATTATTAGAAAAAATAAATTCCAATTATACTGCAGAAAAAATATACATTCAGTACGACAAATCAAATTATATAGCAGGAGAAACAATTTGGTTTAAAGCCTATTTAATGGAGGGCTTTATTCCTTCAATAAAAAGTACTGTTATAGGTATAGAACTTTTAAACGAGTCAGGAGTAATTATTGACAAGAAAGTACTACCCATAGTAGGCGGTGCTGCAATTGGTGAGTTTACTATACCAAAGAGTTTGCCTCAGGGAAGTTATATCGTAAAAGCATTTACACAACATTTAATGAATTTTGGTTTAGATAGATTCTATTATCAAAAAATTAATATTTACAACCCAATGACGCCTACCGATACCCTGAGTGAACCGGCTGTTTTCTCAGTTTACTTTTTTGCAGAAGGGGGAAATATTATTGCCAATACAAAAAATACCATCGCATTTAAATGCACAGATAAATTTGGTAACCCACAAAACGTATCAGGTAATATTATAGATTCAAAAAACAATGAAATCCTGTCTTTTACCAGCACCCATAATGGCATGGGCAAATTTGAATTTACACCAAAACCAAGGGAAAAATATTTTGCAGATTGTATGATGGGTTCAACTCAGAAAAAGATGAAAGCCCTTCCCGATGTTCTTTCCGAAGGGATGGTGCTAAATTTAAAAATGAAGGACGGCAAAACGACTTTTAACATAGATGCTTCAACAATTGTAAGAGAGGACTTAAAGCCATCCTATATTTTAGGGGTGCAAGAAAATCAAGTTGCATTTAAAGTTCCTTTTCAATCTGTAGACAAAAATATATTTGGACTTATCCCTACTGAAAATTTGCCAACGGGCATCTTACAAGTAACGGTTTTCACTAAAGAGAACAAACCACTAGCAGAACGATTGTTGTTTATAAATTCTGGCGACTATATCCCCAACAGCAGCTTTAAATCGGAAAATATAAACTTAGCTAGTCATATGAAAAATACGTTTTCATTTGCCCTAGATGATACACTAAATGGAACCTTTGCAGTTTCAGTTACTGATGGAAATTTGGAAAAAAGTAAAGAAGATAATATTGTTTCTAGGTTTTTGCTAACCGATGATATTAAGGGACTGGTGTATAATCCAACTTATTATTTTGAAGCAAAAGATTATTTACATGAACAAAACCTAGATTTAGTTATGCTTACCAATGGTTGGAGGCGATATAGTTGGGATGAAATATTTACAAATCGTTTTCCAAAAATGGATTTCAAAGACCCTGTTTTTATAACGCTAAATGCTGTTGCATTAGATCCTACTTTTAAGAAACCCATCCTAAATACCGAGTTAACCGTTTTTGTGAAAACGAAAGATAGGCCCTTGGATTTGTTGATGACTTCTACAGATTCTGCCGGGAACTTTTCACTGCCCGGAATGATATTTGAAGATTCTGCAAAATTGAACTTTTTAAATAAGTCAGGGAAAAAACAAAAGGTATATTTAAAAATAACTTCTCCACCCGTTCGTGATTTATTTAATACAGCTAACAGCAAAATTCCCCCAATCTACTTCAACAAGCCAAGCGAACAATACCAAGAAAAGATTAAAGAAGTTTTTCTATTTAATCAGAATTCCAACAGCAATGGAATTTTATTAGATGAAATAAAAATATTAACCAAGGCAAAAAGCGAAAAAGAAAAATTTGAAAAAAAGTATACAACAGGAAGGCTTGGAAATATGGCAATCAAAGAGTTGGATTTTATTACCGACCCACCAAAATCTTCGTTGAATATATTCGACTATTTAAAAAGCAGGATTAATGGGGTGACTATTACCGGGGGGCCATTAAACTACTATATTGTGTACAGAAATGCAAGAAGTTTACTTGGTGGCCCGATTCAAATGAGTATTTTTTTAGACGAAGCGCAAGTTGATGCAAGCTTTATTTCAACCATGAAAGTAACTGATATTGCCATGGTAAAGGTATTTGCAAATGGCCTTTCTCCCAACTCTGGTGGCACCCTAGCCCTCTATACAAAAAGGGATGCTGGTAATACGGTAAACAGTATGATGATAAATACTATTGAAGAGACAATTGAAGGATTTTCTCCTACAAAAGAATTTTTTTCTCCAGATTATGCAGTAGGTAAAGAAAATGATGTAAAAATGGATGAGCGCACTACACTTTATTGGAACCCCTATTTAAATACAGATTCGGAAAATAATAAAATAAGCTTTTCGTTTTACAACACTGATAAAGTAAAGAAATTTAGAATTGTAATAGAAGGAATATTGGAGGATGGCAAATTATTGCATATAGAAAAAATGATAGAGTAGTTTTCTTTGATGAATGACAATCTCCTTTATGTAATCATACAACAATTAGCTATTGTTTTTTTGGTAACGACTATTGCAAAAATGCAATGGTTAATTTATTTTATATTCTCTAACATTCCTACAACCCCTTCCTTTTTTAAAATTAAATAACCCAGCCTGTCATTGCTTATACCTTCCTTTAAAAGATAGCTAAAATTTAATTGATCGTTTTCAACAGATGTTTCAAAATAATTAAAAATAATATTGGGATGCTTTTTTAATTCATCGCCAATTTCGTATAAGTGTGTGGAGAGTATAAATATAGAATTTTTAATTTTTAACAAACCTTCAATCACAGCCGCACTGCATTTCATAGCGTCTTGCACATTGGTACCTTTAAACAATTCATCAATAAGGATAAGCCATTTTTTACCATTGCTTACTTTTTGAATGGTTGCTTTAATACGTTGTACTTCATTAAAAAAATAACTTTCCCCTTTTGCAATATTATCTATCACATTTATATTGCTAAGTAACCCATCAAAAAAACTAAGCTGCATTTGTGATGCCGGCACCCCCATACCAATATGTGCCATATACACTGCGGTGCCACATGCTTTTATAAAAGTACTCTTACCCGCCATGTTTGCCCCAGTAAGAAAAAGGAAATTTGTTGTTGGGTTTAGTTCAACATTGTACGAAACTGGATGTTCCAACATGATATGATATAAATCTTTTGCTTCCAAACAAGGCATACCAGATTCTATAAAATTTGGCATGGCAAGATTGTATTTTTCTACCGCCAAAGCCATTCCATACCATGCATCTAGCTTACCAAAAATTTGGAGTAACGATAGCATATTCAATTTAAAATTGTATAAGATAAAATGTGCCATTGCAAGCATTTCAGCCGATGTTAAATCCGATGCCCTATTAAGTTCACCAACGATATCTAAGTTAGGTTTTGCTAATATTTTTTTTGCTTCGTCTAATTGTTTTTGTAAGAGTGGAGGCGTATCATCATTGGAAAAATCATGTACCAATTGCTTCATTCCTTTTATAAAATCAAAACAATGCCTTATTGAATATTTTACCAAAGAGAAATCGTGCCCATGTAATAATTTATAGCTAAAAGCGTCTATGGATGAGGGTCTGGCGGGTATAGCATCTATTTGTGCTTCAAAAAAACGCTCTACAACCATTATTGTGCCATTGCTAATAATTTGCGGCCATTTTGCTTTTTTATCTTTTATAGTAATAATTGTTTGCTGCACATTTTTTACACTAGCCGCATCTGCCAATGGATTTAATAAATTTTTTCGCAATTGTTCTTTGCCTATACTCGTAGTTGTAAAATTTATTTTATTAAAAACAGAGAACTCATCCTCTCTATCAAAAATTACAAGGTCGGCAAGGGTTGTTTTGTCTATTTCCATAGGTTAGTAATGAGTATTGAGAATTGAGTATTGAGTATTGAGATTTTAGTATTAAGTATTGATACCTCCTCAATTAGTTTTTTTATTTTTTGATTGTATTTTTTTTATCTTAATTACCTTTAAAAATTTATACTATTTAAAAGTACCTTGATTTTGAAAAACACATCTCAATACTAAATACTATGTACTATTTTCTATCAAATTCCATCCGCTTTCCAACATTAGATGCATTTACTACTCCATTTTCATAAGCCATATGGCCACTTACCATTGTTTTTTCTATTGTTGCATTAAAATTAAAGCCATCAAGTGGGCTCCATCCGCATTTGTATAGTATATTATTTGTAGAAACTTTATACGGCTTATTTAAGTCCACCATTACCAAATCTGCAAAATATCCTTCTTTGATATATCCCCGCTCTTTTATTTGAAAACAATCTGCCACGGCATGGCTCATTTTTTCTGCTATTTTTTCTAGCGATATTTTTCCTTCTTTATGATAATGCAACATCAGTTGTAGGGGATGTTGCACTAGAGGCAAACCAGCGTGTGCTTGCTCATAAGGTCCTTCTTTTTCCGACAATAAATGTGGCGCATGGTCGGTTGCTATTACATCTAATCGGTCATCTAACAATGCTTCCCATAAAGCTGCTTTGTTATGAGGTGCTTTTATAGCAGGGTTGCATTTTATTTTATAACCAAGCCTTTCATAATCATCTGCCGTAAAATGTAAATGATGTACACATACTTCTGCTGTTATTCTCTTATCTTTTAGAGGAAACATATTTCCAAAAAGTTGTAACTCCCTTTCTGTAGAAATATGTAAAATATGCAATCGGGTATTGTACTTTTTTGCAAATTGTATAGCTGTTAAGGAAGATTCGTAACAAGCTTCTTCATTTCGTATTAGTGGATGGTCAGCTGGCTCTAAATTTGGTTTTATCCCCTTAATTTTTTCATAATTACCTTTTATGATTCTTTCGTCTTCGCAATGGGTGGCAATAAGTATTTCACATTCGCTAAAAATTTTATCGAGCGTAGTGTGCCTATCTACTAGCATATTGCCTGTGCTGCTTCCCATAAATATTTTCAATCCGCAAATGGTATTTTTAAAATCATTTACACGAAGTGCTTCTATAGCGTTGTCATTACTTACCCCCATAAAGAATGAGTAGTTGGCTACTGAGTTATGTGAGGCAATTGTATATTTATCTTCCAATAAATTTAAAGTAAGTGCATTGGGTATGGTATTGGGCATTTCCATAAAAGAAGTTACACCACCAGCAACAGCCGCCTTACTTTCGGTAGTTATATCTGCCTTGTGTGTAAGACCTGGCTCACGAAAATGCACTTGGTCATCTATAACCCCAGGAAAAAGATGTTTATTTTCTCCATTTATTTCAATAATATTGCCATTAACATCTATAATATTTTCAATTTTTTCGATGCGCTCACCTATTACCAAAACATCTTTACTTTCAATTTTTCCTTCATTAACTACAAGTATGTTCTTAAAAAGATACTTTTGCATACACTTTTACGTTAGTATTAAAATTAAATATAAAACACAATGCAAATTATGAAAAGCTTAATTAAACTACTTGTTTTTATTTGCCCTGTTAGTGCATTAGCCCAATCTACCTATCTAAATCAAGGTTCTAATGATGCTTACTTCATAGATAGAATGGAAATAAAACAGCAGAAAAATACAGATCTTAATTTTTCTACTTTGCGCCCATTTAATAGAAAGTTTATTGTGAGAGAAGCTACTTTTTTAGATAGTGCACGTATGGGGTATAAAGATTCTACCGGGGTAGATAAGTACAAAGAATGGACAGATCTTGACCTTTCAGAAGTAGATGAATATAATTTGCAGCGTTTATTGATGAATAATAGCGAATGGGTTACAACGCCTAAAGAGGATTTTATTAGTAAAAAACCTTTGTTCAAATCATTCTATAAGACAAAAACAAATATGTTAGAGGTAAATACAAAAGACTTTTTTTTAGTTGTAAATCCTGTATTGCAAATACACCAAGCTGTAGAACCTGGTTATGACCAAGGTATATTCTTAAACTCGAGGGGTATTAGTGTACGAGGACTTATTGCAAAAAAAGTTGGCTTTTCATCTTGGTTTACAGATAACCAAGAAAGAGGCCCACAGTTTTTTCAACAACAAGTAAATGGTTTTCGAGCAGTGCCAGGTGTAGGCTTTTACAAGTCGTTTAAAAAAACGGGTGTTGACTATTTTGATGCTAGAGGATATGTAACTTTTAATGCAGCAAAGTTTATTGACTTTCAACTGGGATACGATAAGAATTTTATTGGCAATGGGTATAGAAGTTTATTCCTCAGCGATTGGGGAAACAGCTATTTATTTGCCAAGATAAATACCAAATTTTGGAAATTTAATTACCAAAATATTTTTATGGAACTCATGCCCCAGTTTACAAAAAAAGGCGATACCCTGTTAGACAGAAAGTATGCAGCAATGCATCATTTGAGTATGAATGTTACCAAGTGGTTAAACATTGGTTTATTTGAAGGAGTGGTTTTTGGCAGAAAAAATAATTTTGATTTTCAATACCTAAACCCCATTATTTTTTACAGGCATATAGAAGGAACGGTAGGTAGTCCAGACAATGCAATTGCTGGGTTAGACTTTAAAGCAAATGTTGCTCATAGGATTCAACTATATGGGCAATTTATGTTAGATGAATTTATTCTTTCAGCAGTAAAAAATACACCCAAAAGTTGGGTGAATAAATTCGGTATACAGGCAGGATTTAAATATGTAGATGCTTTTGGTATAAAGAATCTAGATCTTCAAGGAGAAATGAATAGGGTAAGGCCTTTTACTTATTCTCATAATGATACTATTTCAAATTATACACATTATAACCAACCACTGGCCCATCCTTTGGGGTCAAATTTTCAAGAATTTATTGCCTTTGCCCATTACCAACCTGCACCAAAATGGACAATAGATGCTAGGGCAATCTATTTTTATCAAGGACTGGATAGTTCGGGTTTAAATTTTGGCGGGAATATTTTTAAAAACTATTCCACTAGAGCAAATCCAGGACTAGATACCTATTCTGTAGGCAATGGTGCAAAAGCCACTTGTTTCAATGGAACAATTCAAGTTTCTTATGAGTTGAGACCTAACTTATTTTTAGACGCCTCTTTACAAAACAGGTTGTATAAGATAGAAAATCAAACCGGACAAAGCAATACAACGCTGGTAACTGCTGGTATAAGATTGAACATGTTTAAAAGGCAATATGACTTTTGATGTTTGATTAACAATATTTTAATTATAAAAGACAAGTACAAAATACTTGTCTTTTTTGTACGTATAAATGAATATAATTGGATAGTGATTTTACTGTAATTAAAAAACATAAGATACTGTTAAGAAAAAAAGCGTAAATTGACAATGTTCATTTATTTAGCCCCAAAAATAAATTGTATGTCATTAAAACAAATAGACCACGGCTCCACAGAGTACCTTCAAATGGTGAATCTTAGGGATACCGTGCTACGCAGACCCCTTGGACTTACATACAGCCACGATGAATTGATGAGCGAAAAAGATGATATTCTTATTGTGAGTATAGATGACGGGCAAATGCTCGGTTGTTGCATACTTACACAACTAGACAGTGAAACAATACGTTTGCGCCAAATGGCTGTAGCCAATAAATTACATGGAAAAGGTATTGGTGCATCTATTATGAGTTTTGCAGAAAATATTGCAAGGGATAAAGGCTATAGCTATATTAGTATGCATGCAAGAAATACTGCCATTGGCTTTTACGAAAAATTTGGATACAAAACAAAAGGGCAGGAGTTCGTTGAAGTAAACGTACCGCATCATATAATGGAAAAACCTTTGAAGCAAAGTTGACCCTTTGGTTTGCCTATTAAAAATTCAACATTAAATTTGCATCTGGGCTATTATCTAGATAAGCTGAAGACTCTAGTAAAGTGCATACACCTGGGAAATCCCCTTCATAAACACCAATCTCTTCTATAATTTGAAAATGCAGGTGTGGTGGCCAATCGCCGTTTTCATTTGGGTTACCAAAATGAGCAAATATTTCACCTCTTGTTATAAATTTTCCTATGCGCATGTTCTCTAAATCGGCTAAAGTAACATGCCCATACAAAGTATAAAAGGCAGTAGTATCTAAATTGTGTTGAAGAATAATGGTAGCTCCATAGTCTCCAAAATTATCATTATAAGCAAAACTATGTACCATGCCTCCCATGGGTGCATGTACAGGTGTGCCAGCGGCTCCCCATATATCTACTCCAAGGTGAAGTGTACGTGCTTGCTCGCCCGCAAAGAGTTTGCTACGGCTATAAAGTGTACGATTTTCGTTGTACCCACCAATGCCAAAATGGGCATTCTCTTTTTGCAATTTATTGTTTACCCAGTCAGAAAATTTTGTAGTATCTGCAATTAGATCTTTGCTTATTTCGCTATTTGCCGATGTAAAATCAAATGGTATCATGCGTTCTTTTTCCTTATCAATATCTATGATAGGGTGAAAAGTAGGTTTGTGTTTTTTAAGAACGGAGGTAAGGTTGTGGTTCATAGATGTAAGGTAGCATATTTTTTTGCAGAGAAGAATTTTTGCCGGAAAGTCGGTGAGGCGTTTTTTACCTTTTTACCGTCTTTCCGACTTACTGGCTATACCAATAATTGCGGGAAGGTTTATTTTGCAGCCTAAAATTGGGTAGCAATGAATTGCACGAATTGTCACAAATAAAGAAAATCTATTCGTGAAAATTCGTATAAAAGGTGGCAAAAACTAAATCACCACATTTATCATCCTTCCTTTTACAAAAATAAATTTCTTCATCTCTTTACCTTCCAGCCATTTTAGAATTACTTCATTGGAAAGTACCGCCTGTTTTGCTTCTTCTTCGGTAGCTTCTGTAGGTAAATTGATAGCGCTGCGCATTTTACCATTTATAGAAACCGGGTATTCTTTGGTAGCTTCTACCAAATATTTTTCTTCTAGTGTTGGATAAATAGCATCAAGTACGGAACCTTCATTACCCAATGCATGCCACAACTCTTCTGCAATATGTGGTGCATAAGGTGTAAGCAAAATAAGCACTGCCGATAAAATTTCTTTTTTATAACATTTAGCATCGGCCAGTTCATTTACCGAAATCATAAATGCTGCTACGGCTGTGTTATAAGAAAAGTTTTCGGTGTCTTGTTCTATTTTTTTAATGGTTTTGTGTAATATTTTATACTCCGCATCAGTTGGTTTTGAATCTACCCACTTAGGTTCGCCGCCAGCATTTGTAGCAGGATTTATATCTGTAAAAAACAACCTCCACAACTTTTTTAAGAACCTATGCACGCCTTCAATACCTTTTGTATCCCAAGGCTTGCTTTGCTCTACGGGGCCAAGGAACATTTCGTACATGCGGAAGGTATCTGCTCCGTATTTTTCTACAACTTCGTCTGGATTGTCGACATTAAATTTCGACTTAGACATTTTTTCAGACTCTTCTTTTAGAACCAAAAATTCTTCATTGCCTTCATTTAACCATTCAATAGTATCGATAGCTATAACTAAATCATATTTTTCAATAGCTTTATTTAACAAATCTCTTGTTATTCTATTATTCGCATCTACGAATTGATGTCCATACCTAAATCTCAGAAAATTTGTAGCCCCATTTTCTTTTTTATATGAAACTATTTTTTGAGATGCTTCATTTGGTTTAACATTATCTGATAGTTCAATTTCAAAAAAATAGGAACGCCCCGTTATCATCCCCTGATTCACTAATTTCTTAAACGGCTCTTCAAAGCCAATATAACCTAGGTCGTACAATACTTTTGTCCACATACGGCTGTAGAGCAAATGCCCCACGGCATGTTCGGTACCGCCTACATATACGTCTACTTGGTTCCAATAATCGCTGGCTTTTCTATCGCAAAAAGTTTCGGTATTTGTTGGGTCCATATAGCGAAGAAAATACCAAGATGAACCTGCATAACCTGGCATGGTACTGGTTTCCCTCACCCCCTGCCCCTCTCCACTAGTGGAGAGGGGAGCTTGCACCCAATCCGTCATATTGGCTAATGGCCCTTCTCCTTCTGGCCCTGGGCCATATTTTTCTGCATAAGGTAATTCGAGTGGCAAATCGGTTTCTGCTAATGCAATGGCAGTTTCATCTTGCCATACAATTGGGAAAGGTTCTCCCCAATATCGCTGCCTACTAAAGCCTGCATCCCTCATGCGATAATTCACTTTTCTTTTGCCTATGCCCAGTTCTTCTATTTTATTTATAGCTAC
This sequence comes from Ferruginibacter sp., assembly GCA_031430735.1. Classification (GTDB taxonomy): domain Bacteria; phylum Bacteroidota; class Bacteroidia; order Chitinophagales; family Chitinophagaceae; genus Ferruginibacter. The sequence continues at coordinate 54,571 of JANPCB010000045.1, read as the reverse complement.
AGCAATGGCATCTTTCATAAGCATACCATTTAAAAAATCGGAGTTTTGCAAAGTAGCTTCTTTGGTAGGATTGGCTTCTTCGCCATTGTAATACTCGCCAATAATATTTGTAATGGGAATACTAAAATGTTTTGCAAATGCAAAATCTCGTTGGTCGCCACATGGCACAGCCATGATAGCACCCGTACCATAGCCTGCAAGCACATACTCTGCAATCCATACAGGTATTGGTTTCCCGTTGAAAGGGTTTGTAGCATAAGCACCTGTAAAGCACCCCGTAATTTGTTTTACTTCGCTCATGCGCTCCCGGTCGCTGCGGCTTTTTACATAAGTGAGGTATTCTTCTATGGCAGTTTTTTGTTCGGCTGTTACCAAACTGTTTACAATAGGGTGCTCTGGCGCAACAACCAAAAAATCAACTCCAAAAATGGTATCTGGCCTAGTCGTATAAACGTTTATTGCTAATTGCTCTTTGCCCACTGCCAATTGCCCACTGCCCACTCCAAACTGCATCTCTGCTCCTTCCGAACGTCCTATCCAATTCCGCTGCATTTCCTTCATAGGTTCGCTGAACTGTACTGTTTCCAAGCCTTGTAGCAATCTATCGGCATAGGCAGTAATACGCAAATACCATTGGCGCATTTTCTTTTTTACTACTGGGTGGCCACCACGTTCGCTCACACCATTTACCACTTCATCGTTTGCCAATACGGTTCCTAATGCCTCACACCAATTTACTTCGCCAAAAGAAGAAAAAGCCAAACGGCGTTTCATCAATATTTCTTCTTGCTCTGCTTTGGAGTATGCGTTCCATTGTACAGCCGTAAAATTTTTATTGCCTTGGGTTTTATATTTTTCAATAAGGTCTGCAATGGGCCTGGCTTTTTGCTGTGTATTGCAGAAATAGGAATTAAATAAGTCTAAAAATATTTTTTGTGTCCATTTGTAATAAGATGCATCGCTGGTACGCACTTCTCTGCTCCAATCGTAACAGAAACCAATTTTATCTAACTGCGCTTTAAAGGTTTCAATATTTTTTTCGGTGGTTACAGCCGGGTGTTGCCCTGTTTCTAATGCATATTGCTCTGCCGGCAATCCAAAACTATCGAACCCCATAGGATGCAATACATTAAAGCCTTTTAGCCTTTTGTACCTACTATAAATATCGCTGGCTATATAGCCTAAAGGATGGCCCACATGCAAGCCTGCACCGCTTGGGTAGGGAAACATATCCAATACATAATATTTTGGCTTGGGAGATTCGTTGCTTACTTTGTAGGCATTGGAGTCTTTCCACTGCTGTTGCCATTTTTGTTCTATTTCTCTAAAATTGTATTCCATGATTTACCTCATCCCCATCCCTTCTCCCCGAGGGGAGAAGGGTGAGTAATGTACTTCTTTTATTATTGTTATTGTATAAATTTATTGTTGCTTAAAATTTTTTTTGCCAACTGCGCCTACAAATAGATATTCTGTTCTTTTCGAAATGAAAGAAAGATTGCTATTTCATGAGAGCGTGAGGGACCTGACTGCCGTCAGGCAGGTAGTAGCGAAAATCCTTTTTTGTTGCCTTTGAACAAAAAAGACCTGCCAGCCGGCAGGCTGGTTGCTGCGAATAGCCCGACCCCTTGCGATAGCTTGGGGGCACGCCCCCATTTTCCTCAAAAAACTTTTAACAAATTAATATGCAGCGTTATTGGTTTTCTTAAAATATATTTGAACACCAAACGGCTGAATACCGTCAAAAATAAACTAAACATTACAAAATCCTTATTTTTGTCTTATTTCAGGGAATAAATAATCGCTAACCGCAGAATAATATAGATATGTCGCAATTTGGAAAAGCATCGAGCAAAAGAGGAAAACCTAGTTATATTTATGCCATTGTAGGGGTGGCACTGGTATTATTTCTGTTTGGTATTGTGGGCTGGTTCTTTTTAAATATTCGCAAAACAGGCGATTATTTTAAGGAAAGTATTCAAGTATCTGCTTATCTCAATCCAGACGCTGCTAAAAAAGTAATAGATAGTGCTACAAACTACATAGCATCGCTACCGTCTATAAAATCTGTAAAGTATGTAAGCAAAGAAATGGCCATAAAAGCCTATGAAAACGAGGCTGATACTACTTGGAGATCTTTCATAAAAGCCAACCCATTACCAGCTAGCATTGATTATTTTGTAAAAGCCAATTATGTAGAATCCGATAGTTTGAACAAAATAGCATCACGTATTCAGGAAATGTATCCTGGCTTGGTTTCGGAGTTTAAATTCCCACAAGAAATGGTGGCAAAAGTGGGCAGCTTTGCAAAAACAGTCGTTTTTGGGTTTTTAATAGCAGCAATTTTACTTACCATTTTGGTAATATTTTCAATAGACAATACAATAAGGCTTGCTATGTATAGCAATCGATTTTTGATAAAAACAATGCAAATGGTGGGGGCTACAAGGTTTTTCATTGCCAAACCAATAAACATTCGTGCAATCATAAATGGCCTTATAGCATCGCTAATTGCTATTGCGATGTTGCTTTTATTTATTTTTCTGTTAGAGTCTTTTGGGCCACCAGAAATAAAAATACTAAGAGATAATAAAAATATGGTACTCCTTTTCCTAACAATGATTATCTTAGGTATAACTATAAACCTTGTAAGCACCCATAGAGCAGTTATAAAATACCTGAAATTAAAATTGGATGACCTTTATTAGTACAAAAAATATAAATTGCACTCCTAATAATTATTTATGCTTAAAGAGAACAAAGTTTCGACCAAACCTAATAACAATTTATTTGGCAAGGAAAATTACGTTTGGATGCTAGCTGGCTTGGCAGTAATTGCACTTGGCTTTATATTAATGTCTGGCGGCAAGAGTGCAGATCCAACAGTTTTTGACAAGGATTCTGTGTATAGCACTACTCGAATTACCATAGCTCCATTGCTCATTATTATCGGATTTATTTTAGAAATAGTGGGTATAATGAAGAAACCGAAAACAGTTGGCAGCTAGCAGTATGCAGTAAGCAATATGCAATGCGCTGGGAGTTTTATACTTTCTGCGCATTTTTATTTGATACCTTTTAAAATATCTAAAAATCTTGCAATAATTTACTTGTAGTATCTATCACTTATTTTAAATCTAAAACAACTAAATGAATTTTTTCGAATCGATTGTAATTGCAGTGGTAGAAGGGCTTACCGAATTTTTACCTGTATCGTCTACTGGTCATATGATTATTACAGAGCGTTTGCTTCATGTGCAAGAAACAGATTTTGTAAAGGTATTTACCGTAGCCATTCAGCTAGGCGCCATACTTTCAGTGATTGTGCTGTATTGGAAAAAGTTTTTTGATTTTAGCAAATGGCAATTTTATGTAAAACTAATAATTGGGGTAGTCCCTGCTTTATTGCTAGGGTTTTTATTCTCTAAAAGGATAGATATTTTATTGGATAGCGCCACTACCGTAGCCATTGCCTTATTAATTGGAGGCATCATACTTTTATTTATTGATAAAGTTTTTACGAACCCTACGATACACAGGGAAACAGAAATAAAGCCTAAAAATGCTTTTATGATAGGCGTATGGCAATGCTTGGCCATGATACCTGGTACAAGCCGCAGTGCAGCATCTATTATTGGAGGAATGCAACAAGGGCTTACCCGCAGCGAAGCTGCAGAATTTTCTTTTTTTCTTGCCGTACCCACCATGCTAGCAGCTACAGGTTATAAACTCTTAAAATATTATAAAGAGGCGGGAGGGTTTTCTGCTGAGGAAATAAAACTACTAGCTGTTGGAAATGTTGTTGCATTTATTGTTGCCATTATAGCCATTAAATTCTTTATAAACTTTGTAAAAAAATATGGTTTCAAAGTATGGGGTATTTATAGAATTGTTTTAGGACTGTTATTGTTGGTGTTGATTTGGATGGGCGTTATTCAAGGATAAGTTTGTTTTTCGTTTTTCGTTTTTCGTTTTTCGTTTCTCGTTTCTCGTTTAGTATTGTTTTGTTTGTTGTTGGCGCCTATTAAATTGTGCGTAGATTTGTTTTGCGTTCTTTTTAGTTTCTAACTTTAATAAAGATTACCATTGCTGTTCCAACAATAATTATTATTTTACCTATTTAAATATTACCATGCAAACTGCTTCAAAAAAAGTTATTAATGGATGGGCCATGTTTGATTGGGCTAATTCAGTTTACAATTTAGTAATTACTTCCACCATTTTTCCTGCGTATTACGAATCTATAACTGCCGAGCGAACAGAAGGCGGTATATCTTACGTACGTTTTCTTGGTAGAGAATTTGTAAATACATCATTGTATAATTACACTTTGGCATTTGCACTATTAATTGTAGCCATCATATTACCATTACTTACTTCTATTGCCGATTACAGGGGAAATAAAAAAAGTTTTATGGCCTTCTTTTTCACCCTAGGAAGCATCGCTTGTGCATCGCTTTATTTTTTTAATAGTAGCCATACTTTATGGCTGGGTATATCTTGTATGATAATTGCCTGTGTGTGTTTTTGGAGCAGTTATGTTTTTAGCAACTCCTTTTTGCCTGAGATAGCTGCCCCAGAGGATAGAGATCGGGTAAGTGCAAAGGGTTTTTCATATGGTTATGTAGGGAGTGTTATTTTGCAATTAATCTGTTTCGTATTTGTTATGAAATATGAATGGTTTGGTATTTCACAAGCTGAAGGCTCAAGAATATCCTTTTTATTGGTGGGTATTTGGTGGTTAAGTTTTGGCTATTTTTCCTTATCGAGATTGCCTAAACCAATTGCCGCCGGCCTTGCCACTTCAAATAAAAATATTATTGCTGGTGGTTATAAAGAATTAATAAAAGTTTGGTTTCAAATAAAAAATATGCCTGTTATAAAAAGATACCTAGGCTCTTTTTTCTTTTACAATATGGGTGTACAAACTGTTATGCTAGCTGCCACACTCTATGGCAAAAGCGAACTTGAAATTCCTGTTCAAAATCTAATAATTGCTATTTTGCTTATTCAATTGGTAGCTATTCCAGGTGCATTTTTTATTAGCAAACTTTCAGGCATTGTAGGCAATTTTAAAGCATTGATGGTTGTAATATTTTTTTGGATATTGCTTTGTATTGCCGCTTATTTTGTTCCTAAACATGCCATTGTTCAATTTTATATTTTAGGTGCTTGCGTTGGTTTTGTTATGGGAGGTATTCAATCGCTGAGTAGAAGTACTTACAGCAAGCTAATGCCAGAAACAAAAGACACTGCTTCTTTTTTTAGTTTTTATGATGTTACAGAAAAAGTGGCTGTTGTAATTGGTATGTTAAGTTTTGGATACATAACAGAAATTACGGGTTCTCAAAGGTTATCTGTACTGGCATTAATGATTTTTTTTATTATAGGATTGGTAATTTTATATAGTGCTTTAAAAAAACAACAGGCGGAAGTAAAATCAAATGAGACGCTATTGAATGGTTAATGCCAACCCGGCTATTCATTGGCCATACTACATTAAGGCAGTAAGTTTTCATAGCAGGATCCGCTTTTTAGTATAGAGAAAACCATTTAACAAAAAAGGAACACATGAAATTATTTAGCATAAATACAGGCTATTTTAAACTAGATGGTGGCGCCATGTTTGGCGTAGTACCAAAAAGTATTTGGAACAAAATAAATACCGCAGATGAAAACAACATGTGCAGTTGGGCATTGCGTTGTTTGCTTATACAAGATGATGAAAGACTTATCTTAGTAGATACCGGTATGGGCAACAAGCAAGATGAAAAATTCTTTGGACATTATTATTTACATGGGGGTGATACGTTGGAAAAATCTTTGGCTACACATGGTTTTACAAAAGATGATATTACAGATGTAATTCTTACACATTTGCACTTTGACCATTGTGGTGGTGCCATAATAAAAGAGGGAGAGCAGTTTGTTCCTGCATTTAAAAATGCTACTTATTGGAGCAATGAAAGACATTGGAAATGGGCTATCGAACCCAATGATAGGGAGAAAGCATCCTTTCTTAAAGAAAATATTTTACCCATATTAGAAAGCGGCAAATTAAAATTTATAGAAAAGAGTGCCAATGAGTTTCCGCCAAACATTATGATACGCCAAGTGTTTGGCCACACAGAAGCCATGATGCTACCGCAAGTAACATACAAAGGAAAAAGCATTTTATATATGGCAGATTTATTACCCTCTGCTGGTCATATTCCTTTGCCTTATGTAATGGCTTATGATATGTTTCCGCTTACTACTTTAAACGAAAAAAAATCTTTCCTTACAGAAGCATTCGAAAATGATTACGTTTTATTTTTTGAACATGACCCACAAATTGAATGCTGTACATTGCAAATGACAGATAAAGGAATAAGATTGAAAGATAGTTTTAAACTGAGCGATTTGTAAATAGCCGTGCTTTCAATTTTAAAAAAATAATAAAATGGGGCGTAAAAATATTTTACGCCCCATTTCGTTTTTATTTCAAAAAAAATTATCGGAAAGATCTTAAAGAAGTTAACGGGTAGCGTAATCCTGAATAAGCCATCATATCTACTTTTATTGATCCAACAGAAATGGGGCTTTCTACTCGAAGTATAAGATGATTGGGATCATCACTTACCCAAGCAGTCATTTTTTCGCCGCCAGTAAAAAGGGTACCTTTTATAAGTAGTGGCTTAAATTTTATTGCATTAAATTTCCCGTATTGTGTTTTTATTTTTTCTTTACCCATGTAACGAATGTACAAATGATAAATCTCATCATCTAAAAACATATCAAAAGGTATTTTGTCTCCTACCTTGTATTTATCCCAATCTATATTTCTAGCATAATACATGGCACTTACCACATCTTGCATACAATCGGTAATTTTAAATACACCATTGGTGCTCACTGCTGTATTTGCTGTTTGGTTAAAAGTTACATTGTTGTAAATTTTATAACCTCCTTCGTCTACATTTCTAAGGAATTTGTAGGGCGATAAGGTTTCTACATCAATATAACTTTCATACCGGTCTCTAACTTGAAAAAACTTATCAAAAAAAGGATAGGTTTTTCCTTCACCAACACAATGATAAACTGGTTTTCCATTAAAACGCTCAAGTGTAGTAGTAAAAGAGGCTTCTCCTGCACCTATGTAAGCACCCATGGCGTTGTAAAAAACTTTCATTATTACCTTTTCACCCGCCTGAAATGCCGTGTTTTTTATGCCGCAAAATTCGCCTTTCTGCGCATATGAAAATGAAACCATCAATGAAAGTAACGTAACAAGGTATATGCGTTTTGTAAAATTTATCATTTTTCTTTTAAAATTTTAATTCCTAAAATAAGCAAGCTTCCCACTATTGCAGGCACTACAAGGTTAATTATAAAAATACCCAAGCCCGCAGCTTGTATTCCCAAGAAATTATTGCTGTATAACTGCAAAATTTCTAAACTAGCTGCTGCACGAATGGGCAATTCTGCAAATCCAATTGTAGGCGCCATTGCCATTACCAAATAAAATATTGATAATAACTTAAAACAAATAAAGAAACTAATTTGCACTTGCATTACATGCAAGAGTAAAATATACTGCAAAATAAATACCGAGTATCTTAAAAAAGATAAAAATAAAATTCTTAACAATTGTTTACGTGAAAATGTATTTAACAAAACGATATGCGGTATAAACTTTTTTAAGAATCCTACCCTACTTAAGAATTTTACAACCAATCCTACTCGTAGGTATAAGAGAATAAGAAAAATAGCAGCACTTAGGCTTAAATACAACAGTATATCTGCTGTATAAGCAGGTAATGATTTAAAAAGCAATAGATCGGCACTAAAAAAACGTAGGGATACTAAAGCAACAAAACCCATTAAAATGGTAATAAAAAGTTGGCTGATACTGCCTAAAATAGTCAATGGTATTGCATCCAACCGCTTTTCGTCACTTACATACAAAATACGCCCACCATATTCTCCCACACGGTTTGGTGTAAGCATGGTAATACTAAAACCAGCCAATACACTTTTATATGCATTTATAAAGCTTATTTTCTCCAGCGGCTTTAGCTGTATTTGCCATTTTAGTGCTTCAATTCCCCAATTTACAAAAACAAGTAAGCAAGCAAGCAAAAGTAATGGCGACTGTAAACTTAGTTTTATTTGCAGCCAACGATTGGCTAGATCTGGCTGGTGAGTAATTTGCTTATACAAACTCCATGATACAAAAACGAAGATAATTGGCCCCAAAAACCAATTGAATAATATTTTGATACTTTTGTGCAAGTAATTTTTTTTTGGTAAAAATAGGACAGCATTTTGCAAAAGACAACAAAAATAATTTTAGGTATAGATCCAGGTACAGTAGTTATGGGTTATGGATTGATAGCGGTAAAAGCAAATAGTATCCATTTAATAGATATGGGCGTACTAAAACTATCAACAAAAATTGATGCGTATGAGCGTTTACAACACATTCACCATAAAGTTGCCGAAATTATCTTATTACACAAACCCACTAGTTTTGCCATTGAAGCGCCTTTCTTCGGCAAGAATGTACAGAGTATGTTAAAATTAGGAAGAGCACAAGGCGTAGCCATAGCAGCTGCTATGCAAGCTGGACTAACTGTAACCGAATATTCTCCAAAAAAAGTAAAACAATCTATTACCGGAAATGGCAATGCAGACAAATTACAAGTTTTAAAAATGTTGCAAACTATTTTAAAATTTGAGTATGAACCAAAAACACATGATGCTTCTGATGCTTTGGCCGTAGCAGTTTGCCACCATTACCAAGAAAGCAATGTTTTATTTTCTGGTATTGCAGGTAAAAATGATTGGAAGAGTTTTATTGCGAAAAATCCTCAAAGAGTAAAATAGAACAGAAAGCATTTTCTAGCCTAAAAAAATTTAACCTATATTCTCTAAAATCATTTCTTGAATGACAATCATTTCTGCTGGGGAAAATGTCATTTTCTCTCTGGTAAAATTAAGGTCATCTGCGTTGTTCATGGGCACTAAATGCATATGTGCGTGTGGCACTTCTAATCCAATAACGCTTATACCACATCGTTTACAATCAAAGGTTTTTTCCAAAGCAGTAGCTATTGGTTTTGAAAACAACAATATTTCACTCAAAATATCTTCGGGTAAATCAAACATTTTATCAATCTCTATTTTTGGCACCACCAATATATGCCCTTTTACGAGTGGAAACACATCTAAAAAAGCGAGAAAGTGGTCGTTTTCCTTTATTTTATAACAGGGTATTTCACCTGCTATAATTTTTGAAAATATGGTCATAATAAAAAAATTTGTATTAAAACCCTGTTCACGTGAGGTATAAAGCTTTGTACATTCACCAATTTATTTTATATAGAAATTTTAATTACTTTAAATTTTAAGATGCCAGCTGGCACCGTAACTTCTGCTATTTCGCCTTCTATTTTACCCAATAAGCCTTTGCCAATTGGAGAGGTTACAGATATTTTACCCGCTTTTAGGTCTGCTTCATTTTCTGAAACAATTTGATACGTTACTTCTTTTTTAGTACCCTCATTAAATAAAGTAACCTTTGTAAGAATACTTACTCTACTAGTATCAATGGTACTTTCATCTAGTATTCGGGCGGTAGAGATTATATCTTCTAAGTGTTTCATTTTTGCTTCAAGCATCCCCTGGGCCTCCTTTGCCGCATCATATTCAGCATTTTCTTTAAGATCGCCTTTTTCCCTTGCTTCTGCTATTGCTGCGCTGGCTGCAGGTCTATCAATGCTTTTCATGCGTTGTAAATCCGCCTGCATTTTGTCGAAATTTTCTTGAGTTACATAATTGGTATCTGCCATAAAAACTTTTTAGCGTTTTACAAAAAAAATACAACGCTCCTTATGTGGGGAGCGTTGTAGGTATTACAAATATAAGGAAACTGTTTTAAAATAAAAAGGAAAATTATAGCATTTTTAACGCCATTAACTTGCTAATTATCACTTCGCTCATCTTCAAAAATGCCTCATTGCTGTATCCAGCTATGTGAGGTGTAATCAATACATTTTCATTTGAAGTCAAAAAATCAAACTGTACTTTTTGCAATGGAGAGAGCGTTTCTAGTTTTTCGTTTTCAAGTACGTCTAAAGCTACTCCTTTTATCTTATTCTCTTTTAAGGCGCTTATTAATGCGCCCGTTTCAATTACATTTCCTCTAGAGGTGTTTATTAAAAATGGCGTGTTTTTTAGTTTATCAAAAAAGGAATCATCTACCATATACTTAGTTTCATTACTTAGTGGTACATGAAAACTAATAACATCTGCGTATTTACATATTTGATCTAAAGACGCTTCCCTAATAAATGTACCACCAAAACCTGTTTTGTATTTATCATATGCCAGCATGGTAACATTAAAAGAGGAGAGTAATTTTGCCAAGGATTCTCCGGTGTTTCCATACCCAATTATCCCAATAGTCTTACCATTTATTTCCGTTCCACGATTTTCGTCTCTTATCCATTTACCCACTTTTACTTCTGCTACACTTTTTACTATTTTGTTCATCATGGTTAGTAACATACCCAAAGCGTGTTCTGCCACTGCATTTCTGTTTCCTTCTGGGCTACTTATACAATGTATGTTTTTTATACTTGCATATTCAGTGTCTATCAATTCCATCCCGCTGCCTAACCTTCCTATCCACTTCAATTTTGGAGCCTTATCTAGTAAAGCTTTGTCAATCTTTAGTCTAGTAGTTACAACCAATCCTTCTACTTGATGCATTTTTTCAATAAGGTCTTCATAAACAATCTCAGGCGCATAAAGTACGTCATAGCCTTTTTTTTGAAAGGTTTCAATAAGGTACGGATGGGCTTTTGCGGTTATAAGTATCATATTATAAAAAAGCTGTTACGCTTATTTCTACATTTACATTTTTGGGCAATCCTTTTACAGCTACCGTTTCTCTTGCAGGAGCATCTGTAATAAAATACTTACCATAAATTTCATTTACTTCGTTAAACAATGCCATGTCCGATAAAAAAATGGTTGTTTTCACAATATGCTCAAACCCTGCATTTGCGGCACTCAATATTGCTGCTATATTTTTCATTACTTGCTCTGTCTCTGCTGCAATAGTAGCATTCAAAATATTACCAGTAGCAGGATCTATTGCAATCTGACCAGATACAAATAATAAATTCCCAGCCTTTACGGCTTGATTATATGGACCAATAGGCGCAGGAGCATGATCCGTTTGTATAATTTCTTTACTCATCTATATTTATTTTTAGAGTACAAATATATCTTCTTAGCACGTATTTTTGCTGAAAATAAAACGATGAAGATTGTAGTACTGGCAACAGAAGAGCATTGGATTTTTTTAAAGAATTTAAATACCGAAATTATTTGGCAGCGGGCAAATTCAATAGAAGCATTTCTAGCGGAAAAGGATGCAGATGCCTACTTTGATTTGTTATCTACCAAGGTTGTAGATTACAGTGTTATAAACGCTCCCTTATTTATAAACGCTGTTACAAAAACCCTTATAGAATTAGCTGCTACCAAAAATACAATCAGGATAAATGCTTGGAATGGATTTTTGGAAAACAATGTGTGGGAAATAGCTGGCAGTGTGACTATGAACGTTGTAAGCGTTTTAAAAAAACTAAATAAAAAATTTATTGTAGTAGCCGATGAGCCTGGATTTGTAAGTGCCAGAATAATAGCAATGATTATAAACGAAGCCTATTTTGCTAAAGGCGAAAATGTGAGCTCCGAGAATGAAATTGATATTGCAATGAGACTAGGAACAAATTATCCCTATGGCCCATTTGAATGGGGCAAAAAAATTGGTCTTAAAAATATTTATACTTTACTTTCTTCTTTGGGTGCCAAAGAAGAGCGTTATAAGCCCGCACCAGCATTGAAAAATGAAATTGAAAATACTTTATGAGTTTAATTTTGAATATTGATTCTTCTTTAGAAACCGCCTCAGTTGGTATTTCAAGCGATGGTAAAATGCTTGATTATTTAGAAAATACTGTACAAAAAGAGCATGCGTTTTTTTTGCATGTAGCTATTAAACAGCTTTTGGAAAAACTACAGCTTAAAGCAAATGCACTCGATGCAATTGCCGTAACAATTGGGCCAGGCTCTTATACAGGGCTGCGTGTAGGGCTTGCAGCTGCCAAAGGAATATGTTATGCAATTAATAAACCCTTAATTACCGTAGGCACTTTAGAAGTAATGGCCACATCTGCGATTATGGAGTTGCCTCAAGCAGATGAATTTCTTTATTGTCCAATGATTGATGCCAGAAGAATGGAGGTTTTTACCGCCATATATGACTCAAAACTACAGGAAATAAAAGCACCTTCTGCCATGATATTAACCCCGCAATCGTTTTCAGAGATTGAAAAGAGAAAAAATATTTACTATTTTGGAAGCGGAATGGAGAAATGGAAAAACTTTAACAAAAACGAAAATTCCTTTTATGTTTATATAAAAAATTTATACAATGCCTTGAGTGTTATATCATATCAAAAATTTCTACATGCCCAATTTGCAAACACCTCTTATACACAGCCCCTATATGTAAAGGAATTTTATAACCCTTGAGTCCATGTTGCAACATCTTTTATTTAAAAAGCGTTGTAATATGTAAAATAATGTATATTTTTACATCATAATTTAATTGTTCAAGAACTTAAAATCCCCCGAAAACACATGATTGCAACCCCAGAATTGCAGATTAAATCTGCCCCTGAATCTAAAGCAAGTGTATTAAAGATTAATTATCACAACTTAAAGAAAGGAGCCCTTGTACTAAGAGCACTTAACCACAAGTTGAGACAACAAATTCTTTCACTTATAGAAACAGAGAAAAAAATCACAGTAACAGAAATTTATGTGCGTATGCGTTTGGAGCAATCCGTTGCTTCTCAGCATTTAGCTATTTTGCGTAGAGCAGGAATAGTATCCACACAGCGTGATGGAAAATTTATTTACTATACAGTAAATTATACTCGTATAGATCAAATTACTGATGTTACTGAAAGTTTAGTAGCTTAGTTTTAAGCAACAAAGCATTTAGAGCGAATGAGCAATCATTCGCTCTTTTTTTTATTGTAAATTGCAGAAAATAAATACCAGCATGTTTATAAAACAATTATATACAAATTGCCTTAGCGAAGCAGCATACTACATTGAGAGTAACGGGGAATCGGCTATTATAGACCCTTTAAGAGATATTGATACATATATTAATTTAGCAAAAGAAAGAAAGACGACCATCAAGTATATTTTTGAAACTCATTTTCATGCAGATTTTGTAAGTGGACATATTGATCTAAGTAAAAAAACTGGTGCACCTATTATTTTGGGGCCTGGGGCTACAACCAGTTTTAAAATTGAAAATGCAACTGACGGTAAAGAATACCCATTGGGAAGAATTTCGTTAAAAGCAATACATACACCTGGGCATACGCTAGAAAGTACTTGCTTTTTACTGCTAGATGAAGATAAAAAAGCACATGCAATTTTTACTGGGGATACATTGTTTGTAGGAGATGTAGGTAGACCTGACCTTAGTAGTGGAAACTTAAGTAGTGAAGAGCTCGCAGGTATAATGTACGATACTTTAACACAAAAAATAATGCCTTTGTCCGATGATGTTATTGTATATCCGGCACATGGCCCTGGGAGTAGTTGTGGTAAAAGCCTTGGCCCAAATACATTTAGCACTATAGGAGAAGAAAAGAAATCAAACCATGCATTGCAACCTCAAAGTAAAGATGACTTTATACAATCTGTAACTATTGGCCTTGCCAATGCACCTGTTTATTTCCCCATAAATGCAGCCATTAACCAACGAGGATATGATGGTATAGAAAATGTAAAAAGTAGAGGGTCTGTAAAATTATCGCTGGATGCTTTTAAAGAACTTTCGAAAAATGAAGCCATTATTTTGGACACAAGACCTGCAATAGAATTTACAGAAGGGTTTATTCCTTCATCCTTGTTTATTGGTTTAGAAGGAAGGTTTGCAGAATGGGCTGGCGGTCTATTACCCTTTAATAAAAAAATTATTTTGGTAACAGCTTTAGGGCAAGAAGAAGAAACTGTTGTGCGCCTTGCTAGGGTTGGATTTGACAAGATGAGTGGTTATCTTGAAGGTGGATTTGACACTTGGAAAAATGCCGGAGAAAAAATTGATATGATTGTAGATGTAGAGCCCGATGAATTGATAATGGATATACCACACGACCCAAACATTACCATTGTAGATGTACGCCGAGAAACAGAATATGCGGATGGACATTTGGAGGAAGCTTCGAATTTGCCATTAAGCGACATGACAGATATAACTTTACTTGCTCAGTTTGAAGAAAGTGAAAACATTTATGTGCATTGTGCCGGAGGTTATAGAAGTGTAATTGCACTTTCAATTTTAAAGAGAGAAGGCATTCATAATGTAAGAAATGTGTTGGGAGGCTGGGCAAAAATTAAAGAGGAAAAAGGAATCAACATTAAAAAAGAACCTGGTGTTTTAAATTAAATATATAAGAAAAGGGTTTCAAAAATTGAAACCCTTTTCTTATTAAAATATAGTTGCTTTGTTTTTTAAAATGGGGCTTCATCATCAAATTGCCCGTCGTTCATTTTGCTTCCTTTTTGTATATACATACTCGCCCCATCACTACCACCTCCACTTTGTACAGGCTTCCAACTACCGCCACCAAGATTAGGATTAAAGTCATCTCCTCCTTCTTCTTCTACAAACTTTTGTATATGCAACAATGCTTTTAGTTTAATGGTATCTAGACTACCATTTCTATGCTTTGCAATTTTTACATACGTTTCGCCTTTATTACTTTCGCCCATTTCGTTGGTGGTTACATCATAATAATCTGGACGGTATAAAAACATTACCATATCCGCATCTTGCTCTATCGCACCAGATTCTCTCAGATCACTCAACTGGGGTATTTTATTACCTTCCTTTCTTTTTTCTACTTCACGACTAAGCTGCGAAAGTGCAATTATAGGCACTTGTAGCTCTTTTGCCAGCCCTTTTAAATCTCTCGAAATTTTGCTAATCTCTTGCTCTCGATTGCTATTCCTATCTGCACTACCACTCATCAATTGCAAATAATCTATTATAATAATTCCAATATTATGTTTGTTTTTTAAACGCCTACATTTTGCACGCAATTCAAAAATATTTAATGCTGCGGAGTCATCTATAAATATAGGTGCTTTACTAAGCCTATCAATTCCTTTTTTATACAATTGTTTCATCTCATGTTCTTCTAATTTTCCACGAGCAATTTTTTCTAACCATATTTCACTTTCGGCACTTAATATTCTTTGTACCAATTGGCTACTACTCATCTCTAAACTGAAGAAGCCGACAGCAGTAGGTTTTGTAGGATGCAATGCGGCAGTACGTGCAAGGTTTAAAGCAAAGGCTGTTTTACCAACAGATGGCCTTGCTGCAAGGATAATTAAATCGGTAGGTTGCCAACCATATGTAAGTTTATCGAGTGATGGAAAACCAGTAGGCACACCTGTCATTTCATCTTGCCTGTTGCGCATATCCTCAATGCGGTTAATGGTTTTTACCAATACGGTTTCTATGTCATCAAAATTTTTGCGAAGGTGATTGTTCGTTATTTCGAATAATTTTGTTTCTGCCATATCTAGCATATCAAAAACATCGGTACTGTCTTCGTATGCTTCTCCAATAATTTCTCCACTTATTCTAATAAGCTCTCTTTGTATAAATTTTTGAAGAACAATTCTAGCGTGCGCTTCAATATTAGCTGACGAAACAACTGAATTGGTAAGTTTAGAAATGGCATATGGACCACCAACTATTTCTAATTTTTCCCTAAATTTTAATTCCTCTACCACCGTAAGCATATCTATCGGCAAACTTTTTATTGCCAAGCTTTGCATAGCTTTATAAACTTCTTGATGTGCGTCTAAGTAAAAACATTCTGGTTTTAATATTTCAACAACGGTATCAAAAGCTGATTTTTCTAACATGATAGCACCCAGAATGGCTTCTTCCAATTCTTTTGCTTGTGGGGGTATTTTGCCAAACATTAGACTATTGTTTTCTAAAATTGGCTTACGTCTTACTTTGTCTTTATTAAAATTCTTTAACTCCATCTTTAAAATCTCCCTATTTCTAAATTGTTATTGTGTTGGTTTGGTTTTGCAGGAAATTTACTACGTATATTTCTTGCAAGTCAGCTAAGATAAATGCAAACTGTAAATAATTAGGTAATATTAAATTAACATTGCCCTGTTATTAACTAGTTTTTTATATTTATCCACCGCTCATTCACAAACAAAGGTAGTTTATGCACGGCTTGTACACAAGTTAATTAACATCTATCTTTCAATGTTCATTTGCTATTTCAAGTATTTATACACAAATTATGAAAGAAAAAAAATGTTCTTTTGCACGTGGAAATGTTTTTTGTAGGCAAAATAAAGTCTAAAAATAAATAGATTTTTCGTACGAGAATATCCCAAAAATCCAACTTTTTCGCCCACAGCAAAATTCCTATCTTCGCAACTTAACTTTTACACAAAAAAATGATTATTTCTTACAATTGGCTTAGTGAATACCTACCCGTAACAATAGATACCGAAAGATTGAGTAAAATATTGACATCTATTGGGCTAGAAGTGGAGAGCCTTCATAAATACGAATCTTTGAAAGGAGGTTTAGAGGGAATGGTAGTAGGAGAAGTACTTACTTGCGAAAAACACCCAGATGCAGATAAACTAAAAATTACTACTGTAAATATAGGCCAAGTAGATGTTTTGCAAATTGTATGTGGTGCTGAAAATGTAGCCGCGGGCCAAAAAGTAATTGTGGCAACGGTAGGTAGTACATTGTATCCTTCAAAGGGTGATTCATTCCAAATAAAAAAGGCAAAAATAAGAGGAATAGAAAGTGTTGGAATGATATGTGCCGAAGATGAAATTGGACTTGGCGAAAGCCATGCAGGTATTATGGTATTAAAAAATGATTTATTACCTGGTACAAAAGCATCAGAAGTTTTTGAAACATACAGCGACTTTATTTTTGAAATAGGCCTAACACCCAACCGCATGGATGCCATGAGTCACTTAGGTGTAGCAAGGGATGTATGTGCCTATTTGTGGCACCACGATAAAAAAGAACTGAGGGCTATATCTCCATTTAAAAATGGATTTAAATCAGACAACAATGAACTTCCCATAGCAGTATCTATAGAAAATACACATGGCTGCAAACGCTATGCCGGCTTGAGCATTAGCAATATAAAAGTTGCAGAAAGTCCTATTTGGCTACAAGATAAATTGAAAGCTATTGGGCTAAGGCCTATCAATAATATTGTAGATATTACCAATTTCATTTTGCATGAAACGGGGCAACCCCTGCATGCTTTTGATGCGGCCAAAATAAAAGGAAATAGTATTATTGTAAAGAATGCTTTAGAGGGCACTATCTTTAAAACGCTTGATGGAACCGATAGGAAATTATTTTCAACAGATTTGATGATTGCTAATGCGGAGGAGGATATGTGTATTGCAGGCGTATATGGCGGTGCAGCAAGCGGCGTAACCACGGACACAGTAAATATTTTCCTAGAAAGTGCTTGGTTTCACAATGAAGTAATTAGGATAACCTCTTTAAAACATGGTTTGCGTACAGATGCTGCTACTCGTTTTGAAAAAGGAGTAGACATCAGTAACACAGTAAATGTTTTGAAGAGAGCTGCTTTAATGATTAAAGAAATAGCAGGTGGCGAAATAAGCAGCGATATTATTGATGTATATCCAACGCCTGCAGAAAAGACTGCTGTGGCTTTAAAGTACCATTATCTAAAAAAACTAAGCGGCAAAAATTACCACGCCGATACCATCAAAAATATTTTAACAGCCCTTGGTTTTGAAATTCAAAAAGAAGGTATAGATGAGATATGGGTGAATGTACCATTTAGTAAAACAGATATTTCTATAGCCGCAGATATAGTAGAAGAAATAATGCGTATAGATGGACTAGATAACATTGAAATTCCGACAACCATTTCCATTGCACCATCGGCTGATAATGATGATGGTAAAGCTTTATTGCAAGAAAAAATGGCAAATTACTTAACAGGTAATGGTTTCAGTGAAATATTTACAAACAGTATTACCAATAGTAAATATTATGACGAAGCTGTTTTAAGCAGCACAGTGAAGATGATAAATAGCTTGAGTGCAGATTTAGATGTAATGCGTCCATCGCTTCTTCAAACAGGTCTAGAAGTTATTGCATACAATTTAAACAGAAAAAATACCGACCTCAAATTGTATGAATTCGGTAAAATATATAAAACAGGTGGTGTAGGCAATTATACAGAAAAAACACAACTAAGCATTTATACCTGCGGTTCTATAAGAGAAGGGGGCTGGCAACAAAAAGACAACAAAGCAGATTTTTATTATCTTAAAGGCTTGTGTGAAAAATTATTTATGTTAGCTAGTTTAAAAAATATTACCATAAGTGTTACAGATAATAAAGAGGTAAATTTTGGAATAAATATTTTGGCTAATAAAATAAATATTGCAACTGTAGGCAGCATATCACAAAGCATATTGAAACAATTTGGGATAAAAGAAGAGGTGTTTTTTGCTGACATAGCTTGGGATGAAGTGATTGCTTTGCAACAAAAAAATAAAATCACCTACAAAGAAGTATCAAAATTTCCGGCAGTGCAAAGAGACCTTGCATTGATATTAGATAAAAATATTTCTTATGCCGAAGTAGAAAATGCCATAAAAGAAAATAAAATTTCCGCCTTAAAAAGCACAAAACTTTTCGATATTTTTGAAAGTGAGAAATTAGGAAAAGACAAACGTTCTATGGCCGTAAACTTTACCTTTAGCGACGATACGAAGACTTTAGAGGATGGCGATACGGAAGCGATGATGCATAAAATAATCACTTCATTGGAAAAAAAATTAAACGCAACTATTAGAAAATAATAATTGGCAGAACTAAGCATCCATATAAAACAAGTAAATACAAAACTGCAACGCTTATTAAAGCAGTATGGAATGTTGCAATCGGAGAATGAACAATTAAAAAAACTTGTTGAAATATTACAAGAAAAAGACAATGAGCAAAATGAACACATAGCAACCTTGAGGCAAGAGCAATTAATCTTAAAAGCTTCTCTAGATAAAATGGATGCTCAGGAGAAAAAAGAAATGGAACAAAAAATAAATGGCTATATAAAAAATATAGATAAATGTATTTCCTTACTCAGTCATAAACACAATGTAGAATGAGTGAATTGATTCCTATAAATATTGTAATTGGCGATAGAACTTACCGCATAAAAACCACTGAAAGCGATGAGGAAATAATTCGCAAAACAGTGAAGATGATAAATGACAAGATTGTGGAATTTAAAACACAATTTGCCGGAAAGGATATGCAAGATTATATTGCCATGGTAATTATTTGGTATGCCACCCAAAATGCAGGAGGCCAAGGAAATAGTATGCTCAATACCGAAATGGCAGATGCATTGATAAAAATGGAGTATCAATTGGATAGTATATTAGATAACAAATAAAATTCTTTGTTGGTAACAATTTATTGCAAATCACTCATCAAATTCTCTATTTCTATTTCTTCCAATATTTTTCTGGTAGGGTTGTTATCTAACTCGTTCCATTTAATTAGTCTTATAAAACCATTGTCTATTTCTATTCCTGTAATATCACCATCGGCATAACAGCAGCAGCCTGTATTAAAATAACTAGGCTTTACATGTGCTGGTTCTCTGCCAGGAATATAATTAGAAGGGTGGTCATAATATTTGCCTGTAGCAAACACAGGGCAATGTGTATGCCCTGTAACCAATATTAAATTCTTTTTACGGCTACTCCACTCACTCATCATAATATTGTGTTCATTGCGCATAGAAAAATCTTTGCTTGGTGTATTAATGTTGATATCGAGAAATCGCTGTAATGGCAGCCACAAATGCGCTACAAGCCAAGTGCTAAAGCCATTGTTATCGCTCATGGTATCGCCCTGGTGTCCATGTGTAAGAAATATATTTAATTCTCCCAAACTTGTTTTTAGTTTTAACACAATGCCTTCATACACATTCAATGGCATGGTAAAGTAATTTCTTAATAATAAAAAAACATCCGGTTGGTTTTTCCAAATTAAATCATGATTACCAAAAGTTTTATAAAACCTATCTGGCTGAAAAGCAGCTTCTGCCGCTAAAGCAACTTTGTTTAACGGCAATATTTTTTCTGCTCCAAATTTCCATAGCTCTTCGCTATCGCCAAGGTTTATGAAAGAAAAACCATTTTCATTATAGTAATTTAATGCTGCTAGGTAATTCTGCTCATTGGTTTTAAAATCATCGGCTGCGCTTCTATCACCTTTGTGTTGGTCACTAAAAATGATAAACTTTGCGCTAAGTAAATCAGGTATCAAAACCTTTACTTTGCTATCTTTTTCTTTTGTAGCTCGAGCGTATAATTTGGAGAGCGAATGGAAAACTATTTTTCTTTTAGGTGCCGAAGAGAATTTATTTGCCAACCACAAAAGGGGACGCTTGAGCAAATATCGGAGCAAGCGTTTCACTATTTAACAGTTTTTGGCTGTACAAAATACTTTCCAATTACAGGCAATTTCATAAATTCTTTGTGCTCCACAATAGTTATAAAACGGCAATACAGTAATAGTAAAAAAGCTGCAAGCCCAAAACTAAAATAGCTATTTGTAATAAAATGTGTTATTCCTTTATGAATAAAAAATATTATCACTACAATTAAAATATAGGCAACCAATTTTTTCCAAGCATATGGAATACGGTAGTGTTTTTGCCCCCAAATAAAAGATACAGTCATCATGGTGCCGTAGCAAAAGAATGTAGCCCAAGCACAAGCCATAAGCCCATAGCGAGGAATAAAAATATAATTTATTAAAACAGATAATGCAGATCCAATAAGGGTTATCCATACCCCATAAATTGTTTTATCGCTAAGTTTGTACCATACCGTAAGGTTATAATATATACCTAAAAAAATATTGGCTAATAGCAATATGGGCACGATAGGCAATCCTTCCCTATACTGGGGTCCAATAAAGTATTTCCAAATAGACATAAATAAGCTTACCGCAAGAAAAGCAACAGAAAGAATAATTACAAAAAATTTCATAACCCTTGCATATATTTTTTGCGGATTGCCAGCCTCGGCTTGCTTAAAGAAAAATGGCTCTGCACTCATTTTAAAAGCCTGTACAAATAAAGTTATTAGAATAGCAAGCTTTGCACAAGCATTAAAAACGCCTACTTGGGCTTCCCTAAATACTTCATTGCCTGGTAGCCACCACCGAAGCATTATCCTATTCATGGTATCATTTATAACACCTCCCATACCTACTAAAATCAATGGCATGGCGTATACCATCATTTGCTTCCATAGCTGTTTATTAAACTTAAATCGTATTTGCAAAATTTCTCTAGCTAGAAAAAGTAATGTAATGATAGATTGTACAAGATTTGCAAAAACTACATATGTAACTACATTTACAGAAGGATCATAAATAACAGACACCCAATTGTCTTTTGTATAATTTTTTGGGCAATATTTTACAAAAAAATAGGTCAGCGCAATGTTTGCTACAATGCCTATTATTTTAGCAGCAGCATATTTTACAGGTCTTCCATCTTGCCTAAGTTTTGCAAAGGGTATAGCAGCAAGTGTATCTACAGCAATAATTAAAATCATTAACTTAATGATTGTAGGAAAGGCATCTAGCCCTATACTTTGCCCCAATAAGTGTTTATTGGCCCATAATACAACTGTGAATAATAAGGTAGATACAAATAATGAAAGTGCAGCAGTACTATAAATATTTTTGTTGTTTTCTTTGTTACCTGCAAAACGAAAATAAGCAGTTTCGAAGCCATAAGTAAAAATTACATTAAAGATTGGTATCAAAGAATATATCAAACCAATTTTACCAAAATCGCTTTTTTCGGCTAAATTATAAGTGAGAAAAGGTGTAAGTAAATAGTTTAAAAATCGTGCTATAATCGTGCTTCCTCCATACCACAATGTTTCTCCGACTAATTTTTTTATGCTGCTCAATGAATAATTATTTTTTTCAAAAGTAATGAATTGGTTTGTAGGAATTCGTCTGTAGCAAATTCTTTTGCCGTACTCGCCTGTAGGAACCCGCCTGTGGCGGGTTCTACGTAGTACTCGCCACAGGCGAGTACCTACCACAATAGGCTCAATGATTATTTATTTTTTCAAAAGTAATGAATTGGATTGTAGGAATTCGCCTGTGGCGAATTCTTTTGCTGTACTCGCCACAGGCGAGTAGTACTCGCCACAGGCGAGTACCTACCACAGGCGAGTACCTACCACAGGCGAGTACCTACTTGTAGCAACCTGCCTATGGCGGGTTCTCTGCTGTACTCGCCACAGGCGAGTACCTACCACAGGCGAGTACCTACGTAGAGGCGAGTACCTACAGAGCATATCTTTTATTTTTTGTAAAACTAGTATCCGTCAATGTATATAAAAACATTTCCAATTGCTTTTTTTCTTTATCTGTTAATATTAGTTTCCGCTTCAGCAATGGATCAAGATTTTTGAGTGCCGTATCTAAGCTAGTATAATGGGCTATTACTTTATCCAATACCTTCAATTGGCCATCATGCATATATGGAAGTGTAAGTCCGACGTTACGCAATGTGGGCACCTTAAACTTTA
Source organism: Ferruginibacter sp. (assembly GCA_031430735.1). Classification (GTDB taxonomy): domain Bacteria; phylum Bacteroidota; class Bacteroidia; order Chitinophagales; family Chitinophagaceae; genus Ferruginibacter. The sequence continues at coordinate 31,792 of JANPCB010000045.1, read as the reverse complement.
AGGAATCCTTATTGTCCAAAGAAATTCCTTGCCTTCCCACATCTTTAAATCGGTTAAGTGTAATACCGTTGTTTCTAAAACTATTGTCCGTAAAAAGTGGTTCTATGTGGCAAGTATTACAATTTGCCTTAAAAATTTCGTACCCCTTTTCTTCGGGCAAAATAAATTTGTCTTCTCCCCTTTTTACTTTGTCGTACTTGCTATTGGCACTTACAAGGCTTCCTACAAATTGTGTAATTGCTTTTAGCATTCGCTCTGAAGTAATATTTGCATCGCCAAATGCCAATTTAAACATACGACGATAACTTGTATCTGCTTTTATTTTCATCAAAACAGTATCTAATTTTTCCCCCATTTCATTTGTAGCACTTAAGGGCGAAAGAGGTTGGTTTTCTAAATGATTGATTCCCCCATCCCAATGCCATTCCTTCATCCAAGCTAGGTTAATAAGTGCTGGTGCATTTCGGTTACTAAAACTATTGAATACCCCGTGGCTTAAATCGTGGTCGTATGTAGCAAAAGCCGCAAATTGTTGATGACAACTTGCACAACTTACTTCGCCGTCTTTACTTAATCTGGCATCATAAAATAATTTTTTGCCTAAGAGAAAACCCTCCTCTGTCAATTTATTTTTTGCAAAAATATTAGTAGCCGGTTTAGGAAACCCTTTTGGAATAATGAAAGCAATAGGCGTTGGCACTTGCATTTTTTTGCTTGCACCAATAAATAAAAGCGATACAGCAATAAATAATGAAAGAAATATGGTAATCCTTATCTTCAATTTTTTATAGAAAATATTTTTGTAAAATTATCGGCTGCTTTTTTTGCCAATACACCAGGCGCTGCAATAACGGGATTTTCCGCAATACGAATTTCGTTTATCCCTTTCCAATATTCATCTAGGTTTAATTGAATAGTCAAAGAATTTTTGTTCATAAAATATTTTTCATCTATAGGGATAAATATTTTTCTCATTGTTTTATAAGCGCCTTTATAACCGCCAATATGTTGTTCTATTCTATTTTTATCAGCTTTGGATGTATCTGATTTCCCTTCTAACTTGAACATTATATAACCATTGTTCCATGTCCAAAACATATCGTTGAGAGGGTCTAATGTACCGCTTTGGGCACCACTGCAATTTAAAGCGCTATCCACACCTAATAGAAAAGAAATACCTTTTATTTTTCTTCCAACTCTTTTTACAATTGAATCGCCTTTCGATGCATCTATTAAATATACTTTTTTATCTATTTCTGATACTGCTTTTGTAACAAAGCAAATATTACTCACGTAATATTTCAATTTAGTTATTGTATATTTTTCTCCAAAAATATTGCTATATACACAATCATTTAGTACAATTTTTTTTCCATTTGCTATATTTTCAAAGTATAGGGCAATTTTTTTTTGCCCAGAACAATTAATAGAACAGAAAATAATTCCCCATAATAAAAAATGCTTATTCATTTCCCGATATTTTTTTTCGTCCTTGCTTTATTTCGGCAGTTTTCTTTTTAGTTTCTAATCTTTTTGCAATTACCGCTTTGGGTATTTTGGTAGGTTTCCTTTTTTTAGGTATAATCAATGCTTTTGTTACGAAAGCATTGATCTTTTTAATAACCTCAGCCTTGTTGGCAAGTTGGGTACGATGGGCTTGGCTTTTTACTAGCAGATTTCCATCCGCATTTATCTTATTGGAAAGTTTTTCAATTAATAACTTTTTTTCATCTGTATTAAAATATTCGGTTGCTTCTACTTGCCAATATCCCTCTACCATGGTTTCCACCTTGTTCACATTCTGCCCCCCTTTGCCACCACTGCGAGCCGTTTTAAATTTAATTTCGTTTGTAAAATCCGGTGTCATATCCTTCAAAATTACTCAATATTGGTAGGAAAACGGGCTATCTATATTATTTGTATGGTTAATATTTCGATAATAAGAAAAAAACAAGCATTTTTGCATGAAACGAGCGCAGTTTTATGTTGAACAATATTTATCAATCACTTACTGAAAGAAAAAGGCTAAGCAAAAAATCGTTTGCTGTTCTTATTGACCCCGATAAGGTTAATGATAATAGTGTGGAAGACCTAATAAAGCGCTCACTTGATGCCAAAGTAGATTACTTTTTAGTAGGCGGGAGTTTGGTTATTTCTAATTATTTAGATGAATGCGTTCAACTCATCAAACGCAGTTGTACAATTCCTGTTATACTTTTTCCTGGTAGTCCTTCGCAAGTAAGTAAATATGCCGATGCTCTTTTATATTTAAGCCTAATAAGCGGGCGCAATCCAGAATTGCTAATAGGGCAACATGTGGTATCTGCACCGGTGGTAAAGAAAAGTGGCTTAGAAATAATGCCTACGGGGTATATGGTTATTGATGGAGGAGCACCTACAACTGTTTCTTACATTAGTAATGCATCTCCTCTTCCTTCCGATAAAAATGAAATTGCCATGTGTACAGCTATGGCCGGAGAAATGCTGGGCATGAAATTAATTTATATGGATGCGGGCAGTGGTGCCAAACGTGCCATTTCAGAATCAATGATACAAAAAGTATCGAGTTGCATTGATGTACCACTTATTATTGGAGGGGGTATTACTACAGCAGAAAAAGCTTACCTAAACTGTAAAGCAGGGGCCGATGTGATTGTGGTAGGCAACGCCATAGAAAAAGATGCAAACCTTATAAAAGAGATTGCTGCGGCGGTGCATAGTGTACCAGTAAAAACCCCACAATCAAATTAATTAATTTTCTCCACCCTCGTAGGCGTATCCTTCCCACTAATAATTGTTTTACTACTTAGTGCTATTGCTTTTATTACTTCGGCCATATTATCCATATCTAAAGAAGATACTTCATCGGATAATTTGTGGTAGTTGGGTTCATTATCCATTTTAGAAGTAGAAATGGTGTGCGCAGGAACGCCTAGTGCTGCCAATGTAGCATTATCACTTCTATAAAATAAATTTTCTTTTGGGTAAGGATCGGGTTCAAAATGAAAAGCGGTTCCTTCCAAATTTTTCTGTAATATTTTCCCAAAATCCGACTTTTCAAAACCAGTTATATAAGCGCTGTTTTTACCCCATTTGCTTTCTGTACCTATCATTTCTACATTAAACATGGCTACCACTTTATCTGCATCTATATTTTTTGAAAAATATTGAGAACCAAAACCACCAATTTCTTCGGCGGTAAATGTTACAAACACTAAGGTTCGTTCATTGCTTTTTTGTTTAGCAAAATAATTTGCAAGCATGATTACGCCTGTAGTTCCTGCGGCATCATCATTGGCCCCATTGTAAATAGAATCGCCAGCAGCGTTGGGTTTACCCACGCCTAAATGATCATAATGGCTCGAGAAAACCACCATTTCATCTTTTTTACTTTTACCTGGCAGCACTCCTACTACATTGGTAAAATTTATTTCTGTTATACGGTGCTGCACCTCAATATCGTAAGTATCGTGGGTATTGCTTAAAACAAAAACAACCGAATAATTTGTTTTTAACCCATCACGTTTAAATCGCTTTAGTTTAAAAAAATCTTTTTTAAAAGCAGTATTTACAAATACAACCTGGTTTTTCATTTCACTTAAAATACTTTGTGCTTGCAAGAATAAATTATCGTTGCTGTCAATGGTTACTATTTTAAAATCAGACCTTTCATTAATTTTTACCAAAGAATCGGTAGTGATAGCAATTATATTGGACGCTTCTACTTTTAATCTATCTACAGTAACATCTGCCGCAATAAATTTTGTGCGAATATTTGTAAACGATTGTTTAAAAGTTTGCAATCCATTGAAAGTTTTTAGCCCTGCTTTTTTAAATTCCTCACTTATAAAATCAGCCGCTTTATCTATTTCTGGAGTGCCCGTTTTACGGCCACGCATTTCATCTGAAGCCAAAAAACTTTCTATTCTTAATGCCTCGGTAGCACTAAAATATTTATCTACTTGCTGGGCAAATGATATAGTACCCGATGAAATTGAAACAAAAAAAAGTATTAAATATTTAAAAGACATACCAGAATTGATTTATTGAATAAAATCATTAAAAAAAGCCCAAACCAGTTAAAAAAAAACGAACCTAAGAAGAGCTTAAGAACACCAAACAATAAACACCAAACAGTTTACAGGCTCATCATCTCCTTAAACTTAACCGCTTGCCTTCTACTCACTTCTATTTTTTCACCGCCTTTCAAGTCAAGCATTAAACCCCCATTAAAAAAAGGCTCTACTTTTTCTATCATACGAAGGTTAATGATATGTTTTCTGTTGGCTCTAAAAAACACCCTTTCGTCTAATCTTTCTTCTAGTGCATTGAGCGATTTTAATATGAGTGGCTTGTTTGTACCAAAGAAAACTTTTGCATAATTACCTACGCTTTCAAACAGTCTAACTTCACCCAATTTTACAAACCAACAACGCTCTCCATCTTTTACAAAAACCTGGTCATTTTCACCAAGCATACCCCTATTCGAACCAATAAGTGACGCAGCCATTTCTTTTTCTTCTGCTTGTTGCAATTTGAAAATGGCATCTTTTAGCCGTTTTGGTTCTATCGGCTTCATTAAATAATCCAATGCATTTACCTCAAAGGCTTTTAAAGCAAATTCGTCGTAAGCTGTTGTAAAAATTACATGTGGCGCTCTATCCAATTCTTGTAACATATCAAAACCTGTTTTACCCGGCATCTGTATATCAAGAAAAATAAGATCCGGCATTAGGCTTTCAATCTTTTCTATCCCTTCTTTTGCATTAGCAGCTTCTCCAATTATATCAATCTCAGAAAAATCTACTAGCAGTTTTTTCAGTTCATTTCTTGCAAGCCTTTCATCATCAATAATAAGTGCTTTATACATTTTTTATAATTTTATAATTTTACAATTTTATATCTTACTAAGAATTTCTTTTACGGGCATTACTATTTTTGATTCAACCATATTGCCAGCTTTCTCTTCAATTTCAAAATGTGCCTTATCATGGTAAAGTAAATTTAACCTATCCTGCGTTCCTTTTATGCCAAAACCCGCCGAATCGCCCTTCTTCAATGGCGAAAGATTACCTGTGTTTTGTACTATAATTTCGTGGCGGTTTTCTTTAAAATAAGAACGAATTATGATTGTACCCCCATTTACATCTTTGCTTATTCCGTGTTTTATAGCATTCTCAACTAGGTTTTGTAACATCATTGGTGGAATAGGTTGAGAAAGTGTATCTGGATCAATATGCATTTCTATTTTTAGCCTTTCTTCAAATCGCATGTGTTCCAGTGCAAGGTAATCTTGTACAATATCTAATTCTTGTTCAAGAGGTACTGTTTCCATTTTCTCCGCTTGCAAGCTACTCCTCAAAATATTACTTAATTCGGTAATGGCTGTTCGTGCACGAGATGGATTTTCATCAACCAATGCCCTAATGCTATTCAAAGCATTAAAAATAAAGTGCGGATTTATGTGAGACTTAATTGTTTTTAATTCCAATGATTTTACCAATCCCTCTAGCCTAAGCTTATCCAATTCATTATTCCTATTTCTATCTACATAATGCCAAACAAGGTAAATAAGCAGCCATATGGAAACTAAAATAAAGGAGAAAAACAACCCACCAAAATTTTTACCTTTTCGTTGCTCCTCAAATTGCCAATTACTTTTGTTATCTCTGTACCAACTTGTAGATTTCTTTATTTTTAAAAAGGCCTTGTATTTTGTGGAATCTAGTACATTATTCTTTTCATAATTATAGTAATCAGCTATATTCAAATCCCTTTCCATCGAAATTGCCTTTTCCTTACGTTCATTTTTTTCGTAATCGTCAAAAGTATTGGGCAATAATTTTTCAAAAAAATAAACACTATAAAAGCTAGCCAAAGAAATAATGGACGTTGCTAAAAAAAACATGAAGAAAACTTTCTCCGAAGAAAAGTTTATCCATTTGAGTTTTTTTAAGAAAAGCCTAAGGAGATGGGTAAAAAAAACAAAAGAAATAAATTCTAAAAAGAGGCTAAGAAAAAAAAGATTACGTTTAGCATCCGGCGTTAAGTAAGTTTCTGGGGCATACCTGTAAGCAATGAACAAGTTAATCATTACGAGCCCGCCCCAACCTAAAAATTGGCATAACCAATATCTTGTTTGTCTTTTCATACTTAGCAAATGTATATTTTGATGTAATTTATATGCCTTTTTAATGGTATTAATGGTAAATATTGCTGTTGAGAGGTATTAAAGAAATAATTACCACACTGTGAATATCATCTTTTTAATTAATATTGTAATCACTTCAATAAATTTTACATCTAAATCTTGCCCTTATGACAACGTAGCGGAAAAAGCCTCTAGTGGAATAAAATGGCTGTTACCATTAATATTGCTCATTGGTTTGGCTACTGCATCTTATTATTTCTTTAATGAAGGATGCACCAAACCAGATAATACAGAAACTGTAACGACTGGTGTAGATACAACCAATGCATATCCCACTTCTAAAGAAACGACTATTGAAGCAGCTTTGGTAGATATGCCTAAAATAACGGTTGATTCAATTACGGGTGTTGTAAATTATGATTTGGGTACATTAGGCGATGTAGAATTGCCTGGTGGCGTAAAATTAACTGGAGTAGCTGTCAATGGATTTGAAAACACTTTGGTTAATTTTTTAAAGAACGGCACTGTAGATACTGTAAATAAAAAGGCAAATTGGTTTAATATGCATGATGTGCAATTTGTATTTGGTAAAACAGCATATGCAACTCCAAAAGCTATGGCACAAATAAAAAATATTGCCGCTATTTTAAAAGCATACCCTACTGCTGTATTAAAAATTGGAGGCTATACCGATGTTACGGATGATGCAGAAAAAAACAAAGCGTTATCACAAAGTAGAGTCAATAAATTAATGAAAGACATTATTGCCTATGGTGCTGGAGCTGCACAAATTAAAGAGGCCCTTGGTTATGGCTCTGAATTTGCTGTAGCAAAAGCTGGCGACAAAGAAGGTATGGCTAGAGATAGAAGAACCGCCGCCAAAGTATCTTCCAAATAAACATTTTAGTTTTTAATTATGTCCCTCAAGGTTTCCTTGGGGGATTTTTAATTTAATGTTACGAATGCACAAAAATTTTATTTTATATTTTAATCGTGCATTCGTGGTTAATTATTCTTCAAAAAACATTGGTGGCAATTAAATTGTTTATTTTTACAGTATGGCAAATCCCAATTTAAATACAGATTCAAATAAACAGAGTGCAGCCGACAAAGAATTTGAAAACAACATACGACCAAGTGAAATAGCCCAATTTGCAGGGCAACCTCAAACCATTGACAATCTTCGCATTTTTATTAAAGCTGCAAAACTTCGTGGAGAAGCGTTAGATCATATTTTATTTCATGGCCCTCCCGGATTAGGGAAAACTACACTCAGTAGAATTGTTGCCAACGAATTAAACGTAAATATTAAGGAAACTAGTGGGCCCGTAATAGAAAAGCCAGGTGATTTGGCAGGCTTGCTCACAAACCTAGAAACCAACGATGTATTATTTATTGATGAAATACATAGGCTTAGCAATGTAGTAGAAGAGTACTTGTATGCTGCAATGGAAGATTATCGAATAGATATTATGATAGATAGTGGTCCTGCTGCAAGAAGTATTCAAATAGATATCAACCCTTTTACACTAATTGGAGCTACTACCCGAAGTGGATTGCTTACCTCTCCTTTACTTTCCCGTTTTGGGATAAAAAGTAGGCTTGAATATTATGACGCCGCAACATTGACAAATATTTTATTACGAAGCGCAGGCATTTTAAATTCTAAAATAACAAGCGATGCCGCAGCTGAAATTGCTGGTAGAAGCCGGGGTACACCTCGTATTGCCAATGGTCTATTGCGCCGAGTTAGAGATTTTGCTCAAGTTCTCGGAAATGGTATTATAGATATGAATATTACCGAACATGCGTTAAATGCATTGAATGTAGATGCTTACGGATTAGATGAAATGGATAATAGGATATTGAGCACCATCATTGATAAATTTAAAGGAGGGCCAGTAGGTATTACAACAATAGCAACTGCAGTAGGCGAAGAGCCTGGCACACTCGAGGAGGTATATGAACCTTTTTTGATAAAGGAAGGTTTTATAATGCGTACTGCTAGAGGAAGGGAAGTTACAGAAAAAGCCTACAAACATTTGGGAAGAACTCCCAGAACGAACATGGGAGATGGAATGTTGTTTTCTTAAAATTATGCTGCAATTGCCTTATTAAGGTTGTATTGTTACTGGTGTACCCACCGGAATGTAACTATATAAATCTGACATTTCAGAATATTTAACAGACACACACCCATCCGTCCAGTTGTAAAAATTATCTATTGTCCATTCTTCTTCTTTTCTTGTAGCATGTATTGCAATACCATTGCCTATACGTGCATTTGCAGGTATGAGTCCTTTTGTTTTTCTTTCTTTAAACCTGCGATAACTTTCCTCATTGGGATAATCTAATAAAAGCTCTTGCCCCCATTTGTTATTAATCTTTTTCATAATAACTTTAAATGAGCCAGTTGGTGTTCTTTTATCTCCTTCTCGCATTTTATCGCCAAGATCTTTACTGCCAAAAACGATGGGATAAGTTGCATACCAGCCTTCTTCATCAAACACTTTCAATTCATAATCTCTTTTAGAAACAATAATATAATACGGATTTGTACCATTTACGAGGTGAAAAGATTTTTTTGCCTGCCTTTTCTTTAACGACCGAAAAGTATTATCTGCTGGCGCAAAAGCTGAGAAAGCTACTAAAAATAGTATAGCTGAAAGTAAAAGACTAAAAGGGTTTTTCATTTTTGATATTTTACAATTCTCACGATTAAAGCCATTTTTAATTACAATATGAATTGGAATATTAGACGTTAAAAATACAGAATTGTAAAACACCAATTTGTTATAAAAATTGTAATTGGGGAAAAGTTTATAAAAAAGCCCCACTTTCAACAAAAAAGTAGGGCGCAAATTCCATTTAAAATATAATTACCAATTACTGAATCTAATCCCAATATTGTAAGGACGCAGATCAAAGCTTTTTTCAAAAATAGATTTGGGGCTATAGGATCCATACAATCTTACAGAACCAAGGCCCAACTCCCCAATGTAGCTCAATTTAAAACGCTCCATATTATAGTCTCCCTTGTTTTTTTGTTTGCCACGCTCGTTACTTTGTTGCTTGTTTCTTTGGCTGTACAAATAGCCAGCACTTACACCAAAACTAGCACTTAGGGCAGGTCTACCAGGTTTACGGTTGGTTGCAAAATTTAACATAACAGGCACAGTTAAATAATCTGCAGCAAGCTTGTTTTTGGAGAATGCAATTGTATCTCTAAAAACGAAAGGAGCATTTGCTATAACGCCACCCACAGAATAAGGAACTGGCCCACCTTCTTTGAAGCTTATTGGAGACCGAAAATGATAATTATTGAGCTCTAATCCTAGGCCATATTTAAAGTTTATATTCCTTTTTACCAACGCATATTTTTGCATAAAAAACCAAATATTCACATTAATACTTTTACCCCCACGTGGCTTTAAATCATCGACTGAGAATGGATTTGCACCTGGTTTATTTACTACAAAACTACCCGTATTTGCATAGTTGGTTTTATCTGTCCAATTTGCAAAACCCAAATCAAATACTGCATAATTGGTGCTCTTACGGTTGTTTTTCTTTTTGAAATCAATATCAGCCATTACGGTTGTCGAATCGCTTTTAGGTGTTTTTAAACGCCTCTTTATGATAAGAATATTACCAACTCGAATGGTATCATTATTCTTCTTTACGCTCATGGAGTCATTGGGGGTTGGTTGCTGAGCAAAAGTTGTTGAAGCTAGTGCACAAAGTGCTGCTAAAAAGTAAAGCCTTTTCATTTGTCTAATTTTATGTTTATAATTATTGATTATTTAGCCGCTATCTCAAAGCCAGCTATTTGTAAGCTATTTCCTGTTTTTATATTTGCTGTACGTTCTACAAATCTTTTTACTTTTCTAAAGAAACCACCTGCTTTAGATCTTTTTATATCATCCTCATCCATGTACAAAATCTTATTTTCGCTTCTTTCAATTTCAGTAATGGCCAATGCCTGTTTGTATGTATTTTCCAATGGTACAATATTATTATCTACTACAGCTAACTTGGGTTTTTCTATATTCCTTATTCCTGCTATTTGCTGATTAGATAAATCTTTAGTAATCCGCTCAGGAACGTCTAAGCTAGGTTGCACTTTTTTTACTAACACAAGCTGTTCTTGTTTTTCAACTATATTATTTTCTTTAGATACCGACAAGTTTGTAGGAGAAATTTTATTATGTATTGCTAAAGCATTTTTATTATTGTTTGATTGCTTTTTATCGCCATCTATCTCTTCTACAACTGCCAACTTTTCATTTACAATTTCATTTTCTAGTTGTTTTGCAATTGCATTATCTACATCATTGTTTGCTATCGCTTTTTTGCTTTTTACTTTTGGCTCAATAGCTATTTCGGATACAATATTATTTTTCTTGTTAAATACTTTTTCTCCAAAAAACAATGCAAACCCAATCAAAATAGCCGCAGCAGCCCATCTTGCAAACCTAAACGCAACCACATTATATCTTTCCTTTTTATATAGCAAATATTTGTGTTCAAATACAATAGTTTCATTTGCATCTAATTTTGTATTTAGCAAAATACCATATTCCCTATTTACATCTACATTTGTTGAAAGCAATGCATTCACTGATTCCATTTCTTTTACAGCAAGTTCATCATCAAGCTTTAAAAGCAATTTCTCTTGTAATAAACTATCAAAAATTATTTCTTTATATAGAAAACTTTTATCAGTAAATAAAATTTCTTCCGCAGGAAGTACCGTAGCTTTTATTAGATCAAGTTCTATCCTCAAATCTTCATTTTCTGCTATAAAGTCTTCTACCGCTTTGCGTTCATCTACACGCAACTCTCCATCTGCATAAAGCAGAAAAAAGTCTTCGTAATTATTTCGGTTGATGAGCATTTTTTATCTACTTTTTTTTAAATAACATTTTCCACTTTCACAATATATTCTCTCAATTGTAATCTTGCTCTATGCAAGTAAACTTTTACTTGGCTTTCATTTAATCCAGTAATTTCTCCAATCTCAGCATAATTATACCCTTCATAATCTTTCAACATTACAAGGCTCCTTTCTTTCTCACTTAATTTGCTTAAGGCTTCTTGCAAAATTCGTTTTGAATTATGCTGTTGGTGATTACTCCCAATGGCTGTTTCGCCAAAATCATCTTTAAGTACTATGCGTTTGTTCTTACGAATATGATCTATCATTGTATTATAAGCAACTGTAAACAAAAAACTTTTGCATTTCAAATTATCTACTTGCAACCTATTAACCCACATTTTTTCGAAAGCTCCCTGAACCACATCCTTAGCATCTTCTTCATTTCGAAGATTTTTAAGGATAAAACGATATACATTATCTGCATATAATTTTACACATTCGTTATATTCTTTTTCTGTCATGAAGTGGTTAATAATCTTAAGAAATAAAGTTACATCAAATTGATTGTTTATAGCTTAACGCAAGTAGGCAATAAAAAGTTACAAAACAGAAAAAAAATATATAGAATAAGTAAATCTTATTAAGAAGTAGATAATTAAGCGCATTTTTGCAAACAGGATTACAAAAAATGAATAGAAAAGCTGCAATAGGGTTTATTTTTTTTACGATAGTGATAGATGTTACTGGCCTTGGGCTTATTATACCTGTACTACCAAAACTTATAGAAGAGCTAATACATGGCTCTGTAAGTGAAGCTGCAAAATGGGGCGGTTGGCTTACGGCTACCTATGCTGGTATGCAATTTATATTCTCCCCCATTCTTGGCGGGCTTAGCGATAAATTTGGGAGAAGGCCCATATTACTGTTCGCTTTATTTGGCTTAGCAATAGATTATTTGTTTTTATCTTTTGCCCCTACCATTGGGTTGTTATTTGTTGGTAGAGCTATAGCTGGTGTTGGTGGTGCAAGTATTACAACTGCCACTGCATATATTGCAGATATTAGTAACAAAGAAAATAGGGCACAAAATTTTGGAATGATTGGTGCAGCCTTTGGTATTGGATTTGTTGTGGGGCCTCTCATAGGTGGGCTACTTGGTTCGTTAGGCGCTCGTATTCCGTTTATGGTAGCTGCTGGTTTAAGCTTAATAAATTTCTTATATGGATATTTTATATTACCAGAATCATTAAGCAAAGAAAATAGAAGGTCGTTTAATTTTAAAACGGCTATTCCCTTTTTGTCTTTAATAAAATTAAAAAAATATCCTAATATTGGCGGATTAATACTTTCGTTTTTTCTTATTTATATTGCCTCACATGCCGTACAAAGCAATTGGGGATTTTTTGGAATGGAAAAATTACATTGGAATGAAAAAATGATTGGAATTTCCCTAGCTGTTGTAGGAATTTTGGTGGGCTTGGTTCAAGGCTTACTCATAAGGGTAATAAATCCAAAAATAGGCAATGAAAAAAGTGTTTACTATGGATTACTATTGTATGCCTTTGGGCTCATACTTTTCGCCGTTGCATCCCAAACTTGGATGATGTTTTTATTTCTTATTCCCTATTGCTTGGGTGGTATTTGTGGACCAGCTTTACAATCCATTATTTCCGGCAGTGTGCCTCCAAATGAACAAGGAGAATTACAGGGTGCACTCACCAGTTTAATAAGCATTACATCTATTATTGGGCCATTGCTTATGACGGGGTTGTTCTCTTATTTTACTGGACCTAAAGCTCCCTTTCATTTTTCAGGAGCAGCATTTGCTTTGGGTTCTGTACTTATTTTAGTCAGTGTATTTGTAGCTTATAAAACTTTACATAAACCCGTAAAACAAACAATATAAATTGTAGGAATACACTTTATGCCTCAATCCATACACCGCTTTCTTTCAATAAATTTATCAATTCATCTACTGCTATTTCGCTGTTAATATTTTTCTTTACTACTTCTTTGCCTCTATATAAAGTTATCTTACCCACACCACTACCCACATATCCAAAGTCGGCATCCGCCATTTCGCCTGGGCCATTTACGATACAGCCCATCACCGCTATTTTTAATCCTTTTAAATGATTGGTTACGTTTCTAATTTTAGAAGTTGTTTCTTGCAAATCAAACAATGTTCTTCCACAGCTAGGGCAACTTATATATTCTGTTTTAGAAATACGGGTGCGCACTGCTTGCAATATTGAAAAGGATGTGTTGTTTAAGAATTGGTGATTGTTATTGGTAGCTAAATAAGTTCTACCACTCACTTTATCATTCACCATATTGGCAGGGTCATTTATTAGCCAAATCCCATCTCCCATACCATCCAATAAAAGGCCTCCTGCCGTAGCACTAAATGCTATCAATTGCGCATCAATATTGGTTTGCATACTTTCTACAGCAATCACAATAGGGCAATTTGTTTTTTGTTTCATCAACTCATTTATAAAAAAACGCATTTGCTGAAGGGCATTTTTCTTACTCGAATAAATACATAAAACTACGGTTTGGTCATCTTGCACTTTTTTTATCAATACAGCATTATCATCATCCACACAAACCGAAATGAAATTTAAAATTGTATGTTTTTTTGTTGCTGCCAAAAATTCGTATGCTGTAAATAATGGAAAACATTTGCGCTCATCTGTTACCGCATTTTGCCATATCTTATAATTGCAAACTGTATTCAAGGTTCCTGGCAATGCAAAATCAATCAACTTATCTGCTGTATAAATATAATCTGCAGCAGCATCCGCTATATTCCATTTATCCGATGTAGCATCATATCTGTATCCAATCACATCTAAATCTGCCGCAGCAATATTTTTAGCCATCATAAAATCTGCCATTACAATCGGCACATTTTTTCCTCCTAAATTATTTACTGCATGGGTAGTTCTTCTTGTATATTCAAAAGGAGTGTAAGCCAACTGCCCATTGCTCACTGGCAACTGCCCACTGTCTTCTGCATACCGCTCTACCAAATCTTTGCAAACAGGAATCTCAAATTCTGGATCTTCAGTAAGGCTTACTCGTATCGTATCTCCAATGCCATCTTCCATTAAACTTCCAATACCAATGGCAGATTTTATTCTTCCATCTTCCCCATCGCCTGCTTCTGTAACGCCTAAGTGCAATGGATAACATTCACCAAACTCCTCTTGCATGTGTACAATAAGCAACCTATATGCTTGTACCATTACGAGCGGGTTACTACTCTTCATGCTCAAAATGATGTTGTGATAATCTTCGCCACGAGCAATACGAAGAAACTCCATAGCACTCTCTACCATTCCTACAGCCGTATCGCCATACCTGCTCATTATACGATCGCTTAAGCTACCATGGTTTGTACCTATGCGCATGGCTGTGCCATGCTCTTTGCAAATAAGTACTAAAGGGGTAAAACGCTCTTTTATTCTATCTATTTCTTCTGCATATTCTGCATCGGTATAGTCAATTTGTTCAAACTTTTTTTTATCTACATAATTACCCGGGTTCACCCTCACTTTCTCTACAATTTTTGCGGCTATTTCTGCGGCGTTGGGTGTAAAATGAATATCGGCTACGAGTGGCACAAAATATCCACGCTTATGCAATTCGTTTTTTATATTTTGCAAGTTTTCTGCTTCGTTTCTAGATGGGGCTGTTATGCGCACCAGCTCCGCACCAGCTTCTATACAACGTATTGTTTGTGCCACAGTGGCATCCGTATCCATTGTATCGGTTGTGGTCATTGTTTGTATACGCACAGGGTTATTACCACCAATAAGCAGGTTACCAACTTTTACTTCTCTTGTTTTTAAACGCTTGTAAGTAAAAAGCGATTCACAGTAAAATTTCATTTGAAAAATATTAAATATCTGTTGCGAAGATACGACAGCATACCACATTACCAATCCTTTTCGGGCCTATTAGGCGAAGCTGCATTTACTTTGTGTAGTTTGTCTTGCAGTTCTTTTTCTTTCTGCAAAAGTGCTTGTAATTTTTGCTCAGCATCTTTTTTAGAAATATTGCTAGGCTGTGGTTTTGGTTCGTCTTTTTTATCTTGCTTGTCTTTTTTGTCGTCTTTTTTATCCTCCTTATCTTTTTGCTTTTCTTGTTGCTGTTTTTTTAAAGCTATTTGCAAATTATGCCTTGCATCTTCATTTGTAGGGTCTTGTTTTAAGGCATTTTTGTAAGCGTTTATACACTCCTCCAATTTTTTATTATTTTGAAACACTACAGCTTTGTTATAAGATGCATTGCTCTTTTCAACTGGTTTTGTTGCTATAATTTCTGCCTTCTCATAAGCCTGTACTGCCGCTTCCTTTTTATCTGATTTGTACAATGCGTTACCTAAATTATACTGCGCTGTTACATTCTTTTCATTCTTCTTGGTAGCTGCTTCATAATTTTTTGCAGCCGTTTGGTAATCTGCTTTTTTATAGGCATCGTTTCCCTTTTTTATAACTTCATTTTCTTTTTGCGCCAGGGCAGAAAATGAAAAACACAAAAACAACAAAGTAACAGCCACCTTTATTTTCTTAATGCCGTTTCTTTTTACCTCACTTATAAACAATTCTACCATAAGAAACAATAAAGAAATACCCAACAAATACTGAAACCAACTTTTATAATTTGCCATTGAGTCATCGGTAACAATTCGCCTATCCAATGTAGAAAGTTCTTTGTATAAAGCAGCTACTACAGCATCGGAATTTGTATACAATTGATATTTGCCATTGCCTTTTGCAGCAATATCTACCAGCTCTTGTTCATTTAATTTTGTTATAACAGTATTGCCTTGGTTGTCTTTTTTTTCTTCATTGGTGGTTTCATCAATAATGGTGCTTCCTTGTGGTGAGCCAATTCCCACCGTATTTATAACGACACCTTCTTTAGCCATTTGTTCTGCAATGTCTAGAGCATTTTCATCGTGGTCTTCGCCATCACTTATAAGTACCACTGCTTTGTACTTTTTTTCTTTTGCATTAAATGAAGCAAAGCACATTTTCAATGCATCGCCTATCACCGTTCCTTGTGTGGGTACTGTTTCTGGCGTAGCAGCATTCAGGTACATTTTAGTAGCAGAATGATCTGCCGTAAGTGGCATCTGCAAATAAGCTTTACCAGCAAATACAACAATCCCAATCCTATCATTGCTCAATTTATCTATCAATTTATTAAGCAACTGTTTTGCCCTTTCCAATCTATTGGGTTGTATATCTTTTGCCAGCATACTTTTGCTTACATCTATTGCTATCATTACATCTATACCATTCTTACTTATTTTTTCAGCACCTACTTTTGTGCGCAAGTTTGCAAGGCTTACAAGCAACAATGCCATTGCAAAAAATACCAATAAAAACTTTTTATGAAAAGAGGAAGTAGCATAATGAGCAGTAAGTTCCTTTACCAATGCTTCATCACCAATATTATCAAATGCTTTTTTTTTCTTATGCAGTGCATAAAAATATATTGCCACTATTATGGGCAATAAAAATAAAAACCAAAGTAAATTTTTATATTCAAAAGGGAACGTCATCAGTCATGCAAATTAATCAATCCCTATGCGGCATCTGTTAAAAAAACAATAAAGCTTTATCTTTTTCCTTCAAAGAAACCATAATGTTTTAAAATATCTTTTGTAATACCAATGCGAATCGGCTTCATATCAATATCCCTGTCATTCGATTTTACCAATGTAGCAAAGAAATATACATGCCTGTTTTCTTCTATCCATCCTACAAGCCAACCTATTGCATGGTTAGATTCATCAAAACCCCAACCTGTTTTGTAGCTAAGTTTATAAGCCGTATTGTCTTCTTGCAACATTACATCTCTTACTTGTTGTTGTGCACTTTTTCTAAATGGTAGCTGATCAAAATATAGGCGCTTCAGTAAACCCAATTGTTCATCTGGCGATATTTTTAAAACATTGTTCAACCAAAAACTATCTACAGGGCCACTTATTTTTTTATTACCGTACGAAATGCTGTCTATCCAAAGCTTCATCGTATCTGCTCCTATACGCCTTGCCACTTCTTGATAATATGGCACAGCACTTACTTTAAAAGCCTCTTTCATGGTTAAATCTTTGTTCCAATCTTCGTTCACTCTCTTTACCCCATCCCATTTTATAACCATGTTTTCATCGGTTATCTTTCCTGTTTCCAATCCTATAAGTGAGTTTACTATCTTAAAAGTAGATGCCGGTGTTACTCTAGTAGTATCCATTGCCATGTTGTAAACTGTAATAGAACCGTTGCTATTGTCCATCATCGTAAAGCACCCCTCTACTTTTCTTTCATCAAAATATTTTTGCAGGTCGTTATCTATTTTTGCTTTCTTTAAAGCACAAGAGGTAAACAAAAATGTTGTAATTATTGCTAAAAAAACGATACGATAAATTTTCATTAAATTTTTATTGAGTACTCTTAAAAGAATTTTATTTTTTATTTTTTTTATATTCGGCAGTAGCTTCTAGTGCTTCGTAAAATTGCTCGCCAAATTTTCTAATGAGCGGCTCTTTCAAAAATTTATACACCGGCACTTTCAATTTTTTCCCCAATGTACAGGCTGCTTTACAATGGTCTTCCCTTGGTTCGTAATTTGCAAACTCAGTAACACCGTCTTTGCTTTTCTTTACAATCACAGGAAACAAATGGCAACTTATAGGCTTTTTCCAACTTGTTTTACCGTCTAAATAAGCCTGTTCTATACCACATTTTACAATTCCATTTTCATCAAAAATACCATATACGCATATTTTACTGTTTATGGTTGGTGTTACCCAGCCAAATTCTTTGTCGTGCACATACCTGCCTTGTTTGTTTATTTCATCAATACCTTCTTTTCGCAGATAAGGAAGTACTGCTTCAAAAACTTCATCTACCATTTTCAGTTCTTTATTATCCAAAGGTGCACCAGCATCTCCATCTACACAGCAGGCACCCTTGCAACTTGTAAGGTCGCATACAAATTGATCGTTTATTATTTGATCACTCAATAAAACATTGTCGATAGCTATCATTACTGCAAAAATACGAGTAAATGCTTAAGGCGTTAAAAGCAACTTATATAAAATGTTCTAAAAATGCAATTAGGGGCGCTGGTCATATACAATAAAGCATCATTTGTTCGGGCTTAGCAGTTTACCCCCGCCAAACGGCGGGGCTGTTCCGTGCCGCTGTGTTTGCATAATCGCCTATGGCGAATGCAACCACAGCAGCACACCGCTCCCTCCCCCGCCGCTCTTGTGCAGTAAATCTTTTTTCAGCTTTTAGGATGGAGTAGATAAAAGCGAAAAACAAGTTACTTCAAAATGGGTAAATAGCACGCCAATTCATATAAGAAATCAAAAGTAATCCCCCTATTTTGTTTGGTAATTGGTATTTTTAGAAAGTAAGATAACTGGCTTTGTCTTCAAGATTTTAAGGCAAATTTCCAAAATCATTTGTTCGGTAAATGGTTTCTCTGAAACAGAAATTTACTCCCCTTTATTCTTCCACTTAAAACTATTAATCAAATGGTCAATATCTTGTTGAATAAAATCTACAACAGGCTTTATTGAATCTGCATTGGGTGATGCATAAAAATACAAAGCCCCCCTTATAAAATTCTTAGTTGTATCGGTCATAAAAAACTGGCGCTGGGTAGCAACATTACCACCAAGTTTAAATAATAATCCCGCAATATTATTAGCAGTTTTAAAAACACTGTCTTTATTTGAAGTTGCTATATCTTCGTTTTTACTGGTAAGTTTAAACGCATCATTTATCATCTTATCGTACGCATTTATACCAATAGAATCTTTGTATGTTCCATCTGGCTTTTTTACTTTGTACAATGCCTTTCCACCAATGCTTTTATAACTTAGAAATATCTTTGCATTTAATCCAGTAAAATCAATATTTCTCCAATAATCATTTTCTGGATTTGTATCAAAGTACGTGCTATCCTTTATGATTTTTGCATATACAGGATACTCAAAACTATAAGGGAAGCCAGGTTCATCAAACAACTGGTAATTTTTTTGTGGCAAGTCTATTTGAAAGAAGCCTGTTTTTTTTGATGTGTAAGTGCTATTACAAGCCGCAATAAAAAATAGTAAGCCAACATAAAATACCACATTTTTATTTAGACGATTCATCTTTCTATCATTTGCTAAGGTAAACTGCTTATCCAATATTTTTCTTTATTTGTATTTTTATTTTATCTATTCTATTCTTACTTATTTCCAATGGTATAAAGGTAAAATTGTCGGTTTCCAACACTTCATCTATTTGCGGAAACTCACCAGCTATTTCCAATACTAGTCCCGCTACCGAGTCACTTTCGCCTCTTTCCTTATCAAAAGTATCAATAGAAAGCCCCATGGCTTTGCATGCATCGTTTATCATTAATTTGCCTTCAAAAATATAGGTAAAATCATCTATCTTTTTATTAATACTTTCTTCATCATCAAATTCATCTTTTATTTCTCCAATAATTTCTTCCATTATATCTTCTAAAGTAACAATGCCCGACGTACCACCAAACTCGTCTACCACTACAGCAAAATGCATTTGCTTTTTTCTAAACTCTTGCAACAAATCTTCTATCAATTTTTGCTCATGCACAAAGTATGGTGTGCGCATAAGTGTATACCAGTCAAAACCAACCTGCTCATCTATAAATGGCAGTAAATCTTTGGTGTGCAAAATGCCTACAATTTCGTCTAAATTATCTTTATAAACTGGTAAACGAGAGTAATGCAATTCTTCTACCGTGTTTATCAAATCTTTGAACAAAGTTTTTTGTTCTATACCATGTATATCTAGCCTTGTACGCATTATTTGTTTTACGGGTGTATCTCCAAATTTTCTTATTCCTTTCAATATTTGCTTCTCTTCTTGCGTTGCTTCATTTTCTGACAGCAAATCTATCGCATGGTCCAAGCTTCCTGCATCTGGAGAATTGTTTTTTTCTGGTGATAATCTTTTTTCTAATTTATCGCTAAAGCGAACAAGCCTTTTGCTTAGTCCAAAAAAAATGCTGTTAAATATTTCTACAATTAAAGAAGCAGAAGATGCAAACCAAATTTTGTTGTGTGTTGCCCACACTTTAGGCAAAATTTCTGCAAACAATAATAAGAGGATTGTTACAACTAAAATTTTGAAAAGAAACTTTGGCCAAAACGTAAAATCATAAGGGCTTATCCAATCTTCAATTAGAATATTGGAAACAAGAATGATACCCATATTTACCAAACTATTGGTAATTAGCATAGATGCTAACAATGTTTTGGGCTGTTCTAGCATCGTTACGATTCTTCTAAAAGAGGGTTGCTGCTTTGTTTTGAGAACATTTATATCTTTTTGAGAAAGCGAGAAAAAAGCAATTTCGCTACCTGCCACTAAAAATGAAATAATAAACAATAAAATGGCTGTAAAAATTAGTACACCTGTAACTGCAGGTATAATTGTAAGTAAATTGAAGGGTATTAATATTTCTGTTACCGAATGATATTCCAAAACTAAAAATTTATATAAACAATTTCATTGTACAGCAATGCACAATTACTTCTTTAAAAGGGTAAGCGTTCGTTTCCGCTTTCATCAACAGGTGGAGGCACTTCATCATCTGTAAAATTGGGAATATTATCCGTATCTGGTTGCGTGCCATCTGTTCTCTTATCCAACATGATAAGATTGTCTCCTACTATCTCTGTAGCAAATTTTTTATTCCCTTCTTTATCTTCCCAGCTTCTTGTTTTTAAACGTCCTTCTACATATACCAAACTGCCCTTATGCAAATACTTTTCTGCAAGTTCTGCTAGCCCACGCCACAAAACAATGGTATGCCATTCTGTTTGTGAAATAAGCCTTCCACTTCTATCCTTGTAAGATTCGGTAGTGGCCAACGAAAACTTAGCTACAGCAATATTGCCTTCCAAAAATTGCATATCTGGGTCTTTTCCAAGATTCCCGATTAGCATCACTCTATTTACACCTCTCATAAAAAAAATTTCTTACACCAAACTGTTTTACGTTGTTTGGCTTATATGAATTGTCTTTGTTTCTAAATCTAGTTTTAAAGATACACCTATTTTTCAAAAAAAAATTACATCAAGTTTTTAAGTCAAAAAAGACCATTTCTTTCAAAATAATTGGTTATGAATCTTGGAAAAGCCAATTCTTGCATTTCGCTTTTTGTAATTAAGGTATAATCCTTATTTGAAATTCTAGATTTCAATTTCACCACTACAAAACAACCTTCTATAGTTTGATGGGTAAGTTGCTGTTTATAAAAAGTGGAGATATTTTTTATTGTTGAATTTTTACTTAAAATAGTTGAAAACGCTGTCGATGCAATAAAATCATCAATAGGTACTTTTTCTTGCTGTTCAATAAGAATAAACTCCCACAAATTTTGCCAAATATCTTTTTCTGCTCTTTTTTTTACGTATACCTTTCCATTCAGTTCTGCAATTATATAATAAAAGAAACGATGCTTTTTTACCAAGTTTTTTTCTTTTACTGGCAAATCTTTTACAAGGTTTTTTTTAAAGGAAATACAGGTTTTATTTAATATACAAGCAGAACAAAGTGGTAATTGTGGTTTACAAATAGTAGCCCCAAAATCCATAATAGCTTGGTTATATATACCTGGCTTTTCTTTATCTAATAAATTTTGTGCTAGTTCGTTAAAGTATTTTTTTCCGGCAAGGGTATCAATTGGAATGTTTATACCAAAAAAACGTGCAAGTACACGCAACACATTTCCATCTACAACTGCATAAGGTAAATTATAAGCAAATGAAGCAATAGCTGCAGCAGTATATGGGCCAACCCCTCTCAATTCCAATATTTCACTGTATTTTTTGGGGAAAATTCCACTATTTTCAAAAGCTATAAATCTGGCAGATGCAATTAGGTTTTTACATCTGGAATAATAACCAAGCCCTTCCCACAACTTAAAGATATCATTATCAGTGGCTAATGCAAGCAAATTTATTGTAGGATACTTTTCTACGAACTTATTAAAATAGGCTAGGCCTTGCTCTACCCTCGTTTGTTGAAGGATAATTTCGCTGAGCCAAATTTTGTAAGGATCCTTTTCTCCCTTCCAAGGCATATTCCTTTTATTAAACTGCTTGTTCCAAAAAATAAGATTTTTACTAAAATATGTTGCTTTTTCTGTTTTATTCATGTACAATTGCAAATGTATTTATAAGTCGTTTAACAAAAATTAATTTACATATTTAATTATTTATTATATCTTTATAACCCCTAATTAAAAATTTGTTATGAGAAAAGCAGACTTAATAAACAAAATATCTGATAAAACAGGTATACCAAAAGTTGATGTTTTAGTAACATTGGAAACAATGTTTAAAGAAGTAAAAGCATCGCTGGCATCTGGTGAAAACCTTTATGTGCGTGGTTTTGGAAGCTTTATAGTAAAAAAGAGAGCAGCAAAAATTGGAAGAAACATAAAGAAAAATGTAGCAGTACATATACCAGAACATTTCATACCTGCATTTAAACCTGCAAAGGAATTTATGAAGGATGTAAAGAATGCAAATATAAAAGTAGAGCCTAAAGTTGAGGACGATAACGATGACTAACGTACCTTTGTTGCTCAAAATTATAGATTGAAAAAGCAGCTTATTCTTACAATTATTGGTATTTTACTTGTAATGGTTCTTTTTTTCTTTGGTAGAACAACATCTAGCAAAAAAGAAACTATTGGTTCTACCGAAGAAAATATCAAAGAAAAAAAGTTTGATGTACTGCAGTTTATTGCTGCAGAAAAAGCGAAATTATCGCCTGAGAGGGTGATTTTTGTGTCTAAGCTAGAAAATAATATTACAAGAGGAGATGTTCCAGTACAAAAAATAAAAGCCAATGAAGCGCTAGCTTCTTTCTGGAAAGACAGTGTAAAATCTTTCGAATCTTATGCTTTTTACACTTCTGTTGCATCTAAGTTGGTAAATTCAGAAAAAAACCTCACCTTTGCAGCCCGAATATTTTTAGACAACTTAAGAGCAGAAAAAGAAGACGCTAAATTAAATTGGGAAACAGCAGAAGCAATTGATCTTTTTGAAAGAGCAATAAAGCTTAACCCAAATAATGATGACTTGAGGATAGGATTGGGGAGTTGTTACATTTACGGCAAAGGCCGAACTGGCAACCCAGCAGAAACGATGAAAGGTATTCAGGAATTACTAGGGGTTATAAGAAAAGATTCTAACAACATGGAAGCTCAAATGGTGCTTGGTGTGGGAGGGCTAGTTTCTGGACAGTATGACAAAGCCGTTGATAGACTAAAAAAAGTAGTAGCTGCAAGACCAAACAACGCCGAAGCAATAGCGTATTTAGCTGATGCCTATGCAGCGTTGGGCAATAAAACAGAAGCTATAAAATGGTACAACATTAGTAAGCGGCTCATAAATGATTCGCATTACACCGAAGAAGTGGATGAAAGGATAAGAGGGCTGAAATAGCATAAAAAATGAAATAACGAACTGTAGCAATACATATATTTATTTAGAAATTATTTATTAAACACAAAAAAGATCAGATATGCCTTGTGGTAAAAAGAGAAAACGTCATAAAATAGCTACTCACAAGCGTAAAAAACGTTTAAGAAAAAACCGTCATAAGAAGAAGTAATTTTTCTTGACAGGTGGTAGTATTTAACTATACTGCCAAACAAATCACTATACACGAGATAATGGCAAAAAATTGCTGTTATCTTGTGTTATTTACGCTTTAATTTTTAGTTAGATTTTAGGTATAGGATAGAACATTGCTTGTTATTTTCTAAACCCAAATTATGCTTAGCTCATTAATACGTAGTGTTTAATAAATATCTTAAGCGTGTATAGGTCTTCAAAACTTTTACACATAGTGACAAAAGAATTAATTATTAATTCTGCTCCTGAGGGTACAGAAATAGCTTTATTGGAAGATAAGAAGCTTGTAGAGCTTCATAGCCAAAAAGCTGATGCTAGTTTTGCTGCGGGAGATATCTACCTAGGCAAAGTAAAGAAACTAATACCGGGTCTCAATGCGGCTTTCGTAGATATCGGATACGAAAAAGATGCCTTTCTCCATTACACAGACCTTAGCCCCTATGTACGTTCCTTATTAAAATTTACTCATTTGGCAATGAATGAGCATAACGAGCATGGCTTTGATTTTGCCAATTTTAAGATAGAACCTGAAATAATAAAAACAGGGAAAATAACAGAAGTACTTTCTGGCAAACCAAATGTACTTGTACAGGTACTTAAAGAGCCTATTGCACAAAAAGGGCCACGCCTTACATGCGAAATTTCTTTACCGGGCAGATATGTTGTAGTAACCCCTTTTACAAATATTGTAGCGGTCTCTCGCAAAATACATTCGTCAGACGAAAGAAAAAGATTACAAAGAATTATAGAAGCCATAAAGCCAAAAAATTTAGGTGTTATTGTACGTACTGCAGCAGAAGGAATGCAAACTGCCGATTTACACGAAGATTTATTAAGCCTTGAAGCAACTTGGAATACTATTCAAAAGAGTTTAAAAGGAGCTGTACCTCCACAGAAGATATTAAGTGAGCAAGGTAAGACCAATAGCATGCTGCGTGATTTACTCAATGAAGATTTCAATAAAATTATTGTAAACGATAAGGATATTTTCGCAGATACCAAAAGCTATATTCAAAAAATAGCCCCTCAAAAAATTGACATAGTAGCACATTATAACAATGGCATTCCCATATTTGATCAATATGGCATAACAAAACAGGTAAAAGCTGCTTTTGGCAAAACGGTAAACCTGCCTAGTGGGGCTTATCTTATTATTGAACACACAGAGGCATTGCATGTAATAGATGTAAATAGTGGGTATAAGAGTGTAAGTAATAACCAAGAACAAAATGCCCTGGAAACAAATTTGGAGGCTGCTGAAGAAATTGCTCGTCAGCTTCGTTTAAGAGACTTAGGAGGAATTATTGTGGTAGATTTTATTGATATGAAATTACCTGAAAACAAGAAGAAACTTTCTGACGAGATGGATAGATTCATGTATCCTGATAGAGCAAAACACGCTGTGTTACCTATATCCAAATTTGGCTTGATGCAGGTTACACGCCAGCGCATGAAGCCAGAAATGAATATAAATACGAGTGAGGTATGCCCTAGCTGTGATGGTACCGGTAAAATTTCATCTGCGCTTATTTTAGAAGATGAAATTGCAAAAAACTTAAGTTACCTAATAATGCAAAAGCACAAGGGTTTAACCATAGTTGTGCATCCTATTATTTATACTTACCTCACATCCGGTTTTCCTAGTCGCCGTATGAAATGGAGCTGGAAGTATAAACAAAAGATAAAAGTAACTTCAAACTCAAACAACAGCCTTACCGAATTTAAATTTTTTGATGACGGTGAAGAAGAAATTAAATTATAGTATAATAAAAAAGTAGCCACATGGCTACTTTTTTATTATTATTAGACGATTTACCATGCTTTCTTAGCTACACCATCTTTTACAGCCTCCAAAGCCCTTGCTTCTGCAAGCATGGTAGTCATTTTATTTCCTTTACCGTCGTTGCCTTGTGCCATATAGCCTCCACGACTTGTTTTTGTGATCACTGCATCTTGCATTTCTACATTTTTCTCTTTTGTTTTCATGCAATACGCTGTTAATTTTCCTGCCATTTTGAGTTGAATTTATGATTAGTAATATGTATCTGAAGTCTTACTTCACGTTAAAACTAAGGAAATAATTGGGTTTTCCAAAAAAACTTAACTAACAAAGGTTTGTAACATGTTTAAGTGTATGCAATCCTTCAACAATATATGTATGGATATTGCTAATAAAGCATACAAAAAGCGCTTAAAAAGTAAGATTTCATTATAATATTATCCTTTTTTACTAATATATCTGCTAGAATTTAAGTGAACAAATTATAAAAAAAATTCTACAACTAATTCATTTTTAAACTTATAATAAAACCTTGTATCAATAAGTGCGTTTTATACTACAAAAAAAAATTTAGCGATAGCGTACAGTAAATTTTTATTACTAAACTTATTTTATTAAAATAGAAAAATAGTGGCAACAATGAATCTATTTAGAGCAAAATAAATATTTACTGCAATAAAAAAGAAAATTTACTTTTCGATAGAAGCAAATTTTATAGGAATTATTTTATGTTTTGCTAGGATGCATCCATATTTATCTATTCCCTTTTTCAAGCTACACCCTTTTTCAAATTTACATAATCGAACTATTTTATACCATAGGCCTGGCAAAAAATTGGGATTGATTTTAAGGAATTGTTATATGTAGACATTAATAAAAAGTTATACCAATGTAATTTTTAAAATATGCTAATGTTTTAAAAATCTTATCCCGATACTGTATCGGGAGTAAATGCCGACCTGTGCCTAGTTTTCGGTATGGTATCAAACAAATAGCCCAATGAGGCTTTGCCGATATTGGGCTATATTGTTTGTCCAATCGGTATTAATAGCAATCTTACCATTACCGGATGAAAATAAAAATGGTACGTGCACAACATAAAAAAACCCCGAACTTTTGATTCGGGGATTTTTATAAAATTATTTAGAATATTAATTAGTCTTTTTCACTGGAGCCGGCGTAGCGGGTTTTGGTGTGTCTTTAATACCTAGTTTAGCTTTTACCAATGGAAGAATGTTATCGGCTGGCGGTGCTACCAATAAGTTGTCTTCTTGAAAAACATAACTGTATCCGTTTTCTTTAGCCACTATTTTGATAGTAGCAAGCGCTTTTTCTCTAATTGGTGCAATTACTTCTTCTTGCTTTGCTTGCATTTGCTCTTGGCTACCTTGCTGAAAGTTTTGTATTCTTTGAAATTTATCAACCAAATCTTTTCTTTTTATTTCTTTCATACTTGGAGAAAGCTTGGCAGAATCTGCAGAAAAAGAACTGTCCATCGCATTGAAATCCAAAGTAAGATCTTGATAAGTTTGCGAAAGCTCTTGATTAAATTTTTGTAATTTAACTTGTGCCTGTGCTGCTTCTGGCATTAAACCCATTAACTCATTTGCGTTAATGTATCCGAATTTGTTTTGCGCATTTGCTGTAAACATTGTTAGGGCCATAGCTCCTGCAAATAATAATTTTTTCATCTTTCTGTTAATTGTTTTCTTATTGTTTATTTGATTTAATATAGTACATCTTATTTTATAAAAAGCTGCATGCACAAAACAACTAATTTATTTTACACCCATATTTCTGAGAACATCATCGCTTTTGTCAAGCTTAGGGTCGGCAAATATAACGGTAATTCCTTCACTTTTATCTAGTATAAAATCATATAGTTTTTCTACCGCTAATTTTTGAACAGCATTGTAAACCCTATCTTGTATTGGTTTTATTAGCTCTTGCCTTTTTCTAAATAAATCACCTTCAAACCCAAAACGTTTTTTTTGAAGATCCCTCAGCTCTTTTTCTTTGTTAAACAATTCATCTTCTCGCTTCTTTTTTAATGCATCTGTAAGCATAACCTGCTCAGCATCATAATCTTTGTACATCTTATCCATGGCTGTTTGCTTCTGGTCCAGCTCTTTCTGCCATAATTCACTAAAATTATCTAGCTTTTTTTGAGCTTCCTTATACTCTGGTACTTTATCTAGAATATACTTGGAATCTATAATTGCATAGCGTTGGGCTGTACTAGCCAATGCTACAAGAGAGAATAAGTATGTAAATAAGACTTTTTTCATTTTTATCATTTTATAATAAACGTATTAAAGCTTTTTAAGTGGCAGCCAAAAATATGGTTTAACAATTAATTATTAAAACTTTTATTCTGGTTCTTGGCCAAGATTAAATGTAAATTTAGCTGCTCCTTTTAATCCTGTACTCTGGTTATATCTATCTATGCCAACACCATAATCGAAGCCTAAGAGCCCAAACATAGGCAAAAAGAAACGCATACCTACACCAACCGAGCGGCGCAATTTGAAAGGGTTGTAATCTTTAAATTTATACCACCCATTTGCTGCTTCAAAAAATGTTAATCCATAGATTGTACTGCTAGCCGAAGTGCTAAATGGATACCTTAACTCAGCAGTATATTTATTAAATATTGTAAAGTATTCCGTAGGTGTTATACCATCTGGATTTATTTTTGGATTAGTATTACTGTAAACAGGATACCCTCTATGAGCAATGATATCAAAACCAAGCAAAGCCACCGTATTACTCAATCCAGCATCTCCCACTTGAAAACGCTCAAATGGCGAAATATTTAATTTAGAATTATACCTGCCAATAAAGCCATACTTAGCAGCAACTTTTAAAATAAATTGTTTGTTTTTTTCTGCACCCCTGGCACGACCAATAGGAACATACCATTCGCTATTAAATCGCCATTTGTGAAATTCGGGTAGCTTATATTGATTTTCAAACCCAGAAGTAATACCTAACAATGAATAGGGCAACGTAAACTGGCCGCTAAACAACAAATTGGAACCACTTGTTGGGAAAATTGGATTGGGGCCTGCAGAATTACGCAGTAAAGTTAATTTTAAACTCAAATTTGTAGAGGTTCCATTGCTAAGGCCTGCAAAAATATTTGAATACTCTTTTAATTTATACTGCTGTACATTTAAAGAATAAATAAGGTTAAAAAAGTCATCGGGCCATTTTAACTGCTTACCCAATGATACCCCCACTCCTACTGTTTTTAGATTGGAGTTTTTCCCACATGAAGTACAAGGTGCACCCGTTTGCGGATCAAAGGCATTTGAGTATTTTGTATTAAAATAGCTTACAGAAAAAGAGTTTCTTTTTTTACCACCTAGCCAAGGCTCGGTAAAAGAAAAATTATAAGACCGAAAGGCCCTTCCATTTGATTGTGCCCTAATGCTCAATTTTTGACCATCTCCAGATGGTAAAGGATCCCAAGATGAACGTTTTCTGATATTTTTTAAAGAGAAATTATTAAATGTAAATCCTAAAGTACCCGTAAGCCCTATCCCACCACCAAAACCGGCAGAAAGCTCTACTTGATCTGCAGATCTTTCTTCCACTTGCCAGTTGATATCAACAGTTCCATCTGCATTATTTGGAGATACTTGTGGGTTAATTTTTTCTGCATTCAAAAATCCTAATTGCGACAACTCCCTTTGTGTACGAATAATATCTTGTCGACTAAATTGTTCTCCTGGTATTGTTCTCAATTCTCGGAGTATTACATAATCTTTTGTTTTATCATTCCCAGATACTGAAATCTTACCATAAACATATTTTGGTCCTTCACGCATTTGAATTTCAAAATCGATGGTATCGTTGTATACAGCCGTTTCTATTGGATCTACATTGAAATACAAATATCCATCATCTTGATACAAACTTCCTATATCTCCACCCTCAGCAGATAATTGCTTACCCAACCTTTTGTTCAGTGTCTCCGCATTATATACATCTCCTTTTTTAATGCCTAGAATTACCGACAAAATAGAGTCGGAATATTTTGTAACTCCTTTCCAAGTAATATTCCCAAAATAATATTTACGCCCCTCATTTACTTTTATATGTACATCTAAGTTGCCTTTATCGTTTGTTATTAAAGTATCATCCACAATACTGGCATCTCTAAATCCTTTAGCATTATAAAAGTCAAGTATTTTTTCTTTATCCTCTACAAATTTTTTCTCAGCGTATTTGGATCCGGAAAAAAACTTCATCCTAAAATACCTATCTAAATATTCCTTTGTTTTGGTTGGATATAAATAACCCGTTTCGTTCAAATAATCTTTAAAAGTTTTTAGGCTACTTGTATCACCATACGGGCTTACTATTTTGTCTGGATACAACGAAATTTTTGTCATTTCTTTTGTACCTTTCATTTGCTTCTTTAGTTTCGCATCTGAGAGTTCGTTGTTGTTTGCAAAATTTATAGAGTTTATTTTTACTTTCTTTCCCTTATCTATGTAAAAATTTAACGCCACCCCATTTGAAGATTGCTCTACCATCAACTCTTCCATTCTTAAACTTACATTTCTATAACCTTTATCGTAGTAAAATTTTCTAGTAATATCAACTGCACTTAACTTCATATCTTCTGTAAGTACCCTATCTTTTACCAATCCAGTTTTAGTAGCAAGGTCATCTTGGTCTCCTTTCTTTACGCCTATAAAATGAAAATCCAACAACCTAGGTCTTTCTACAATTACAATTTCAAGATAGAGGTTTGATTCTTCCAATTTTGTAAAATTGATTTCTGCATTGGAAACTAAGTTTTGTTTCCAAAGTTTTACAATAGCTTTATTAAAAACATCGGTGCCAGGTATATTTACTACATCGCCAATAGCTAAGCCCGATATTGAAATAATTAAATTACGATCGAATGTCTTTGTGCCCTTTACATCAATGCCGGCTATTGTATATTTCTGAGGTGTTCTAGATTCGAAAATTTCTTTTAGTGCGGGATTTACAGATACAGATGTATCCTGCGCAAAGGAAGCATTGGCAGTAAAAAAAAGAATGGCAGTAAATAAAACAGTTTTGTAAATCCTAATCATCAATTTTGTTTTTCGTTTCGTGGCGGCAAATTAAGCCCTATATTTAAAAGTATTTGTTAAACGTTTATTTTTTAACCTTACAAAGTTTCTTTTTTATGCTTTATATCACAAAGCATTATAAAAATCAAGCCTTTGGGCATCTTTCTGCAAATATTTACTGCCCAAATTCCTAGTCCCAAAAAAGAAAGCTACAGTTTTTTAACCTGTTCTCCGGTTTTTCCGAATCTTCTTTCCCTTTTTTGAAAATCAATGATAGCTTTATACAAATCCTCTTTTCTAAAATCTGGCCATCTGGTATCTGTAAAATATAATTCTGTATATGCAAGTTGGTACAATAAAAAATTGCTTAACCTATACTCACCGCTTGTACGTATAAGCAATTCAGGATCTGGAAATGCACTTGTGTTTAGATACTTGGATAAGGTTTCTCCATTTATTTCTTCTGGTAAAAGTTTGTTGTTTTTTACATCTATGGCTATTTGCTTTATAGCGTCTTCCATTTCCCAGCGGCTACTATAACTTAGTGCCATTATAAGATTTAAACCAGTATTACTTGCAGTTTCTTCCAACGCTTCTGTAAGCTGCTTGTGTGTAAGTGCGGGTAACATATCAGTATGACCAATTACCTGTAAACGTATATTGTTTTTATTAAGTGTGGGAATTTCTTTCTTTATTGTATCTACCAATAGCTCCATTAAACCATCTACCTCGTAAGCCGGGCGACTCCAATTTTCGGTACTAAACGTGTACAAAGTGAGGAATTGAATACCCAGCTCTGCTGCAGCTTCTACAATATCACGTACACTATCTACTCCCGAAAGATGTCCAAAAAGCCTATCTTTCCCTTGCTCCTGAGCCCACCTTCCATTTCCATCCATTATTATTGCTATGTGCCTGGGCAGGTGCGATAGGTCGATATGTTGTTGTAATGAAGAATTGATCATAAAAATTGTATAAGCCAATAATACTTATACGGGGCGCAAAAGTAACAATATTTGCGGGATTATAAATTAAAAAAGCGGCAGTAAATGGTGAGGGCACTGAAAAAGCCCTCCTTTTAAGAATAGAACTTTTAAAGCGATTAAGTTAAAATCAATTTTTAGCTTAATCGCTTTTTAGTTTTCACTTTTTGGGGAGGAGTTATGGGGGCGGCTATTGAGCTCTATTTGTAAAA
>JANPCB010000044.1:0-85859 GCA_031430735.1 Ferruginibacter sp. | reverse complement strand
GTATGCACAAAGCGTAGCCACTGTTGAAGACAACATGCCTGAGCCACCTGATTTTACAAGTATCGATAAAGATAAAGTACAAGCCACGGTAGATAAGCTAAACGAAGTTTTAAATACAAAGCCTGGAGTAGAAAAAAAAGTTAAAGCGAAGTTGCAGTATGTAACTAAAAACTATCCTGCAAACATAGAAAAATATGAAAAGCATGAAGTCGTTTTAGGAGAAAGAAATAGTTGTAGCAAAACAGATAAAGATGCAACCTTTATGCGTATGAAAGAAGACCATATGAAAAACGGTCAATTAAAAGCAGCATATAACGTACAGGTATCAACCTCTAATCAATACATTGTAAATTATACCATACACCCAAATCCTACCGACACAACAACCCTATCAAATCATATAGCTCAACATGAACAAAGTTATAACAAGCCGCCTCAAATAATTACCACAGATGCTGGTTACGGTTCAGAAGAAAACTATAGTTTACTCGAAGACAAAACAATAAAAGCTTACGTAAAATATGGCATGTTTGACAAAGAACAAAATGAGAACTACAAGGATGATCGTCCTTTTAAAACAGATAAATTATTTTACAATAAAGACAAAGATTGTTACACCTGCCCAATGGGACAGACCATGAATTACATTGGAGATATTACAAGGAAAACGAGTACAGGTTTTGAACAAACACTAAAAAGATACCAAGCAAAGAATTGTGCAACCTGTCCATTAAATGGCGCATGTCATAAATCGCAAGGCAATAGAATAATAGAAATAAATGAAAACTTAAAAAGGCATAAAGCAATCGCATACGAGTTGCTCAATAGCGAAGAAGGGATCAAACACCGAAAGAAACGATGTTGTGATGTAGAACCTGTGTTTGGAAATATAAAACAGAACCATGGGTTCAAAAGATTTATGCTTCGTGGTAAAGAAAAAGTAACCATAGAATGGGGATTAATATCAATTGCGCAAAATATTAGAAAAAAAGCAGCCTAAAAAGGCTACTTTTTTAACTTTTTCAAAAACAAAGCCCTCTACAATCAAACAGAATATTTTTTTCGCTTTTTAAATCAAAATAAAATCCATAAAAAAGAGGACGCCTCTTTTTTGTTGTGAGACATCCTCTTTGTTTTATATAAGAATTAAAACGATCAAAAAATCAAGAAATCAAAGTGATTGAAAGCCCCTCCTGTGGAGAAATTTAGGGAGGCTACCGCCCAAACATTTTATCCATATCCTCTTTTTTAAAGCTCATATATGTTGGCTTACCTGTAGCGGTTGCGTTGGGCGTTTCGCATAGAAATAAATCCTCTGTAAGCTGTTTCATTTCTTTTTTAGAAAGTGCAGTGCCCATTTTTATTGATTGTTGCAAGGATAAGGAACGCAATAATTTTTCTCGCTTAGAAAATTTAAGATCGTTGCTAAAATGTTTGTATTGTTCCAACAGTTTTTCAATGGCATTTGTATCTCCAGCATTGTGCAGATCTGCCGGCGTTCCCTGTATTACAAAAGTATTGTTGCCAAATGGTTCTATCTGATAGCCCAATAAATGTAAGTCTGGCAATAATTCTGACAGCATTACTGTATCTGCAGGAGTAAGTTCTATGGTTGCAGGAAATAAACTTTGTTGCGTAGCAATGGCTTTTCCAGAAACGGCATTTGCAAAACGTTCATACAAAATTCGTTCATGCGCATTTTGCTGGTTAATTAATAAATATCCGTTGTCATTTTGAACAATTACATAAGCAAAGTGTATTTGGGAAAAATCGTTGTGTTCCGCTGGCTTTTCATTGTTCGAATACAACTTTTCAAAAACGGGTACCTGTGTTCCAATAGCAATATCATTTTGCTCAGTAGGTTTTTCATAAAAATCTTTCCAATGTGCCAACTCACTTTTCTTTTCTATAAAATGGGCCTGGTTTTTTTGTGTAAATGTTTGAAACAATTGTGAGGACGATGCAGATGAACGATGCTGTTCCGTCATCGGTTTGTTTACAGCATCTAAATTTTGAATGGTTGCATCCAATTCGAAATCCAATGTGGGCGTAATACTAAATTGTGCCAATGCATGTTTTACAGCACTCTGCACAAATGCATACACAATTTTTTCATCTTCAAATTTTATTTCTTGCTTGGTTGGATGCACATTTATATCCAATTGTGCAGGATCTAAATCTATAAAAAGGGCATACATTGGAAAACTGTCTTTCGGTATCATATCCGAAAAAGCGCTCATGACAGCATGGTTGAGGTAAGCACTTTTTATAAAACGATTGTTTACAAAAAAATACTGATCGCCCCTTGTTTTTTTTGCTGTTTCTGGTTTGCCCACAAAACCAATTATGTCCAAATAATCTGTACGTTCTTGTACGCTTACCAACTTGGCGTTGTAATTATTTCCAAGAATTTGCACAATACGTTGTTTGAGGCTCCCCTTTTCTAGATGAAAAACCTGTTGCCCGTTTGATGACAAGGAAAAAAATATTTCGGGGAAAGCCATGGCTACCCTTGTAAATTCATCTATAATATGGCGAAGTTCTGAAGGATTGCTTTTTAAAAAATTTCTGCGAGCAGGCACATTAAAAAAAAGATTTTTCATGGCAATACTCGTACCCGTGGGTGCAGCAATGGGCTCTTGTTTCTTTACAACACTGTTTTCTATCTCTATGTAAATGCCCGCTTCATCTTCCGCTCTCTTTGTTTTAAGTTCTACTTGGGCTACGGCAGCAATACTTGCTAAAGCTTCGCCTCTAAAACCCATTGTTTTTATCCGAAACAAATCCTCTATACTGCTTATTTTAGAAGTAGCATGCCGCTCAAATGCCATACGAGCATCGGTTTCGCTCATGCCTTTTCCATTATCTATAACTTGTATAAGAGCCTTACCTGCATCGCTTACAAAAAGCTGTATCTCTGTAGCACCTGCATCTACTGCATTTTCCAACAATTCTTTTACCGCACTAGCTGGCCTTTGTATTACTTCGCCCGCCGCTATTTGATTGGCAATATTATCTGGCAATAATTGTATGATATCCGACAAAATAAAAAATTATTTAGGTGCAAATTTACTTAGACCTATTCAAAATCTAGTAAAAGAAAATTTGAAGCCTTGTTGTAACAAAAAAGCCCATCATAATGACGAGCTTTTAAAAGATAATAAGCGTTATTTATGCTTTCTCGAACCGCTCGGCTACCTTATCCCAATTTACTACATTCCAAAATGCCTCTAAATATGCCGGGCGCTTGTTCTGGTATTTTAGATAATATGCATGCTCCCATACATCGCATCCCAATATTGGTGTACCTTTTACCTCTGCAATATCCATAAGCGGATTGTCTTGATTTGGGGTAGAACAAATAGCCAACTTACCATCTTGCACAATAAGCCAAGCCCATCCACTACCAAAACGGGTTGTACCTGCTGCATTAAATTTTTCTTTGAATGCATCAAAAGAATCAAATGCCGCTTCTATGGCTTCTGACAATTTTCCAGTTGGTTTTGCGCCATTGTTGTTTTTTAGCGAATCCCAAAAGAAAGTGTGGTTCCAATGACCACCGCCATTGTTGCGCACTGCAGGGCTTATGCTACCTGCGTTGGCTACCAATTCTTCAATTGTTTTGTTTTCATTGTCTGTACCTGCTATTGCTTTGTTTACATTGTCCACATAAGCTTGGTGGTGCTTATCGTGGTGTATATGCATGGTTTCTGTATCAATATGTGGTTCCAATGCTTCGTATGCATATGGTAGCGGTGCTAAAGTAAATGCCATTGTATTAGTTTTAAAAAGATTAAAAATTATGTATTGCAAAATTAATGGCTATAAACTGATTTTTGCTTTTCTTTTTATGGAAAAATCTTACATAATTTGCGCAATTAGGAATACTTCACTTTTTGCTAGTTATATAGGATATTAGCTTACCCCTTTTTCTTTCATGATGCCATTGAGCCATTTTAGCATCGCAAAAATGATACAGGTTGCAAACAGTAGTAAACCAAAATTTACCCAAAAGAAATTAGCCTTGTGCTCATACCCATCCCACATAGTAGCCAATAAGCCAGATAGTTTATTGCCAATGGATGTGGCCAAAAACCACCCACCCATCATTAAAGAAGTGATGCGGACAGGGCTGAGTTTAGATACCAATGAAAGCCCCATTGGACTGAGTAATAATTCGCCAATTGTTACTACCCCATATGTTCCCATAAGCCACCAAACACTTGCTTTTTCGGAACCATTATGGGTTATAAAAGCGGCGCCTACCATTACCAAAACAGACAATGCAGATATTAACAAACCAAAAGCAATTTTAGTAGCGGTGGATGGTTCTTTATTTTTTCGTCGCAAAAAAGCAAAAAATGCAATTATTAGTGGTGTTAATAAAATAACCCAACCTGGGTTTATAGATTGGCTTAACGGTGTGCTCCAAAGTGTAGCCTTTTCTCCATCTTGTGGAAGATTTGTTGGTTTTACATTTTTAAAATAACTAGGGTAGTTGTACTCTTTTATAATTTTCCCATTTTCCTTTTGTAATATAAATTTTGCATCATACAAATCAATAGAATCCTTTTTATACTCTATGTCTTTGGCAAGTTTTACGCCACTAATCACATCAGCAGCTTTCCCTCTAACTTCCCTATTGGTATAATTATCTGCCCAAATGGTAAGCGCAGTACCATTTTGTTTGAACACGGCCCAAAATAAAATAACGGCCGCAAAGATAGCAAGCAAGGCAGCTATAGGCCTTTTCTCTTCTTTTGTAGCTTTAAAATATAGGGAAGCATAAAAATAAAGCACAGGTATACAAGCAAAAATAAAAGCGTCGTTGCTATCGCTTTTAAAAATATCGCCCGGTATTATCCAACCAAGGATGCCGGCAACCAAAGAAGGGATAAATATGGTAAGTACAATTTTACTAAAGGGCATATCAGCTGCTGTCATCGGCTTTAAGATATCACCCGATTTGTAATGTCTGGTACCTGTAATAAATATAATAACACCCAAAAACATTCCTATCCCAGCTGCAACAAATGCATATTTCCAACCCCAAACGATAATAATGGCAGCACTAAAAAAATTGCAAATAAATGCCCCCACATTTATACCCATGTAAAAAATATTGTAGCCCTCGTCTTTTCGTTGTGTATATTCGGGTGTAGAATATAAATTACCCAATAGTGTACTAATATTGGGTTTGAAAAATCCATTGCCAACAATGACCAACGACATAGAAACATACAGCATGGTAAGGCTGTGCACTGCCATTAGGCAATAGCCTATACCCATCATAAGCCCCCCTGCAATAATAGATTTGCGATAGCCAAAATACCTGTCCGCCAATAAGCCTCCTATAAACGGCGTTAAAAATACCAGCGCTATAAAAGTACCATACAAATCGGATGCTTCTTTATTGCTCATAGAAAAACCTATCTCTACATTTTTTAAATACAACAAAAAAATACCTATCATTAAATAATAGCCGAAGCGTTCCCACATTTCGCTAAAAAATAAAAAAGGCAGGGCTTTGGGGTGTTTTTTCCACATAGTTATTTATTTTAAAAAGAAAGATAAAATTAAAAGGCGACTTTCTTTGAAGAGTCGCCTTTTATAAATATAGGAAGTTTATTTATTTTACTCCATGCATCATTTTTCTTAAAACTGGAGTAAGTAAGAATAATAAAACTGCTGCGATACCTGTTAGTACCACAAAAACCATAAAAAATTCATACAAATTATGTATTTCCACACCTACAAATACAGGGTTTGCAGCACTTATTTGATTTGTATCTAATAATTTTAATTGCTCTGCACTAGGTGTTATAGTTCTATTTAGTACTCCTTGTAAGTCTATCCCTAGCTCTTGTGCTTTTTTAAATTTATCGCCTGTTGCTGGTATAAGAGCACCCAACGAACCTGCAAGCGCATATCCTGCAGCATTAGATAAAAAGAATACACCGAACAATAACGATGCAAAACGCTTTGGCGATAATTTACCCACCAAAGAAAGGCCAATAGGCGATAAACAAAGCTCAGCAAATGTTTGAATAAGGTATAAAAGGATTAACCATTTAATAGCTAACAATCCAGAATTTCCTAAATCTTTTACATTGTAGGCGATTATTAAGTAACTCAATGCTATGAGCCCTAATCCAATGGCTTGCTTAGCAGTGGATAGTGGTTCTTTGCCATTAGCTCGCAACTTATCCCACAACATACTAAAAGGAAACGCAAATGCAAATACAAAAGCCCCATTAAAAATTTGCACCATTGATGGTGGCATGTTCCAACCAAAAAAGTTTCTATCGCACTGGTTATCTGCAATAAACGTGAGCGAAGACCCGGCTTGCTCAAATGCTGCCCAGAAAAATATTATAAAAAACCCTACAATATATATAACCAATATCCTTTGTAATTCAACCTTTGTTAATGATTTATCAGAAATAATTAAACCTGCCAATGTAAGACCTAAGGCATAAATAATAGGGTAGATAATGGTTTTTACCGGGTTAGTCCCTGCTAACATATATCTGAATAAAAAGAATAATGCCACAAAAGAGATAGCAGCCCCAATGAGCGATTGTGTTGAAAATACTGCTTTCTGAGCTTCTCCTTCTTCATACTGAGAAGCATCATTGTGCTTAGGTAATCCTCCCAAAGGTTTACCATCAGGAGTGGTTACATATTTATCTTTCAAAAAATAAAAAACTATAGTACCCAATACCATTGCAATAGATGCAGCTAAGAAACCCCATTTAAAAGCATGTATATCTCTTATGCCTGCTGCATCTTTTACATCGCCTACAAGCGGACAAATTAACTGCCCCAAAAATGCACCAAGGTTTATACCCATGTAAAAAATTGTAAAAGCGGTATCTAGCTTGGATTTTTCTTGCTTAGGGTAAAGACTACCAACCATACTTGAAATATTTGGCTTAAAAAAACCATTGCCAAAAATAACAATGGTAAGTGCAGACCATAGTAAAGTATTTGCAAGACTTAAATTAGAACTAAAAACCGACGCACTTATAAACAACAAAAACTGCCCAACTGCCATCATTAATCCACCCAACATAATACAATTTCTATTTCCAAAAAAACGATCTGCAACAAAACCTCCTAGCATAGGCGTGAGATAGCAAAGGCCTAAAAATCCGCCATAAATCAAAGAAGCATCTGCTTCTTTCATCATTAAAGAGTTTACCATAAACAAGGTAAGAATTGCTCGCATTCCATAAAAGTTGAAACGCTCCCACATTTCTGTTCCAAACAGTACCCAAAGTCCTTTTGGATGTTTTGATTGTATTTGTTGTTCCATCATAATAACTAATTTAAATGAGCAAGGTTTTGATAAATGAACACTCAAAATAAGCAATTCTTTTTAAAAACATCATTTCAATATGCCACTTCAGCTTTTTTGTTCCTTATAAAAAACCAATATTATCTTTTGCAAAAAAGACTTTTTTAGTAAAAAAGTAAATTATATTCGCAATAATCTATAAAATCCTAAAAAAAATCGAATATGAACATTCTCATCATAGGTGCTGGTGGCCGTGAAAATACTTTTGCATGGAAACTGAAACAAAGCCCTTTATGTGATAAAATATTTATTGCCCCTGGTAATGCCGGCACAGTCACTTTTGGTATCAATTTAGATATAGCTGTCTCCGATTTTGAAAAACTTTCCGCCGCAGCAATAAAAAACAACATCGATCTTATTTTGGTAGGTCCAGAGGAACCATTGGTGAAAGGGATAACAGATTTTTTTAACCAAAATAAACTTACCAAGCATATTAAAATAATTGGACCCTCAAAAGAAGCTGCTCAACTAGAGGGTAGCAAAGCATATGCAAAAGATTTTATGAGCAGGCATGGCATACCAACAGCAGCTTATAGGGAATTTGTAGCAGCTGATTTTGATGCAGGTTTAGAATACATTGACCAACAAAATTTCCCATTGGTATTAAAAGCAGATGGATTGGCAGCTGGTAAGGGGGTGCTTATTTGTACCAGTAAAATTGAAGCAAGGGCCGAATTTGAGCTGATGCTTATTCGTTCTAAATTTGGTGATGCGGGTAAAAAAGTGGTAATTGAAGATTTTTTGCAAGGAATAGAAATGAGTGTTTTTGTACTTACAGATGGAAAAAATTATATACTACTTCCAGAAGCGAAAGATTATAAAAGAATAGGTGAAGGCGACACTGGACTCAATACTGGTGGTATGGGCGCTGTAAGCCCTGTGCCTTTTATGACGCCAGCTCTAAAGGAAAAAATAATAAAGAAAGTAATAGAACCTACCATTAAAGGACTCCAAGAAGACAAGTTGGATTACAAAGGTTTTGTTTTTATTGGGTTGATGATAGACAAAGAAGAACCTTTTGTAATAGAATACAATTGCCGCATGGGTGATCCCGAAACAGAAGTTGTAATTCCAAGAATACAAAACGATTTATTGGAATTATTGAACGCCGCTGCCAATGAAAGCCTAGATAGCATCCGCTTACAAATAGATGAACAATCTGCAGTAGGTATTGTAGCTGTTAGTGGAGGCTACCCAGGTGATTACGATAAAGGAAAAGTAATAGACGGACTTAATTCCTATGACATACCAGAAAGCTTGCTCTTTCATTCTGGTACAAAACATGTTGGAAATGATGTTGTAACCAATGGTGGTAGGGTGTTGGTTGCTGTTTCATTTGGCGAAAATATTACAGAAGCTGCCGAAAAATCGGACTATTTATTGCAACAAATTCATTTTGAAGACATGAAATATAGAAAGGATATTGGCTATGAATTCATGTAATTAATAAATTAAAAAATACAATACTTAATTCATTCTTAAAATTTATGCAAGAGCCACTTTGCTCAAACAAATACCTTCCTATAATTTCCGCTTTTGTTGTTTAAGTTTGATTCAAAAAAAAACATAAGCATAAAAATTATGCTAAATATATTAGTACAACCCTTTGCCCTAAAGGTTTTGCCAAAAAATAAAATTTAAAAAATATTTCATAAAAAATGAATTTGCACATTGTTAAATGAATAATTTATATCACCTTCGCTTGCAACTCTTATAAATACTTTACCCCTCAATAAAAATGGGCCTTTTTAATTTTTTTACGCAGGAAATTGCAATAGATCTTGGTACAGCAAATACCCTCATTATTCACAACGACGAAGTGGTGGTTAATGAACCATCTATCGTAGCTTTGGATAGAAACAATCCTAAACTTTTATTGGCCGTGGGCAAGAAGGCATTGATGATGCACGAAAAAACCCACGAAAGTATAAGAACCGTGCGCCCATTACGTGATGGGGTAATTGCGGATTTTAACGCTGCCGAGCTCATGATTCGTGAGTTTATAAAAATGGTATATCCCAAAAAACCATGGATAGCACCTAGCTGGCGAATGATGATATGCATACCAAGTAGCATTACTGAGGTAGAAAAACGTGCTGTAAGAGATAGTGCAGAGCAAGCTGGTGCAAAAGAAGTATATTTAATACATGAGCCAATGGCTGCTGCACTTGGTATTGGAATAGATGTAGAAGAACCTGTGGGGAATATGATCATTGATATTGGTGGTGGAACAACCGGCATAACCGTAATTGCTTTGGCAGGCATTGTATGTGACCAAAGCATAAGGGTAGCGGGAGATGAATTTACGGCAGACATTATGGAAGCGCTACGTCGCTATCATTCTTTGTTAATTGGCGAGCGCACGGCTGAGCAAATAAAAATTCAAGTGGGTGCTGCCATGAAAGATTTGGATAACCCTCCAGATGACATACCGGTAAACGGAAGAGATTTGGTAACGGGTATACCTAAACAAGTAATGGTAAGCTATCAAGAAGTAGCAGAGGCATTGGATAAAAGTGTTTTTAAAATTGAAGAAGCTATATTAAAAGCTTTGGAAACTACTCCACCAGAATTAGCTTCAGATATTTATCGCAGAGGGCTTTATCTTACAGGCGGTGGAGCTTTGTTAAGAGGGCTAGATAAAAGAATAGCGGCTAAAATAAAATTACCCGTGCATGTTGCCGATGACCCACTAAAGAGTGTAGTAAGAGGAACAGGTATTGCATTGAAAAATTATGATAGATATCCGTTTGTGATGAGATAATAAACGGATGGTTTCTCATAATACGAATTAGAATTAAAATGGTCGGTGGGACACCGACCACGGCGGTTCACCGCTGTTCGTGTCCCACGAACAGTAAATATAACATCAACCTGCCAACTTATATACATTACCGGTGCGTAACATCTTCCTTTTTTTAAGGCGCTATTCTACCTTTCTTGTTTTCCTGTTTTTACAGGTACTTAGTATTTATTTTATCGTAAGCTATAATAAATACCACCAAGCTGCTTTTGGTAATACCATGAATAAGTTTACTGGCAGCATCAATAAACAATACAATAAAGTAGAATATTATTTTCAACTCTCTCGCACCAATGACTCCCTTGTAAAAGCCAATGAGGTTTTATACAACAAGCTTCGCAATAACTATAATATTCCAGACTCGTCTAGTAAGCTCATGGTAGACTCTGTAAGAATTGATTCCATATTAACCTACAGAAAGTTTAATTACATAAGCGCAAAAGTAGTTTCCAATAGTTTTTCTTCTCAAAGCAATTATATAGTGATAACGGGCCCAAATGTAAAGTACTTTACAAAAGATATGGGCCTTGTAGGTGTAAACAACGATGTTGTAGGTGTAATAACAGAAGTAGACGGCGATTATGCAGTAGCCATGAGTTTGTTGCATAAAGATAGTCGCTTAAATGCCAAACTATTTAAAGGTAATGGGGAAGCAGGAACATTGAGTTGGAATGGAGAAAGGCCCAATATTTTATCGCTCAGCAATATTTCTCAAAGTGCCAAAGTAGCCGTAGGAGATTCTATTGTTACAAACGTAAGTGGTTTTTTCCCTAAGGGTCTGCTTATTGGGCGGGTTATAAGTGTAAAGCCCGAAAAAGCCAATAATAATTTTAAGATAGCCGTAAAAACTTCCGTAGATTTTTACAATCTAGAATATGTATATGCCATACAAAGTGTAGATGCCGCTCCTATAAAAAAAATACTGGAAAAAGTAAAAGCCACAGCAAATAAATGAGTGTACTTGTTAAAAATATATTGAGGGCCATTTTATTTATGCTGGTACAAGTTTTTGTGCTAGATAGGATTCACCTGCACCAGATGGTAACGCCCTATTTGTATTTTCTTTTTGTACTTTGGTTGCCCTTTAAAATGACCCGAACCTGGCTAATGCTTATTGCATTTGCATATGGCTTTATTTTAGATAGCTTTCA
Organism: Ferruginibacter sp.; assembly: GCA_031430735.1. Taxonomy (GTDB): domain Bacteria; phylum Bacteroidota; class Bacteroidia; order Chitinophagales; family Chitinophagaceae; genus Ferruginibacter. The sequence goes on along the minus strand of JANPCB010000044.1, from coordinate 74,545 downwards.
ACACAATCCTGGTTTTCATGCAGCGGCATGTGTGCTCATTGCATACATAAGGCCTTTTCTTGTAAATATTTTTATACCCCAAGAAGGAGCAGATACAAATTTTGAAGAACCTTCTATAAAAAGTATGGGGGGCCTTTTACCTTATGCTATATTTATGGGTGTACTAAGTTTATTCCACAATGCCTGGTTATTTTTATTGGAAGCCTGGCAGTTTGGTAATTTTTGGTATTTTATCGTAAAGACAGTTTTATCTACAGTAATAAGCATCCTTTTAATAATTACAACTGAATTGATTTTTGTGAGAAAACAGAAATTTAGGACCAATACAATTTAATGAATTTACAGAGTATATTAGTTGAATAAATACCATTTAATTAAAAGTGCAAAGGAAAAAATTGAATTGTACATTATTAAAAGAACATAAAAAGCTGGTAAAAGATTTTCATATTTAGGCAAATTTGCCCATTATAATATCTTAACCTATTTTTTCAATGTACTATGGATTTTAAAAAAATTATTCATTATTCATTATTCATTATTCATTATTCATTATTCATTAAATAAAAATGTCTGTCTTTAATCAAAGTAGAAAAAACGTGGTAATGGTTGTTTTTGTTGCAATGTTTTCAATAATAATTGCACAGCTTGCGCATTTGCAACTTTTTTCATCCGGATTGAGGTTGCAGGCAGATGCACAAGGTACTTTCCGAAAAGTAATTTATCCAGAGAGAGGAATTGTGTTTGATAGGCATAACAACGCCATTCTTCAAAATACTACTACCTATGATTTAATGCTTACCCCCAATAAATTGAAAGGCATAGATACGTTTGGGATTTGTAGCATATTAGGTATTGATACTGCACAGTTCAATAAAAAAGTGGTTGAACTTATTATTAAAAATGGAAGGGCAAGAGCCTCAATTTTTGAAGGTCTGTTGAGCGAAGATAAAATGGCCCTGCTTAATGAAAGCATGTATCGATTTGCACCTGCTTTTTTTATGCAAGAGCGTTCTATGCGCTCTTACCCATATGATGCGGCAGCCAACGTACTTGGTTATACCTCAGAAGTAGATACCAATTATTTGAGAAAACACAAAGATGAAGGGTATACTCCTGGAGACTATGCAGGATTCACCGGATTGGAGCGGAGTTACGAAAAAGTATTGATGGGTCAACGAGGGATTGAGTTTTGGAAAAGAGACAATAAGAACAGGCTTACAGAAAAATTAGAAAATGGCAAGTACGATACAATACCGGTAGCAGGACAAAACTTGCGCACATCTTTGGATATCGAATTACAAGAGCTTGGCGAAAAGTTGATGCAAAATAAATTGGGTTCCATTGTTGCCATCGACCCAAAAACCGGCGGTATTCTTGCCATGGTAAGTGCCCCTACTTATCAACCGAAATATCTAACAGGTGCAAATAGAAAAAAGCATTTCTCGGAATTATACATGAACCCAGCTTTACCCCTATTAAATAGAACGGTAAATGCACAATATTCTCCGGGTTCTACATTTAAAACATTACAAGCACTTGTTGGATTACATGAAGGTGTAATTGACCCAAATTTCACGGTAAGTTGCAGTGGCGCTTATTATGGATGTGGGGGCGCTAGACCAATGAAGTGTTTAGATTATGGAACATTTAATTTAAGAAGTGCCATAACCGTTTCTGACAATACTTATTTTGCCACGGTAATGAGACGAGTAATTGATAACCCAAAATATCCGAACATAGATAGCAGCCTTGCAGCTTGGGATAGATATATGTATGCTTTTGGCCTTGGGCATAAATTGGGGGTGGATGTACCAACAGAGCGAAAAGGAAATATTCCAACACCCGCTACTTACGACAGAACTTTTGGGAAAGGCCACTGGAACTACTGTAGTTTTAGATCTGTAAGCATTGGGCAAGGCGAAGTAGATGTTACCCCTTTGCAAGTGGCAAACGAAATGGCATATATAGCCAATAAAGGATGGTATATTACACCACATGTTGTAGACTCAATAGATGGTGGCGATAAATACGACGTACTTAAACCTTATAAAGAAAAACACCATCCAATTGATATACACGATAGTATTTTTGATGTGGTACACGATGGTATGCAAGGCGTTTTAGAAAAAGGAACTGGCGGTAATGCTAGGGTAAAGGGAATTAATATTTGTGGGAAAACAGGAACAGTAGAAAATTATTATAGAGGAAAAAAACAAGAAAACCACTCCTTCTTTTGCGCCTTTGCACCTAGAGAAAATCCAAAAATTGCCATCATGTGTGTGGTAGAGAACAGTGGGCGCTTTGGAGGCACTTACGCTGCCCCTATCGTTGGGTTAATGATAGAAAAATATATAAATGACTCTATTACTGACAAAGCTCGGCTGGCAAAAATTGAAAGCCTGTCAAAATTAAGTTTGATACCTAAGAAAATTTTTGCTGAAATGCGTAGACAAGATTCTGTAAAACATTCCGGAGACTCTGCTTATTTAATTGCTAAAGGATTTATAAAAATAATAAGAGATACCATTGGCATTGAAGATGAAAGTGAAGAGGAAGATGCTTTAAATAAACTGGTAAAAGACAAACAGCAAAAAGAAAAAAAGGACAAGGAAGAAGAAAAAAAGAAAATAATAAAGCAAGATGCAATATTGCCTGACGATAAAAAGAAACCATCCATAGCAGATACTCTAACGAAAAAAGAAGACGAGTAATGAACCACAAAGGCGAAAAGAAGTAAACCACAAAGACGCAAAGATAGAACACACAAGGCTCACAAAGTTCACAAACAGCTTTGTGTTCTTAGTTAAAATCCTTAGTGTCTTTGTGGTTCAAATTGAAAACCATCGTGTTTTTTGTGGTTCAAAAAATAAGTCACAAAGCACACTAAGAAGCGAAAACTTTACTATATAAATGTATCAACGAAACACAAGCTTAGCAAAAGGAAATGATAAAGTATTAATATGGTTGTATGCCAGCATCATATTAATAGGATTGGTATGCATATATTCTGTAGAGTATAAAAGCACAGATAATTTTGTACAAACACTTATAGGTTTCAAAAAAAATTACAGTAAACAATTTTTTTTCTTTTTAGCCTGCTGTGTTATAGGGACATTTATTTTGTTATTCGATAGTAAGTTGTTTACTGCATCTGCAAATCTTTCATACTTAATAGGCATTGTACTTATATTGGCCACTTTTGTTGTAGGTAAAGAAATAAAAGGTTCAAAAAGCTGGATACCGCTGGGCTTTATGAACTTACAACCTGTAGAACTTTGTAAAATTTTTACAGCACTTGCCTTGTCTAAATTTTTATCGCTGCAAGAAACAGATTTTAGTAAACCGAAATCTCAATTAATAGCAGCAGCCATTGCACTTAGCCCTGCAGTGCTATCTATTCTACAAGGAGAAACTGGATTGGCCTTGGTGTACTTTTCATTTTTAATTCCAATGTACAGAGAGGGGTTACCTCCTGGGTATTTGATTGCTGGTGTTTCCTTAGCCGCATTGCTTGTTGTTTCGTTGTTGTTTAAAACACAAACATTGCTCATCAGTTTTACCATACTTGCAGCTTTGCTTATTTGGTTCAATAGAAAACAATTTAGAAGAAATAGAAATTTACTTACCATCATCGTAGGTGCATGGCTCATTAGCTCTGCGTTTGTAGGGCTTGCAGTACCCTTCGTTTTCAAAAATGTATTTAAAAAATACCAAGCAGACAGAATTTTTAGCATGGTTGGCGTGGACAATCCTTTCACCGGAAACGATAAAGGCACCCTTTCTGCAGAAGACGAAAAAATAAAACAGAAGAAAAGTGAGCAGCAAAATTACAATGTAAAGCAATCTAAAATTGCCATTGGTTCCGGCGGTTTTTTAGGTAAAGGTTTTTTAAAAGGCACACAAACTCAAGGCGATTTTGTACCAGAGCAGCACACCGATTTTATTTTTACATCTGTAGGAGAAAACTTTGGTTTTTGGGGTACCAGCTTAGTGATGTTATTGTATTTAGCCTTGTTGCTTCGCATTGTATTTATTGCCGAGCGGCAGCGGAGTACTTTTAGCCGTGTATATGCTTATAGTGTGGCTTCTATCATATTTTTTCATGTGGTGGTAAATGTATGCGTAACCGTAGGGCTTGCACCCGTTATTGGAATTACACTGCCTCTTATGAGTTATGGTGGATCTTCATTAATTACATTTACCATATTAATTTTTATACTTATTAAGTTAGATGCAGATAGGCAGATGGTGCTGAGGTAAAAGCCCCCCTAAATCCCCCCGAAGGGGGGACTTGGAAGTCCTTAATATTTTATAGTATATTTTTAAAACAATCTTTATATTTCTATTATGAGAAACAGTAAAATTTATGTTGTATTAGCAAATAAAAAAAGTAAACTTTCAAAACTGAACGAACTAATCTAAATACTAAGTACTTAATACTATAATCTAATTCATGAAAATAATACCACTAAGTGAAGGCGCTTTTACGATAGATAACACAAAAGTTTTTGTTCCCTTTAATAAAGAAAAAGACGACTTACAAGAGCGTACACTTGGTAGTTTATTGGTAGAAATACAACCTTTTTGCATTATCACTAAAACAGATATTTTACTAATAGATACAGGGCTAGGATACAGCAACAGCGATGGTGTACTTCAAATTCATCAAAATCTCATTGACAATGGAATAGACCCTATGGATATTACCAAGGTATTGGTGAGTCATTTGCACAAAGATCATTCTGGAGGTGTAAGCAAGGAAGATAAAATATTGGGTAATACATTTCTTAGCTTTCCGCAGGCTACTTATTATGTAAACAAAGATGAGTTTGCCTTTGCCACTTCAAAAGGTAGCCCATCATACACGCCTGCCGAATTTCAAATATTGAATAGCGCCAGTAATGTAATTTTTACAGATGGTAATGGAAAAATAGATGACTACATTACTTATGAAGTAACTGGTGCCCACTCCCCCTACCACCAAACATTTATGATTGAAGAAGATGGCGAGAAAATTTTTTTTGGTGCAGATGTGGCACCACAACTACAACAAATGAAAAGCCGTTTTATAGCAAAATACGATTACGATGGTAAATTGTGCATGGAGCTACGCCAAAAATGGTGGCAACAGGGACAAGAAGAACATTGGACCTTTTTATTTTACCATGATATAAAAACACCCTTTGTGGCATTATAAAAAATGCTAACCTCGTAAAAGATTAGCATGTAAAATTAATGTTTGTGCCATTAATTTTTGTCCCCAAAAGTTAAATATCTTTTAGCGCTGCGGTATATTTCTACGCCTTGTTGGACCTTGTTGTGGCATATTATTCATTCTTCTTTTTTGTCTCATTTCCTTTAAGCGATTTCTTAATCTTTCTCTAAAAGCGGCATCTTGTCTATAAAAATTATTACAACGCTCGTTGCCTAATACCCTATTAAAATTACCAACGTATTTTTTCTTTATATTTAAAACTGCCTGCTCCCTATCAATCTCATTTAAATTACTTTTGTTTATCGTTTTTAGCTCTTCGTTGTATTGTGCATGTATTGGCCAAAATTTTTGAGCTTCTTCTGGAGTAAGATTCAACTGTTTAGAAACATAAGCTATATACAAAGCTTCTATGTCTTTTTCTTTTTTTGGATTTAGTTGTTCCTGATCATCCATTTCAGAAACTTGCGCAGTGGCAGTAAATGCCGCTAATACAAAACTCAGGTATAGTATACATTTTTTCATTGCTTAGTTTTTTAGATTGTTTTCATTCAAAAAATTATCAAGCGTTTTATCATCAAAAAGATAATCGTCTGCATTGGGTAGTTGTACATCTTCTGCTGTAGATGCCACCAATGCAGCATTTACATCTTCGCCATTATTTGTCAAATATTTTTCTAAGTCCTTATCAGAAATAGTTTCTAGCATAGCGTCAAAGCTATTGTTTTTTATAATTTCATCTGCCTGCTTCATTAAAGCTGCTGTTTGCACATCGGGTTTTAGTGGCTTATTTACAAAAGTATATACACTTATACCAAGCAAACCTGTAACAACAGCCGCTACCGCATATTTAAAGAAAGATCGCACAGCGGTTTGCTTTTGCATTCTTACAACAGGTGCCTCCGTGTTAGCAAAACGCAAAACATCAAAATATCCCTGCGGTGCTGTGTACACATTTTTGTTTCCTATACCTGCCACTGTAGGAGAAAGTTTGTTCATTTCATCAAGCACTTCATTGCTTTCGCTTGCATATATGCTTTGTAAAATGGTATTACTCACAGCAAGGAAATAAGTAGGAGAAACGGAGTAAACATTTGCATTACCAATACCTGCTATTGTTGTAGAAAGTTGGCTCATTTCATCCAACAGCTCGTTATTTTCCGTAGCCCTTATTTTATCAAAAATACTATTGTTCAATCCTTCAAAATATCCATCTGGTACAGAAAAGCTGTTTTGTGTATTGTATAAGTTATCCGCCGCTATTCTCGCTATTAACTCAGCTTCTACTCCATTAAAATAGGCAGCATCTACCGTGTAGACATTTACACGAGGCAATGCAGCTACTGTAGCACTTATCTCTTTCAATTCTGTTAATATGTAATCTCTTTCGTTCATTTCTTATTTGACACTAAATGTTTGTATTCGTTTAATTGTTTAATATATATTCTTCTATTTTTTTTACGGCGTGGTGGTAGCTTGCCTTTAATGCCCCTTCGCTTGTTTCCAACACCATACTCATTTCAGCATAAGGCATTTCGTCATAATAGCGTAGGTTAAAAACCGCTTTTTGCTTTTCCGGCAATTTTTGGATGGCAATCTGTAGTTTCCATTCTAGCTTATTCCCATCAAAGTTTGAATCTGCTTTTACGCTGTTACTCAAGCCACTATCATCATCGCTCATAGAGACGGTACTGCGCTTTTTTTGCTGATCCAAAAATGTCAAACTCTCGTTGGTAGCTATTCTATACAACCAAGTGTACAATTGGCTATCTTCTCTAAAATTGGCTAAGCCCTTCCAGGCTTTTACAAACATATTTTGCAGCACATCGTTGGCATCTTCATGCTCCACCACCATTCTTCTTATATGCCAATAGAGCTTTTCCTGGTATTTTTTTAAAATAGCAGTAAAAGCACGCTCTTTTGTAGCGTCATTTTTAAATTGCTGCAAAAGTTCTATATCATCTAATTGTTGCGCCATAGTTCATAAAAGTATTGCAATTTTTTTCAACTTTGTATAAGACCAGCTATTTTCTAGAAAGTTTAATGCCGTTTTAAGGTTTTTTGAACGCAAACAACCGTTCAACGTTCGGCTTTGGTCCCGCTATACGCTTGTAGTCCTCGGTCGTACCTCCCTGTGGGCTACCGCTTCTATCGGGCGTAAATTTTCAGCAGCAAATCATTATTGAACATTCACAGGAAGCGAATCTGGTTTTATGGAATTTTCCCGTTATTGAATCTAACCGAAAACGCATATATGAAAAAAATAATTTTAGCTGTTTTTGCATTGGGGATGTTGCAGTTGGCACAAGCACAAACGAAAGAGGAAGCTGTAAAAATTACTGCCCCTATAATTAAAAAAAATAAATTGGCGAAAAATGCTGATGTGCCACCACCTCCACCGCCACCTAAAAGGATCTCAACACGGGCAATACCTCCAAAACCTCCCAAGCCACCTGAAGTTGTAAAAGAAGAAGCTGTTAGGTTTACTACAGCAACCTTTGATGAATATGCAGTAAAACCGATACCTGCAAGCAAACCAAAAATGGTAAGAAAGAGTAAAACAAAAAGTGTAAAGTTTAAAGCACCCGTAATTGTAAAGGAAGAAGTACTGCAATAAATTGTAGAAACATTTTTTATTGCTATGGCTTTGTAGAAAACTACGGAGCCATGCTTTTGTGTATACAAATCTAATGTTTACTGTAGACTAATAAAATTACGCCCAAGAGCCAAAAAAGCCATTTGGGGCATTAAAAAAGCAAGGCAAAGCCTTGCTTTTTTAAATTTTGTATAGGTAATTTAACGAATATTGTGAATATACTCGTTGTTCATAAATTGCTTTTTTACATCTTTCAAGTCGTTTAAAATAGAAGCATCTATCAATGTTCCTGCTACTTCCAATTTAAAACCACCAATAAGTTCCTCATTTACCAATGTTTCTATTTCTACTGCAGTTGTTGTAGCTGTTCTCACTTTTGCTACAATACTGTTTTTTAGTTCTTCGCTTATAGCAGTTGCAGTAGTAAGCTTTACTGTTTGTATATTTTTTAGCTTATTGTATTGCTCCAAAAATGCGGTTACAATTTCTGGCAGATTGCTTTCTCTTTTTTTGGTAGTTAGCAGGTTTATAAACAACATAGTAAGCTTGCACACTTTATCGCCAATTACTGCAGCCAATATCTTATCTTTTTTATCGGACGTAACAATGGGGCTGCGCAGCAATGCTACAAAATCTGCATTGGATTTATTAATCTGTTTCATATATTGCATATCTGCATATACAGCTTCCAATTGATTTTGCTCTATGGAAAGATCCAATAAACTTTTTGCGTATCGTGTTGCTAAACGTGGGTTGGTCATAATGTGATAATTTGCTAACCTGTCAATGTGATAATTTGCTAATTAGCTAATGTGCTAATGAAACAAACGAACTTGCAGTTCTTATCTAATATCTTGTGTCTAAAATCTAGAATCTAATTTTCTAGTTCAACTTTATTTCTTGTGCCAATTGGTTGATGAATTGCTCTTGTTCTGGTTTGTTGGCCAATTCTCTTCTCAATACTTTTTCGCTTACTTCTATTACCAATTTACCTACTTGGTTTTTTATATCGATGATAGCAGCCATTTTTTGTTGCTGGATAGCAGCATGTGCGTCTGTAATTATTTTTGTAGCAGCTAGTTTAGCTTCTTCTTTAGCATCTGCAATCATCTTATCTTTTGTAATCTTAGCTTCTTTTATCATGGTAGCTCTTTCTTCACGTGCAGATGCAAGCAAGGCTTCGTTCTCCCCTTTTAGTTGAGCCATTTCTAGCTTCACTCTTTCTGCCGAAGCAATTGATTCTGCAATATTGGTTTCTCTATCGTGTAACCCTTTTAAGATTGGTGTCCAAGCGAATTTTTTAAGAATAAAAAGTACCACTAAAAACGCAAGAAGCGTCCAAAAAATTAAGCCTAAGTGAGGGAGTAATAAATCCATTTTAATTAGTATTTAGTATTGAGTATTTAGATATTAGATTATAGATACTAGACATTAGATAACTCATGTTAAAGTTTTTGTCTAATATCTAATGTCTAAATTTCTTGTGTCTGAAAAAATACTGCATCCGCCGCCCTATGCTTTGGATGCAGTAAAGTTTTTAGTGCAACAATTAGCTTTTCAAAACAGCCAATAAACCTGCAATTACGGCGAAAAGGGCAACACCCTCTACGAACGCAGCTGTAAGGATCATATTTGCACGAATGTCGTTAGACGCTTCTGGCTGACGAGCGATTGCTTCTACAGCACCTTTACCAATTTGGCCGATACCAATACCAGCACCGATTGCCGCAAGACCAGCACCAATAGCTCCACCCATGTGAGAGAACCCAATTTGTACTTCTAACAAAGTTGTCATTAAACTCATGATACTTGTGTTTTTATATGTGAAAAATAGATACTAGATTTTTAGACACTAGTATCAAGATAACTAAATTTGATATAGATAATAGACTTTAGATTTTACTATCAAGCTAACTCAATTTGAAACTTCGTTTTTAAAATCGGAGTTTTAAATGTTAGGAGCTTAATCTTGTATCTTACATCTAAAATCTTGTGTCTATAATATTACTGCCTCCGCATGCTCATCTGCATCATCGTGCCCACCTTCAAATGCCTGACCAATAAATACCGCCGTTAAATTCGTAAAAATAAAGGCCTGTATAAATGCAACCAATATCTCAATAAAATAAATGAATACAGTAAACAAAACAGAAACGGGCGAAAAGCCCCAACCTGCACCTTTGTTCATAGCTCCAAAAATAAATATCAACGATACAAAACTTAAAATAATAATATGACCCGCTACCATGTTTGCAAACAAACGTATGATAAGTGCTGCTGGTTTGATGATAAATACACCCGCAACTTCCACCGGAACTAAAATAATTTTTACTGCAAGTGGTACACCTGGAGGCCAGAAGATATGACCCCAAAAATGTGAATTGGTACTAAACAATATTACTATCAAGGAGATAATACCCAATACCGCCGTAAAAGCCGTATTACCCGTAACATTTGCCGAGCCAGGAATTAATCCAAAAATATTGTTGATTAAAATAAAAAAGAATACGGTCAATAAATAGGGTAAGTACTTGTTCCATTTTTTACCAAGATTTGGTTTAGCCACATCATCTCTTACAAAAGTAATTACTGGCTCCATCACATTTTGCCAACCTTTTGGTGCCGATGTAACACCTATACCATTTTTGTACTTCTTTGCAATACTCATCATTAAAAACACCAATAAGCTTAATGCCAAAATCATTTGTACAACATTCTTTGTAAGCGAAAAATCATATACTTTAGAACCATCCTCCGCCACTATCTCTTTGTTTTCATTTAATTTATACCCATTATAAGCCTCTTCACCTTCGTGACCAAAATGGCTAGAAGAAAAAGAAGTTATACCTTTTGTGGGAGAATAAAGAATAACCGGCAGTGGAATGGTAGCATGAAAACTACCTGCTGTAAAGAAATGAAACTCATGGGCATCTTTAATATGATCCATAATAATTTTGGCTGGATCTAATTTTTCTTCTTTGTGCTCTCCGGCGCTTTCATGTGCAGGTTCCTGCGCAAAAGCAACTGTAGCAAAAACACTTAAAAAAAGGCTAAAACCCAATACCAATAACGATTTGATGCGCTTTGTTCCCATATACATCCTCAATTTTGGCGCAAAGATAAGGGCGAAAGGGTTAATAGAGAAATTTGGGAGGAGGAAAGAATGAAATTATCTAAAAAAGATCAAAAGAAAAGCCGCTCATGTGAGCGGCTTATTCATTAATCTAACTCTCTAACAAACTTATTTTTTAGGCATCAATACCGCATCTACTACATGAATTACACCATTGCTTGATACGATATCAGCTGTGGTTACATTGGCACCGTTTATGGTAACTTTCCCGTCTTTTATAGCCACTGTTAATTCTCCACCTTGAACAGTTTTAATTTTTTGACCATCTTTAAGGTCTGCTGCTTTTACTGCACCAGCCACTACGTGGTAAGTAAGTATTCCAGCAAGGTCTTTTTTCATTTCTGGCTTAAGCAAATTATCTACTGTGCCAGCCGGTAATGCTGCAAAAGCCGCATTGGTAGGCGCAAATACAGTAAAAGGACCTGCCCCAGTTAAAGTAGCTACAAGATCAGCCGCTTTTACTGCTGCTACTAGTGTAGTATGGTCTGCAGATGCAGAGGCATTTTCTACAATATTTTTAGTGTCTGCAATAGCAACAACTGCTTCTGCAGGTTTAGTTGTATCTGCTGCAGGAGTTGTTTCAGCCATTTTTGAAGCATCTTCGGTCTTCTTCTCGCCTTCTGCACAAGATGTTAGCATAAAAACTGCAGCAGAAGCAGCTATAACTGCTGATAGGAATGTTTTTTTCATTTTTTTAAATTATTATTGGTTAATTAAATCGTTGGCGAATAGTAACGCAATAATTGGGACATTGGATTTTGAAGTGAAATTAATTTTATATAAGTAACCGGTTTTCATTAAAAAGTATTTCAAAATTCCTTTTATCATAAAATCCGAGTAAATAGTAATCTAGTAAATTTGTTTACATTATAGATTGATATTAATAAAACGACAACATACAATAAAACCATTGTCTATTACTTTTGATTCATTAAATAAATCTTTAAATTTACCAAATGGCACAACCAACAATTGAACTTATAGAAGCATTAAGACTTACCGCTAAAAACCTTGTAACTGGAGCATACCATTCTTGGGGACACCATGGAGCGTGCAACTGTGGCAATTTGGTACAGTCGGTAACCAAATTTACCAAAGACGAAATTTTGCGTTACGCACATGATGGTGCTGGTGAGTGGACAGAATTGGCTATAGATTTTTGCCCGATTACCAATGCGCCCTTAGCACTCATTTTTCATAAGTTGGAAGCAATTGGACTTACACCTACAGATATTCACCACATAGAATACCTATCAGATAAAGAAGTATTGGATAATTTGCCAGGTGGCTTACGTTGGCTCAAAAGAAACAAAAAAGAAGATGCTATTGCCTATTTTGAAACATTTGCAAATGTGTTAGAAGAAAAATTATTGAAAACAATTAATATCGACAAAATTTTAGAATTGAATAAAAGACGGGTACTGCAACTTGTTTAATCCTGTGAACCCCCTGCTAAAATAAGCCGATGGAAATTTTCATCGGCTTTATTTTTTTAAAACTTGGTTTAGAAAATTTATTTTTTCACCAAAGAATAAATGACACAGTCCAAAAACTTACCATCAAAAAACTCATTTTCTTTTAAATGTGCTTCTTTTACAAAACCATTTTTTTCTAATACCCTTGCCGATGCAGTGTTTTCGGGATCAATAATTCCTTCTAAGGAATGCATTTTCATTTGGTTAAAACCATAATCAATCATAAGTTGTATGGCTTCTGTTATGATTCCTTTACCATTGTATTCAGGCAAAAGCATATAACCAATTTCGCTCCTAAAATGCTCCCAACGTATTCTATAATGGCCAATAATGCCAATTAGTTTTGGATTGGCTTTTAGTGTGATGGCCCAATTGATGCCTTCGTTTTTTTCAATCTTATCTTGAATCATTTTTACATGCTCCAAAGCTTCCTCATTGGTTGTAACCAAGGGTCGAGGAATGTATTTCATCGTTTCTGCATTGCTACGAAGGGTGAATATTTCATTTACATCATCTGAAGTAATTTGTCGTAGCAACAACCTTTGTGATGCTAGGTTCTGAAACGGTAAAAAAGAAAAAGCTTGCATTGGTTTATTTTTATTACAAGTTAAGGGATAGTTTTTAATAATGAAAGAGCAAATTAAAGGTTTGGTTTTTGGATAATAGCCATCCATTACAAAATAATTATTTATTCCTCGCCGATATAGGTGAATTGTAGTTAGAATTAGAACAACCTGAATCAGTATCTAAAAAATTTTTAGATACCAATACAGTTATTCAATCTATGCAAGAGAAAAAATTATTTCATCAAAAGTAGCATGCTGTTAAAAACTAAAACAGCGTTGTACTCCATAATTTTTCCTTAATTTCAATCTTCCAAACGGCGAAGAGGTCTTCCATATATTAATAACTGTATAATTTTCCCATGCGCTTCGATTTTGATTTTTTTAGTTCCTTATTGCTAATATTTTTTGTACATGGTTTGGTATATGCACTGTTACTGTTTAGAAAAGGGATATTGAATGATTCCAATTCAGATAAATGGCTATCCTTATTTCTCTTACTCTGTGTTTTATATATTTCACCTTGGATGCTGGGCTTTGCCGGCTGGTATGACAACCAACCTTACCGAGATATTCTTTTTTATACCCCTATGCAGTTGTTGTATTTTATTGGTCCTGTTATTTTCTTTTATGTACAAAGTTTATTAAACCCCTCCTTCAGTTTTGGCAAAAAAGAATGGTTGCATTTGTTGCCTGGTATTTTATATCTATTGTTTTCTGTTGTAGTAGTTGTTACAGATAAATTGATATTAAAGAAATATTATTTTCTCGCAAATGGTGAAGACCCAGAGTTTGATTTTTGGTACCAGATGTCAGGCTTTTTTTCTATGCTCATCTATTTTTTTATCTCCTTACGGTATTATAATCTTTACAAAAAGTTAATCCGGCAAGTAATAAGCTATGCAGATGTTGTATTGTTTAAATGGGTAAGGAATTTTTTATATGCTTTTTTAGTAATCCTCGTTTTGCGGCTGTTGTTTTATGCTTGTTCTTTTTTCGCATTTTTCCAAAGTTTAAGATACATGGGTTCTTGGTGGGAGTATTTTAGTTTTGCTATTGTATTTTATTATATCGCCATTACTGGGTATGCAAATTCTATAGAAACAAAAGTGCCTTTTAAATTAAACCTGCTAAACAACAAGCCTACACTTTTATTACATGCAGCATCCAAAGTGGTAAACAATCATTTTATTGAAGATGCAGAAATAATAGAAATAACCAACGAGCAAGTCGAGAAAAAAGAGGACGAGGGCGTGCTTGCAGAATGGAAACCAAAAATACTTTCGCTTTTAGTCCATGAAAAAATTTACGAAGATCCGGAACTCTCTTTGTCGCAAATGGCTAAGCAGCTAAAAACAAATCCAAGTATTATTTCTAAAACAATCAACCAAGGATTTCAATTAAATTTTAATGATTTTATAAATAATTATCGCATAGAAGCGGTAAAAGAAAAGCTGAAAGCAGGGGAGCAAAAAACACAAACCTTATTGGGTATTGCTTACGATTGCGGGTTTAATAGCAAGGCCACTTTTAATAGGGCATTTAAAAAAGTAACAGGTACCAGCCCGAAGGAATGGTTGGATAAAAGAGCTTAAGAATATAACATAAAGATTAATTGCAGTGGTAATTAAAATATTTTTATTAAATGAACAACATGAAATACACAGCAGCTCGTGGCGAGGTAATACAATTTAGAAAAACCAGCATGGTTTTAAAAACACCCGCAAATGAAAACAATGCTGGATATTTACAATTGCTGATGACGCACCCAGCACATATTGGCTCGGGATTACACATACACCCGAGCGGTCCACAAACCTTTTTTGTTATAGATGGTAGCTGACTGAACTTGCCACTGTAAGGATAATAGTATTCGGTCTGCCTGGCGAACTGAATCTAAATTAATAACGTCAAGCTAGATATTAAGCCAAATAGAAAAACAAAAAGTTGAAACTCGGCTACTGTTTGCCCCTATATTGGCAAACCCCTATGACACCTGCTGGTCTATGTCACTCGCCATTATTAAATATGAAAAATAAATTATTTTGTTACGATTAAAATGTTTTCGTGCAAATTGTATTTATGGCTAGTGCTAACTTTGTTTTGCCATAACTCAATTTCTGCTTTTTTAAAACCTGCTTTAATCGCTACTTCACCTAGAATTTCTGCTGTCTTTATGTGTGTCATTTTGAAAGCATGTGAATCGCTTACAAGTAAAGAATACTTACCGCCATCTTTTAATACTTTGAGAGCAGTTTTGAAATTATTGTACATACCCCCAAAGTATTCCCAAACTAATTTTGTATACAATTTTTCAAAACCACTAGTTGCACCATCATGCTTTAAGCGTTCCTCAATTAATTGAGTAATAGCATTTATTGAAGACAGTTCGCTAACATTTTCTCTTTCTTTGTCTTCTTTATAAATGTTGGTTGTAGAACCTCTGAGCATTCTTTTCTTTATAATCCTGAATTCATCTTTTGATATTGCATAATTCATAAATATCAATTCCAATCGAGTGTGTTTTGTATATTCATGGTCACCTGGATATGGTGGTGACGTAATCATAAAATCAATTGAGTTTTCAGAAAATACTTCATCTAATTTTCTTGCATCTCCATGATAAACATCAGAAGAAATTTCTTTATTATTAATTTGACATTGTATGTCCAAAATCATTCTGTCTGCTTTGTTCTTAAAATACTTTAAAACATCAACATCTTCTTTTGGCTTATTAACCCCAAATCCAGGGCCGTACTTTACATTTGAAACAGGAACAATGATAGAAGATAGAGTCAAAAGAAAAAAATCTCTGTTATAGCTAGGAATTAAATCATTGATTATATCTTTTAAAATAACAAGTTTAACTAAGGGTCTAGCTGAAATGTACCTTGGGTCTAAAAGTGCAGTTCTGCTTTCTTCAGCAATTGTTTTGTAATTTTTAGTTTTAACTACTTTTTCAAACTGCAATTGATTTATTGTTTGAATTTCTTCAAAGTCTATTTCACTTGTGTAGTTTAAAAATGCTTCAATTATTGCTTTTTTATTTTTTTCTAATTCTTTGGCATCTAAATTCCAGTTTAGTTTAGTTTTAGCAACATCAATGAAATAATCATTAGCATCTACTCCAAATGAGGTTATCCCATTTTGTTTGCATGCTATTAAAGTAGTTCCAGTACCCATGAATGGGTCTACAACAATTTTGTCTGTTGAGATTTCAAACTTCTTAATGAGATATTCTGGAAATTCCGGCGAATACCCTAATACAAAGTTATACCAGTTGTGAAATGGAAAATTATTAGCGGAAGTTGATTTTCCATTATGGGTATCAATTATCGGATTACGTATTGTTTGAGAAAGCTCGACACAAACTTTACAAAAAGTTCTCGTAGGGGGGTTGTACTTAAATGCCATAGTCACTTATTTCGGACAAAAATAATAAATTAGCTCCATGCTGCAATCGGAGGGTTGAAAAAAACTTTATGAAATTTATCCACTTCAATTTGCGGGTTGTTGTTGGTAAGTGTTTGTATTGATTTAAATTCTGCAATTAAAATTCCATTCTTAACCATTTTGACAGCTAATGGTGTTATTACAATATCTCTGTTTGAATATTTTGGTACTATAACTTGTAATGCACCTTGAATTTGTTCTAAATTAATATCATCACCGGTGGTCAGGGCTTTAGCTTCAACAGGGAACAGTTGAATATGATTATTTTCATTGCTGAAGTAAAATCCATCTATTTCATTCGGCTGCCATTTCAATGGGTTTTGAACTCGAATAATAGTATTACTCTTTTTATGAAATAACTTTGAAAATACATCACAATAGTCTATTACAGAAAATAATGCCCCTTCATCACTTCTTATAAATTCAAGAATGCCATCAGGAATACCTTTTGAAGAAATTTCAGTTACTTCATCATATTCATCAGGCCATTCAAGCCAAGAGTTAATTTCATTCCCAACACCAAGAAAAACAAATTCGCCTGCATAGCTTTTACCTTCTGGGTTTATTCCGGTTTTTTTTCTTAAGTCATATCCAAGACAAAAAATAGATGGGGGAAGTCGAGAACCTATTGATCTCTTTTTTCTAACTAAATCTAAAATTGTATTTGAGATGGAGGCTGGCTCACTGATTCCTAAAGCTCTATATCCTTCAGAAATATCTTCTAATGTAAATGCTATTACCTCAAGATCTGAGTCTCCATTGGGGTTTTTCTTGAAAAAAATATATTCAAGCATTGGATGTTTCTTCGAAGAATATTCCCTACCGTTTATAATTGGCATGATCTATTTGGTTGAAAAGTCTTTTAGTTTAATGATGTCATTTATTTCAATTTTAAGAAAGGAGCAAATTTTTAAAATATTTAGAAGAGAAATGTTTCTTTTCCCTGTCTCAACCTCAGTGTAATAAGATCTGCTAAAACCTGCTTCATACGCTACTTGCTCTTGTGAGAGTTCTGCTTTCTCTCGAATTTTTCTGAGATTTTCGCCAAATTTTTGAAGAATTAGCGAATCTTGATCGTCACGGTGGATAGTTACCTTTTTTGATTTAATCATTAAGTAAAGGTCACACAACTGTCACTCATATACAACCCGATATAAGTGACATAAATATTTGGTATTTTTGGGGAATTAAAATTATTTATAAATGAAATACACAGAAACTGAAGGCGAAGTAATACAGTTTAGAAAAACAAACATGATTTTGAAAACGCCTGCTTTTGAAAATAATGGGGGCTATTTACAATTGCTCATGACACACCCGCCGCACATAGGTCCGGGCTTACACATACATCCTACTGGCCCTGAAACATTTTTTGTAGTAGAAGGCAGTTATACATTTACATTAGGTGAAAATATTATCGAAACAAACAAGGGCGATTTTGTTTTTATACCACAAAATATTCCACACAAATACAATGCTGGCGAAAACGGAGGGCAACTATTGGTCTCTACACCCGAAGCGGTGGTTAATTATTTTAAAACCATATCGTCTAAATTATTAAATGGCGAAGAAGTAACTCCTGCATTTGAATATGAATGTGCCAAAGCTAACGGGCAAATATTTGTAGATAGTGAAGGCGGGTTTGGGCACAAGTGATCAATTTGAATTGTTATTTGGACTAACGAATCGCTTCTAGATTATGTTTTTCAATCTACTATTTCTTGTTTTTTAGATAATTACTAAAATAGATTTCGTTTTGGTAGCCTTGTGATTCTGTAGGAATATGTCTACGCTTCTTTAAAAGATGAATAAATGTATGCCGGTAAAATGTGCGCCCAGCCTTTGCCGGCAGGCAGGCGCCATCAATGCTGCCCATACCGGCTGTTTTTGCTTGGCTCATAAATAAAGCAACGCTTATTTATGAGCCATTTTTAAAAATTTTCTATAAAGAATTAAGATAACCAGTAAAATAACTTATTTTTTTAAACACTAATATTCAATTACTTACATCTTTTGAAACGTGTCAAATCTTATCCCAATGATTTGATACCAATTTAACAAGCCTCATATCATCATTTGCAGCGACCAAGGCATTTTGCCGAGCCATCTTTGCTTTATCAATCACCACAAAAATGATTAAAATGAAAAAGATGTTTGCCTTAATGATGGGTTTTTCTACGCTAACCGCTTTTGCACAACAAGCAAAAACAGATACAGGTTTTAATAAAAATAAAAATCTTGCGGCCATTGTTGTTACAAGCAAGAAGCCATTTATTGAACAACAAATAGACAAAACCTTGGTAAATGTGCAGGCAGATATTACCGCCATTGGCAGTAATGCTTTTGAAATTTTACAAAAAGCACCTGGCATAAGCATTACCAGCGAAGATGTAATAAACATGAGTGGCAAGGCTGGCGTAAATGTGATGATAGATGGACGACCTACACAAATGAGCAGCAAAGAACTGGCCGCTTTCCTTAGAAGCATGCCTGGAAGCAATATCGATAAAATAGAATTGATAACAAACCCATCTGCCCGATTTGATGCGCAAGGCAATGCAGGAATAATCAATATCAGGCTTAAGAAAAATAAAATAAAAGGTACCAATGGCAATATTTCGCTTGGCTATACCCAACAACAACACTACCGTAGCAATGGATCTTTTAGCATAAACCACCGTACCGGTAAATTAAATGCTTTTGCAAATGTGGGTGTAAATAATAATTTGCAACATACAGATGGCAGTATAAATAGAAATATAACTGTCGGGAATTTGACAAAAAACTTTACCAACACTACGGTTGATATTGACAGAAATATAAGTGCCAATATAAGAACCGGATTTGATTTTTACCTAAACAAAAAAAGCACTATTGGTTTTTTGTTCAATACCAATAGCAATCGAAATCCCTTTAACACACCAGGTATTACCAATATTAGTAGCAATGGAAAATTGGATTCTTCGCTTGCAACTACCAATGATAATTTGTATAAAAACCGCCGCTACAATACAAATTTGAATTACAAGTTTGAAGATACATTAGGCAATGAATTGAATGTAGATGCAGATTATACTTATTTTAAAAATACCAACTTGACCAACCTAAGCACAACTTACTTAGATGATGCTAGTAGCAAATACAATTATACAGGCAATGATTTGGATGTGGCTACCAACATAAATATCTATGCATTAAAAATAGATTATACCAAACAGCTAAAGAAAATAAATGCCAAAATAGAAACAGGTATAAAACTAAGTAAGGTAACCACCAGCAATGATTTGTTTGCAACAGAGCTTACAGGTACATACATGAAGGCAGATACAAGCAGAAGCAATTTATTCGAATACAAAGAAAATATTTATGCGGGCTATGTAAATTTTGGACAAAAAATAAAAAAGTTTGAGTTTCAAGTTGGGTTACGTGCAGAGAACTCGGTAGTGAATGGCAATTCTGTGGATTTAAGAAAAACTACGATTAAAAATCCTGATACAAATTATGTAAATCTTTTTCCATCTGCATTTGTAAGCTATAAAATAAATGATAAAAATAGGTTTGCAGCATCGTATAGCAAGCGTATCAATCGCCCCGATTATCAAGCAATGAATCCTTTTGAAACGATTTATGATATTTACACATCTGAAAGGGGGAATCCTTATTTGAAACCGCAGTTTACCAATAATTATGAGTTGAAATATACTTACCGTTATGCATTGAACATTGCAATAGGATATAACCACACAAAAGATTACAGCCAAACAATTACAACACAAACGGGTGAAAAAACAACTGCTACACAAGATAATATCGGTAGCCTAGATAATGCATACCTAAACATAAGTGCCCCACTGCCTATTACAAAATGGTGGGAAGGTTATGCTAACATTACTGGCTTTTTAAATCATTACAAAGGCGTTTTGCCGAGTGGTATATTAAATGAAAAAACATTGGGCTTGAATTATTATATACAACAAAATTTTAAACTAGGCAAAGGTTGGAGTACACAACTGAGCAGTTGGTTTAATGCAGGTACCAAAGAGGCCATCTTTAAAACAGCAGCTTATGGTAGTGTAGATTTTGGCGTAAAGAAAATGATTTTAAAACAAAAAGGTTCGGTAAGGCTAGCCGTGAATGATATTTTTAACACCCAACGCTACCAACAAACAGTACAGTTTGGTAATATGGATTTTAGTTATCTACGTAAATGGGAAAGCCGTGGGGTGAGGGTGCAGTTTACTTGGAGTTTTGGGAAGAGCAAATTTCAAGCTAGGGAAAGAAATACAAACCAAGATGGAAATAGAATAAAAGTAAAAAGTTAGTGGAGAGCCACAGAAGCACCGTTTGGTTTATGATACGTTGAGAGCTGTAGTTTACAATTCCGCTTTGCAAAATGTATTTTCTGTATTTCTGTGCATCTGTGGCACTCAAAAAAATATTTATCAACTACCGAGCTAGAAATAGGGAAACAAACCCCGATGCGGAAAGGATTAAAGTAAAAAACTAAGCTATTGCCACAGATGCACGGTTTAGTTTTACAAATTTTAGGTTTGTAAGGAATTGTAAAGTTTAATGAAATGCATTTTTCTGTGCATCTGTGGCAATCAAAAAATATTTATCCCATAAAAATAAAACATCATGAAAAAAATAATATCAGCTATAGCAACATTAACGTTTATTTCCTTTGTATTCGCACAAAGAGGCCCGTTACAAGGTTCGGGAAAAATCGTAAACAAAACTTTTGATTATACAAATTTCTCTCAGATAACTTTACAGGACTTAGACGGCAAAGCCATTGTTGAAGTAGGAAAACCGTTTTCAATTAGTATTGCTATTGACGATAATTTGGAAAAACTATTGTCGGTAAATGCCCAAGATAACAATGTAAGTATTTCGCTAAAAGGTAACAGAAGTAACAAATTGCATATTGAAAATACCCATATTATAATAAAAATAACGTTGCCCAATATTACTTACATAAAACAGCACGGCAATAATGGTTTGCTAGTAGAAGGAATTACCGGCGAAAGTTTTACAATAAAATGTGCTGGCAATGGCAGTGCAATGCTTAATGGTAGCATAGACAATCTTGAAATAGTATGTAATGGAAACGGCAATGTAAATGCAGCAAAATTATTAGCAAAAAAAGTAGCTATCACCAAAAGAGGAAATGGTACTGTAATAACAAACACCGATAATAGTTTTTATGCAAATGGCTCAGGCAATGGAGATATTATAAATAATGGAAAAGGCCAAGCGGAAGCCAATGCTACGATGCTAGGTAATGGAGGAATTAAATATGCAGCTACCCAAAATAATGCCGTGCAAAATAATACTGCAAAAAACGACAAGCCAAGTGTACGCATAAAAAACATCGGCAACAGTATTGCTAAATTATCCATAAAATATCCGGTAAAGGGAAGCTATGGCATAGACGTAAAACCCCAACAAACGGTAGAGGAATCTTTTCCAGTAGGCACAAAAATTTATAGGGGCAATCGGCTTGCGGATTTTAAAAACCCTATTTATATTGTAACCGTAGGGGCGGCTCAGGAATTAATATTGGAATAAATAGTTGAAAAAATTATGGCTTCAAAATAGAATCTATACTCAGTTCGTTGTAAGAGTCTATAAACGAAATAATATTATTGTACTTGCTAAATGATGCTTGCTGGTACATGGTTTTAATTACAATACAATTCATACCGGCATTGCTGGCACTTTCCACCCCCATTGGTACATCTTCAAACACCATACATTCGTGGGGTTGTAGGCCCAATGCAGTAGCACATTTTAAAAAAGTTTCTGCATGGGGTTTACTTTCTTTTACATCATCGGCACTTACAACTGCATCAAAATAATGACGAATAGAAAGTGCATCTAATACAAAATCGATATTAAACTGAATAGCAGCAGAGCCAATTGCCATTTTAATTTGTTTTGCTTTTGACTCATGCAAAAATGCATCAAGGCCGTCCATTAATTTAATATTTGGCCTATATATTTCTTGATAAGCCTTTTCCTTTTCAAGCCCAATTTTATTTTTCTCCTCCATCGTAAATCTTGCCGGAAAAATCCTTTCCAGCATTTCAATATTTTTTCCATACGATTCAGCCTTTACTTTTTCAATGGAAATATTGGCCCCTAGCTCATTTAGTATTTTGTGCCAAACAATATAATGAAACTGCATATCATCTATCATTGTACCATTAAGATCAAATAAAAAAGCTTTTATCATGTTCTTTTTTTGAAAGTATAAATATATATCTTATGAGGTATATAGTTTCGAAATAATTATTACCAATTTATGATTTGCTTCCATCATTTGCATAATATTACAAAAGCAATCTCGTTAAATTTAATATGAAGCCATATTCCAACTTATTAACTTTGCATGCTAATTTATATGGCCAATGATTTTATATAAGCTCCTCAAAAAACCATTCTTTGGAAAATTTATGGTGCAGTGGCGCAACCCATTAACAGAAGAAGAACAAAAGGATTGGGAACGATTTTCTGTAAAAAGTAAATCTGGGGGATTATTGCAAGCCCTGTTTGCTAAATCGTTTAGCGGTGTGGCTAAAGCAACAATTTTGTTGGGACACCCAATGGGTAAAGAAGCCAAAGCTTATTTTTTAAAAAATGGGTACACAGATTTGCTACGTAGCAATGGCTATAATGTGGTTGTGTTTGATATCAATGGTTTTGGAGAAAGCAGTATTGCAAATTTCAATTTTGCTGATGATATAGTAGCCATGAGCATAAAAGCCAAGACATTTGCCCCAGATTTGCTATTAGGCTATCATGGAGTTTCGCTTGGTGGGCAATTTGGCACACTTGCATTTACCGATGATGCACATGTGGTGGACTTTGCTATCATAGAAAGCGCAGCTACTAGTTTAGATGAGTTTTGGATAAATTTTCCCTTAGCATATAAAACGCTACAAGTGCTCAATTTTTTTCTTCCCAATACCAAAAAGAAAATACATATGGTAGAAAGAATAAAAGATGTAAAACATCTAAAATCCATTTTATTTATCTACAGCCATACCGATACATTGACTCCTGTGACAATGGGAGTACGATTTAAAAACAATTGCCCTGTGGCTTCTAAACTATACACAGTGCCCAATGCCGAGCATGCGCAGATAATGAAATCTGAACATGTAGAGGAGTATAAAAATAGTATAATTAGCTATTTTGATACTGCTAGTTCCTAATCCATAAACGATTGTTTTACGTTACTATAAACTCATTAAATAGGAATACCTACTATGAAGAATATTTTTTTGCAACGCTATTTACCAACGATTCTAATACTTTGCATTTTTACTCAGGTAACTATAGCCCAAAATACAGGAAGAATATCTGGTACAGTAGTAGATAAACTTACACAAAGAGCATTAGCCAATGTTTCGGTGAATATAGAAGGAACAACCATTGGAAGTATATCCGACAGCAATGGCGTATATAGAATTACAGCTGTGCCACTTAAAACATTCAACCTATCATTTTCTAATATTGGCTATACAACAGAAACGGTTTACAATTTGGTAATAACCGCTGGCAATGAAAAAAATGTAAACGTAGAGTTGGAGCCTAGCAAAACTTCGCTTACTGAAGTGGTGATAAAAACAAACAAAAGAACAGCAAAAGCTGCTACTTTAGAAACGCCTCTGAGCGTACAACGCCTAACGACGGAAGAAATAAAAAGTAATCCCGGCGGTAATTTTGATATAAGCAAAGTAATTCAAACATTGCCAGGTGTGGGCGGTGGCGCTGGTGGTGGTGGTTTTAGAAACGATATCATCATACGAGGAGGTGCCCCTACAGAAAATGTTTTTTACTTAGATGGTATTGAAGTGCCAGTTATAAATCATTTTCAAACACAAGGAAGTGCAGGTGGCCCACAAGGAATTTTGAATGTATCATTTATAGAAGACGTAAAACTATCAAGCTCCGCTTTTGATGCTCGGTATGACAATGCATTGAGTTCTGTTTTTCAATTTAAACAAAAAACGGGTAATAAGAATAAATTGCAAGGCAATGTAAGATTGAGTGCAACCGAATTGGCTGCTACTTTAGAAGGACCGCTTTCAAAAGATAGAAAAACCACCTTCTTAGCATCTGCAAGGCGTAGTTATTTACAATTACTTTTCACTGCAATCGATTTGCCTATACGCCCAAGCTATTGGGATTTTCAAACAAAAATTACCAGACAAATAGATAAAAAAACTACGCTTTCTTTTATAGGTATTGGCGCCATTGATGATTTTCGCTTTGCCGCCATCAAAAAAGCTACACCCGAAAAATTGTATATTTTAAACAGCAATGCTTTTATAAAACAATGGACATATACTGCTGGTATTTCTTTAAAAAGATTGGTAAACAATGGCTTTTTAAATATTGCGCTTAGCAGAAATAGTTTTGATAATGATGTAAATCAATTTGAAGATAATACCACCAAACTACCAAGCCAAAAAAGCTTGGAATTTAAAAGCAGGGAAACAGAAAATAAACTACGAATTGATGTGAATAAAAATATCAATGATTGGAAAATTGCTTACGGTGGGGTAGCACAGGTTTCGGAGTACAATACCAACAGCTTTGCCGTAATTCGTAGAGAGCTAAAGGATGCATCAGGAAACATCATTCAAAATCCAATTACGGTTAAATTTAATAGTCCACTCAATAATTTTTTACGCTATGGTGCATTTGCGCAAGTGAGTAAGCGCTTTTTTGATAGCCGACTAGGTGTGAGCGCAGGCTTACGTACAGATATGAATACGTTTACCACAACTGGAAACAATGGACTAAAAACATTGAGCCCACGAATATCGGCAAGTTATATTTTGGCTGATAAATGGACAGCAAATGCGTCTATAGGCAGGTATTACAAAATAGCACCCTACACCATCTTAGGCTTTGCAGATAATGCAAACAATCTTGTAAATAAAAATAGTTTATACCAGCGTGCAGACCATTATGTAGCGGGTGTAGAATATTTACCCAATGATGGTTTACGGTTTACTGCCGAAGGGTTTTACAAAGACTATGCAAACGTGCCGGTATCTATAAGCAAAGGAATTTCGCTCGCAAACCTTGGAGGAGATTTTAGTGTTTTGGGTAACGAAGCAGTTGTAACCAATGGCAAGGGTAGGGCTTATGGTTTTGAGTTTTTTGCACAAAAGAAATTAACCGATAAATTCTTTGGCATACTTTCTTATACTTTTTATAGAAGTGAATTTGCCGGCATAAACAATAAACTCATTGCAAGCAGTTGGGACAATACCCATTTGCTTACCGTAACATGGGGTTATAAATTTCCAAGAAACATTGAGCTGGGTTTAAAGTTTCGCTACCAGGGTGGCGCACCTTACACACCGTTTGATAATGCAGCATCACAAGCCAATTACCTTAGCCAAGGACAAGGCATATTAGACTATGCTAGATTAAATACACAACGCCTCGGTGGTTTCAATAGTGGCGATGTGCGTATCGATAAAAAATGGAATTTCAAAAAAATAACCATCGACCTTTTCTTAGATGTAACCAACTGGTATATTGCTAAAAATCCGGCGATACCAACTTATACATTTAAAAGAAATGCAGATAATACTGCCTTTTTAACCACAAATGGCATGCCTATAAATATTAATGGCAGTAATGCTATACCTACTTTGTTGAAAAATGATGACCCGCAGGTAACGCCTACGATTGGGTTTATCATCGAATTTTAGTTTACAAAAAAGCCAGTAAATTTTCCATAATTACTGGCTTTTTTTTCTAAGGACTTGTCGCTCCATATGTGGTTTGAGTAAGTTGCCTACCGGAGCGCCTTACTTTAATAATGTACATATTATCGTAATCATCTTCATTAATAGGATTAATAGACACTCCACTTAAGCCCTTTACAATCCTAGGTACAGTATTGGTATGCCCTACTATTAATACTTTTTTCTTATGAATAAAAATCATTCGTTTAACAAAATCATTAATGGCATTTGTATCTCTTTGATTTATTATAATGGGTGCCACTCCAGACGCTGCCACAGTAGGTTCTGCTGTAAGTTGTGTTCTTACAAAACTGCTCACATAAATGCTGTCTGGCTTTTTCTTACCCATATAGGTATTTAAGTCCCTTGCTCTTTGTTGTCCTGCTTCTGTTAAAGCTGGATCGGGGTTGCTAGCAGGTTCCAATTGTTTTTCTGCATGGCGTACCACATAAAAAGTATTATAGCAAGATGATAATAAGATTACAAGCAGTAGGTATTGTAGTTTATGAAGCATAACAAATAATAAATAGCTACCCGCTATTAGGTGCAAGAAATATAAAATCTTAGAAAATTAAATATAAACTGTATAAAAATTCATTCTTCATTTAAAGAATTTACTTCTACAAATTTACCCATATTTTCTTTAATCAATTTGTGTATTAGTTAAAAGATCAAACACAAAACAACTTTTCTGTGAATCTGTGGCAAAAATATTGCCACAGATTCACAGAAAAAAACAGAAATGTCATTTTAATCTATCCCGTTAAAAATCATAAATTGGGTATTTCATAAATAAAATTCTTTTGCACCCAATAAGGGATAGTCATTAAATAATATTAATGTCTAAAAGTAGCTTAATATTTAGATATTGATTGCATTCAAAAATAATATAAACCCAATAGCAATCTGGATTTTACTTGCTTTATTGTGCCCGATTAAGATTTGAGACTATCTTTTGTTGTATCAAATTATGATTTGCAGCTGTATTGCATTATTACTAACAGAAATTTGCTCTATCATTCACCAATAAGCCATTGAGGCTTCACAAAACAAAAAATATGAAAAAGTTATTCGCTTGTATAGCTGTCATAATTGCAACTGCCTCTTGCAGTATGTTCAAAACCATTTCATCAAACACTACCATACAACCAAACGAAAGTTTTGTGTTGGGTAAAAATATACATGGCGCATTCAGCGTTAAGTTTAAAAACGTATCAAAAAATGCAGTAACCGTTTACCGTGCACCTATTGATGGAGGCAAACATTCTTTTGTAATTGTACAGCCAAATGAAACCGTAAAAGTACATGTAGAAAAAAACACCGCACTGGTAGTAGAAAATAAAAGCAACGAAGTAGCCTCAGTAGATTTATTGGTAAAAGGAGATACTGGTTTGAGTATGGGTTACAAAAAGTAATTTACCAAAAAAAGCAACATTCTTTTATGGAATCAACCATGATGCTTGAAAGCTGTTGTTCTCATTATAATTAAACGATGCCCTTCTATGGCCTTGGCTATTTAACCAAAGCCATTCCATCCAATTTACTTGGGTAACAACCACGCCAAAGTTTTGCTTACCTGCCTCGCTTTCTTCCATTGTAGGGTCGGTGCTTTCAAATGCAGTGGGAAGCCCATTGGTTGGTTTAGTAGATTTTGTAGAGGGTGCAATTTCGCCCATGTAAATTTTTCTACTATTAGCAGAATTCTTTAGCCATGCATCATTTGCAATGGCATCATGCTGGTGTAGGCTTGCTTTGCCGGCAAGTCTTATTTGAAAGCGACCTACTGCATCATAAAACATCCAGCTAATATTATTGTTTTCTTGTAGTTCAGCCCATTTGCCGCTACGTATATCTGTATGAAAAGTCAATGTTTTTTCTATGGTATTAACTTTACGCAATACCACGGTACGCATATTTATACCATACGCTCCTGTATTTGCCACTGTAGGGCTACCCAGCGGATCCCTGCCTTTTAAAGAACCATTTAATAATTTTATCCAACAATCCTTTTCTAATTCGCTTAAGGAATAATTTATACCGTTGATGGCTATTGTATCCATGGGATGATATTCGAATTTATCAGGAAAAAGGATTCTATTTTTTGCTTTTATTAGCGTAAAATAAAATTATCGCATTTTAAAAACCAAAAACATTCCGTGGATAGGATTGTACGGTAAAGAAACAGATAAAACCCCGTTTGAAACAGCAACGGTTACAACCTTTAATGAGGCATGTACCGCTGCTATATTTTTTAAATGGCCGCCGTAGTAGCCGCTGTACTAGCCGCTATTGCCGCATTTGCTGCTGCTTGTATTGCCGAAGCACTTGCATCGTTGTTTACATTAGCCATACTTACAAAGCTAAAACCCCAGCCTTTAAGTTCATTTGCCCACACAAGCGACCCATCTTTAGCTTGTAGGCAAAGTAAAATACCGCTTACGCCAATGTATAATTTATCCCCTTCTAAGCTTATTTGCCCTACTGCAGTCATTGTTGAAGTACTTTTCACATACTGTTTTAATTTTATTTCCCAAACAATGCTGCCATCTTTTTTGTTTATAGCTGCTACTTTGCCGTTAGATAAAATGAATAAGTTGTTTTGTTTCATATTTTAGTTTTAAGTGATTTTAGCTCCTAAAAATAAGGAATATTAAGCATTAAAAATATTGATTAAGTTAAAGTCTTATGCCTTATTTTATATTTTTACCTTTATTAAACTTAGTCAAAAAGTGTACCCTGTACAAAACATACTAACGGCTGCAAATAAAAACCGGTTTGGATAAAAAGGGTGCAATCCTGTTCAATAATTACTTCATACTATTGTTGTTCCATTGGCTCGCCCTTTTTAATAAAATACCCTTTTAAAGGTATTTATGATAGTAAATTTCAGGTTACCTTGTTTAAAATTTAAACAATGAAATTTTTATGTTCTTTTTTATTTCTAGTATCTACCAATGCTAATAGCCAAAAACCTAGCGTAGCCAATTTAAAACTAGTAGTACCCAAATTGCAGCATTGCACATCAGTAAAAGATCAGGCAAACTCATCTACCTGTTGGAGTTTTGGCAGCAACTCATTTTTAGAAAGCGAAGTATACCTTATAAAAAAAGAAAAGGTAGATTTAAGTGAAATGTTTATTGCTCGCTATTCTTACGTAAGAAAAGTAGAAACCTATTTGCAAAACAAAGGCAGTAACTTTTTTACACCTGGTGGCCAATTTCATGATGTGGTATGGGTAATAAAAAAATACGGCATAGTACCAGAGGCTGCCTATAATGGAAATCCTCATCACGAAAATTACCACAATCATGCAGTGCTAGATACAGTAATAAAAAACTTTACATCCGCTTTATTACTTAAGCATATAACGAAACTTAACAACATGCATTATATGTTTTTAGATAGTATTTTAGATTACCACCTTGGAAAAGTTCCTACAACATTTATGTACAATTCAAAAAGTTATAATCCAAAAAGTTTTCTAACAAATTACTTGAAAATAAACGTGGACGATTATATAGAAATTACTTCCTATACCCACCACCCATTTTACAAACCATTTGTTTTAGAAAATAAATACAATTGGACTGGTGATGCTTATTACAATGTACCCCTAAACGATTTAATTGCAATTACAAATCAAGCAATTCTAAATAATTATTCTGTAAGTTGGAGTGGGGATGTGGATGAAGTGGGTTTTAATTTTGATAAAGGTATTAGCTACTTACCAAACCCAGTTGTAAAAAGAGTGGAAGAAAGACAAAATACTTTTAACGATAGCTCTTCAACAATGGATCATATGATGCATATTGTAGCTATTACAAAAGATAAATTTAACAAAAACTGGTACTATGTAAAAAATAGTTGGGGCAGCAAGTACAATACTTTGAATGGTTTTTTATTTATGAGCGAAGATTATTTTGCTATTAAAACAGGGGCCATTGTTGTAAATAAAAAAATAATTCCAAAAGCTATAAGATCGAAAATGGGTTTATAAGGAAATGCTACATTTTAGAGGGCATAAAAATTATCATTTTATTCTTATGACCCACACGTTTCACCTTCAATTGCTGGAGATTTCTCAATAGCAAGTTTTAGCATACAAGGAATAGGTTCATAAGTACAAATTCATTTACCCTCACACCAGATTTCTATTCTTTTGATACATTCATTTATCGGTAGTCTTTTATTTACAATCATTAATGCTTGTAAATAAGTACAAGCTTCCGAAGAAGTAATAATTTTATTTAATAGTAATTGATCTAAAAGCCAAATTATTCCAAAAGTAGCTATCCCCTTTGCATCGGCTATATTTCTCAATCTTTGATCTCCAGATAATATCAAAGCATCTTGTTTTTTTGCAAAATAAATTGCCGACCAATCTTGTTCAGATAGTCGTGTATCTTCTTCACTCAGTTGTTGTATATCTAATAATTCTACGACAGAAATTTCAATAACAACAAATTTACCTGAGCTAATGTGTGGTTGTATGCTCGCCACTTGCTCATCATACAATTCATTCAAAATTAAATTTGTAGTGCTAAAATTAAAGTCTAGCGCCAAGCAATAATCAAATAGACCCATTTTTATAAGGTCAATCATAATATTAGCATCCTGAATAGCAATTTTTTGGGTCATCAGTCTGCTTTATGATTTGTTACTTCTGCATCCAATATATCTCTCAATGCTGCCATTTTTAGACCTGCGAGGTTAGCTGCTTTACTTAGACTCACAATTTCTTCTGCAGCAAGCCTGCAAATAAGGTGCTCAAAGCGATAGCTTTTTTCTCTACCAGCAAAAGAGCCCAACCCATCCTCTTTTTTATTTCCCCTCATGTTTTGCCAAAAACGGGTGGTAGCGTTTTTGTCAATAATCCCTTTTAGTGAAGCTCTCATCATAATGGCTTGCACCGAAATCCCAAACTGCTCTTTAATACTTATCAACTCTCCCATGGCAATATTATTTCGCTTTTCACCAATCAATTTTTCCAAACTATCATCTGGCAATAACATGGCACCGGCAAAGGCATGGCATATGCGTTCCTTATCTGCACCCTCTTCAATGTTTAAAACAATATGCCCGAGTTCGTGCAGCGCAGTAAATCT
Organism: Ferruginibacter sp.; assembly: GCA_031430735.1. Lineage (GTDB taxonomy): Bacteria > Bacteroidota > Bacteroidia > Chitinophagales > Chitinophagaceae > Ferruginibacter. Next base: position 43,232 of record JANPCB010000044.1, on the reverse strand, counting down.
TTTTCTTTCTATTGTGTAGTTTTTATTTACAACCACTACAGGTATGGCTCCCACAAAAGTGCTTAATCCGTCAAACTCTTCGGGTGCATCTATCTCTATTACTTTTATAGCATTGTCTTCTAGCATTTCCAAGACATTGGGAATAGGGTCGTATCCTAAATGCCATGCAGCTATTAGCTTTAGAGTGGCTTTTTCTACATCATCTACCTCTTCTATTAAAATATTTTTTATTGGGTTAACAAACTTCGTGTTGATATTAAGTAGAGACTCAACCTCCAAGTAGCGTTCCAATAAATCTTTCACACATTCTTTAATGCTCTCTTCGTGCTTTGCAGAAAGTTTAGATTTTTTGCGAAACTCTACTGGAGCAAGTATTATGGTAGATGTTTTTAAAAAATAATCGGGCTTTACATCTAGCGCTTTTGCAAGGGCAAGCAAAACAGTACCCGAGGGCTTCATAGTATTTTGCTCATACTTATTTAATGCTTGCTTGGTAATGGAATGGTCTGTATTGTCTGCCAATTCTTGTAATGACCAACCCTTCATTTTTCGGGCAGATTTTAGGCGCTCGGCAAATTGTTCCATGATAGTTGTATTGTGTGAAGATTTCTGTTGGTTGACAAAAATATAAAATATTTTGATATTGTCAACCTTTTTATTAATTTTGTTTAAAATTATTCTACAAAAGGTAGCATAAAAAACCGAAGCACTGGAACAGGCCTCGGCATACAAAGGAAAATTTTTGGGAAAAGGTTTCTTTTGGTTTGGCAAATGTAATAATAAAAAATACAAATTGCAATAGCTGTTCCTTGGGCTGTATTGGCAGATGCCTCAGTATAAAATAATCTGCCTAAGCTAATATATAATAATATGGCAAAGAATGGCAATGTTGGCGATGGCCACAGAAATGGTCAGGTAAAAGACCGTAGTCAAACTTTTAATCCTAAAACGGAAAGTTGGGTAAAGCGTGATACCGATACTGGAAGATTTATGGATGTGAAAGCTGACGATAAGCCTTTTAAAGGCGTAAGAAAGGAAAAGTAGGCATTACTTTTTGCAAAAACCCAACCGCTCCGGGTAAAAGCGAGCTATTAATTCATCTTTAAAATTAATTCTATGAATAATTTGAATAGATACAACAATGAAAAAGCCACTGTGTGCTACGATAAAGTATGCGCTACAGTATATGGTGAAACTGCACAACTTATAAAGGGTATTGCAGTTTTTGCTGCCTTAGCAGTTGCAGCAATTTATATTGCCAAAGCTTTGCGTTAATGGTAAAGTTCCTTTGAAAGCCGCAATTTTTTTGCGGCTTTTTTATATTACCATAACGATAATTTAAAGTTATGCACTTAATCGGTTACCAAAAGTTGTCTTTAAGTCGTTAATTACTAAATTAAATTTGCCGTCAAACTTTTTGTTTATGTCGTCATACGAACCAATCAATCTTTCATAAATAGGATTACCAAAAATTTCTTTCTCGTCAATGCTACGTTTAGAAGCAAGATTGGAAGCAAACACATCTTTGATTTTTTTCAGCACAATGATTTGTTCGTCTGTAAAGTCGTATGTGTGTATGTATGAAAGATAGTTTTTCTCAATGCGTTCTTTTGGTGTCGGTATTTTCTTTTTGCCTAAAGCATGAAGTAAAAAATCCCAAGCAGAACCTTCAGGGAAGTCATACATTTTTTGCAAATGTCCTTCGTCTAAGAAAGTGTTTGGTTTGCTTAACCAATCAAGAAGTTTAGCCATTTCCTCGTCTGTTGGCTGATAATCGGCTTGATCAGCTTTTGTTTTCAAGTCTGCCATAACTGGCTCCTGTGTTTTCTTTAATTCTTCTTCAAAAATTCTTTTAGCTTCTTCAATCGGAATATTGTCTTTTACTATAATTGAATCTCCGTGAATTTCTACCCGTTGTATTAAATGTGCTGGATCTGGGTTGTCAATTAAAAAGTATTCACCTTTAGGTTGTGGTGTTCCTGGCACTTTTGGTTTTTGGTCACCAGATTTTACAACTTTTTTATTTTCTTTCAGGGTTCCCTTTCCGTTATCCTCCATTCGCCTGCACAAACCAACAAAATCTAAAACAGTGAAACTAAACTTACCTGTTTTCGGGTCAAGTCGTGTACCACGGCCAATCATTTGAATGTATTTACCAACCGATTTTGTAAGCCCTGCAAAAGCTATGTATCTAACACAAGGAATGTCAACCCCAGTACTTAATATGTCCACCGAAGTAACAATATATGGCTTTTGATAAGGTTTTTTAAACCAAGCTTTTTGAGTTTCATTTAAAGCATCATTAATAGAAATGACAGATTCACAATAATGAATTCCACCTTCATAATCCTTATCAAAAACCTTGTTAATAGCTTTTGCAATCTCAATGCAATGTGCCTGACTAACACCAAACAGGATTACTTTTTCTCCGTATTGTGTGTTTTTTTTGAGTAATTCTGCAATTCGTAGACAGTTTTCTTCTGAAATGAATTTACGGTTTAGTTGTTCCAGTTTCAGTTTCTTTTCGGCACCAAGAGCAATGATATATTTCTCCCCAGGATCCAAAACGTGGTCAAATGAAATGCCGCTTTCTTCTGCCTCCTGAATGAGTGAAGAAAGTAATTCAATGGGTTTATAGGGTGCAAGAAAACCTTCACTTATGCCTCTGTCCATATCAAACTGAAAATCAGGTTCACCCGTTTCGCAACCAAATAATTTGTAAGTGTCAATAATAGCTAAATCTTCTTCATCAACTTCTGTTGCATCTTTTGGTACAGCTATTCTTGGTGTTGCTGTTAATCCAACTCGGGGGCTAAGAAAATGGTCAAAAATTAATTTTCTGTTTACGTTAATACTTCTGTGGCACTCGTCCACAATTATTAAGTCGTAAAAGTTTGAAGGCAAATCGCTGTGAATTAATTCTAAAGTATCAATAACCACAACGTGAATGCTGGCATGTTTTCTAGCTCTGAAATTGGAAGTTGTTATCCAACTGCTCGTATGTTCTCGGCTGATTAAAGCAAAGCCATCATCAACCGATTGTTTGGCTAACATTCGTCTGTCCACTACAAACAAAATACGTTTAGCTAAACCGCTTCCCAATAATGCTTTTACTAAGGCTACTGCTGTTCTTGTTTTACCAAGGCCAGTTGCCATGTGAATCAACATTTTTTGCTTGCCTGCTTTGTAGTTTTCTATGATTGTGCGAATACATTGCAGTTGGTAATATCTTTCTTTGCCAATGCTGATGTCGAAACCGCCTGCAATGGTGGTGTCAATAGTTATTTCTTTGTTGGAAGCAATTTTTTTCTGTTGCTCAATTTTGAGTTTCATTTCTTCCAAACTCATAAAAGAAGTTACTTGCTTAAATTCTCCTGCATCTAATCCTTTCCAAGCATTGTCGTAAAACAATATGCGTTCGGTGCTGCAAGCATAAAGAAAACGGGGTTTAAGTAAATGCGTTACTACAGTACGCAATTTTAAAAGGTCTTTGTTTTCTTTGTCAAGATTATTTTCAATTACAGCTAATACTTCACCGTTTAAATCTTGCAATACAATATCAGGTCGTATATTTTTTAAATTAGCATAATCTTGCTTTAGGTTTTCGGAAATATCATAAACCTGCTGATACAATAAAGTGTCACCAACTTTCCAGCCGTATTCATTTACTAATCGTTGTATGATTGGCAAATCGGTAGAAGTAGCTTCGTTAATTTTCTTGCTCATCTTCTACTTCAATTTTTATTGATTCAGTAAATTCAACACCCCAAACACATGATAGTATGGTATTAATTTTCTTTTGGGCTTCAATTTTCATTTTTCGTAATCCTTGGATAATATTTATTTGTGTCTCTAATTCGGAAACAATTTGTTCTTGAATTGAAATATCAGGTAATGGCACTCTAATCTGTTTTACAATTGTCAAGTTTAAATGCGGAACACCGCCGCCAGAATAATCTTGTCCTCTAATTTTTTCATAAATTGACATCAAGTAATACCAAACATATTTCGGTACAGCTTTATCTCTATCAACTATAATGGCACCACAATTTTGTGTTATAGAAGCAGGTATTTTAAGTAAGGCACTTTGTCCTCTCGTTTTGCCTTGGCCGTACATTGCGATTAGTATAGTATTTTCAGGATAAATCTTTAATCCGTAATCTTTAATAGCTGTATCGGAAAGTTTTTCAGCAGTTTCCGTAATCTCATTCATTGAAACTTCGCTTGTTAAAACCCAGTTGTTTTCGCCTATAAAATATTCGTTTATTTCTCTTGAAGGTGTTGAACCAGTTCCTACACTTGCAAATTCATCAACAATAATATTGTTATAGTTAATGGCATCTTTAATAAAATCCGATTCAACCATTTCCCAATTATTAATAACATTGTCCACTCCGTCAATAATTGCTTTCTGTTTTTCAATTTGAGCAAAAATGCCTGCTTGCTCTTCAACAGAAGGCAAGGGGATTTCTAGAGTTTCAATAAATTCAGGCTTACTTCTTCCTTTTATACCGCCTGGTTTATTCTCTGTAACATATTGAATGAATGATTTATCCCTCACCATTAAATGAACAAAAGCAGGTATAGCTTTACTTCTAGCGACTTCATAAACCAAATAGTCAAGAGAAGTTAAAACCTTTCCGTAGTTATTAATTGCAGTTGCTCCTTGATGAAAATTGATTTTTGAAATTAATAAATCTCCTATTTCAGCAAACTGTAAATCAATACCTGTTTCGCTGTCATCTCTAAGAATCATTGCACCATCTTTAAACCTTATTTTCTCGACTAATCTATAGTCAGGATTAAAGTCTTCCAATTTTAGCACATCTCTTTTAAGTGACATTATATTTCCAAGATTTTCCTTTTCATATTTTGCTCCGCTTTTTAAAATCTCCTTAATCACATTCAGTTCCTTATGTTTCAAAATAAGGTCATTGTCCAAATTGCTTACATATTCTCGGGCAATGTCGGCTTCGAGTGCATTAATAGGATTTAATTTCAGCAGATATGGTAAAATGTTTTCAGGCTTACTATTATTTAGTTTTTTATAAACATCTTCTAATGTTGTTGCTCCATTAGGTTGTATGTGTTTAAGTGCTTCTCTCCATTCTACAATTTGACTGTCGCTGATACTGCTTTTATAATTGGCTAAGTTGAAAGAATAATTGTGTGCTTTGTCAATGCGTTTGGCAATTTCGTTTTGTATGCGGTTTTCCAGCATTTGGTCAAAGGTTTTTAGCTCCATTGATTTGTCGGCTTCAGTTGCTTTTTCTGCTTTTATTTTTTTATCAAGGTCTGCTTCTTTTTTTTCTCTTTCAATTTTGCCTTTGGCTTCCAAGTCGGCACGGGTTTCTGTGCGGATTTTTTCTTTTACTCTTGGGTCAAGTGTTTTAATCCATTCAATAGGTATACAAAATTGATTTTTAGTTTCAGGCGGTTGCTTACCGTGTTTTACATATTCGTGATACAGCGTTAAACATTCAATGAGTTGATTTCCTTTCTGCTCTTTTCGGTTGGTTCCCATAGTATAGCCATCGTTGGTTATTTTGTAAAACCAAGTCCAATCAGTTTTTCCACCTTTTTCAAAAATGAGGATAGACGTTTTGGGGCCTTGTCCGTTTTTACTCACAAACAAACCTTGTGGTAAAGAAATTACGGCTTTTAATTGTGCTTCGTCTAAAAGCATTTTACGCAAAGCCTTTGCACTAAACTGGTCCCATGTGTGGAAACCTTCTGAAACTACAACGGCACATCTGCCGTTTTGTTTGAGTTGCTCAAACATCAGTTTCACAAATAAAATCGTTGTTTCCGATTCTTTGGAATATTCACTCCACACATCAGGATAACTTTCTTGGTCTCGTTGTGCACCAAAGGGGGGATTAGCCAAAATAACAGATTTACTTTCATGGTCTGTTACCGGTCTGTATTTCGCCAAACTGTCACCTTGCTCAATATTGGCTGGGTTTAAGCCACGAACATAAAAATTGATAGCTGCCATTTTCCGAATCATTCCCAAATATTCAATGCCTGTAACTCCACTTCGGTAAAACTGTGTTGTTTGCTCAATGCTTGGAAAGTCCAGTTGATTGAACTTAAAATATTCGTCAAACCAACCAGATAATTCCGAATTGGCTTTTTCACCCGGTCATTCACGGGTGGGGTCAACTCTACGCATTACAAATTCAAAAGCATCAAAGAGAAAACCACCAGTGCCACAAGCAGGGTCAAAAATTATATCATCAAAATTCGGCTCAATTAAAGCCGTCATAAATTGTCGTATGTGGTCAGGTGTACGGAATAGTCCAACATCCTTTGTTCCGCCAGTTTCACTTAGCAGATTCAATAGCATCTCCTAATAAATCGGTTTTCAATAATCTTGCTTCTTCAATGTCATTGGCTACAATGCTAATTACTTCGCCAAGATTGCCACTGTTTACATTATTAGTGAAATTTGAGTTACTGAAAACTTCTTCAATCAACACTAGTTGGTCTTGTACTTTTTGCGGAAGGTTTCCTTCAAACACTTGTCTTGCACTATGCAAAATGCTGGAATAAAAAGGAAAGAAGTTGTCGTTGAGTTCTGATAAAATTTGCTCGTTAGAAACTGTGGGTAAATAAGAGAACAAACGGTTTTCGTTTGTTTCCTCTACACCTGTCTTAGGATTTTTCCAAACATAATCAGCCGAAAAGAGTTTTCGTAAAGGCTTAAATTCTTCGTCTTGTTTTATTTTGGTTTCAAATATTCTTAATAAAAGTAATTCAATGATATACTCAACTCGTTGAACAGGCGTGCCAGCAGGTCGTAACTTGTTATGTAGCTTTTTTAAAGCATTGTTTGTTTTATTGTCTGCGTAATGTACTGTCGAACGTCCCATAATTACATATTCTCCATTCGCAATAATGCTATAAACACTATTGCAATATTTTTCTTATAAAATATTATTGATTCTTTACTCTATTACCATTTCGAAAGTTTTAAGAAATTAAACTGTAAATTTAAATTCTACTAAACTGCCAATATAAAAACAATATGTAAAATTTAAAAATTATTCAATTTTAACTTAGTGTAACAGCAAGATAAGAAAAAGAAATCCATTTGGGCTAGCAACACAAGTAAGAGAGGTTAAAAATGGCTAAGACTCTTTATTTTTCAAACGAATTCACTAAAGCTTATCAAAATTTATACATAGCGTATTCTTTCTAATTATTGAAGTTTCCACAACTTTTTCACCTATCAAAAAAGCCCCCAAGGTATTGAGGGCTTTATTATAAACAATTTTTTATTCTTATGACCCACACGCTTCACAACCTTCCGGATTATCCAATGAGCATGAAATAGCCGCTTGTTGTTCGTCTTTTGTTTGGTTTAGTACATCTGCATCTACCGTAAATTTAATTGCATCTGCAGCAGCTTTTGTACGCAAGTAGTACATTCCTGTTTTCAATCCTTTTTTCCAAGTGTAAAAATGCATGGAAGAAAGTTTACCAAAGTTTGGTTGCTCTACAAATAAATTCAATGATTGCGATTGGCAAATGTATGCGCCTCTATCGGCACTCATATCAATTACTGTTTTTTGCTTTATCTCCCATACTGTTTTGTAAATTTCTTTCAAATCAGCTGGTATCTCTTCAATATTTTGTACAGAACCATTGGCTGCAATAATGCGTTGCTTCATGTTGTCGTTCCACAAGTTTAAAGCACCGAGGTCTTTCAATAAATGTTTGTTTACCACTGCAAATTCTCCACTCAAAACACGACGGTTGTAAATATTAGAAGTGTAGGGTTCAAAGCATTCGTTGTTGCCCAATATTTGTGAAGTAGAAGCCGTAGGCATTGGGGCAAGCAATAAGGAATTTCTTACACCATGCTCCATCACTTCTGCACGAAGAGCTGCCCAATCGTAGCGATCAGATGGTGCAACATTCCATAAATCGAATTGGAACTTACCTTGGCTTAATGGTGACCCTTTAAATGTTTGGTATGCACCATCTTTCTTTGCCAACTCACAACTAGCTGTCATGGCTGCAAAATATATTGTTTCAAAAATATTTACGTTTAGCAACTTTGCCATTTCACTCTCAAAAGGCAAGCCCATCATCATAAATACATCTGCCAAGCCTTGTACACCTAGGCCTATTGGGCGATGGCGCTCGTTGCTTCTTTTTGTTTCTGGTATTGGATAGTAGTTACCATCTATTACTTTGTTCAAATTACGGGTTACAATTTTGGTAACTTCTACTAATTTTTCAAAATTAAATTTCTTTCCTTCTACAAATCTCGGTAAAGAAAGCGAAGCCAAATTACAAACCGCCGTTTCGTTTTCATCACTGTATTCTATAATTTCTGTACACAAGTTACTGCAACGAATTGTACCAAGATTTTGTTGGTTACTCTTTGTGTTGGCTGCATCTTTGTACAATACATACGGTGTGCCTGTTTCTATTTGCGATTCTAAAACCGCATTCCACAATTCTCTTGCCTGTATGGTTTTCTTTGCTTTGCCTTCTTGTTCGTATTGGATGTACAATGCTTCAAATTCTGCACCATGAGTAGTGTGCAAGTTTTTTGCTTCATTGGGACAAAACAAACTCCACTCTGCATCTTCTTCTACACGCTTCATAAATAAATCGGGTATCCATAATGCCAAAAATAAATCCCTAGCACGCATTTCCTCTTTACCGTGGTTTTTTCTAAGTTCCAAAAATTCAAATACATCTGCATGCCATGGCTCTAAGTAAACAGAGAAAGCGCCTTTTCTTTTTCCACCACCTTGGTCTACATAACGAGCTGTATCGTTAAATACACGAAGCATTGGTATGATACCATTGCTGGTTCCGTTTGTACCTTTAATATAACTGCCTGTAGAGCGTATGTTGTGTACGTTTAATCCGATACCGCCTGCACTTTGAGAAATTAATGCGCAATCTTTTAATGTATCATAAATGCCGTTGATGCTATCATCTTTCATGCTAAGCAAAAAGCAACTGCTCATTTGTGGCTTAGGGGTGCCGCTGTTAAACAAAGTTGGTGTTGCATGAATGAACCATTTTTCGCTCATTAAATTGTATGTTTCTATAGCAGCTTCTACATCTGTTTTGTGTATACCCAATGCAACACGCATGAACATGTGCTGAGGGCGTTCCACAATTTTGCCATTTACTTTTAGCAAGTACGATTTTTCCAATGTTTTAAAACCAAAGAAATCGAAATGATAATCTCTTTCATAAATAATAGCCGCATCTAGCAGATCTGCATTTTCTTGTATTACTGCATAGATATCATCTGCAAGCAATGGAGCTAGATCGCCTGTTTTTGTATCTATGTAATTATACAGCAATTCAGCCGTTTCACTAAATAATTTCTTGGTGTTTTTGTGTAAGTTGCTCACCGCTATTCTTGCAGCCAATACTGCAAAGTCTGGATGCTTGGTGGTAAACGATGCAGCAGTTTCTGCAGCAAGATTATCCAATTCGGTTGTGGTTACATTGTTAAAGATACCCGAAACAACTTTTTTAGCTATTTCGATAATATCTTCTGACTTTAATTGTAGTCCATAACTTAACCGTGTAACCCTAGATGTTACTTTGTCGAAATGTACTGATTCTTTTTTTCCGCTGCGCTTTATAACTTGCATGTTAGTTAGATTTTAGATGATAGACATTAGATTTAAGATAACTAAATTCGGGGCCTATCCCTTTTCTTAATTGATTATTTTTACTATTTAATGTTTGTTCTTATTTTGTTTGAAAATGCAAAAATCATTTTCTGTATTTCTGATAGTTTTAATGTTGCTTCTTGTATTTCTTCTTCTTTAATATATCCTAATCTATGTGCTATTATTAATTGTGTTTCTATTTCGTAGCTAGAGCCTGTTGCTATTGATAAAAAATGTACAAACTCCTTATCGCTATTTCTACCAGAACCCTCTGCAATATTTGAGGGAACTGAAACTCCCGCTCTTCTTAATTGTGATGTTAAACCAAATCTTTCTTCTGTAGGAAACGAACCTGTTAACTTATAAATATCTAAACAAAAATCAATTGCTTTCTGCCAAGATTTCAACTCTTTAAAATTGTGCATACTTGGTTTTTTCCTTTTGTCTAATTATCTTGTGTCTAAGATGTAGTTCTTGTCTTGTGTCTAATATCTAACAATCTAATAGTCTAACTAAAAATCTTCATCCATTGAAAACGCCTTACTCGCATTTTCTTTTACGCCAGATTTTTGATATTCGCCCACACGCTTTTCGAAGAAATTTGTTTTGCCTTGTAAAGAAATCAATTCCATAAAATCGAATGGATTGATGGCATTGTATATTTTACTGCAGCCCAATGCTACCAATAAACGGTCTGCCACAAACTCGATATAATCACACATTAATTTTGAGTTCATACCAATAAGGCCTACAGGCAATGCACTTGTTACGAATTCTTTTTCTATTTCTACCGCATCTCTTATTATTTGTGTAACCGTTTCTTTAGATAATGGATTTTCTAGATGTTGTGTGTACAACATACAAGCAAAATCGCAATGCAATCCTTCATCCCTGCTGATTAGTTCGTTTGCAAAAGCTAGCCCTGGCATTAGGCCTCTTTTTTTCAACCAAAAAATAGAACAGAAAGAACCGGAGAAAAATATTCCTTCTACTGCTGCAAAAGCAATAAGCCTTTCTGCAAAAGTTCCTTTGTCTATCCAACGCAGCGCCCACTCCGCTTTTTTCTGTACGCACTCAATGGTATCTATCGCCCTCAACAATCTATCTTTTTCTACTACATCTTTTATGTAAGTGTCTATTAATAAGGAATAGGCTTCACTGTGAATATTTTCTATCATTACCTGAAAGCCATACATACAACGAGCTTCTGGGTATTGTACTTCTTTTAAAAAGTTTACAGCAAGGTTTTCATTTACGATACCATCGCTTGCTGCAAAAAATGCCAACACATGTTTTATGAAATAACGTTCATCCTCGTTTAGTTTATTTGCCCAATCTTGCACATCTGTTGTAAGGTCTAGTTCCTCAGCTGTCCAAAAACTTGCTTCAGCTTGTTTGTACATCTGCCAAATATCTTGGTGCTTAATTGGGAAAAGTACAAAGCGGTCTTTATTATCAGCTAAAAGCGGTTCGATGTTCATCTATATAGTTTTTAAGAAATTTTGTATTAGCAAAAAATACGTATCGTTGAATTGGCTCACTGTAATCTCACATCCTCCTTTTCTTGTTTCCGTACTCTCTGAGAACAATATTACTAATCATTTAATAGAAATAATTCTATTAGTTTTTCACAGGATGTTTACAAACAGGCAAGACACAATACGGGCAAAGGATTCGGACAAAAAAATTAGTTTTCCACCTAAGCAATGCACATAGTATGAATAACTTTTTTGGATTTTTAATAAAAAAACCCATTATGTTTTTGTTAAGTCTTTGTTATGCTATCTTTATATTTTAAAAACCAATACAGTCGGGGATTTCGGCAAAAAATGGTTTATAAATAGCTGAAAAAGAGGCGGCTCAAAATAGTTTTCATTTAAAGAAGATTAATTGTATTTTTATAAAAATATTTTCTATGAAAAAAATATTACTTATTTCAACTATTTGTTTTGTTTCAAAACTAAGTTTTGCCCAGGCCCACAGCCCAGAAGATGCAACAAACCATATAGGAGACAGCATAAAAATTTGCGGAAAAATTTTTAGTGGTCGTTTCTTTGAAACTTCTAATAACTCACCTACACTTTTAAATATGGGAGCCGCCTACCCGGCAAGTCCTTTAACCGTTATGATACCAGGCACTGTACGCAGTAGAATGGGCTATGCACCAGAAATTGAATTGAAAGAAAAAAATGTTTGTGTAAGCGGTAAAATCATTTTATACAAAGAAAAACCTCAGATAATTGTTTACAGTGCATCGCAATTAGAAGTAAGTAAATAGCCCCTACTATATTCAAAGGTTATTCCTCATTTTGTATATCATCAAGGTCATGTAATTCAATAGCCAGTTGGTTGCTTTTTACAAAATTGCACCAGTGGCAGTCTTCTTTGCCACAACCTGTATAAAAATCTTTTGCTTGTATTTTTTCCCAAGCATCTAATATTTGCTCTTTTACTATATTGGTATCTTCTGGTGTAATTACAATTTTTTCTTTTCGGTATTCCTTCTTTTTATCTGGTTCTACAAAATCAAATTCAGTGCTTATTACGCTCCAGTCTTTTTGATCATAATTATCAATCAGAATTTTATAGAAAACCGCTTGCCGCCAATAGTTACCTCCTTCGGGGTTTTTATCGTTTGGTCCTTTTAGTTGTGGCAGCGCTTTATCAATATCTCCACTTTTATAATCCACTACATTAATGTTTTTGCCGTCAAACTCCAGCTTATCCAATTTGCCTTTAAGCGGTACTCCCTCTACTACAACTCCTCTTATATTTCTTTCTATGGCTACCACTTTATTCCAAGTATTTATGTATTTATCATAATAATTAAACAATACTCCTTCCCCATACTCCATTCGCCTGGCAAACGATTCTTTTGTAAAATTTTCCCTATGCCTGCGCATGTACCAGGTAAAATCTGCAAACATATCTTCCTTACTATTAAATTTTTCCTTGCCGCCATCCTGCATTTTTTTAAACAACCTTTCTAGTGCAAAATGTATAGCACTACCAAATTCGGTAGCTTCATTTTTGCCAGATGGTATGCGTATAAGATTGTTGTAATAAAATTGCAAAGGGCATTTCATGTAATTGTTTAATGCCGTTACATTCATCTGAAATTTACTAAGCAATCCATCTATAAAATCATCTTCAGCATGTGCTATTTCGGGTGCTTGAGCTGTAAACTGTAATAGATTGAATGCTGCCATTTCTTCCGCTGCTATTGCCACTTTTTCTATTGGCAATTGATGGCTCTCTTGTATCTCTGCAATAAAAACAGAAGGCTCTAATTCTTTTGCATCATTGTTATATTTTGCATAAGAAATATGTAAATGCATTTCGGCTCTAGTGAGTGCTACATAAAATAACCTGCGCAATTCCTCTCCTTCTGCAGCATCGCTTGGTGCAGAAGCGAACATGGTGTCCGGAAATTTATATCCCCCTTGTGGCTTTCTTTTCTTTTCCCAAGAAGATGCATTTACACCAGCAAAAAAAACATACTCAAATTCTAACCCCTTGCTACCATGCGCTGTGAGCAAGTTTACCGCAGTTTCATTGCCCGATACTGTTACCAATGGCAATGGCAGGTTTTCCTTTTTCATTAAATCCAGCACATCCATAAAGCCTTTTAAATCTAAATGGGGATTGCGAGCAGTTTCTGTTTTTACAAAATCGAAAAAGGCAGTGAGTAGTTGTAACAACTTTAATCTGTCTTCATGCTGCATGATATACGCAAGCAAGCCTCCGTTTCTTATGATGTTATTGAGCAACTGTTGTAAAGAAACATTTGCAACATCGCTTATTAAGCTTTCTAATATGGCGCTAGCATTTTTCATTGGTTGGCTTATGCCGCTATCAAACAAATCCTTGGGTGGTTGGTTGGCCTTGTCATACAATAATTTTCTTATAGAGGATGCATCGCCACCATATCTTTTGCTATTTACTTCTACCGTAAGTTTAGCAATATCTATTGGCGCTATTTTGTAAAAATCATAATGCAATATCTCAAACAACAACTCATCGCCGCCATAAGGGGTATCATGCTCCGCATTCAAATAACGCATAATGGTTATTATTTTATTTACAAATGCATCGCCCAAAATATTGATGCTTCTTTTGCTATAAACCGGAATTCCTTTTAGCCTTAAATATTCAGCCAATGTTTCTCCGTATTTATTTTCTTTGTAAATAACAGCCATCTTGCCTGGAGCAACATGGTTCTTTATTAAAGCATCTATTTCCGCTGTAATACCCGCCATCTCTTCTTTTACGGATTTGTATTCTCTAATAATAGGCTTATGTAGTGCGTCTTTTAATTTATTATTGCTCGATATCAATTCTTTACTCAAGCCCTCTATTTGTTTTACCAAACGTTCTTCATTTTTATCAATCAGGGTTTTAGAAATATCTAATATTGGCTGCGTACTTCTGTAATTATTGGTAAGCACAACCGTCATTAAATCTTTGCTATAATGGTTTGCAAATGCCAACATGTTTTCTACATTGGCTCCCTGAAAGCGGTAAATACTTTGGTCATCATCGCCCACCACAAATACATTTGGTTTTTCCCAATAATTAATGAGCAATTGCACCAGTTTGTTTTGCGTTCCACTTGTATCTTGGTATTCATCTACCAGAATATATTGAAAACGCTCTTGGTAATTGGCAAGCACTTGTGGGTTTTCTTCAAAGGCTTTTATTACCCAGTTTATCATATCATCAAAATCGTATCGGTTGCGTTCCCGCATGAGAGATTGGTAATTATCAAATTCGTATACTGCTGCCTTTAGTTTTTCTTTCTTCTCTTTTTCTTCTTCTATTTTATCGGTACGTGTATCGCCCTTTTTAAAATTCCCTACGGCTCGCTTGGCAATATATTCACTCCGGTTTGGTAAGTCGGCAATGTATTCATCTATTTTTTGGTTGATGAATGCAGCGGTCCACCCTTCTCGCTTCATGGCAGAGAATAAATTTTTAAGATTATTTATTTCATAATATACATCGCCGCGGTATCTTTTTAATGGATGGTTTTTAGGGAAATTATCTATTAGTTTTTTAAATAATTCTATGTTCTCCAATTCTGAAATAGCATCCAATGAATTTTTTTCGAACAAGGATAAATTATCTTGAATAACATCGTTGCAAAAAGCATGAAAGGTGTAAATATTTACTTTGTATGCATCTGCGCCAATGAAAGATTGCAATCGCCTTCGCATAGCAATAGCGCCTGCATCTGTGTAAGTAAGGCAAAGAATATTCTGTGCATCACCAAGCCCATCCAAAATTATTTTACCAATACGTGCTGCTAAAATTTGTGTCTTGCCCGTGCCTGGCCCAGCAATTACCATTACAGGGCCTTCGGTTGTATCAACGGCTTTTTTTTGATGTGGGTTTAGCTTTGCATATTCTTCTTCAAATTTTTTTTGAAGTGTTTCTTGGTAAGTTTGCATCATCTTTTGTTTATTTCACGCAAAGAAACAAAGATAACGAAGTACGCAAAGGTTTAGGTATTCTTGTCTCGAATCTTATTAGAAACTGTATTAGTACATGGGCTGTAAATAAGCGTACCTTTACAAATACTATAATAAACAATAATGAGCAAAGTATATAATCTTAAAACAATACAATTTTTACCCATAACCATGGAAAAGGCTTGGGAATTTTTTAGCAGCCCGGCCAATCTTGCAAAAATTACGCCCGACAAACTAAACTTTAAAATAATATCGGAGAGTCTTGGTGAAATGTATGCTGGGCAAGTAATTGAATATAAGGTACACCCTGTGCTTGGTATTCCATTGTATTGGATGACAGAGATAACGCATGTGGAGCATCATACATATTTTGTAGATGAACAACGTTTTGGTCCTTATACCATGTGGCACCACCAACATCATTTTAAAGCAGTGGAAGGCGGAGTAGAAATGACAGACATCGTGCACTACAAATTACCCTTTTGGTTTTTGGGCGATATCGCCAATAGCCTTTTTGTGAAGGCACAGTTGAAGGAAATTTTTGATTATAGGATTAAGAAAGTGGAGGAGATATTTTGATGTTTGGGAACACTGACGGAAAATGGTACACGGATAACACGGATTGATAGGATTAAAGAGGATTTTTAATACACGATTATAAGATTATCTTTTTACCAATAAATATTGTACAGAAAAGGTTGCCATAAGATTTTTTGTTGAACGTAGCCCTTCGATAAACTTGCCCACGAAGCTAAATCAAAGTTCCGCCGCCAGTAAACGCAGCAATAAAATTGTAAGAATCCATTTAAACCTTTGAAAAATATTTGAGACTGCAAATTATAATTTGCACATTTTCTCATTTGCTAATTTGCAAATTATTACCCTGGCATTCTCGTTATATACTTTTCTATTTGCTTTATTTGATCCACAATTTGTGGTGTAGTTGGTTTAAAGCCTTTCGCTTTTTTAAAATATTCTTTGGCCGAGCGGAACTCTCTTTTGTTCATCATGATAGAGCATAACTGCAAATAAGCGGCAGCATTGTTTTCATTATCTGGCAAACCAGCACGAATAGCTTGGCGTATATAAGACTCGGCTTCTTTTACATTTCCTTTTTGCATGCAAAGCATACCAAGTTGTAATTTATTAGGACCCTCTGCTTGTTTAGTAAGTGCACCTCCGCCCAAGTCGAGGCTTTTTTTCATGTGTTTTTCGGCAACATCATAATCCTGGTCTACCATGGCAAGGTTTCCTTTTATGGTATAATAAACCGAACGCATTGGCTTTATTAGTAATCCTGGAAAAACAATAGCATTCACCACTTTTTTAGCTGCTTCCATATCTCCTGCCTCCATGTGTGATTGTATGAGGCGCATAGGACCAAACAAAAAATGCCCTGCAATAAGCACTACTGCAATAAGATACAATATAAACGAAGGCCAAAAGCTTGTTTGATAATTTACAAAAACAGCTGCGCCCAGAAAAATAGCACCTAACCAAAGGCGGTATTTAATAATAACATTCATCCATTTCATACTAAAAAATTTCGGTTGCAAAGATAAAGGGGATTTTGGATTTAAGATTTTTGATTTGAGGCTTTTTAGGCTCATGGGTGTTCTTTCCCCTTTATAATCTTATTCTGTAGATAAAAATGCATTTGGAACACGGATGACACGGACCTGCCTGCCGGTAGGCAGGTTGAACGGATTTAAAGGATTTACCTATTTGATAAAGTGTTTTTAAGTATAGTCAATTATTAATTAATCAAATGGCATTAATAGTTAATACCAATACTAGGCAAAGAAAATCCGCTGCACCGTCCAAAACAAAGCAACACTTGCAATTATAACTGATAAGGGAATTACAATCCATTTACGATAATATGGTTTGCTCCCAAATATTTTACCCAATAAAAAGTAGGCTGCTAATATTACGGCAATCTGCCCAAGCTCTACACCAATGTTGAACATGATTAAAGAAGAAAAATAGGTGTTTTTTGGCAAGCCCAATTCTGTTAATACACTAGCGAATCCCATACCGTGTATTAATCCAAATAAAAATACAATGCCAATTCTACTGGCTTTTAGCTTTGGCGAAAAAATATTTTCCAGTGCCACATAAAGTATGGATAAAGCAATAACAGGCTCAATAATATTGCTTGGTGGTTTTATCACCCCATACATAGCCAACCCAAGGGTAATGGTATGAGCAACCGTAAATGCAGTAGCTTGTAATAATATTGGTTTTAGCGTAGGGTTTAGTAAAAATAAACTTAGTACAAACAAAATATGATCTAAACCCAATGGTAAAATATGGGTGAATCCCAATTGTACATATATACTTGCTACTTCAGTCTTGCTAAGTTTAGACAAGCCTTCCACATCGTGTGCCCATGCTGACTGGGATATAAGAAAAAATAATATCATGCATCCGATGATGCGACAATGAAATTGAAATTGTTTACTTTTCATTTTAATCTGTTTGTAATTAATTTAAATACTAAAATTCATATGGTTTTTTACAGTTGCTACTTTCACAACCGCCGTCATTTTGATAACCGCCGTCAGGGTTAAAAACCGCTGACGGGGTTTCGTTATTTCAATCTAAAAAAACAGCGCTAGTTTTATTTTCGCAAAAACGGGTGTGCCTGGCGTAAAATGCAATTCGTTTACAGGGTTTATTTCGTTTTGTAAGCGGCTCTCTGTTGCAAATTGCGCTTCATTCCATTTCCTATTGAATATGTTTTCGACAGATAAACCAATTTCATATTTGGATTGGGTGTAATTAAACGAAGCATCCAATAAACAATATCCTTTTGCTATAATTGAATTGTCTTCATTTGCCGGACGATTTTTTATATAACGGTAGCTTACCCCACCATTAAAGCCGCTAAGTTTTTTATAAAATAAACCACCGGTACTTGTGGCTGTTGGTGCAAGCGGAATATAATCTTCCCCTTTTGCTTCTGCTACTGCACGTGGTTTTGTAAGATTAATATTGGTATTGGCAAATATATTTTTAGAAAACTGATAGCGAGCTATAATATCCAAGCCCTGCCTTTTACTTTTTCCGCTGGCTTCTACTATACCGGCATCGCCTACATACACAAACTCCTGCTGCAAGTACAATTGCCATGCTGCAATATTTATGAAGAGGTTTTTTGTTGGTTTTACAATTACGCCAAAGTCCACTCCATAGGCTGCAGGTAATACTTGGCTTACGATATTGTCCGTTATAACCCTGGTATCGTTGCTATGAAAACCTTTACCCGTTTTTATATACAATTGTACTTCTTTTTGTATGTTGTACTGCACATTTAATTTAGGGCTGATGATGGATTTGTTTTGGTGGGGTAACTGCGTATTAGAAAGTTTATCGAAATAATTGAAATTAAAATAATCCAATCGCACGCCTGCATCTATTTCCCATTTGCCTATGCTTAACTGCTGCTGTGTGTAAGCGTATGCATTGGCTTCATTAATATCGCCCAGCTTTACATCATTAAGAAATTGTCTTTTTACTACATTGGCAAGTTTGCTGTTATTGGTGGCATCGTAGCGAATACCAATGGCATCAGTAGAAGTTAATGTAGCATTTCCAAAAAATCTTTTCTCTTTTAACTTAGAAGAGAATCCAAATAAATTTCTTCCTTCTGCTTGCTGTATTCCATCCCCATTTAATGTATCATTTAAGAAAAAAGTGAAATTAGAAAACAGGTTGAATTTATATTTGCTGTAAAAAAACTGGTTCTCCCATACCGTATTGTTTTTAAATCTTTTTGCAATAACAAGGTTTGCATTGTATCTCTCTGTATTGCCGCCTTCAGATGGATCAATACTGCCAAACCTACCAATTGTTCCGTCTTCTATGGCTCTTGCAGGCACTTGCCCACTTGCATCCCACTTGCTTTTAAAAGCAGATGCCGAAAAACGTAGGTTGGTATTATCGGATAAGGCAAGATTGTATTTACCAAAAATATTAAAGCGGTTTAAACGTTGTTTATTTTCTGTTGGACCATTACTATAAAAAAACTCACTGGCTATATAGGCACTTTGCTTTCCTTTGTTTTTTTTAAATAAATCTATCATTGCAAGTGTGCGGTAGCTATTGAATCTACCAACTTCTACCTGCACCCTGCTCTTAGTAATATTATTAAAAGTAGAAAAAGCCACATAGCCTGCGGTGTTTAAATTACCATGTTCGGCGTAATATGGGCCTGCGCCAAAATCAATATTATTGATGGTTTCGGGAATAATAAAATGCGCATCTGCATACCCTTGGCCATGTGCGTGGCTTACCATATTTACAATCATTCCGTCTACGCTTACTTGTACATCGGTACCATGATCTACATCAAACCCCCTTAAAAATATTTGCTCAGCTTTGCCGCCTCCGGCATGTTGTGCAATAAATAAGCCAGGTACCAAGCGCAATAGCTCTTGTGTATTTTTGACGGGATTGAGTGCCAAATCTATTTTTGCAAGGGCACTAAATTTTGCTACAGCATTAGGTTGTAACTGTACAGCATCTAAACTAATAGCATCTGGCAACATTTCTATCTTTATAGATGATGATGCGCTTAAGTTATTAATATTTGTATAACCAATATGCGATGCAGAGATTTTACTGTTTTGCGCAGTAGTTTTTAAAATAAAATTACCATACTCGTCGGTAATGGCTTTTTCGTTTTTGCTATCATCAATAATTATAGAAACAGCGCTAATTGGCTGCTTGCTTATAGCATCTACTACTGTGCCTTTAATGATTGTTTGTGCAGAAGCTGGATAAGAAAATGATAAAATAGCAATGAGTATAAAAAATATACTGTTGTAATTTTTAAACATAAAACAATTTAAATAGATAATAATATACAGCACATGTACTTTTCATTTTTGAAAAAAGCAATGCCTGTTTGTAATAATATTTTCTAATTAAATTCGGGGAGGTGGGTAATTGTCTGATAGGTTACCGGTAAGTAAATCGTTGCAAGAAGGCAACGAATAGGCACGAGCGTTGGGAGCAGTAAAAATTGTAGCTACTTTATTTACCACAACAATGTGATCATTTGTAGTAAATTGTTTTTTAAAAGAAGTGCTTTTATTAGAATCATTTTCTTTCACATTTTTTACTACCTCAGCATGTACATGGTACTTGCCATTTTCAAAATGCACGGTAGCCATATGTTGTTTGTAAAACATTATATGCCCAATAAAATCTTCCACATAAGGAAACACAGGTTTAAACATTACTATTGCATAACTCACTAAAATAATATGTAGCAATAATTTTTTCATTGTTTAAACCTGCGTTTGCGCTTATTTATGATTTAGCATTATTTATCAATGCCGCACGTTGCAATAATTCTACATTTTTGCTGCCTGTAGCCAATGCAGTTTGTAAATAAATTTTTGCTTGGGCAATGTCTTTTTTATTGTATGCTATCCAAGCGAGTTCGTTGTTTATATCTATATTTTTGGGGCGTACGCTGAATTCTTTCATTGCATATTTTTCTGCACTATCCCACTGGTTTGTTTTTATGAAAGATTTTGCAAGCTCAAGCGATACCGTATGCTGTGGTGAGTTAGCATCTGCAATCAACAACTTTTGTACTTCATTGTATTTTTGTTGTGCCATTTGTTCGTTACCCATGGCAGCATATACATCTGCTTGTTGTTCTATAAAACTATTTTGTTGCATAATAGCATTGGCAGAATCTAATAAAGCCAATGCTCTTGTATAATTTTTATTTTTTGCTTCTACTTTTGCCAAGCCAGCCATACTTTGCGCATAGCTTGGTCTTAAAGCCAAATTTTCTGTATAAGTGGCTGCTGCTTCTTTTAAATTACCCGTGTTAAAGTACAGGTCACCCAATATGTTTCTGCTCCAGCATTGTGGTTCGCTGCCTGGCAAGCCTGCTTTTACTGCTAATTTCATGGCTTCTATTGCACCATCGTTATCGCCATATATTTCTCTTAAATACGATGCCCTTGCATAAGACTCCAACGATGGTTTTAAAGCTTGCATTTTATCAGATACGGTAACTGCCTCTGCATAATTGCCAAGCTCCACATTGGCATCTACTAATATACCATATACATATGCATTGTTTGGGTTAATTGCTAGTGCTTCTTCTGCTGTTTTCTTTGCTTCTACAAATTGGTGTTGGCTCATGCGCAACGAAGCCAAATACACTTTTGCTTCAAAGTTTTTTGCATCTAAGTTTAATACGCCATTCAATATTTTTTCTATGGCAGTATAATAGAAATGATGCTCACCTGTAATACGCTGCTCTGCTATAAAAATAGTGGCTGCTTGAAGGCGTAGTTTTACATCTTCTGGTTTTTGCGCAATTTTTTGTTTTAACTCTTCCATTTTTTCTTGTGTCTTTTTCCATTCAACCGCATTGGCCAGTTCGCCTTTTCTTGGAAGCAATGCCGGAATCTCCATTGGGTCTTGCTCGCTCACATATTGTTTTAACTTTTGTTCGTTTTGGTTGCAGCTATTTAAAATAAATAAGCACATGGACAATACTAAGGATAGTATGGTTGTTTTTGTTGTTAAGATTTTTTTCATGATTAGGTTGTTTGTATCATATACGACTAAGAGAGGAACAAAAGTTCCTCTCTTACAAAAAATATCGTATATTTTTTAATTTGTTTTTACAATCCCAATAGTAGATGATTTTAATCCATCTGCATATAGCCTTGCATAGTATGAACCTGCAGCAAGATTTGTTTTATTAAATGCAACATAATAATCTCCTTTTGCTTTTGCACCCTCATTTATACTGGCTATTCTTCTTCCAATAGCATCTGTAATTTCTATTCTCACATTAGATGCATCGTCGGTTAGCTTGTAATGGAAAGTAGTGCTGGTTTTAAATGGAGTAGGAAAAGCAGATAGTCCAAGTGGATTAGCAGCAAGACCTAAGCCCATATTGTCACTTTTTACTCCTACAAAATTTGCTCCCCTAAAGCCTCTCCAAGGTGTTTGTACAAAAGGAAAAGCAGGTTTGAAAGTAGTATCGTTTTTACCTACACCTTCTTTAAAAGTAAGGGTATTTAAAAGCTGAGGTGTTACAGGGCTTCCGGTACCTGTATAATCATCGTACCACAAACCAATGGCAGCCAAAAATACACCACCAACCGCTTGCAATTCAATGGTAGTTACATCGTCTTCCAATCTTCTACCATTAGGAAAACCATCCATATTTGGAATATTTTGTAAAGCTGCACTTGCATTAAATCTGCTATCGGTTAAGCCCAACACAGCCGCTTGTACAACACCTAGTGGACTAAAGTCTGGACTATTACGTGGTGTAACCGGTACTGCCATATTCAATCTTAAATAATCGCCAAGAGTAGGTAAAAAATTATTGATAAATGGTTTACCAGCTGCCAATGGATTGCCCGCCTTTCCTGTAGCCAATTGGTATGGACGAAGATTGGGTACGCCTGTATAAAATGCAGGAAGAATATCTACCGCTCTTGGGCTCGAATTATTTGGTAATAAAATGGTACCAAATATTGCATCATCCAATGCAGTACCAGCAACTGCTGGAGTTCCTTTTAGTGGGAACAAACCTGGTTTGCCGTTTCTAAAATCGAAAGAACCAAGCGATGCTTTTTGTATTCTTAATTTAGAAAGACCTGGAACAGCTCCACCAAATTGTGAATCGTCCATGTATAACGCCAACTCAGGATTACTGAAAAATGGCACATACTGTCCATCGCCTGACGGAGCGGTTGCATTCCATTTGTCTTTAGTACCAACCGGTATAATTACTTCATTGGTTAATGGCATTCCAAGACGTGAAACCTGTACCCATGCACCCGATGTTGTAGGCTTGTTTCCATTTGCACTAAGTGTTGTAATAGATGGGCGACTTGCATTTGCATATACACCTATAACAAAATCTGCATCTAAAATACTGGTAGCGGTGGCCGTTGTTCTACCTGTTTTTTGCAAAGTTGCAATAGGTACTTCAATAGCAATAGTATGGCAATTTAATTTTGCCAATCCATCTCTTGCACCTGTGGTTCTAAAACCACCTGCATCAAATGCACCACCAAGGTCCACAAAGAAAGGATCATCTACAGGGCCACAAAATACTTTTTCGCCAGAAGTGGCAGTAGCAATAGCGGCTGTCATTAAGGAGTTGTAATCTGTAGCACCCAGTCCTACACCCGTCTCTATACTTTTTGGTCCGATGTTATTTGGGGGTACAATACCTGCTGCAACGATGGTCGAAAATGTAGCTCCACCGTCAATACTTCTTTCGCATTTGTAAGTGGTTTTTATATTTTGTTTGCCCAAACGGATATTGAAAAAAGTAGTACCATCTTCATTTACGTTTGTAAAAGTAAAACGGTAAATAATATCATCGCCTGTTGTAGCGGTGTTGTTATCCACATGAATTTCATAGCGAATATTTTCACCAAAGTTGAAATAGTTTGGTCCACCTGCCGGGTGTTCAAATGGAATATAGTTGGCAATCAAAATAATTTTACTACTATCTGCCGGGCTACGAAATGCATACAAATCTGTATTGTCTGCTAAAGGATCGTTGCTGATCAATGGCGCTTCCCTATGGCTTGATGCCGAAGCACTGATAGCAAATGCTGTAGCACAAAGCAACATTGCCGTAATTTTTTTAAAATATTGTTTCATATGTATATTTTTAATTTTTTTTAATTGTCATATGGAATTCGCCGATAAACTTTATAGTTGATTCCAACTTAATGTCATGGCTCATTTCATATTATTTATATTAAAATGATGATTTGTTGGGTTAATTAAAATCTTGGTTTAATGGTGTAATCAAATCCTCTCCATGGTGTTTGTACATAAGGGAAAGCTGCTTTAAACGTTGTATCGTTTTTAGTAGGGCCCGCTGTAAAGCTCAATACATTCACTAGGTTTTTTGTAACGGGAGATAGTGTAGGAACATAATCATCGTAAAACAATCCTATTGCAGCTAAAGCCACTCCACCAACTGCTTGAAGCTCTATGGTAGTTACATCATCTTCCAATCTTCTTCCATTTGGAAAACCATCCATATTAGGAATAGATTGTATAGCTGTGCTAGCATTGTATGCAGGATCTGTAAGACCTAGCACTGCCGCATTTATAATACCAAGGCTACTAAACTTTGGATCGTTGCGTGGTGTAGGAGGTACCGCCATATTTAAACGAAGCATATCGCCCAGGGTTGGTAAAAAATTATTGATAAAGGGTTTACCTGCTCCCAAAGGATTGCCGGCTGGTTTGCCTGTAGCCAATTGATAAGGAGCAAGGTTTGGTACACCTGTGTAAAAAATAGGAAGAATATCTACCGCTCTTGGGCTTGTGGCATTTGGTAACAATATAGAACCAAAAATACTTTCATCTAATGCAGTTCCTGCTACAGCAGCCGTTCCTTTTAGAGCAAACAAACCTGGCTTACCATTTCTAAAATCAAAATTACTTAGGGAACGAGATTGAATCCTCAATGCATTTAATGCAGGTACTGCTCCACCAAATTGGCTATCATCCATATAAAGTGCCAACTCTGGATTAGAAAAATACTGCGCAAACTGTACATCTTGTGCAGGGTTAGATGCATTCCATTTATCCTTCATTCCTACAGGGATAATGGCCTCGTTTACCAATGGCATACCCAAGCGAGAAACTTGTACCCAGTTACCAGAAAAAGTTTCTGTACCTGCACCAACAGTGCTCAATGTTTTTATTTGTTGCCTACTTGCACTTGCCCATACACCAATAACGAAATCACCATCCAATATATTTGTAGCTTGGCTTACCATTTTACCATCTTTCTGTAAAAGGTTAATCGGAATTTTTAATGCGATGCTGTGTACGTTGTATCTATTTAAACCATCAATGGGAGCATTGGTAGCATTGCCTTCTGGGCGAAAGTTACCAAGGTCAAATGCACCTGCAAGATCTACAAAGAAAGGATCATCTACCGGACCACAAAATACTTTTTCGCCAGAAGTTGCTGTTGTTATGGCTGCGGTAATTAATGCATCGTAGCTTGCAGCACCTAAACCAACTGGTGTACTGTTTATAGAGCGTGGGCCAATATTAGCTGGAGGCACAATGCCGTTTGTTACTATTGAAACAAACGCACCACCATTTACACTCTTCTCACAAGTATAAGAAGTTTTAAGATTTTGCGCCGCTAAACGAATATTAAAAAATGTAGTAGGATCTTCATTTACTTGTGCAAATGTAAAGCGGTACAAAATATCATCTGTTGTAGTAGTTGTTTTGTTTTTTATATGTATTTCGTAACGGATGTTGGTACCAAAATTATAATAATTTGGTCCACCTTCTGGTAATTGAAAAGGGATATAATTACAGATAATGGTTATTGTATTCGGATCATCGGGGCTACGAAATGCGTACACATCGGTATTATCTGCCAACGGATCGTTTGAAATTAGTGGCGCCTCTCTATGGCTAGATGCATTGGCGGAATAGCTTCCAACCAGGATAGCCAATGCTAGCATCATTTGTTTTACTTTGAGCATATTTTTTTTCATTATTTTAAATTTGAATTAAGGAAATTATTTTTTTGTGGTTAAATTATTAAAATTAAAAAGCAACGATAACCTGAAAGAATTTTTCAAAGCACTGTTGGTAACATTTTCTCCTGTAGGTATTAGATAAGCAAAGTTTAAACCGGTAACTTTATACACTAGACCAGCGCCTACCGTTACATAATTCCTATCTCCCTTGTATTTATTTTCAGAAAAATAACCCGCCCTTACGCTGAACATTTCTTTGTAAGTATATTCAGTACCTATCGCTATTTGCACCTCCCTTAGTTCCTCTTTTCCACCACCTGGCGCATCTCCAAATGAGCTAAACCAGCTACTTACGACGCCTTTATTTTCGTATGCTGCTACTTTTGTTGCATCGGTGGGATCCGGTGGTGTTGGTACCAATAACTTGCTAAGGTCTATGGCAAAAGATATTTTATTATCCTTATCTATTGTTTTATTATAACTCGTACCAATGGCCATGGCAGCAGGAATATAGCTGGAGACACCTCCATAATTTATCTTTCCACCAAGATTGGTAAGTGCAAGGCCAAAGTTCCAAGAAGGGTTTAATTTATAAAATGCAGCAAGATCTGCGGCTACGGTACTTCCATTTTTGTAAGTACCTTGTTGGTTATTATCTGCCAGTTTGCTACCAATGTAACGCACCGATAGGCCAAGGCCAAATTTTTCGGAAAGTTTGCGGGAGTAGCCTGCCTCTACGGCGATATCATTTGGTCTAAATGTACCAATGTCTTGCCCTTGTGCATCGGTAGATGTAAATGTACCTTTACTGAAACTGCGCACACCTAGGCTTATGGCTTGGTTTGCATCTAATTTATAGTAACCTGCTACGGAGAGCTGGTATAGGTTTTTTACATCTAAAGCTGTAAGCATAGGGCTATAATTTATGCCTATACCACTTACTTTTTCGTTAAATACTGTTTTGCCTCCGTTGTAAAAAATCGAATTTACATCTGGATTGGTAGCTACAGAAGCCTCTCCCATGGCGGCTGTACGAGCATCTGCAGCTAATCTAAGAAAAGGTACAGCGGTGGTAATAGGGTTGTAATCGCTGCTGGTTTGTGCATATAAGCTTACTAGCGGTAGCGAAAAGAGTATTACCAAAAAGTTGATTTTGGTATGTCGCATATTCATGTGTGAAAAGTTTTATAATAAAAAAATGTTAACATGACAAATACGATTCTGCAAAACCAAAAGTTTTGAAATGTGTATTTAGTTTATTTTATTTTTTGGGGAAGGGTTGAATGTTTTTTAAAACCTGTATTTTTGCAAACCAAATTAGAAAATTGGCTACATGGAAAATATGCCAAGGTTTGAAGATAAAGGGTAGAAGTTTGTTCTTATAATATAGTAATGGTCCCGTAGTTCAATGGATAGAATAGAAGTTTCCTAAACTTTAGATCCAAGTTCGATTCTTGGCGGGACCACTTTTTATTATCATCTTTCTTTTTTTGTAGTTCAATGGATAGAATATCCCTACAACAAGTTACAGGGACTAAACTTTAGATCCAAGTTCCCTGCCCGAATGCTTCTGCAGGCGAGGATTTTTGGCGGGGCAACTTTTTTTCAATTTTGCAACGATGCATAGCAACATAAAATAAAATCAGCACCTCTTTGTTTTAAACCTCATTTCTCTTTGTAGAATTTCGCTCAATCAACGTAGATTTTAATACTGTTTTTTCAAGCAAAAAGTGATGACCCTTTTTCTCTATCAATTTAAAAAGTATGGAAGCGGCTTCTCGGCCAATTTCAAAAGCTGGCTGTGTGATGGTTGTTAAAGATGGGTTTAAAAAAACCACTGTTTGTAAATTGGAAAAGCTGATGACTTTAATATCATTTGGAATATATAGGGTTTGCAGATTAATATTTAACCTCACCCTAGTGCTATCTTTTTGTTTAAATTGCATTAACCTAACGCTGCAAGGAAAAATGGCAAAACCTCAAAATAACAATCAAAAATTAGTAAATAAGGTATGATTAAGAATGAACTATTTTCGTTAGATGGCAAAGTAATAGTTGTAACGGGTGCTACAGGTATTTTAGGCCATTCATTTATAAAAGCCATTACAGCAGCGGGAGGCATAGTAGGCGTGATGGGACGGAATGAAAAAGTAGCCAATGAAAGAGTAGCAGCAATAACAGCTGCTGGCGGAAAAGCCATTGCATTGATTGCAGATGTGCAAAATGAAATTGCTTTAAAAGATTGTTGCCAAAAAGTATTGGATGCATTTGGAAAAATTGATGGCTTGGTGAACGCCGCTGGTGGCAATGTACCCGAAGCTGTTTTACAACCTGACGATGATATTTTTTCGATGAATGTAAATGGAATGAAACAGGCTATGGATGTAAACTTGTGGGGAACGGTATTGCCAACATTAATTTTTGGTAAAGCTATTGCAGAAAACGGTAGTGGAAGCATTGTCAACATTTCATCGGTGAGTGTGCCCAGAACGCTTACAAAAGTATTGGGCTACAGCATGGGTAAATCAGCCGTGGAATCTTTTAATAAATGGATGGCAGTAGAAATGGCAAATAGGTATGGCGATAAAATAAGGATGAATGCATTGGTGCCAGGCTTTTTTCTTACTGAACAAAACAGGACTTTATTAACCAATGAAGATGGTAGTTACACAAGCCGTGGAAATGCGGTTATACAACAAACGCCCTTTAAACGTTTTGGTAACCCCGATGAATTAGCAGGGGCGTTGGTTTGGATGTTAAGTGATGCATCAAAATTTGTAACTGGAACAACCATTACTGTTGATGGCGGTTTTACATCTTACAGTGGTGTATAAAAATAAGCACATGAAAAATTATCCTTCATACGGAAACGCAGCATATAGAATGGAACAAACCATGCGTTGGTTTGGCCCCAATGATCCTGTATCTCTTTCTGATATCAAGCAGGCTGGTTGCACGGGAATAGTAACAGCATTGCATCAAATTGCCAATGGAGAAATTTGGACGCTGGAAGAAATCAATAAAAGAAAAGAAACCATTGAAAAAGCAGGTTTGGTTTGGAGTGTGGTGGAAAGCGTACCGGTGCACGAAGCCATTAAAACACAGGCTACAGGTTTTGAAGTTTATATAGAAAGGTATAAACAGAGTATCAAAAATCTATCCGCCTGTGGTATAAAAAATATCACCTACAATTTTATGCCGGTGCTAGATTGGACAAGAACCGATTTGAGTTATGAGGTAGCGGATGGTTCTAAAGCATTGCGTTTTGAAATGGCAGCATTTGTTGCTTTTGATTTATTTATCCTCAAAAGAAAAAATGCAGAAATAGATTATGATGATGATTTGATTAAAAGAGCTACCAATCATTTTTCAGCAATCACAGAAGAACAAAAATTATTGTTACAAAGAAATATCATTGCAGGGCTCCCCGGAAGTGAAGAAAGTTTTACAATCGAACAATTTCAACAGGCATTAGACGCTTACAAAGAAATAGACAGAAATAAACTCCAGCAACACCTTATTTATTTTTTACAACAGATAATTCCAGTAGCGGAAGATTGTGGTGTAGTGATGTCTATTCATCCAGATGACCCACCGTTTAGTATTTTAGGTTTGCCACGGGTTGTAAGTACAGCAAAAGATGTGGAAGCTTTGATAAATGCTGTTCCATCAACGCACAATGGTCTTTGTTTTTGCACCGGTTCGTTTGGTGTGACGGTAGAAAATCATTTGCCTGCCATGATAAAACAATTTGCAGACCGAATACATTTCATCCATTTACGCAGCACAAGGCGAAATGAGCTAGGTGATTTTTATGAAGACAACCACTTGGAAGGAGATGTAGATATGTATGCGGTAATAAAAGAACTGGTAATAGCCATGCAACAACGAAAATGCGCTATACCGGTAAGGCCAGATCATGGGCATCAAATGCTAGATGATTTAAAAAAGAAAACAAACCCTGGTTATTCAGCAATAGGCAGGTTGCGAGGGCTGGCAGAA
The DNA here is from genome assembly GCA_031430735.1 of Ferruginibacter sp. Lineage (GTDB taxonomy): Bacteria > Bacteroidota > Bacteroidia > Chitinophagales > Chitinophagaceae > Ferruginibacter. Next base: position 13,571 of record JANPCB010000044.1, on the reverse strand, counting down.
ATACGGGGTGTAGAATTGGGGGTGCTGAGAAGTTTAATGGAAATGAATAAATAATACTTCAACAAATTATATGGCAGATTCAATTACAACAAACGGCATGAAGACAGGCAAGCAAAAAACCTTGCTTACAGCAAATTTTTTATTAGAGACCGAAGCTGCAAAAAATCTTTATTTTAATTATGCTAAAGATTTGCCGATTATAGATTACCACAATCATTTGCCTCCAAATGAAATTGCAGACAACAAAAAATTTAATACCCTTACCGAAATTTGGCTCAAAGGAGACCATTACAAATGGAGGGCCATGCGCACGTTGGGTATAAATGAAAACCTCATTACAGGTGCAGCTTCCGATGAAGAAAAAATGATGGCTTGGGGAGCATGCTTCCCACAATTGATAAGAAGCCCGTTGTTTCATTGGTCGCAAATGGAATTGAAAAATCCATTTGGTATTGATGAATACCTCCACAACAAATCCGCTCCCGCTATCTATCAACATTGCAATGAACTATTGCAGCAGGATGCATTTTCTACCAAGGGTTTATTAACGCATTTTAAAGTAGAAATGGTAGGCACTACCGATGACCCTTGCGATGATTTGGCTCATCATAAAAAAATAGCGGCTGATGCGCAACTACAAAATGGGCAGGGGTTTGATGTAAAAGTACTACCCTCTTTTCGGCCCGATAAAGCTTTTGCTATTGGCGACAAGATTTCGTTTATACAATATCTCGAAAAATTAGAAGTAGCCAGTGGGGTACAAATAAAATCATTTTCCAATTTGATGGAAGCATTGGAAAACCGTATCCAATATTTTCATGAGCATGGTTGCCGCATTGCCGATCATGGGCTTACTCAAATGCCTTCGCAGTTTAATATTACCCCTGCATTGGAAAAAGAATTTGTTACGTTTATTGAAAATAAAAATGCTCCTGCTTTTTCACAACCAGAACAGTTTGCTGGCGCAGTTTTAATGTCGTTGTGCAGAATATACCATGCAAAAGGATGGGTGCAGCAATTTCATTTAGGCCCATTGCGTAACAACAACAGTCGGTTATTAAATCTCCTTGGTGCCGATGCAGGTGTTGATTCCATTGGCGATTTTACACAGGCAAATTCCTTGTCTAATTTTTTAAACGCACTTGACCAACACAATGAACTGGCAAAAACGATACTGTACAATATTAACCCTGCATACAATGAAGTATTTGCAACAATGTGCGGCAATTTTAACGATGGTATTACAAAAGGTAAAGTGCAATATGGTGCCGGGTGGTGGTTTTTAGACCAAAAAGATGGAATAGAAAAACAATTGAATGCCTTATCCAATATGGGCGTTGTAAGCACATTTATTGGCATGATAACCGATAGCAGAAGTTTTCTTTCTTATTCCCGTCATGAATATTTTAGAAGGGTATTGTGTAATATATTTGGTGCAGAAATGGAGAAGGGTATTTTACCCGATGATGAAAAATGGATTGGCGGTATTGTTCAAAACATCTGCTATAACAATGCCAAAGAATATTTTAATTTTTAAAATTCTGGAGTAAAAATTTATGCTTTCAATTATTAAAAAAGCGCAAACACACTTTCATTCAACTGCTATAATCAGTAATGGGGAAAAATATACTTATCAAACATTATTAGATAGTACGCATGCATTTGCCAGTCATTTACTATTTGGGAAAAACGATTTAAAAGAAGCCCGCATTGCCTTTATGGTAACCCCGGGTTTTGATTATGTAAAAGTGCAATGGGCTATCTGGAGGACAGGTGGTATTGCTGTTCCACTTTGCCTATCTCATCCTTTGCCTTCTTTACAATATGTTATAGAAGATACAGATGCTGCTGTACTAGTTGTATCTCCACAATATGCAGCTTTATTAAAAGAGTGGGCAACAGAAAAAAACATTCGTTTAATTGTTTTAGGAGAAGAAGTGCACATGCCATTGGTGAACATGCCAGAAATTGACAGCAGCAGAAGAGCCATGATTTTATATACCAGTGGCACCACCAACAAACCAAAGGGCGTAGTAAGCACCCATTCAAATCTAGAAGCGCAGATTACAACTTTGGTTGCTGCATGGGAATGGAGCAATAAAGACCACATTCTTTGTGTGCTGCCACTTCATCATGTACATGGGATAGTAAATGTAATTTCTTGTGCCATGTGGAGTGGAGCAACTTGCGAATTTATTCCCGAATTTTCTGCCGAAGAAATATTTAATCTATTTAAAAAAAGAGAAATAAATGTATTCATGGCAGTGCCAACCATCTATTTCAAACTTATTGCCTATTGGGAATCGTTACCGAAAACGGAGCAAGAAACAATGACGGCAGTTATGTCTACATTCAGGCTGATGGTTTGTGGCTCTGCAGCATTGCCGGTTTCTGTTATGGAAAAATGGGAAAATATTAGCGGACAGAAATTGCTGGAAAGATATGGTATGACAGAAATAGGAATGGCCATTAGCAATCCCTACAATGGCGAAAGAAGGGCAGGTTATGTAGGCTTGCCTTTGCCGGGTGTTGAAGTTAAATTAGTGGATGAACAAATGCAGCAAGTAAACGAGGGTGCCCCTGGAGAAATTTTAGTTAAGGGAAAAAATGTATTCAGCGAATATTGGAACAAGCCGGAAGCTACTGCAAAAGAATTTACTGCAGATGGATGGTTTAAAACGGGCGATGTGGCAATCGTAGAAAATGGGTATGTAAGAATAATGGGAAGAAATTCTGTGGATATTATTAAATCTGGCGGTTATAAAATTTCAGCATTGGAAATAGAAGAGGTACTTAGAACACACACACTCATTAGTGATTGTGCCGTTGTTGGTATTGAAGATGAAGAATGGGGCGAATTAATAGTAGCTGCATTGGTTACATCTGATAAAATGATTGACATAGCAGAATTGAATAAATGGCTACGGGAAAATATGGCGGCTTACAAAACGCCCCGTAAATATTTATTGGTAGATGAATTGCCAAGAAATGCAATGGGAAAGGTTACTAAAAACGACGTAAAAAAATTATTTGTATGATAAGTAAAGTAAAAATATTTTTCTCCGTAGTGAGCTTGTTTGCCGCTACATCATCTTTTGCGCAAAAAAGATATCAATCAGAAATATTTACAACAATAGATTCCATCACAAATATTCAATATGGCCAGGCAGTTAATTTAAAAGGCAATGAAGAAAAATTGCTGTTGGATATTATTATGCCGCCTAAAACTGATTCAATTAAAAAAAGGCCCTTGCTAATTTTTATACATGGAGGAGGATTTAAAAACAATTCGAAAAATGGCTCCTATAGTTCGATGTTGTGCAACAGTTTTGCTAAAAGAGGTTATGTAACGGCCAGCATTGATTACAGATTGGGAGTGGGCAAAGACAATACCAACAAAGATTATTTTGAAGCCATGTACAGGGCACAGCAAGATGGTAAAGCAGCCATTCGGTTTTTTAGAAGATATGCTACACAATACGGCATTGATACTTCGCAGATATTTATCACTGGCAGTTCTGCAGGTTCAAAAACCTGTATGGCCATTGGGTATATGGATGAAAACGAAATTCCAACAGAAATAGACAAAGAAAAATGGGGAACATTGGAAGGCAACAGTGGCAACGAAGGATACTCATCAAAAGTACAGGCAGTAATGAATGCTTGGGGCGCAATACCAGATCTTGGATGGATAAATAAAGGAGAAGCGCCTTTATTTGCTACAGCCGGCACAGAAGATAAAACGGTTCCTTACGACAGCTCTTATAATTATCATGGTTTCAAATACGGACCATATATTTTGTATGAAAAATGTTTATCGCTTGGTATTTCTGCAGGTTGGCGACCGTTTTATCAAACAGGCCACACGTTGGATAATAACAAAATTAAACAGGATAGCTGCATACAATCTATGGCAGCTTGGCTATATACACAACTAAAAATAGTAAAGGGTAAAAATGAGGAAGGCGTATTGCGCTATGAAAAAGACATACTGGTTTTTGACAGCTTGAACAGCGTTGAAAAATTTGATGATAAGGCCATTTTATTTTTGGGTAGTTCGTACATCAGGCTGTGGAAAAACATTCGGGAAGACATAAAATACAATAAAATCATTCATCGAGGTTTTGGGGGATGCAATTTGAGGGATGTAGCCTATTACGTTAAACGGATTGTTTATCCGCACAATCCAAAAGCCATATTTGTTTATGTAGGAAATGACATAACTGCAAGCGAAAAAGACAAAACCCCCGACCAAGTTTTAGAATTGTATAAATACGTGGTAAAAACAATCAGGGAAAAATACCCAACTGTACCCATTACTTGGTTGGCCATTTCTCCCAGCGAAAGGCGTTGGGCAAAGTGGAACGAAGTACAACAAGCCAATGCATTGATAAAAGCATTTTGCGATGCAAACCCTCATCTTTATTTTATAGATTCGGCCAATAAATTTTTAGGAAAAGATGGCCAACCTAACGCATCTTTATTTAGAGATGACAAGTTGCATTACAACGAAGAAGGATATAAAGTGTGGGGAAAAAATATATGGAAGGACGTTAAAAAGATTGCTAAAAAATAGTGTATGAAAATATATGGAGTTGCCATTTTAGCCGCTTGTTTTTTAATTGGGCATTTAATTGGAGATTCATTGGGAAGGCTTTTTCACCTAAACGGAAACTTGGGTGGCGTTGGCTTTGCAATGTTGCTGCTGATATTTGTGAACGATTATTTTAAGCGGCAAAATATATTGAAACCCGAAACGGAAAGTGGCATTTTATTTTGGAGTACGATGTATATTCCTGTGGTGGTGGCCATGTCGGCCACTCAAAATGTAAAAGCTGCTTTATCAGGTGGGTGGGTTGCCTTGTTGGTGGGCATTTTGGCAACGGGGGCTTGTTTTGCCTTGGTACCGTTGCTTTCTAAAATGGCTAAAATAAAAAAATAAGCGATGGAGCATCTTGTAAAATTATTGGACAAGAATGGTTTGGTATTTGCCTTTTTGGTAGTAGGCCTCATTATGTATGGAGCTTATGTTATTTCAAAAAGGCTTACAAAAAGCAGGATACCCGGTGCAGCCATTGCAATAAGTATAGGGTTGATACTGGCGTATTTCGGTGGGGAAAAAGGATTGGCTTCTATTCCAGCTTTTTCGGGAATGGCATTTTTAGGCGGTTCTATGATGAGGGATTTTGCCATTGTAGGAACGGCCATGGGTGCAAGCTTTTCAGAAATAAAAAAAACAGGCTTAATAGGGTTGCTGTCTCTGGTAATAGGCACTTTAATTGCTTTTTTTGTAGGCGGCACTATAGGCTATTTTATGGGATATACAGATGCCAAAAGCTTTGCCACTATTGGTGCTGGGGCTTGCACATTTATAGTGGGTCCAGTTACGGGTTCTGCTGTGGGCGCCAGTTCCGATGTAATAGCTATCAGCATTGCCATAGGTGTAATCAAATCTATTGTGGTTACTATTATTACCCCGTTTGTAGCAAAAAGGCTTGGTATAGATAACCCACAAACGGCCATGATTTTTGGCGGGCTCGTAGGCTCTACGAGTGGCGTGTCGGCAGGGCTTGCTGCTACAGATGTAAGACTGGTTCCTTATGGTGCACTCACAGCTACTTTTCACACTGCTGTAGGTTGCTTGCTGTGCCCTTCCATTTTATATTTTATTGTAAATTATTTCCTTTAATATTCTATTGGTTCCATTTTGCGCATTTTCTATTGCTGCTTATTTCTTTCATGGCAGCATGCGTAGCTGTACTTGTAGCGCTTATTGTGGCGAGCGTAAAAACGTACAGCTTTGTGCCTGCTATTGTACACCGTTGGACGCAGGCCAAGTGCTGGGGAAGATAGTAGTGACGACTAACCGAGGCGAAATAAGTAATGGCCACATATTTTCTAGAAATAATTAAATTAATACAAATAGCATTGCAAAGAAAAGAATAAAAAATACCAAATAAAATTTTAGCCAATTTTTGTACTCTTTATAGTGCAATATCCAATTTGACTTTTTAGATTTTAAAAACCAAATATAATGGATACTAAAACCAAGTACCCAAATTAGAAAAAATAAAAACAATGTTAATTCTCGTGAAATTGAAGCATCAAAAATATTGATCGCTAACATTACAAAAAGCGAAAAAAAGCTTGATATCAATAGAGAAGTTTTTTGTATAGTATAATACTTAGAATCTCTACCTTGAAATTTTGTTATAAAAAATAACAATGTCAATGTGAATTTCATAACTGAATCTTGATCTTTTTTAGCCCTCGTTGGGATTCCAAATATACTTAAATTCTCTGTAGTAATTGGTTGCACTATTTTAGTGCCGCAGTTGTGCTGCCGTTGTTGGTATGCAGCATAGCTTATGCAGCTGTGCGTACCAACAACATTTGCTTAGGCTACAAAATATAGCTCTTTCTAGGAACGCTACAAAAGTTGTTGGTACGCTTGGCTTCCTTGCTTGCGCTGCATACCAACAACGGCTGCTCTACGGTTATCGAATGGCGGAATAGGAAAGCTTCTTATATATAGCAACAGGGGCATAAAAATGTTTATGAAAAACAAACGGATATGCTCAACATAAAACAAAGAAATAACCCGCTAGATAAATAGCTATCACATTGAGAGAAATTACTATTTTGAAAAAGTAAAAACCGCTTGCTGTACCGGGGTAACTTTGCAGACATCGTTAAATTCATCTACAGATTTAAATACCAATTGCTCTATAATCTTATATTCATAAAAAACCTTAAAAGTAGAACTTTTAAATGGCCATGGTTCTACACAAATTTCTTTATTCGCTTTATAATAGACAGTACTCATGTCACCATCAGGGCTTAACGAAATTTCCATTTTTCTACCTTGTGGTTGTATTTTGTCTAAACATACTAGCAGCGAAAAAGCATCACACCATTCCAGAAACCTGTAAAGATTATTGGCATATGTCTTTGTCATGTGTAGGTTCTTCAAAATGGTTTTTCGGTATTTTTCCTGATCTTTTAAAAATTTGTCCAGCCCTTTATCCGTCTTGCGTTTTTCGCCATCGTATAAAAATTTTAGATGAAGAGATGTGAGCAATCCATTCAACTGGCTTTTTGAGTTTGCAATTTCCATGAGGCTAAACAATGGTATAAGATTTGTTTTTGTATTAGTAACAGGGATAGTGAAATTTCTGGGTGCGCCGGCATCGGTAAGGTTTTGATCAGCCAGCGTTTCAGTAACTCCATCGTCGTGCTCAGCAATGGCAAGTAGGGTAGGTAACATAATGTCTGTAGGCAGATCAATATCGTATTGAAAACCTATCATAGCCGCCAGCAAACCGTGCGTGCGTTGGGTAATAATTTTCCAGCCTTGTTGATGTGATAATACGATCATAAAAATGTAGGATTGAGAGAATTTTAGCCCTTGTTGGCATTCCAAATATACTTAAATTCTATGTAGCAATTGGTTGCTCTATTTTGGCGTTGCCGTTGTTGGTATGCAGCATAGCTTATGCAGTTGTGCGTACCAACAACACTTGCATAGGCTACAAAATATAACCCTTTCAGGAACGCTACATGAGCTGTTGGTACGCTTGGCTTCTTTGCTTGCGCTGCATACCAACAACGGCTGCTCTACGATTATCGAACGGCGGAATAGGAAAGTTTCTTAGGTATAGCAACAGGGGCAGGAATTTTTATAGCGAATTTAAAAAATAATTGTAAAGTTTTTGAGCCCTTGCTAGAATTTAAAGCGGGCAACAAATAAATTTTACAATAATCTGAATATTTATTAAATTAACGCTTTGTAAAACCTTTAATATTAACTATTTTGAAAAAAATCATTATTAACATTTGCCTTCTCTGCTTTGCAATGAGCGCTAAAAGCCAGTACGAAACCATGAGCCCCATTGCCGGTGCTAAAATGTATTTCTCCGATAAGCCATTTACCAATAATCATGATGGCAGTAAAACTTCTTTTAAATCGAGCGACTTTATTTACGGCCGTATAGAACTTGATAACCAGACCCTGCTGGAAGCTTTTAAAATGAAAAATATCAAAACAAAATATTATTACCTGCGCTTTTGGGTATGCTCATACAAAAACGGCGAGCAGCAGGGCTCTAAAAACTCATGGGAATACCTGCTTATAAAAAATGAAGACGATATAAAAAAGAACTTCCTCAACTTTGACATACTACCAAGCCCAACGGCAGCTACCAGTGCCATGTGCGGCCTGGAAGATTTTTCTAGCAATATTGCAGGCGGCCCCCTTTATTTTATTGTTAACCAGTCATCATTTCCGGAGGATGGTGAATACAGTATACAGGTAAGATTGTTTTTAGAATCAGTTGACGGTTGGGGTAAACCACAGGACTTTGAAAAATGGCCCGAAGTGAAAGATGAATTTAAATTCAATTTTAATGCTGAAGATATTCAAGCCCTTAAAAAAAATGGCGAGGCTGGAGATGAACTTGTCCGTAAGAATACTTTTCGCCTGAGTAAATTACCCGATTATTTTTCAAAACCAAATACCCTTGGCGATCCATTGCTTAGCAATGCAAACATAAGTGCAGTATTAAAAAGAGACTTGCCTTCGGGTAATATGGCACTGATAAAATTTGCCGTAGGTAGTTTTACTGGTGCCTTGTGGCAGGTAGAAAAAAATGACCTCGGCCTTATTCTTCGACGCTTTGTTACACCCGATATAAAAATTGCTTACAAGTTTGAAGACGATTGTTATGTTGGTTTCGTCCGGCTTTGGCAGGAGTATGTTGGCGGAGGAAAATATGGGCCATTGATAGTGGGCAGAAGAAGCTGTAACAACTGTGGCGATAAGATAGATTGCAACCTGGTAAAATAAACCAGTATCAAAATGAATGAATATTTAAACAGGGGTATTAAAAATATCCCTGTTTTTATTTCACAACAACTTTGTAAATAACTTTATCATTAAAAACCCAAAGCTTAGTATAAAACTTACATACTCCAGTTTATTAAAAGGCGGCCGAAATAAAAGAAAGAACCGCAGCGGTAAATAAAAAACAAATAGGCAAATAATGGCCAGATAGGGGGCCGCTATAAAGCCAGGTTGCCAATGCTGTAGCGCCATTAATAAAAATGCATAGCTAAAAAAGAAGAAGGCAATAAGTATTAAAGTATTGCATATTTTCAAAAGAGCAGTTTGCGAAATGTTATTTTCTCTTTTATTATTAGCCGTTCCTGCAACCACACCCATAAATGTGATGAAGTAAACCATGGCTCCAATAATAAATCTAGTTTCTGTTACGCCCATTTTTTTTACAGCCGCAAACGGAACCAGCCACCAGCAAAATGCAAGGCAGCTGATAAAGGCTGATAAACCCATAACAGCACTTTCAAAAGATGATAAAGTGTTTTTATATTTTATCAATGCAGCATCATCTGCATATGCCGTAAAGAAAGTATAACAACCCAGGCCAACAGCAATAATATTCAGTAACATTAAAATAGTACAAGATAAAGCCAAGTGTTGCTGTTGCCATGCCATTAACGGATCCAGCAAAAGAAAATACAGTATTAATATAATGATATCTAGTATGTATTTATCCCAATTAAGTTTTGCTGCAGATGAATTATGAGTGGTTAAAGACATAGTCAGTTTTAGTGGTTTACTTAAATACTATTTTAAAATTCAATTTTGCCTTTTACAAACAACAATGTAGTAAATGCCAACGTTATGCCATAAGCAATAAATGCAGCCTTGTATTCGCCCCCTTCCAACACAGATAACGGATAAATGAACAACGTTGCAGTTACCCATATTAATATTAGTACACTCCACCTGGTGAATTCATTTTTAACTAAAGCGTAACCAACTGCTTTTGAATAACTGAATATACCTGCAAAAACACCCCCCACACCAAATGTTACCACAAAGGCAGCAGTAGAATAAAAACGTGGATAAATTATTGCGATTGCAATATCCAGTAAACTGGTAATGGTAAACATCAGGATAATTATTCCGAGGCAAAGCACAAGCGAAAATAAACGGTTTCTGACATTCATAAAACAATGTATAATTTTAGTCCTAGTTGGCATTCTAAATATACTTAAATTCTCTGTAGTAATTGGTTGCTCTAGTTTAGCGCTGCCGTTGTTGGTTTGCAGCATAGATTATGCAAACGTCCGTACAAACATTACTTGCATAGGCTACAAAATAAAACTTTTTTCAGGAACCCTACACGAGTTGTTGGTACGTTTGGCTTCTTTGCTTGCGCTGCATACCAACAACTGCTGCTCTACGATTATCGAACGGCGGAATAGGAAAGTTTTTTATATACAGCAACAGAAGCTAACGGTTCGAGAAGACTCGAACCAAGGCGAAGAATAGGAAAGTTTCTTATATACAGCAACAGAAGCTAACGGTTCGAGAAGACTCGAACCAAGGCGAAGGGCGAACGGTTCGAGAAGACTCGAACCAAGGGGCAGGGCGAACGGTTCGAGAAGACTCGAACCGAGGCGAAGGAGGCGAAGCACTTGTCCACCCCTATTCATGCAACAAAGCCATTTTTGCTTATTGCATCACATTTATTTTTCCCAGTAACTTATCTGCCAGTTTTTTATCAAAGCTCAACAAATCGTTGTACATCTTGGTCGCATTAGTTTTGTCATTTAGCTTGATGTACACCAACCCACTGTAATACCTACAAAGGGCATTTTTATTATCCAAGGCAATACCTTTCCTAAATGTTTCCAACGCAGCGGTGTATTGGGTTGTCATATATTGCGCATAGCCCATTTCTGTATAACCGGCTACCAGTGTATTGTCGAGTTCCAATGATTTGCGCAATAAGAGTATTGCGTCATCGTAACGTGATTTTTCATTGTAGCACCAGCCCAGCCCAAAATGCGAGCCGGCACTTTTGGGATTGTTTTGTATGGCCTTTTTGTACGCTTCCATCGCTTCATCGGTTTTAGCCGGGCTATAATTCCGGCGATAAACATCACCAATACCTTTGTAAGCCGTACCATTGTTGGGGTTGATTGTCAATGCATTTTTGTAATAGGTAATGGCCGAATCGTTCAGCTTTTGCTTGTAATATGCAAATCCTATCTCGTTATAAGTACTTACGTTTTTTTTAAGTGCGATGGCCTTTTTTAACCACAGCAGGGCATTGTTAAAATCTTCGGTTGCGTTGTAAAGGTACCCAATGTTATAATAGGCGCTTTCGTTGTAGGCATCCAGTTCAGCACATTTTTTATATGCCTCAATGGCTTCGGGATAATTTTTCATGTTTTGATACACATCGCCTTTTTGCTTATAGGCCGTGGCATAGCTGGGCCTTGCTTCAATGGCTTTGCTCAGGCTGGTGAGGGCATCTTGGTTCTTGCCCAGTTTTTTATAGGCATAGCCCAATTCCTGCCAAGCCTCCGGATAAGTTCTATTGATGGCAACCGCTTTTTGCAACCGCTCTATAGCCTTGGCGTATTGCTCACCATCATTATAGCACCAGCCTGCCCGGTAAAAAGCCTTGTCGTACTGTGTATTGAGGGTGCTGGCTTTGTCAAATGCCAGCACCGCCTCACTGTACTGTTTTTTATCAAAAAACTCCATCCCCTTATTAAACCAATCACTGGCGGTGGTTTGGGCAAAACCTATTGTAGCTAAAAAACCAAAAACAATAAGTAACCCTGTTCTTTTTACTAATATCAACATACTGGAAAATTTTATTCAAAAATATACAAGCGCCTCCGACTTGGTTCGTGTCTCACGAACTATAGAATTCATTTAGCCCTTGTTGGCATTTCAAATATACTTAAATTCTCTGTAGTAAATGGTTGCTTTAGTTTAGCGCCGCCGTTGTTTGTTTGCAGCATAGCTTATGCAGTTGTGCGTACCAACAACACTTGCTTAGGCTACAAAATAAAACTTTTTTCAGGAACCTTACACGAGTTGTTGGTACGCTTGGCTTCTTTACCTGCGCTGCTTACCTACAACGGCTGCTCTACTATTATCGAACGGCGGAACAGGAAAGCTTTTTATATACAGCAACAGGGGCAGGGCGAACGGTTCGAGAAGACTCGAACCTAGGCGAAGAAAGCCATCTCAGCATACTTTCAAATCAAAAAAAGTATCTCCAGCAGAAATGACGCACACTTTGTGTGCTAGCTTTCTGTACCATTGCAGCATCATCTCTATTTGAACTGCTAATTGCCTATAATTAGTTTTATTACACTAAAAAAAATCAAACCTTACCTCAATTGCTCCTTTTTTACTAAATTGTACCCATAATGAAAGTAATTTTTATGAGATTAAGATTATTGGTGCTATTTATTGCTCCTTTTATAATAGCTTCTTGCAGTAAAGACAACAAGGGTATTCCCGAAGCACAGGGTGGATTATTACCTACCAATTACATTTATATAAAAGATGCCTCTTTTTCTCCCACAAATATTACAGCTGTAAATGGGTCTTCTTTCACATTCGTAAACCAATCTGGTAGCGCAAAGGGAGTTTATTCATTAGATAGTGTTGTAATAAACAAACAAGGCATAGCCGATAACACTTCCGTATTTTTTAAGAAAGATACCGTTGGTACCATATATTATTTTATGGCAGGCAAACCTACCGTTTTTGGATCTATTACGCTTACACCTTAATTCATTTTACTACAAAGTATTTCATTTTGTATTTATAAAATGGTACGCCTTTACGTTTTATGGCTCAACAAATTGCACCCTATATCGGTTATCTGGCTTCGCTATTTCTTGTTATTTCCTTATTGGTAAATGGCGATATTAAATTTAGAATTTACAATGGATTGGGTAGTGTTGCCTTTATTGTATATGGCATTCTCTTCAATGCTTGGCCTATTATTCTTACCAATATTATTCTGTTAATCATTAACATTATCTACCTCAATAAACTGTATAGATACCGTGAAAATTTTGAGATAATAGAATTTACTGGAGACGAGAAATTAATTTTAAAATTTTTGACATTTTATGATGCAGATATCAAACGTTATTTCCCTGAATTTACAGCAGAACAGCTAAAAAGCAATTATAACTTTGTGGTATTGCGTGATCTTGTAATAGCAAATGTTTTTAGTACCACTATTGCCGATAATGGAGATGCCACTGTAGTTTTAAATTATACTACGAAAAAATACAGAGACTATAAAGTGAGTAAATTTATTTTTGAAAAAGAAAAGCAACAATTAATATCAAAAGGAGCAAAGCGTATTGTTTATAACAAAATACACCATAAAAATTATAAAACTTTACTGGCTATAAATGGTTTTGTAAACGAAGGAGATAGCTATGTAAAGCAACTGGTTTAAAATAATGTATGCAATAAGATGTCTTTTAATGGGGCATTAATTTTTCTTAATAAAATTTTTCTAAAATTATATTAAGAATCATGCATGTAGTTAGCAAAGCATTTTAATGTATAGGCATCTTTGTATTTACTTTTTTGTCTTGATACAAAAAAGTAACAAAAAAAATCAAGGCTTAAGAAAAAAAGCTAAAAATTTGAATATTTGTCTAAAATGAAATCAGTTACAACAGTAGAATAAAGCCCAACAGGGGTGCGACTTACAAGC
>JANPCB010000043.1:0-28191 GCA_031430735.1 Ferruginibacter sp. | reverse complement strand
CTTCCAAAGAGGAGGTAAGGCCTCCTTTTCACGAAAAAATGGGAAACAAAAATAAATGCCAACCACCACAAAATATATTGGAATAATTCTAAAAAATCTTTTTAAGAAGAATTCTTTCAAAGAAATGTTTTTACCTTTTTTTATTTGTGCAAAAAGCTGTGATGAAATTAAAAACCCACTTAACACAAAAAACAGGTCAACACCTGTCCATCCAAATTGATTAAACTGTTTAGTCCATTCAGGGCGCCCAAAATACCCAAGCTGGTAATGGAATCCTAACACCAATAAAATAGCCAATGCCCGCAGGTGGTCAAGTCCATGAAGTTTTGCGTGCTCTTTAATCATAATACTCGATTATATTTAATGCTCTTCATCACAAAATAGATAACACATACTGTCGCTATAAAAATAAGTGTTGATAATATTTCCCATTTACTTAAACTGGTAAGCAGCCAGATAATAGCAGCAATACCAATTAAAGGAAAGGTAAGGCCACCCGGCGCTCTGAATGTTTTATCACCGGCCTCCTGCTTCTTCCTTCGTAATTTAATGGTTGCCAGAATAACAGCGAGGTAAGTAAGCAGTATGGCCGCACTTGCCAGTATAGCCAATTGCTTAAAGCCACCCGAAATAGAAACAATAAATATGAGGCCGCCGTAGGTTATTACAGCTAAATACGGCGTAGCAAACGTAGGATGAACTTTGCCTAGAAACCTGGGGAACATGCCATCATTTGCGCCTGCAAATAATGAACGTGGCGTAGCCATCACATCAGCGCTTACAGATCCAAAACAGGAGATAGCAGCCGTTATCAATAATATGGTTGCTCCCGCCGTGCCTATTATTTTTTCGGCTACAGCTGCCAGTGGTGCATCTTTAAACGATGCCATACCTGCACCAAGCACACCTTGTGTTACAGTTTGTAACAGCATGTAAACAATCAATACTATAATGCCACCCACGCAAATACCGAGTGGTACTGTACGTTTAGGGTTTTTAAATTCGCCGCTTACACCAAGCGATGTTTCAAAGCCGGCAAAGGCATAAAATAAGATAAGAGCGGTATCACCAAATGTTTTAAGGGATGGTAGGTGCTCCCATTGCAGGTTGCCCATTTTTACCTGGCTAAAGCCAAAAATGATAATACCCAACAACGGCAATAATTTTATAATCGTAATCAGCTTAACCAAAGCAATGCCTTGTTTTGTACCCCGTATATTAATGAGCACCATAAAACCAATGAGTACAAAAAAGAAAAACCCACGAATAAATGGATTTAAAAAATCGGGAAATAATATCGCCAATGAATCAGCAAGAATATTCATTACGGCAGCGCTGCCCAAAATGCCCCACCCAAAAGTGAACAGCCAGTTAACAACAAATCCAAAAAAATTACCAAAAGCTGTTTCTACATAGGCATAGGACCCACCGCTGCTGGTGACCTTACTTCCAATTTCGGCATAGCAAAGCATAATGGAAGCAAGCATAATACTGCAAACTACATAACTAAATAAACCAAAAGCACCCATAGCAATACCTACTATGGCTGGTAATACAAATATGCCCGAGCCAATTACACCATTTACAATAGATAGTGCGAGCCCCGAGACACCTACCACCCGCTTTAATCCTTCATCTGTTTTTTCAATTGCCATGAATAATTTTTTTGTGTTTCAATTACGATTGATGGGTGTTGCGTTTTTCAGTTTGGTTTTTCATCCGTTTTTGAATCTGGTATCATTAAAAGAAATGAGTAAGGTTTAAAAACTTTATTCAGCATGGGGTTGTTTTTATTTTTTAAACGGTTGACGTTTCCAATAGGTTAAACTACGCCATGCCCATTCCAACGGACCAAAACGGAAGAATTTTAACCAGATATGGCTCCATACAATTTGTAAAAGCCAGGTGCCTGCAACAACGTAATAAATTTGGTGCAGTTGTAATTTGCCAAACATGCCAAAACCAATACCATAAAAGAATAAACCTACCAATAATGATTGCATCAGGTAATTGGTGAATGCCATTTGACCAACAGGGCGCATGAGTGCAAAAAACCATTTAAACAAACCAGATTTATACAATAACATAATTAAACCTAAAATACCAACAGAGCGGACGGTTCTGGCAACTTCATATAATTGTAATGGAACCTGTTTGATGTATTGATAATTATCGTAGTTAAGGCGTATCCAGGGTTGTAACCTGTACCAGGTCAGCAACACACCTAATCCCAATCCTCCAATACACATTGCCCAATAAACTTTTACTGACCCGTTGCCCAGCAGTATTCCATTTTTATACAAAGCCATTCCCAGGAACATAAATATCAGAATATCCCAAAGGCCGTTGTAAGTATATTCTACTTCGCCATGAAAACTACGCTCACTTTGATATTCATAAAAGTCAGTATAATTGCCTCTTACTTTTCGCAAACTTTTTTCCATTTGTTTCTTTTTTCCTTCTACACTTCTTTTTTCTTTCATTGTAGTCCATGCACCAAATTTTTCTTTTTCATCTTCTGAAAATTTTATCGTTGATGTATCTTTTTTGGAAAGCATTTCTCCGGTGGTAATTATTTTTTTATCCCTGGAGTAGAGTACATGATCTCTTGCTGTTTGAATAAACAGGCAGAGAATGGCTGCAATAATTAAATGTTTTGCGGATAACCTGCGGAAGGCAAATAATATCATACCGCATATTGCATACTGAAAAAGGATATCCCAGAACCAGAGCAATACAAATGCATTAAACAATCCAAATACCAATAACCACAACTGACGCCTGAAAAAATATTCAGCAGGCATTAAACCCTCGGTACTTTTTTCTTTGCGGCTGATGAATAAAATAATACCGGCACCAAATAAAATGGAAAATAATGCCCGTTGCGTACCTGCAACACTTAGCTCAATAAAATACCAGGTTTTGAAATTAATACTTCCTGTTGTTTCATTTAGCACAGATAGGTCTCCGTAGCAAAGCGGCTCCGGCAATCCAAAGCCGGGAATATTCATTAATAATATTCCCAGAATTGCAATACCCCGCAAACTATCTAAAATAGTAATTCTTTCCTGTTGGCTTACGGGTGTTTCCAACTTGTTGATTGTTTCGTTTGACATTTTGGTTGGTTTTGGGTTTTATAAAAATTAGTTTAGATATTCCGTTACAATAATGGATTTTGTAGATGCCGAGTTTGCCTTTAATCCAGCAATTGCAATATATTCAGTGGATGTTGCAAATTTTTGTAGTAGCTCCATCGAATCCCTTTGTACGATGATAAGCCTGTCAGGATTCCAGCTACCTTCAACAGGAATTACTTTGCGGGTTGGGTCTGTATCGAATGCCATACCACCGGAATGGATCAGATATTTCCCTCCGAATTTTTTTATGATAGGTTCTACATGAACCCGGTACCGCTCATACATGACTGTATCATGCACAGTGATATCCAATATCATAAATATTTGGGGAGAAGCTTTTGCAACATCATTGCTTTGATTTTTTTGCGCATACAGGTTTATTACGCAGAGTAATATTACAGGAAGCAGCTTAATAATTTTTTTACTCATATTTTTTTATTTTCTCTCGTTGGCTTTTAATACCCTCAAAAAATTTCCTCCCAGAATTTTATTGATATCCTTTTTTCTGTACCCTTTTTCTACCAATGCTTTTGTAATTGAGGGATAGCTCGTAACATCATCTAATTGCTGTGGTGTAAGATTAATGCCATCAAAGTCGGAGCCCAAGCCAACATAATCAACGCCAACTAATTTCACGATGTAATCAATATGATCAATAAGTATAGATAATGGCGGCCGCATTGGCTCTGCTTCTACTGTGTATTTTTTATACAGAAAAGTCATCATGTACCATTCATCCATACCGCTTTTTAAAAGAGAATCACTTTCTGCTTTATGCCTTTTCAAAAAAGCCTCTTCTTTTATACCAAAGCTGCTGTCGATAAAACCGGGGTGAAAATTTATTTGAATTACACCGCCGTTTTTTGCAATGGCTTTTATTTGCTCATCTTTTAAATTACGTCGATGTGGAACAAGACTGTACACCGAACTATGTGAAGCAATGATGGGTTTTGTGGTTATTTTAATTACATCCCAAAAACTCTGGTCGCCAAGGTGGCTTACATCTATCATCATTCCGAGTTCATTCATTTTTTGTACAACCTGTTTCCCAAAATCTGTAAGTCCCTTTTTCTTTGCAGGGTCTTTTAAAGTCCCCCCTTCGGGGGGATTTAGGGGGGCCGTCTCATCTGCAGCACTCGTAGCCCAGGATGGTGCTACATTATGGGTTAATGTTAAATACCTTGCACCACGTTTATATAGGGCTTCTAATTTAGTAAGATCATCCTCTATCATGTGGCCGCCTTCTACACCAAACATAGCTGCAATCTTATGTTGTTTTACGGCTCTTAATATTTCGGTATAGTTGGATACTTTTATAATTTTATCGGGGTTGCGTAAAGCAACAGCATCAAGACTATCCATTTCCCTGTTGGCATAAGCATATGCATTTTTCAGTCCGCCATCGCAATACACTGAAAAAATCTGTACATCGAGCCCACCTTTTTTCCAGCGGGTAAGATCACTGTGTGTTTTGCCGGTAAGGTCTTGGTCAAATGCCGTTCCCCTTTCAGCAGCCTGCATCAGGATATCATTGTGTGTATCCACTACAATTGCTTTGCGATGAATTTTTTGAAAGGATTGTGCATTGATTTGCTGTGATATAAAAATGCAGATAATTAGAATTCTTATTTTCATACTGTTATCTTTTAGTACTAAAAGTAATTTTTTTTAAAAAAATTATATTATTTAATTTCAAACAGTACCAAATTATTTTTTTCATTTTCATTTGCAGAAAAATAAAAAGAGCTGCCGGGTTGCAGGTACAAATATTTTCCTGGTTTAATGCTGGTTGATCTTTTGGTCTTTGTGTTATGGCAGATCACTTCATCTCCGGTAACGAGCTCTGCCAGCATCGGCCCACGGCCATTAATAAGTTGATTGTGAAATGATGTATTGCTTAAACGGTAAGCAATTGCTTTTTCATTATCAAACAAAACAGTAAAAGGTAAAGGCGCAAGCGATGTTGTTGGTTTATAAGAGGAGAGCAGTTCGATATCGGTAACATGAAAAGGTACTGTATCGCAATTGCTCACCCGATGTATAAGGGTATCATTAAGAAAAGAGGTATAAGAAGCATTTCCTGCTGTATTTCTATTTTTTGTAAATGCTTTGCCTTTTATTTGTACACAAACATCTGTGTTGGTAAAATGTAGAAACAGCGATGGGGTGGAATGAATATGCAACAAACTGGTATCACCTGGCTTTATCCATACATCTAGCAGGCGGATGTATTTGTTTTCTAAAACATTTTTATGGCGTGGCTCTTTACTTACCTGAACCTGTGCTGAAAGAACAGCTGTTTGTAAAAATAATATTGAAAGCAGCAATGTAGTGTTAAGTTTCATTTCATTTTAGTTCTTTGCCAAGGTTTATGTTTCATACGCTATGGCTTGTAATAACACAAACCATGGCGATGAAGATTACCCATATTGATGGCAGTTATTTCTTTTTCCAGCTTAATACCATTTCAGTAATCAATAAAGGGATTGCCCAAGAAAACCAAATTACGGTGGGTCCTCTTTCTGCAAATGCTGGCATCAGATTTTTTACGACTGTTAAGTCGTTGAGCCAACGAAATGTTACAAAAGCAAAAGTCACCACATAACTTCGTATCATCCATTCTTTGTGTTGAAGAATACGTCCTCTCATCACTGAAATATATGCCATCAATGCTGTTGTAATCCATGCAAAAGCTAACCCTTGCAATCCGAAAGCCCAAGAAAAATTTACCCTATAAGCACTTGTCCACGCTAAATAAGTTGAGCTTATTGTCCCAATTAGAATGGCGGTTAGGTAAATTCGGCCCAACCATCTATGGGTTGTCATAAATTTGTTTCTAAATGTTGTAGAAAATTGGAACGGTCCAATTGTTAAAGCTAATAGGCCACCTGAAATATGCCCTATGAGCGGCCACTTATAATTCCAATATCTACCAAAAGCTTCTTTGTCAAATCCGAAATAGGGTAACGCATCATTTATTACAAATTTCCCGGCGAACAGAATAAGAAATATGGTGAGACCGATTCTCAAATAAGATGTTGGTTTAGGTTGGGTTAATAGATTTTCCATTGTTATGATTGTTTTATTTATTGCCTACGCTTGCCGATTTTCGGCTTTCCCGTTTTTTTTTATCATTATTTGGCAATTGCATCTGCTACTTTCTTAGTATCTAAATATTGCTGAAAAGCAATAGCTTTTCCATTTTTAAGTTTCCAAAAATGTGCTACTTGGGCATCATAAGTTTCCCCATTTTTCTTTAATTTAGCTTGGTACCGTAAAGTGGCAAGCACTTGATTGTTGGACATTTCATGCAAATCAATATTAACCAGATTAAAATACGCATAATCTGCACCAATACGAGCAAAAACGCCATTTAAGACTGCTTGCGGTCCGATATAGGGATTTCCATCAGCATACATATTTCCTTCCGCTTCGTTCCAAACCACTTTTTCATCTAACCCTGCAAGTACCTTTGGTATATCGCCTACAGCAAAGGCGACGTAGAGGTTTTCAATTGTTTTAACATTATTTTCGTTTGTCATTTTTTTAGTTTTTTTAATTATTGCCTACTCTATTCAAGTGCTACAGGAACGGTTTTCGGCCTACCCGTTTTTATTTTTTATTAAAAAAAGAATTTATACTGAGGTATCCTTTTTGAATTTATTTATAAGCAATTGCCGCACTGGTAGGGCCAGCCAATGGCATTAGTGCTGTTGATTTAAAACCAACTTCGTTTGCCCATTTATTAAAATCCGCAAAAGTATAATCAAAGCCTTTGCCCGTTTCAATGAGCATATTCAAACTCATCATCATGCCAAAGACATTCTGCTTTCGTTCGTCATCAATGATGTTTTCAATGGCTACAAAAGCACCGCCTGTGGGCAAGGCATCGTAGGCTTTTTTCATTAACATCACTTTCGTTTCCTCGTCCCAATCGTGCAGGATATTGCCCATGGTAACAATGACAGCCGAAGGAATCGGGTCGTTGAAGAAATCTCCACTGGCAGCTTTTACGCTGTCTGTCATTTGAAATTGCTCAATTGTTTCTTTAGCGATAAATTCAATTGCTGGCAAATCAAAAGTAGTACAGGTGATATGTGTTTGATGTTTTGCTACCATCAAAGACAACATTCCCGCCGAACCGCCTACATCTGTCATTGTTTTATATTTTGAAAAATCAAAAGCATTCGCAAAAGCAATAAATCCACCCATTTGTATGCCCGTCATACCGTGGGCAAATATTTTTAATCGTTCGGGGTCGGCGTAAATTGCATCAAAAAGATTCTCCCCATTTTTAGCTTCGTTTTGCAGTTGTCCAGTTTTTAGTCCTTCTTCCAAATTTCCCCAAAAACCATACAGACGCTCGTTCATCATTTCCAAGATTCCACCCATATACGTGGGTTTATTTTTATCCAAGAAAATATCAGTTTCTTTTCCGTTTGAGTATTTGGCGGTTTCTAAAATGCCTTCCCTTTTCAGAAATCCGAAACCTGTTAGGGTATCTAAAAAATCAAAGACATTTCTATCGGTACATTTCAAACCCAAATCGTTTTTGATTTGGGCGACAGTCATGCTTTTGTTACCAGTTAATTTGGTGAATAATTCAAAATTTACGGCTGATAATAATACTTTTGAAGCCCAAAAGCCAGAACCAATCTGCATAATGGTTGCTGGAGAAGGTTGCTCGGTTTGATTGTTCATTATTTTATTTTTTTGAATTATTGCCTACTCTAACTGGTTTTCGGCCTGCCCATTTTTACTTTTATTTTTGACCAACACTATTCACTTCAATCCAATACCCATTTGGGTCTTGAAAATATATTTGTTTTATTCCGTCTGCTCTTATGTTTACTTTATCTGCTGTACCAGGCCAATCGGAAAAAGGGATTTTTTTTACTTGTAATGTTTTTATAAATGCATCAAAATTAAAAGTGGTTAAAGCCAAGTGAACCGCTTTATTAATGCTAACAGGTTCTTTTAAAAAGGAGATAAGATGCAGTTCTTTCCCTTCGCCTAAAGAAAACCATCGAATGCCTTCTATCTTAGTTTTATTAGTGATTTCCTGTAGCCCTAAAACTGCTGCATAAAAAGTAGCCGACTCGTCAAGATTTTTTACCGATAATGCCAAATGATTAAAATTAAAATTGGGATTTTCCTGTGCTTGCAATGTTCCACAAAATGGAAGTAGAAGAAATAATAAAATTATTTTTTTCATTTTGTGTAATTTTAAAAAATTTGCAAAATATGACGACCAGAAACCCAGGATAGCCTATACCAATAATCCGATAAAATAATAGCCAGAAAAATAAAAGCGTATTTTTGGTTTAGATATTTTCAATTATTTTTTTTAAACATACATCCAGATGGAATCTTAACTGCCTGTATGGTATCGTCTCCATCATTAATAAATCCCTGAGTAAACTAAAAGCAATTTTAATACAGGGGATAAAATATCCCCTGTATTAAGCAACTGTAAATGAAAAATCCTGGCTATTATTTTTCTTTCACATCATCATTACTGATATCCCTAACGCACAAATATTTGCCGTTTTTCTGTTCCCAAATGGCCATGTACTTTCCGGTGTAAGTCACTTTTCCTGTAGAATCTTTTACAGTCGTTTTTCCCGTTTCTGTAGCAGTGTTTTCGCCGGCATACACATCCATTATTTCATATGAAACTGTAGAACCTTTGACTCTTTTTGCCATGCTTGCTTCGATATCTTTTAATATAGCAGCCCTACCTGCAATCATCGGTTTATTGTTGGACATCGATACTGCATCCTCAGTATAAAAGGCTGCCAAAGCGTTTGCATCACGGGCATTATCTGCGGCAGCCCATGCGTTTTCCAGGCTTTGTATTTCAGCTTTTAATGCAGCCTTGTCAGGTTTGGCGGTTTCTGTTACAACTGGGGTAGTCGCTGTTTCCTGCTTTGCAGCTTCCTGGCAGGAAGTAAAAAGAAATAGTCCTCCGGCGAAAATTGAAAGCATCATTGTTTTTTTCATGTTGTTTTATTTTTGATGTTAAAAATGCGAAACTTAAATTTTTTGTACCTGGCTTTATATTTATGCCAGCAAAATTTTTCTGTTTAATTTATTTTTCCTTCATTGCTTCCTAAATTTGTTTTTTATAATCCTTCATAGTTTCGGTAAAAACCAATTTTACCGAACCAAGGCGTGGTTACATTAATTAATTAACCATTGCCATTTGTTTTTCTGCATCAATGTTTTCCAAATCAACTACCCGTTGTGCTTGTTTATTTATATTTAAAAATTGTAGTAAAACCAATGCCACTACAATCATAACTGCAAATGCAAACAGAGCAATCTGCCAATTAAAATTTGCTTTTATTGGGCCTATCAATGCAGCAAGCGCAATACGCCCAAGGTTTGAAATGGTCATGTATAATGTAAACTGGCTTGCCGAAACTTTTTTCCAGCAGCATTGCATGGCAATGGCAAAAATGCCTATGCACGCAAAGGTGTACAGCATATTGTACATGATCATAAAACTGTAAATGAACGTAGTGTTTGCCCAGTAAATTTTAAAATAAGACAAAGCTGCGGTAATAATCACCATGCCAATAAAATAAAGGCTCATCATTCTTTTTTTACCAAATTTGTCTATTAAAAATCCTCCGATAATCATTCCGCTAATACCGCCTATGAGCGTAGCACTGGAGTAATATTGGGAATAAGCAATGTTGGTCCAACCTAACTCCTGCACGGTAAAAATGGTCAGCAGTGTATCAATATAATTATAAGCTCCCTGGCAAATAAACAATATGCATGCAAGCAGCATCGAATTGCGTAAACTAAAAACGCTGTATAAAGACTTAAAAATGGTGGACCAATTGGTGAGTTGCATTTTTTTGGTTTCAGAAGATGCTGCGCCTGTTGTCCATGGCAATATTTTTTCATTTTCCCGTTCCCTTAAAAATATAGGTACCATCATAATAACAGCTATCATTGCCGCAAGCACAAGTATGGAAGTGGTAAAATCGTATTTATTTAGCAACCAGGTTCCCAATGCAAGTGTGGTAGAAACGGCAATTATTTTTGAGCCCCACATTAACCCATTGGCACGGGCCTGCTGGTTTATTGGAATAATATCAACCGCCATACCATCGGTAGCTACATCCTGAAAAGCGCCAAAGAACGAAACCGCAAAACCTGCTGCCATAAACAGGTTTAAATTATTTAGTGGGTCAGGTACAAAAGCCATGGCAATACAACTTGCTATTAATCCGATTTGCCCCATAAGTACCCAAGGCCTTTTGCGCCCCATGGACAAATAGGTGTAGCGATCCATGAGTGGTGCTACTATAAATTTAAAACTCCAGGGCAAACCACAAGCCACCGCAAAACCCGCTATTTCTCCGGGAGTCTTGCCATTCATGGCCATCCATGCCGGAATACCATAAAATAACATTCCTTCCGGTACGCCTTGTGCAAAGTACAAAGCGATAAAATTAAAATAACGTAAAAAAGTATTTTCAGATAGTGAAGGAATAGTGCTGCTTTGCTTTAGAACAATGCTGATGGTTGCTTTCATGTGTGAAAGGTTTTAAAAGTTTTTTTCTAGTGGTTGGTGTCGTCACCAACCTTATTCAATAAAAGTATTTCTGTTGGTGGGGACACCAACAGTTAGTGAAATTTTTATCGAAATAAAAACAATGACAAGGTGATTTTATAAACCACCTTGTCAAAAAAACATTAAAAATTTATTTTGAACTCAAACTTGCTTTGTACATCAATATTTCAGAAAAGCGGCTTTGCACAGCATCTGCATAATCTTTTAAATAAATATCATAAGCTCCCGCACCATAAATAGCATTGTAGCGTTCTGGCATTGGTTTGCGATAGTCGCTGGCCAATTCTTTTAAACCTCCTTTTAAGCGGTTTACAATTGTAAAACCAGGATCACCTGAAGCAGCAATTGAATATACTGCCACCGACTCATTGCCGGCTTCCCATACTTTCTTAAGTTTTTGAATAAGCTCTCTTACTTTAAGAGGCATACCAGGCTTTGTTATAATGTGCGTTATTACAATTTTATCTGCATAATCGGTTAATTGTACCGTGCTTAAATCAGGTAAAAAATCGGAGTAAGCGCTTTGCCCTTGCCCCATGGTGAGTGGCATTACATTTTTTGCCCAGTCGTTCATGTGTTCCGTACCAAGGTCTCCACGTCCATCTAAAAGACTCCAACTAGTTGGTCCTTCAGAAATCATATATCCACCGGCATCTGGGCCCGATTCAATGGTCCATACCCGCCATTTTACATCGCCGGTATGGTATTTTTGAGCATGTGTAGCCAAGGCTTTTTCAAATTCCAAGCTCTTGTCATTTTTGGCAAATAAGCGGTTGCCTGTAAGAACAGTCTTTGACTGGCTCATTCCTATAACAGGAATTAATAAGAGCAATAAGAAATACTTTTTCATGTTGATTGCGTATCGTCGCCACGTTTGTTTAGGTTAATTAATTACAGTTTAAGAACAACATCTTGAAAGAAATTCTTCTACCTTCACAATGGTTCGCATCTCCACTAAACTTGCCAGAGTTGCTGGCTTTAATTATTATTTAGAACTGAAATCTTTACGTAAAAAAAGTAATACACCCCAGCTTTCGTCAATAAATTCAGCGGCATCTTTAGCGTACTGTGCTAAAGATGCCTAGCCGTTGTTAGTGTATCACTAACCATAACTTGCATTCGTGGGATACGAGCGCAGGCGTGGTTATTTTAATCAGTTACATCTACCAGTTCCCAAAGTTCCTGTGCTACAATTACTCGTAAGCTTGTCAGCTTAGTTCCGTAAGCAGTAAAATCTTCTTTTGGATATATTTTTTTATATTCTTCTGCCATACCCGTTTTACCACTTGCCCATGACAGTGCCTGCTCCAATGATGAAAAACTAAAGCTAACTGTATAATCGTTTGAGTAGCCCACATTTGTAACATAGGTGCGTTTCCAAACATTGTATCCTTTTAATTTCCCGGCTTTGATACACTCTTCAACAACAGGTTTTAAAGACTCCCACATTTTCTCAACTGCATCATTGCTTCCAGCGTTTGCATTTATGAGATTAAGCTGTACAAAGTCGCCCGTTTTACCAGCGGCGCCTACACCCATTTTAAAGTCGTAAAGTTCAGTTTGTATCACAGTACGAACATTGCCTAGTGAACTTAAATAATCAATCGTTTCTTTAGCGCTCAATTCTTTCATTGGAGCATTCCAAGGAACCCAGTCTTTACGAGATTCCATTTCTTTACCGCTTGGGTATACCGCAAGCGTAGCATAATCGAACTCCATTTCGCTGCCACGGGGATAAACTCTGCGGTACAGTTGCCAGGAGCTAATGGTTTTATTCGCTTTAAGACCATTGTTTATTTTTTTTGCTGTCTTCATGTCTATTAAGTAACTCTCGTTCATTCCGGGCTTTACTTTTACAAAACTCACTTCGCCAAAAGGGTTTTGAGCTATGGCAGATAAACTGATAAAGAAGATTGCTAAGCTGAATGCTAAAAATTTCATTTTCTGTTTCATATAATTTTGTTTTTTTGGTTTAAATATCTATTTGTTTAAAAATGTATTGCGGTGTTTTGTTTCTCTCATTTCAATTTCCAAATGAAGGAAGGTCAAAACAAACCTCATCAATTTTTTTCATTTTGAGTTCTGTTTATCTATCAATATGGATAAGGGCTTATTTCGAACTCAAATCTTTACGTAAAAAAAGTAATTCACTCCAATTTTCATTTATAAATTCGGCAGCATCTTTAAGGTATTGAGCGTAAGAACCTGCTCCATTAACTGCTTCGTACGTTTCCCTAAATGGTTTACGAAAACCTGATGCCTTTTCTTTTAAGCCTTGCTTATACCTCGTTACCAAAGTGTATTGACCTTCACCAGAAGAATTTGCTGTATAAACTGCAACAGTGGAGCCATCAACAGCCCATGTTTTTTTCAATTTCATAATCATATTCCTAACGTCGTCTCCATGACCTATTTTGGGATATATATGTGCAATATTTATTTTGTCGGAAAAATCGCCTAGAGCCACTGTGCTCAAAGAATCTTGGTAAACAGAATACCCACCAGATTGCTTGTCTGTTAAATAAATAGCTACATTTTTATTCCAATCTAATTTGTGTTCTGGGCCTAAATCGCCTCTTGTATCTTCATCTGCCCAACTTGTAGGCCCTTCGGTAATATGAAAGCCCCCTAAGTCGGGTCCAGATTGAATAGCAAATACCCTCCAATAAGTATTGCCCGTGTGGTACTTTTGTGCATGTGCAGCAATTGCTTTTTCAAATTCCATCACTTTATCGATTTTTGGAAAAACCCTATGTGTTGAAATTACATTTTTTGTTTGGCCAATACCTGCAAACGGTAGAGCCATGAAGATCATTGATAAGGCAAAAAGCGCCTTCATTTTTACTTTGAAATTGTTGGTCATGGTAGTTTTATTTGGTAGTTAAAGAATAGTTTGGTTTAATAGAAGGTACATTTAACATAATCAGCTTGCAGTGGCTATAAACCACCCCCCGGAGGCTTACAACCAATCTGCAAAATGATATGTCAAATCTCAACACAAATAGCAAATTAGCAGCGTAGATATTCACCATAAATAAGTATGTTTTCGCCAAACTATAGGACAAACTGTGCAGAAGTAGGATAAATCTGTCATTTTTAAAAAAAATAGAATAAACCTGTTTTTTTTGAAGATTTTTAACGCTCTTTGTAGCTATCCTTTCCCTAGCGAAAATCCAAATAATATTCTTGTACTATGCAATTGCAATCCTCCATTTGCAAAAGGGTATATGATTTTGTATGTAAAATCTAAAAAGAGGGTTTATAAACTAACTGTAGAATGACAAAGTGTTTTGCTCATATTAAATCGTTTATCTGCTTTGTGCTTATGTGTGCTTATATGAGTGTACATGCACAAGCGCCCATTGCATACGAGAACATTTCTACTTCACAGGGTTTATCCCAAGGTATGGTGTTTGATATTTTGCAAGATAAAGAAGGCTTTATATGGGTAGCTACCAAAAATGGACTTAACAGGTACGATGGATACAATTTTAAAGTATTTGTAAACGACCCTTATAATACTTACACCTTAAGCAGTAATACCACCCTTAAGCTTTTTGAGGATTCTAAAGGCAGGTTATGGGTAGGAGCAGAAAATGCAGGGATAAATATTTATGATAAGCAAAACGGCAAATTTTACCGGATAGCTCATGATAAAGCTGATGCAACCAGCCTGTCGGGAAATGGTATACGTGCTATAGAAGAAATGGCCGATGGAAGATTCTTAGTTGGTACCGATGCAAACGGCTTAAACATTATTGAAATAAACAGCCGTTTTTTTAAAAAAGAAAGCAAGCCGGTTATTACCAGGCTTAGTCTGCCGAGAAATACACAGGTTTATGGCATGGGTAAAGATAAGAACGGGGTTATATGGGTTGGCGGTATGGACGGATTGGTTTACCAATTTAATTCGCAAAATAACAGTTTTGTTAAGCTCAATAACGGAATGCTGCTCAACGATGGTTTTTTAAATGCAGATAGTAGTAAGCTAATTAATAATAACCTTTACCTTTTTAATGGGGAAGATATCATTCCATTATTCGATAGCAAAAAAATACCAGCAGGCAATATTATATTTAAACCTATAACAAAACCCTGGGAATATCACCACCGAGAGGAGTTTTTTTATGAAATATATAATCATGAACCAGGTAAACCTATTAAATGGAATGAGCCTTTGCCCAAAACAACCATCAGAATATGTTACCCATTTATAATAGACCAGTCAGGAATATTGTGGTCGGGTTCTGTGGGATGGGGTTTGCGCAAGTACAATTCGGTAAGCAGTAAATTTAAAACTTTTGCAGCTGGGCAAACAACCCGTTTAATTATACCTACAGCCAATAAGTATATGTATATGGTGAGTTATGATTACAATTGGAAAAAACTACAAGAAGATGGATTGATTACAGATGCATTTAAAAAAGATCCAGCCATAAGCCAGGTAGATAATTTGATCATTGCTTCTACAGGCGACTATTGGTTTAAAAGTGATGAAAAAGGGTATTTTAAATATAATCCTTCTACTAAAATAGTACAAGCTTGGCCCACCATAAATGCAAACCTTTCGTTTGGTAAAAAACAACCTTTTCTGGAAGATCGTAAAGCCAATCTTTGGTTTCCTGGGCAGGATGGAGTTATTACATTGTTGAATACAGTAACCGAAAAACTGGATAGCTTTACTATAAATAAAGATGCATCTAAAATTGTTTGTACCGCATTGTTTGAAGATAAGCAAGGTACTTTTTGGGTAGGTACAGAAAAAGGATTTGCAAAAGTCAATTTAGATTATAACAATATTGCTTCTTCGGAAGTAAAATGGTTTTACAATAATAGTAACAACCGCAATTCGCTTAATTATAACCATGTTTCCTGCTTTTTAGATGACTCCAATGAACCAGATAAATATTTATGGATAGCAACAAAAGGAGGAGGTTTAAATCGGTTGGATAAAACAAGTGGCGATTTTTTTCATATATCAGCAAAAGAGGGTTTACCCGATGATGTGGTATATGGTATTTTACCCGATGATGCTGGTAATATATGGGGAAGTAGCAATAAAGGGATATTTTGTTTTAAAACAACAAAGAACAACAACCATGTATTTTACAATTTCACCAAAGCTTATGGCTTGCAAGATGATGAATTTAATACTGGCTGTTATGCTAAATTAAGTAACGGTAATCTTGCTTTTGGCGGTGTAAGAGGCATTAATATTTTTGATCCTAAAGAAATACTGGCGCATGTTTTTTTGCCTAATGTTTACATCACAGATATCCTCATTAACAACCAATCGGTTTCGCCAGCAGATAAAACGGGTGTGCTGCAAAACACCATAGAAAAATCGAAAGGCATTACACTTACGCATGAGCAGGATATTTTAACACTCGAATTTTCCTCACTAGACCTTACTGTTTCCAATCAAAATAAGTACCGCTATCAATTGAAAGGTGTAGACAAAGATTGGGTGGAATCGGGCACACGACGCTCTGCTACTTACTTGCACCTGCCAGCAGGAAATTATGTTTTTACATTACAGGGCAGCAACAGCCAAGGCATCTGGAGCAATAAAATAGTAGAGCTTCGTATAACGGTGCTGCCGCCTTGGTGGCTTACTTGGTGGGCATATCTGTTCTATATATTGGTATTGGGCTTTGCCATAAGAGCCTATTTTAAATTTAAAGTAAACAAAGCTAAACTTCAAAATCAATTAAACTTTGAACAACAAGAAGCCAAGCGGGTAAAAGAATTAGATGTTGTAAAAACGCAATTATATACCAATATTACCCATGAATTTCGTACCCCACTTACCGTAATATTGGGTATGGCGCAGCAGGTAAAAAGCCAACCCGATGAATATTTTGGCAATGGTATGAACATGATCATACGCAATGGAGAAAACTTGCTCAATCTTGTAAATGAAATGCTCGACTTGTCGAAATTGGAAAGTGGAAAAATGGAATTGCATTTGGTAAATGGCGATGTAATTAATTTTTTAAGATATATAGTAGAGTCTTTTCAATCATTGGCAGAAAGCCAGAAAAAGCAGTTCCATTTTTTATCAGATATTGACAGTTTGAATGCAGCGTATGATGGTGAAAAATTAAGGCAAATTGTTGCGAATTTATTATCGAATGCATTGAAATTTACGCCCGAAAAAGGTAATGTCTATATTACTATTGCTGCAATAGCTAAGCCAGGTACAGCTTATACTACGCTAATAATAAAAGTAAAAGATACTGGTATAGGAATACCAGAAAGCCAATTGGAGCATATATTTGAGCGCTTTTATCAACTAGACAATAGTCATACTAGAAAGGCAGAAGGTACTGGTATTGGGCTAGCACTTACCAAAGAGCTAGCAAAATTAATGGACGGCAGCATTGAGGTAAAAAGCCCCCCAATAGGAGCCAACAAAGGAACAGAGTTTACTGTATCATTGCAATTAAAAAATGCGAATTATGCCGAAATGGAAAATCCGGATGTGGTAAAAGAAAAAGTGTATGTGCAAAAAACAACGGTAGAAAGTGCAGGTATCAAAAAAGTAGAAAATGCCAACACCCAAAAGCAGTTAATTTTATTGGTAGAAGATAATGCAGATGTAGTAGCATACACGGCTAGTTGCCTTCCCGAATATAGATTTGCAGTAGGTAAAGATGGAAAAGAAGGATTTGAAATAGCAACAGAAATTATCCCCGATTTAATTATTACCGATGTAATGATGCCCTATGTAGATGGCTTTGAGTTATGTCGAATGCTACGTGCAGACGAACGTACAAGCCATATTCCCATCATTATGCTTACGGCAAAAGCAGATTTAGAAAGTAGGCTAGAAGGCTTGGAACGTGGGGCTGATGTTTATTTGGAAAAACCTTTTCACAAAGATGAATTGCTGTTGCGTATAAAAAAACTATTAGAGCTTCGTAAGAAATTGCAACAATATTATACTAAGCAAATAGCGCCCAATAAAGACATTGATGATATTGGAGAAGAAATAATAGTACAAGCCAACATTGAAATGGCAGAGCATGAATTTGTAAAAAAAGTAAGGGAAGCGGTAGAAACACATATTGCAGATGTGAATTTTTCTGTAGAGCTATTGTGCAAATATATTTTTATGAGCCACTCACAATTGCACCGAAAGTTAGACGCACTTACTGGCTACTCGCCCAACAAATTTATCCGTACTATTCGATTAAATAAGGCAAAAGAGTTATTAAAAAACCCGGCAACCAGTATTGCAAGCTTAGCCCTGGATTGTGGCTATAATGATGCTGGATATTTTGCCAGAGTATTTAAACAAGAATTTGGGGTTACACCGCAGGAGTGGAGGGTGAGGGAGAAAATTTAAACGGAAATATTCAGGGTTGTTCTATTCATATGTTTTTTATTTTGAATAATATATTCGCCAAAAACTCGCATAATCGGTAAATAAAAAGAACAATTAGTGAATTTTCAATGGTTACTAAAGATTTGGCCATGTGGTATTTGGTCGTTTATATTTAAATTATTGACTTTGTGTAGTAATAAAAATTTCAAAAAGCGCCTGTTTATATAAAAATTCCTTAGTTTTGCACTCCCCAGCTAATTAATAGTTGCTGGTATTTGCGGATATGGCGAAATTGGCAGACGCACTAGACTTAGGATCTAGCGCCGCAAGGCATGTAGGTTCGACCCCTATTATCCGCACCTATTTATCTTCCTTCCGCCCAAGCGGAAGGATTTTTTTTAAAATCTCGACAAAATTGTTGGGACAAAAACAACATCATGGCTACAGTAGTTAGAGAAAACATTGGTTTATTAAACGACAAGCTTACCGTAAAGCTTAATAAAGAAGATTATTTACCAGCTTTTGAAAAAAAGCTAAAAGAATATAGCAAAACAGCCAATATCCCAGGTTTTAGAAAAGGAATGGTACCAGCAGGTATGATAAAAAAAATGTATGGAGCTGGTATATTTTCTGATGAAGTTCTTCGTACTATAGAAAAAGAATTGTACACTTATTTGGATACAGAGAAGCCGGAAATTTTCGCCCAGCCACTTCCACTAGAAGGCGAAATGAGTAAATTGGATATGAACAATCCAAATGATTTTGATTTCTCTTTCGAAATTGGATTAAAACCAGCCTATACTTTACCAGACCTTTCTACAGCAAAATTTTCCCGCCACAACGTAGAAGTTACAGATGAGATGGTAATGGAAGAAATAAGTCGCATGCAACTAAAAGCAGGCAAAATGGTAGAAAAAGAACAAGTAGATAATGAAGAAGATGTAGTAAATGTGATATTTACAGAAGCAGATGAAAATGCAATAGAATTGGAAGGAGGCGTTACCAAAGAAAATTCTGTATTGGTAAAATATTTTAACCCAAAAATGCAAAAGCAGTTGATGGGTAAAAAGGTAGGCGAAAGTTTTGTGTTTCAGCTAGAAAGCGCATTTGAAGGAGACAAATTGGAAATGATGCTGCAAGACCTTGGTTTTGCAAAAGATGATGCAGTGGCTGCCAAAAAATATTTCAAATTAGAAATAAAAACAATTGGCTTAGTTGAAAAAAGAGAAATGAATGAAGAATTTTTCAACGAAGTGTACCCAGGAAAAGGGATAACCAACGAAGCTGATTTAAAAACGGCGCTGAAAGAAGAAATTGAAAAGTATTGGGCATCACAATCCCGCAACCAATTGCACGACCAATTATACCATCATTTATTGGACGAAACCAAAATGGAATTTCCACAACCCTTTCTTACCCGTTGGTTAAAAACCGGTGGCGATAAACAAAGAACACAAGAAGAAGCAGAAAAAGAATATGCGGGTTTTGAAGGCCAATTGAAATGGACTTTGATAAGCGATGAAATTATACGTACCAATAAATTGGAAGTTACCGAAGAAGAATTACGTACCAGCATGAAAGAAGAAGTGAGTCGCTATTTTGGCAATATGAACATGGGGGAAGATATGAGCTGGTTAGAAAGTTATATTGATCGTATGATGAAAGACGAAAAACAAGTAGATGCTACTTACCGCAGAATGATAACAGAAAAATTATTTAGCTGGGCAGAAGCACAAACCAAACCTACAGAGAAAAAAGTTGCCTCTGATGAATTGGTGGCTATGCAGCACAATCACCAGCATTAATAAAAAAAGATTTTTAAATTTTATCCCTTTGCATTTTTGCAAGGGGATTTTTTTATGCAATCAACCTGTTCTATATCACTAAAATGACTTTTTGTAAAATTTTGTTAACGCTGTAACTTTCAGAAACCTATAACGTTTCAATTTTAAAGATGGCTTTAAATTTGTTGAACACATTAAAACCAAACAACATGGAAATGGGCTAAAACTAAAGTTCATTAAAACTGAAAATGGATCTAGGCCAATAACGTGTTAACATTAAATAACCATAAAAATATAGAACATGAAAAAAGTAATTTTTACCTTCAGCATTCTTATAGCAGGTTATGCTACCATGGCTCAAGATTTGGCGCCAGATCAAAATCCCAATTACAAAGTAAGCATGGATAAATACGCTGCCACCCAAGTAAGCTTGCAAACCACCAACAATACTACCATACAGGATACTTACAAAGCATACGATTGGAGTACTGCAAAAGCAGAGCGTAAAGCAGAAAGAAGAAATTTCCGTAGAGAAAGGGTTTTGTTTAATAATTACAACAATGGATGGAACAATAACAATTGGAACAATGGTTGGAATAACAACAACTGGAATAACGGTTGGAATAATAACAATTGGAACAATAACAACAATTGCAGCCCTTTCCGTTGGAGATGATAACAAATAAATTGCTCACAAAATTTTAAAAACTAAAAACCTACAACCATGAAAAAGATATTTACACTAGCCGCTGTTGCCTCTATATTAATTTTTGCATCTTGCGCACATAAAGTAACCAGAATAGATCCTGTAGATACACCTGATATTAGCGGAAATTGGAATTATACCGACAGCCGTTTGACCGCTGAAGAAATGATTAACCAAAGCCTTACAGGCAAATGGTTGGGCGATCACCTTCAGGTAAAAGGAAAAAGACCCGTTGTAATAGTTGGTTTTGTAACAAACAAAAGCCACGAGCATATAGAAGCAGAAACATTTATGAATGACCTAGAGAAATCGTTTGTAACTACCGAAAAAGTAGGGCTTGTACAAAGTGGAAAAAAGCGTGAAGAAATGCGTGCAGAAAAATCTGACCAACAAACAAACGCTTCTGTAAGTACCATGAAAAAGTTTGGCTTGGAAAAAGGAGCAGATTATATTTTGCAAGGCTCCATCAATTCTATTGTAGATGCCTTTAAAAGAAAGAAAACGGTTACCTATCAGATAGACCTTGTACTTACCAACATAGAAACAAACGAAGTAGTTTGGATAGGCGATAAGAAATTATCAAAGAATGTAAAAAACTAATTACAGACATCAGTTTTTCTCACTCAAAATTTTACTGATGAACAGTATACTGCAACGGGCATTGGTGGCATTCCTGTTGGTGCCCGTTCTCTTTTCTTGTGCTACTTACAATAAATCTATGAGCTCGTATTATGCAAATATGCGAGAGGGTAATTACGAAAAAGCAGCACAAAGTTTAGAGCACAATAAACTTATAAAAAAGGATAGAAATGCCTTGCTCTATAATTTAGAAATGGGTAAACTTTATCGTTTGCAAAATGATTTTGTTAGAAGCAATTATTATTTGAATATAGCTGATGGTATGATAGAAAATAATACCAAATCTGTTGCAGATATTGCTCTTGCAAATTTGATAAATCCAATGCAACAGTTTTACAGAGGCGAAGATCATGAACAATTTATGATGCATTTTTACAAAGCACTAAACTATGCTACATTGGGGCAAATGGAAGATGCGGTAGTGGAAGCAAGAAGAATTACCTTATCAACCAATGCTCAAGGCGATAAATTTAAGAACAAAGAAAACCGCTATAGTAAAGATGCATTTGCCCTAAACCTACAAGGCATGATATATGAAATGGCAGGCGATATAAACAATGCATTTATAGCTTATAGAAATGCCGTAGATATTTATTTAAAATCAGACAATGAATATTATGGCGTAAAAATGCCTATGCAATTGCAGCAAGATTTATTGCGTACTGCCACCAGCTTGGGCTTTACAAACGAGCAGCAGCAATATGAAAAGGCTTTCAATGTTTCTTACAACGAAGGCAATGCAATAAATGGAGAATTAATTTTATTCATAGAAGAGGGTCAAGCACCCATAAAGCAAGAAAAAAACTTTTTTCTAACTGCGGGTAGCAATGGTATTGGGAACTTTAATTATCTGGATCCAAATGGGTATAATTCCAATTTTAATTTTAACTATAATAGCTATGGCATAGCAGAAGAAAGACTTTCTTCTTTGCGTGCATTTAAGTTATCGTTGCCAGTTTATACACTACAATATGCAAAGCCTCAAAATATAACTGTAACTAATGCAGAAAATAGTTTTACGCCTCAGCTTGCACAAAATATAAATAGTATAGCAGTAAATGTTTTAAAAGAAAGATTTATTACCGAAATGGCAAATGCACTGGCAAGGCAAATGACAAAAAAATTGATAGAAAAAGGAACAGAAGCGCTTGCAGAAGGAATTGCTAATAAAAAGGATAAAAAGGAAGCTGCTGATACAGCCATGACAATTACCGAAAAAGAACAGAAGGCAAAAGCTAAACAAGAAAAAGCAAAACTTGCAGGCGATGTGGCAGGTTTTGTAATAAATATGGTAAATACAGCTACAGAAAAAGCAGATACCCGCAACTGGCAAAGCCTTCCTGCATTTGTAAGTTATGTGCGCATACCGCTTCATGCAGGCGAAAACACCATTACAGTTACTGCAAATGGACAGCCCATTACTTTGAAAGCAAATGCAGGCAGGGGTTTGCAGATGATGAGTATGCTGCTGGATTAATGGCGATATTCACTTCAAAAATTGCATAATTAGCTACTAAATTTTCGCAATAAAATTTTCCTACTCCTCCGCTCATAATGTCGTAATTTCGCTCGTTCAAAATGAAATATTGTGGTTTATAATTTTAATGCAGGTCCATCCATATTGCCAAGGGAGGTTTTTGAAGAAGCAGCTGCGGCTGTACTTAACTTTAACGAAACAGGTCTATCCATACTAGAATACGGACACCGCACGCCAGCTTTTGAAGCTATTATGCTTGAGGCTAGAATGCTAATGAAAGAATTGATGAGTTTGGACGATAACCATGAAGTGCTTTTCTTACACGGTGGTGCATCTACCCAGTTTATGCAAGTACCTATGAATTTATTGGATGCGAAGGAAACAGCAGCATATACAGACACAGGTGTTTGGGCAGCCAAAGCCATCAAAGAAGCAAAATTATTTGGTAAGCCAGAAATTGTTTGCTCTTCTAAAGATAAAAATTACACTTTTTTACCAAAAGACTTTGCAGTACCCAATGATGCAAAATATTTGCACATTACAACCAACAATACTATTTACGGTACACAGTGGCAAAAAATTCCTATTACCTCCAATTCAATGCTGGCAGATATGAGCAGCGATATTTTGAGCCGAGAGTTGGATTTTAATGCCTTTGATTTGATATACGCCGGTGCACAAAAAAACATTGGTGCAGCAGGTGTAACGGTAGTGGTGGTTAATAAAAACATACTCGGTAAAATAAAAAGGAATATTCCTACCATGATGGATTACCGTAATCATATAGCTGAAGGTAGTATGTTAAACACGCCACCCGTATTTGCTGTATATACTTGCATGCTTACACTCCGTTGGTTGAAAAAGCAAGGCGGCGTAAAAGCCATTGAAAAAATAAACAATGAAAAAGCAGCGTTGTTGTATGCAGAAATAGATCGCAACAGTTTATTTAAAGGTACAGTAGAAGTAGAAGATAGAAGCAAAATGAATGTTTGTTTTGTAATGAATGATAGTAGCAAGGAAGCAGATTTTTTAAAGTTTGCCAGTTCGCATAATATTATTGGCATAAAAGGACACAGAAGTGTAGGTGGGTTTAGAGCATCTTTATACAATGCAATGCCATTAAGTAGTGTAGCATTTTTAGTAAGTTTAATGCAGGAGTACGAACATAGTAATTAGTGGATCTGTTATTGGTTTGATTAAAAGAAGCGATTAAAAAAAGGAAAGGTTTAAAAAAAGAAAAAATGATTACAATTTCACCATTTGCGGCATTGAGGCCAGAAGTAGCACATGCTAAAGAAGTAGCATCTAGGCCATATGATGTAATGAGCAGTGCAGAAGCAAGAACAGAAACACAAGGCAATCCTAAATCTTTCTTGCATATTACAAGAAGTGAGATAGATTTAAATGAAAATGTAGATATTCATTCGCAAGAAGTGTATGAGAAGGCAAAGGAAAATTTGACTGCATTTATAAGCAGAAATATACTTTTTAAAGAAAGCAAACCTTGCTATTATATTTATCAACTTACGATGAATGGCAGAACACAAACTGGACTGGTATGCGGCAGCTCAATTGATGATTATGAAAAAGGACTTATAAAAAAGCATGAGTTTACCAGACCAGAAAAAGAATTGGATCGTATTACCCATATAAAAACCACCAAAGCACAAACAGGCAATGTATTTCTAGCATATAGAAATGTGCCAGCAATAGATGCGCTGTTGGCAAATTGTATGACCGATAAAACACCTAATTATAGTTTTATTGCAGATGATGAAATAGAGCATAAAATTTGGGTGGTAAATGATGAAGAAACGATAGGGAAAATTACTTTGTTGTTTAAAGAGCAAGTGCCAGCATCGTACATAGCCGATGGGCATCACCGAGCAGCTTCTGCAGCAAAAGTGAGAGCGGCATTGGGCGCAGAGGCAACTGTAGATGCCGATATTTTTCTTACTACACTTTTTCCTGCCGACCAATTACATATTATGGATTACAATAGAGTAATAAAAGACTTGAATGGCTTAAGCGAAACGGCATTTTTGGAAAAAATTGCGATAAATTTTTCTATTGAAAAAAAGGAAAAAGCTTTTCGTCCAGAAGCTATGCACGAATTTGGTTTGTACATAAACAAACAATGGTATAAGCTTGTAGCCAATAAAAGTATCATTAAAGAAGATGTATTGGGGGTATTGGATGTTAACATAATGCAAGAAAATATATTGACACCAATTGTAAATATTGTAGACCAACGCACAGACAAAAGAATTGATTTTGTAGGTGGAATAAGAGGGTTGGAAGCATTGGAAAAAAGAGTTGATAGTGGAGAAATGGCATTGGCAATAAGTTTATTTCCAGTAAGCATTGAGCAACTTTTTGCAGTGGCAGATAGCGGAGATGTAATGCCACCAAAAAGTACTTGGTTCGAGCCAAAATTGAGGGATGGACTTCTTACCCATTTAATTAACTAAATATAAGGCGCTTTTTAAGCGCCCTTTTTTTATCTTTACAGTAAAATGAAGCATACAGTTTGTTTTTAATGTATGAAAATAATGATTGATAAATCAACCCTCGAGAAGCGGGATAATTGATTAAAAGCTTAAAATATCCTAATGAAAAGATTAATAATAGTTACACTGGTTTGCGTTACAATTTTTAATTCAAGAGGGGTTGCACAGTCTGTTACAGCATTACAATCTACTGCTAAAAATTTTATGAAACAGGGTGATTTTGCAAATGCGATTTTGATTCTGAACCGATGTGTAGAAAGAGAACCTGCAAATACAAGTGTAGGTAAAGATTTAGCAATGAGTTATTTTTATTCGCAAAATAATATCAAAGCGCTGGAAACTATAAACCCAGTTTTGGAAAGCAATGATGCAGATGACCAGTGTTTTTTAATAGCTGGCAATATTTACAAACAATTAGAAAAGCCAAAAGAGGGAGAAAAGGTTTTCAAGAAAGGGATAGAAAAATTCCCAGAAAGCGGGCCCTTGTACAATGAACTTGGGGAACTTCAAATTGCAAATAATAATAAAGATGCTATAAAAAGTTGGGAAAAAGGAATAAAAGCCGATCCTTCTTTTGGAAGAAATTATTTTAATGCCAGCAGATATTATTTTTTTCAAAATGATTTTGTGTGGTCTATTCTCTATGGTGAAATATTTGTAAACATAGAATCGAGTGGAAACAGAGCTCCCGAAATAAAAAAAATATTGTTGGATAGTTACAAACAGTTGTTTACCGAAACAAGTATGAGTAAAAATAATAAAAGTAACAACCCTTTTGTAAAACAGTACTTGGAAGTAATGAAAAAGCAAGAAGCGGTAACTGCAAATGGAATAAACACAGAATCACTCTCTATGATAAGAGCCCGATTTGTTATAGATTGGTTTTCTACTGATAATAAACCTGCGTTTCGTCTTTTTGATATGCAACAACAATTGCTCAAGTCTGGTATGTTTGAAGCTTACAACCAATGGCTGTTTGGTATTACCGAAAACTTAACAGCTTACCAAAATTGGATAAAAATAAATGCTGACGATAACAATGCATTTCTGGCATTTCAAAGATCCCGGGTTTTTAAAATGCCAGTAGATCAATATTATCACGAAAAAAATTAAGGTAAAAGCCTTCGATATTCTCAAAGATTTTTGTAAGAAGGTTAAATCTTTACTCCAACATAGTGAAGCTGTAATAATTATATACAGCCTAATAAATGTAAGATTTTAACAAATCCTCATAACATTAGTTTATAAACAAATCAATTTACCTGTTTGTTAATCGTACCTTGCAGATAGACATATACCAGTAAGGTATATTTTAAAAACAACCAATTTATTTATGTAACAATTAAAAAAAATAAGATGAGCAACGAAAAACAATTTGGCGTATGGATGGATTCTCTAAATGCTACAATAGTTGGAAAATCAGAAGCGGAAGACTTTGTGGTAATTGAATATGTAAAAGGAGAGGAAACATTTCAGAGCTCAAGTGAAAAAAATACCAACAACCACGAAAGAATGGCACAAGCAAAATTTTTTAAAGAAATAACATCGCATATGCAAAATGCAACCGAAATACATTTAACAGGAACAGGCACAGCACAAGAACAATTTATACATTACTTGGCAGAAACTCCACAGTTTAAAAATACAAAAACTACTGAGTCCACTTCTAATAAAATGAGTGATGAAAAATTGCTAGAATTTATTTCAGGAAAAATGAATTAAAGAAAAAGATAAGCCGCAAAATTTTTTGTGGCTTATCTTTTTTACAAAGAAGCAAGTAAGGGCATTTCAGAATAGGTGTTTCCGCCAAGTTCCCTACCTGCTTTCTTTTTATTTGTACCTCCCCATTGCTTGAAGAAAAAGGCTGTTCCTTGATCATTGCATTGTTGTTTAATATCCCAAACCCAAGATTCTAGCATCGGTCTTGCTTTTCTTCCGCTCTCACCTCCTACAATTGCCCAATCAATACCATCTAAATTCATATTGCGTAATGGGCCTATCAATGGTTCACAAGAAAGGAATTTAGTATGCGCATTGGTCTCTCTTAAAAAATCAATTCTATCAGTAACCCTTTCATCTTCTACAGAAACACCCATCCATATATTTTTTGTCCAAGTTAATTGGTCATGTATTTCGTATAACCTTTCTGCTCGTTTGGTAAGCACTTGGTAAGTGTGTTGGGGCGTTTGGTTCATTACAAAAAACACTTTTTGTATAAATTCAAAAGGTACTTCGGGGTGAAACAAATCGCTCATAGAATTTACAAAAACCACTTTTGGTTTTTTCCATGAGAATGGTGTTTGTAAAGAATCTTCATGGGTTCTTACTTCAAAACCATCTTTGTATTTTTCTATACCCATTGCTGTAAGTCTTCTTGTCATTACTTCTGCATAACAATACTTACAACCTGCCGAAATTTTATTGCAACCCGTTGTTGGGTTCCAAGTCATTTCTGTCCATTCTATTGATGATTGTGCCATGGTTATTTTATTTTATACTCAATTTTTTTCTTTATTTTAAAAACATTTTCATATGTAACTAAAGGTGAAGCTCCATCATAATTTACTTCTCCCTTTTTTTTCATCTCCCTTAAGCATTCCGATGCATGAGCACCAATATGACCCTCATCATAAACAAAATTGAGTAGTTCAAAATTAGTTGTAATTTTTTTATTTAAAATTCTTGTTCTTACATTTTCCTTGAACTCTTCAATTTTGGTTAATTTTCTTTCTTCAAATATTAAAAGTTGAGATTTTTTCTTATCATCATCTATATCAAAATTTGCCTGACCATTTGTTTCATTTCGTTTCCAAGCTATTGATAAAAATTTGTCTACAGCCCTTGGGTGTGATGCTCCAAAAATTATCCCGTGTATGTTGAGGGCACTGAAAAAGTCATTTAAGATTTTAAAGGCTTTCTAAAAGTAAATTATAAGCTCTGAGAATCGCCTATATGAAATTGGTGATGGACCCCGACTCGAATACTTTAAAGAAAAGAGGCTGTTTTCAATTTAGAAA
>JANPCB010000042.1:0-13677 GCA_031430735.1 Ferruginibacter sp. | reverse complement strand
TATTTCTTATCTGCATATACTTTTGCCATAAAATTGCCCCAAGCTGGTGCAGCCATTTCAGCACCACCTCCACTTGAATAAATTGGTATAAATGGATCTTCGCAACCCACCCATGTACCTGCAAGTAAGGTAGGCGTATAACCAATAAACCACCCATCGGTATAATTATCAGTTGTACCAGTTTTTCCTGCTTTTTCGGAAGGTATATTATAGCTGTTCAACCTTCTTGCCGTACCTGCTTTTATAACACCTTGCATCATTTTCACCATTGTATAAGCAT
Organism: Ferruginibacter sp.; assembly: GCA_031430735.1. Taxonomy (GTDB): domain Bacteria; phylum Bacteroidota; class Bacteroidia; order Chitinophagales; family Chitinophagaceae; genus Ferruginibacter. The sequence continues at coordinate 13,397 of JANPCB010000042.1, read as the reverse complement.
CAGCCTCACCTATTACTTGTTTGCTTTGTGCCATGGGAAATTCATGTATAAGATTACCGTTCTTATCTTCTATTCTTGTTACAAAAACTGGCTCCGTATTATATCCTTTATTAGGAAACATGGTGTAAGATTGCAACATTTGCAACATAGGTATTTCTGCTGCTCCCAATGCTATAGATGGATAAGGAGGTATCTTTACTTTTATGCCACATTGTTTTGCAAATTCAATGGTTCTTTTTACCCCTACTACTTGCATTAAATGCCATGCACAGCCATTTATAGACTGTGCTAAGCAGTAAGCACATGTACCTCCACCTGTACTAATTGTTTTTCCACTAAGGGTAAGTGGCCCGCCAGGAATATAGGTTTCAGGTGTATAACCTGCATCCTGCACCGCCAGCGTATACAACAATGGTTTAAAAGTAGAACCTACCTGCCTCATAGCGGTAACATGGTCATACTTAAACCACCTAAAATCTGTACCACCTATCCAGGCTTTTATTTCTCCGCTGCGGGGATCCATAGCCACAAAAGATGTTTGCATTAATTTTTTATGGTATTTAATGGAATCCAACGGGGTCATTAATGTATCCATTTCATGTCTATCTCCCCCTTTTTTCCAAGAAAAAATTTTCATTTGTACAGGAGTAGTGAAAGATTTTCTTATAATGACTTCATCAACCTCATCCTCTTTCATTTTTTTCCAACGCTCCGATTGTTTCATGGCATTTTCCAAAATATTCTCATGACCTTTCCACAATTTATCGCCTCTATATTTAAGGGAGGAAGTAAGTCTGCTTTGTATATTTGGCATATGTGCTTGCATAGATTCTTCTGCATACTGTTGCATACGAGAGTCTATGGTAGTGTATATTTTTAATCCATCCCTAAATAAATCATAAGGCTCGCCAGTTTTGGTGTTTCTATTATTCTTACACCACTCTTTCATTACTTCTATAAGGGCTCTTCTGTAATGCGGCGCAATGCCTATGGCTTCATCTATTTGTTTGTAGTTTGTAATAAGTGGCTTTGCTTTTAATTTGGCAGCTTCTGCTTCTGTGAGATAATGCTCTTTAGCAACTACCATTTGGCCTATTACAACATTTCTTCTATCTAATGAAGCAGCTGAATGCCTGATTGGTTCATAAATAGAAGGCCCTTTCAACATTCCTATCAGTACAGCTGCTTCTTCAATTTTTAAGTCTTTGGGTTCTTTTTGAAAATAAGTTTGGCTTGCATTTCTAATACCAAAAATATTTCCCCATGGCGCTCTGTTCAAATAAAGTGCTATGATTTCTTCTTTTGTAAAATTCCTTTCAAGCTTTACCGCTATAATCCATTCTTTTATTTTTTCTAATCCCCTCGAAAGAATATTGCCATGCCCTTGTTTTAAAATCATTTTTGCAAGCTGTTGTGAAAGTGTACTTCCCCCACCCTGTTGCCCTAATGTAAGAACAACCCTGCCAACTGCTTGTGCGTCTATGCCTGAGTGGTCGAAAAAACGCTCATCTTCTGTAGCTATTAAAGCATGAATTGCGTTAGGCGAAATTTCACTATATGCAACCTCACTCCTATTTTCTGCATAATATTTTCCCATTAACAAACCATCAGCACTTATTACCTCGCTAGCCAAGTCAGCTTCAGGATTTTCCAATTCTTGCAAAGAAGGCATTTTGCCAAATAAACCAAAATTTGCTGCAGTAAATAGTAAGATTACAAATAAAAGGCCGCCAAAAAAAACACGCCAAAGAATTTTTACAGATCGTTTCATGGGTAGGTACAAATAATTATTAAAGAAACAGTTGGCAAAAATAATGCCTAAAATCTATTTCCGAAATTTGTGTTTATTAATTCTTTATATGACTTAATATACTTGTTGGCTTTTAGCAACTGCAGGTTGGTATCAGAAATGATGATAAAAGAATATTTGGCCACTTGCAACCAAGAGACCTCGGTTGGTGCCGCTTTCTTTATTTTATCAAAATATTTTAGTGCAGCTTCTGCATTTTCAAAAGTCGAAAAGATTAATAAACTCCTTTCTACGTCTAAAGTATCTTTTGATATTGCAATATTGAGCGTAGCCATACTTCCTTTATTAAACCTTGTAAATGCATTTTTAGCTTCATTTACATAAACCCCGTCTACTTTGTCTAAAATCATTACTACGTTATGAGGTTGGTCTGGCTTTAAAACAAAAGATTTATTTACGTACACATCCGGAACTTTAATAGAATCCGCTATCACTTTTTTTGTAATCGTAGGAGCAATCACTTTTACTTCGGCTGGCTTGGCCGTTTGTGCAATTACCTTAGCAGGACCTTTGTCATCAGCCATTATTATTTGCTCTTCTTCTACTCTGGTTACTTGCAATTCTGTAAGATACTTTTCTATAGCAGCCCTTCTACCTATCACATCTATTAATGTGGTTGCTTTTTCTTTTAATGCAGATGTAGGATAAAGGGAAACGATATTATTCAAAGTAACGATGGCTAAGCTGTCTTTTTTTTCTTTTATGTAATACACAGACTCTATGTATAATAATTGTGGCGACCAATAATTTTTGCCATTGGTACTATCCGCTTTAATTTTTGCTGAAATGGCTTCTTCAAATTTTCCCTCTATAAACAAATTATAAATGGATTCATACTTGGCAGTTACTGCTGGGTTTTTGGCATTAGGGGTTAATAAAGAAGGATTGTTGATTACCTTAGCCGCATTGCTGCCAGCAAAATTATTTTTTACTAAATTTTTATAGTAATCAGCTTTAAAATTATCTCCTAATTTTAAATAACAAAATGACATACCATAATATACATCAGGAAGCATTATATCTGTAGGAAATCTTTTTACAAAATCATCATAAAGATGTAGCGCCTGCACATAATCTTGCAACTCAGTTTGAAAAATTTGCGCTGCTTCATAAAGATTTTTTGCAATAATTAAATTACTAGAATCCAATCGTTCTTTTGTTAATGGTAATCCTGCTAACAAGCCGTCATAAGAAAAATCGGCTACTTTTAAATCCCCGGCTTCATCTTTAGTCAACGGTGCATTGGGATCTAAATTGCCCCCATTTATATCCCCTCCTTTGGTAATTAACGTTTGCGATGCACTTTTTCTTCTCCAGTTATCTGTATTGGTTCTTTTGCCCCATTTGTTTTTAAAGTCATTGAAGCCCTTAGCCCTTAAGCTGGTATTATAAAAATACCATTGTCCACTACTAGAACCAGAAGTTGGAAAAAGATCTACAGGTGCATTTTTATTGTTTGCAAAAGTAATAGGCGTGTTACCTCCAAAATCTTCTTCTTCTTTTAGTCCATTATCTTTCCTATATTTCTTTGCTAGTTTCTTTAAAAAAATATCTCTATCAGCTGGAGCCATAGCGGCTATCAATTGCAAACTATCTTCTGTTTCTATAGCAAAAATTTTAGGTACCAACCTACCCAAAATTTCTTTTCTATCTGCCAGTGTTGCAGAATCTATGTCCAAGGTAGCAGTAGCTACTCCAAGGCTATCGTAGTAAGAATGGGCATCTTTATATTTTCTTTGTGCGTAAGCAATATTAGCCAATTGAAGAAAAGATTTATCCTTGTAAGGAGAGGCGTTTAAATTATTGGCAATGCTTTTTTTGTAAAGTGCAATCCCACCTAATGTATCTCCTTTTTGCAAATGAAGTTGAGCTGCAGAGTAAAAAATAATATCTCTATATGCATCAAATTTATCTTTGCGAGCCATGCGCAAAAGTTTATCAATGCTATTATCCAGTTCTTTGGGATTTGAATTGTCTCGCAACATTTTAGCACTGTTCAAATTTGCATAAATATCCATAATAGGATCGTTGGTACTTTTAGCTGCTTTTGCATAATACTTTTCTGCCTCATCAAAATTTTTCGTCTTTTCAAATAGCTGTGCTAGCAAGAATTGCCACCTGCTTTTGTCCGCTTTTGTTTCAGCATTGCTCAGTGCCTTTTCTAAATGATTGGCAGCGCTATCGTAAATATTTTGTGCAAAAAACCAATAAGAAGTTATTTCATGCAAATCATTTTGTAAACGCTTGGGTAAATTTGGATCATTCTGTAAAATGCTAATTAAACCAGCCGCATCTCCCAATTCGTTTTGCTCTATAAAAGTACGTGTAAGCCATATCAAAGCTTCATTTCTGCTAGGTGGCCTTGTAAAAACTTTTTGTACAAGTTTTCTATTCTCTTTGTTTGCAATAGAAACGGATCCTGTGCCCTTAATTGTTTCATTGCTTCCTACAATTTTATTATCATCGTCGTTTTTCTTTTTTCTTGGAAAAAGATTATAGTTTATAAATTGAAAGGTGAGTGCAGCAGAGTCAAAATCTTTTTTAAGAAAATAGGATTTACCTATGAGTAAATAAAAATTATCAACCCATTCCGTGCGCAAGTCGTGTAACAAAATACCCGCTGTAGCTTTATAAATAATGGAATCTAAATCGCTTTTTTGGGAAGCCGTGTTTTCCAATGAATAAGCGTAAAAGGACAGTAATTTAGCGTAATCATCTTTATTGGAAATGCGTGCACGCTCAAACACTGCATTTAAAGTATTATTTGCATTAAAATAAAAATTATAATGCGAAGTGGTATTTTGAAGAAACTTTCTAACCAAACCGAACTTCTTTGTACCCGTTTTTTCAGAGGCAAGTAGTTTCTCTTCATATTTCTCTGGCTTTTTTTCTTTACCAAAAATATCAAAGGTCCATGCAGGTTGTGCCTTGGTTGCAAAACCAACGGAAAGCAGGTACAAAAATCCAATTCCTTTTATAAAGTTAAATCTGCGCATGAAGTTTTTTAATATGTACAATTAAAGTTCGGACTTAATTCTGTAATATCATCCAAAAATAACGGGTACATCGTTAAAATAGCTACTTTCGATTATTTATTTCTGTTAAAAAATATATGTTCTCTTGTAGAATGGCTAATTTAGCATTTTTCTGCATTTTACTAACATAAAAGTAGCCAATATGTCAATGCCCGATATGAATTCTACCCTAAAAAGACTCCGCAATCACTATAGGCTTGTAATAATGAACGAAGACAGCTTTGAAGAAGTTGTAAAATTTAAGCTAACTCGAATAAGTGTTTATGTAGTTTTAAGCAGCATTTTTATTTTATTAGTGGGCTTAACTTCGGCTTTGATTGTTTTTACGCCATTAAAATATTATCTACCAGGCTCGGGTATGGGCAACGCCAAACAATTAAAAGAATACAGGGAGCTAAAATTACGAACAGATTCTATGGAGCAAGCATTAAAATACCAAGATGGTTATTTAAAAAATATACAGAAAGTATTACAAGGTAAAATTGTACCATTGGATACCAATAAACTGGCTTTGCCTAAAGAAATCATAAACAATAATTAATTTTTTTGATGAAGCAACAAAACAATTCGGTTTTGCTAAAATATGCAGGCCTTGCCACGCAACTGGCTGTTGCCATAGGTCTTTCAGTTTATTTGGGTATAAAAATAGATGAATGGCTACATTTTACAAGCCCTATTTTTGTATGGCTGCTTCCGCTACTTGTTATTAGTGCTGTTATTTATAAAATTATAAAAGACACGGCACCAAAAAAATAGATGGTTGTTTTTGATATCAATATTTGCAAAAAAGTTTAAAAGATTTAACTTCTAAAAAAATCGCTAAAATAAATACATGAAATTATTCGGAAAAATTTTATTGCCTATACTTATTATATTTGTATTGCTCTCTATTCTCATTCTATTTGCAAATACATTGTGGCAAAAATTTAATGTAGATAAGAACGTATTATTAGGAGCCAATGTTCTTTTTTTAATTACAGGGGTATTGGTTTTCTTTTTACAAAAAAAAGCCCTTACAAACCCAAACCCGAATGTATTTGTAAGAAGTATAATTGGTGGTATGATGATAAAGATGTTTAGTACAGTAATAGCAGTACTAGCTTATGTAGTATTAGTGGGAAATGGTTATAATAAAAATGCCGTTTTTATTTCCCTATTTATGTATTTGATCTATTTGGCAGCCGAAGTGTATGCCATATCTAAAGTGAACAAGAAAAAAAATGTCTAAAACAAAAGTAGATTTTTCGGTTTTGGAACAATACCTCCCAGCTGGAGGATTTGAACCGGTGCTTACTTATATACATGAACATAAAATTCAACTAACCGTTACAAGAAGGCGTAGTAGTGTGTTAGGTGATTATAGGCACGCACATGCCGACAAAGGCCATAGAATTAGTGTAAATGGTGATCTTAATAAATATTCTTTTCTGGTAACCCTATTGCATGAAATTGCCCACCTAATTACTTTTGAAAAACATGGAAACCGGGTTCAACCGCATGGGGGTGAATGGAAAATGCATTTCGGTAATTTACTCCGAACTTTTACTGCCAAAAATATTTTTCCAAATGATATTGAACACGCATTACAAAAATCAATAAACAACCCAGCAGCAAGTAGTTGTGGAGATGAGAAATTACTAAGGGTTTTAAAAAGTTATGATAGCCCCAAAGTGGGAATTCTGCTGGTGGAACAACTAGCAACGGGCGAAAAATTTAAAATAAAAGGAAATAGGATATTTGAAAAAGGTGAAAAAATAAGGAAACGTTATAAATGTAAAGAAATAGTTACCGGAAAATGGTATTTATTTAGCCCTGTTTTTGAAGTAATTAAGGTGTTAAATTGAAATTACCTCCCTATTTTTTGCTATAAAACCATTATTTAAGTTAATTAATATTGCAAAAGAATGTAACTTGCACAACATTAATAAAATATACAGCATTTAGTTTGCCTCTAACCATAACATATAGCGAAGAAGAACTGGTTTCCTTATTACAAGCAAAGGATCAAAAAGCATTTGCCTATTTATACGATAATTATTCGCCGGCACTCAATGGTGTAATTATGCGAATGGTAGATGATGTGCAGATTGCAGAAGATATATTGCAAGAGGCATTTGTGAAAATTTGGTACAATTTTGGGCAGTATGATGCATCTAAAGGAAGACTTTTTACCTGGATGATTAACATTACCAGAAACTTAACAATAGATACACTTAGAAGTAAAGGGTATAAAAAGCAACAAAAAATCTCTCAAGACGAAAATTTCGTAAGTAGTTCACAAGACAAAAACCATAACACATCGAAATTCGATACAATAGGGTTACGCAAACAAGTTCAGAACCTAAAGCCAGATCAAAAAATAATAATAGACTTGGCATATTTTAATGGGTTTACACAAGAGGAAATCTCAAAAGAAATGAGTATTCCATTGGGCACAGTAAAAACCAGAATGCGTACAGCTATAATCGAACTCAGAAAATTAGTGCAATCTTAATAAAAGTGAAAAAAGAAGAAATTATATCATCAGGGCTTTTGGAAATGTACTCATTTGGGGATATTACACCCGAAGAAAATGAACTAGTACTGGCTAGTATTGAGCAATATCCTGAAGTAAGGGAAGAGTTAATCAAAGTTCAAAAAGCTTTGGAAGTTTATGCTATGGCAAATGCTATAACGCCAACTGCCAATATAAAAGACAAGTTATTTTATCAGCTAAATATATCGCCTGCAAAAACAGCAGTCATACCAGCAAAAGTAATTTCTATTTCCCCATTACGTAGAATTGCAGCAGCAGCTGTACTACTACTTATAGGTAGCGCTATCTTTAATATCGTATTTTACAATAAATACAAAGATGCTTATTCAAAAGCCGAAGAAAGCCAGCAACAACTTGCAGTATTAAATGAAAATTTTTCTGAAACCACTAACAATTTTAACGCCATTACAGATAAACATAGCTTACAACTAAGGATGAAGCCTGTAGTTGCTCCCAAAGATGTGGATGCAGAAATATATTGGATAACTGACACTGGTGAATTATATATAGACCCAACTGACTTACCAAGTGCACCAAAAGGCATGCAATACCAATTATGGGCTATTGTAGATGGAAAAGCCATGGATGCGGGTTTAATTGTATCAAAAGATGGTAGAACACTGAAAATGCAAAAAATGAAGACTTTCGGAAGAGCACAGGCCTTTGCAGTAACGCTAGAAAAAGAAGGCGGTGTAGCTGTATCTAAAGAAAAACCTTATGTAATTGTGAGTTTATAAATTTTTATTTTCTAACTAATTAAAGCCTCAAATTTATGTTGAGGCTTTTTCATATAAATAGATTATAACGACTATCCGCTAATTGGTGCAAAAAGAAGCTTGTCCAAATATTGATTCTCTGTTACATCCAAAAGGCATACTTCATTAAGACTGAAAAGAAGACGCTGTCTTTTTATGATGCACAGTTTTACATTCTCTTTTTAAATATGCTACAGATTGGGTAGACAAATAAGTATTAACAAAGCTGTAAGTAGTGCAAAATTGTTAAAAGTAATATTTATTTTCAAAAATATAGACAATGCACCAAATAGCGGATAGTCATTTAGATTATGCTATTGGTATATTTTTCCGAGCTTCAAAATAAATCATTAATTAATAACTTGTTATAATTAGATGTACCCATCGTTTCATAGTCAAATAATTTTGTCACAAAATAATAGCTACGATAGCACTATATCCATATTAAATAAAAGAGGCTGATTCCCAATTTTGAGACAGCCTCCTTTATTTAAAACATTATATAGAACTTGTCGAAAAAAATCAATTCAATTTTTCGAAATGTATTTCCAAAATTTTTGTTTTTTTATAGTACTCTAAAATCAACACTTGACCCGCTGGGCCCTGCAAGATACTAGACCTTGAAGCCTCCGACTTTGTATTTATTTTATCGGTTGTTATTTTTCCATCGTTGTAACTTATAGAATTGAAAGTGCTACCCTTATATCCTTTACCCTTTACATAATCTTCATAACAAATATTGAAGGATGTACCTGCTTTATTAATTTGAGAATACTTGTAATCGAAACCACCCCATTGGTACTTTATCATTTTACCAATAAGCGGTGTACTTACAAACTCCATTCCATTGTCCATTTCAAATTTATTAGCGTTCTTCTCATAAATTTTTGCTTCTTTCAGTTTAAAATTTGCATCAAACTTTATTAAAATCATATCGGTAACATTCATTTTAGCAACACTTAAACCAGATCTTCCACCTCCCAATATATTTGCTGCAATGCCCAATCCACTGGCAACTTTTTTAAATCCTTCTCCAACAGCATAAATACTGCCATCGGTTGTTTGCATCATACTGTGTAAAAACATAAAACCAAAATCATCGATTTTTCCTTTAGACGAAACATTCAAATATTTACTAAAATCTTCATCCCAAGAAGCATATTTTTCGGCCAAAATTTTACCTTTCTCATCTATTTGCCAAAAAGCAAATCCCCTAGATTTATCTTTCATAATATTGCCATCCACATCAAAATACTCTCCAAAAACATATGCAACACCATTATTTAAAATATTTAAACTGGAAGGATACATTCTGTATTTACCATCGGTAGGTTTTTCAAATATTTCTTTACCTGTTTTCAAGTCAATTCCCACTATATTAGATTCAGGCTTTTGGTCAAATAAGCTTCCGAATTTTAAGACTTCTACATAAACAACATCATTAAAAGTTCCCAAATAGTCTCCAATAAATTTTTTGGCACCGCTTGTAGGTGTATAACTCCACTGCTTTTTTTCATTGGATGAGAAATAATCTATCTGAAAAGTATAATCTTTATCCTCTCTACTAGGCGTATTGGAAATGAATCCTTTACCATCAATCGGATAGAGCCCGCTAAATGTATTTTCATCATCATCTATAGCTAGATAAGTACCTTCCAAAAATCTTTTTTCTTTTTTTGTAAGCTCCCTTGTATAAGTTTGCTTCTTTGTGCCATTCGCACCATACACTTGATACTCAAATGTTCTTGCTTTAGAGTCATAAAATAAAAAGATAAGATCACTACCATTAAAAGAAGACTCAAGTATGCGTATATCTTTGGAATCTTCAAACTTAATATCTTTCAGCTTATTCAATTTCGAGTCTGTTATTTTTAATGTATACTCATTTGTTTTTTTATCTATTTTATCACTCACATAAAAGAAAAAATATCCTTTTACTTCGGTTGCCTCTTTTATAGCACCCGAGTTTCTGAGGGTTACCTTGTACACATTTTCTATACTCATTTTTTGAGCATTCGCTGCTATGGCAAATAAAATGGCCAAGCATAAAACAATCTGCTTTTTAATCATTGGGTTTTGGTTTTAGTTTAGTTTTAGTTTGTATAATTTAATTGTGCGGTTTTCCATTCTTTATCAAAATCTTTATATTGCAAGCCTGTATTTAAATTTGATTTGCAAAAATTATAATTAATATCGGCTATTTCTGTCAATGATAATCTTGATAACATGACCAACAATTGATTATAATCTTTATCAAAAGCCTTATTTTCATCATCAATACAAGTACCAAGTGTATGATTTTTTTGTTTCATATAAATGGCATTTAAATCTCTTGCAATAGAGTAAACAGCAAATGCTGTTTCTTTTTTTTGCTGAAACAATTGTAAAGCATAATACAAATTCCTACTCAAGGAATTATTAATAAACTCATATTCTATTCCTTCTATTAAAAATTTTTCTTTAATGCTATTAAAATTCAATTCGTTTGTAATAAAATATACTGAATTATTATTTATTTTTTTGGCCACAGAATCTTTCAACAGTTCTATTCTTTTTTTACAATCTGGATGTGTTTTTAGGGAATCAGCTTCTCTCTTTTCAGCAGCATTTTTGTTTGTATTCATTTCGCTAAAAATAGAACTCTCCTTCTCAATCCATTTTTTCTTAAAAGGATAATCTTGAACGTTTAATACTTCTTCAATTAAAAGGGGTTTAAAAAAAGTTGAATCTTCTATTACATCTAAAACCTTTAAGCAGGATATTATCCCATTTAAATTAAAGATGGTTTTACTCAAAAATTTATAAGCATAATAGTCTGCTTCAGCTTCATGTATTCTACTATGCTTTCTGCTATCAAAAACAACTGCTTTGGCCAAAACTTCTAATTCCTTGTTTGCACCAAATTCTTTTTTAGCAATTGCTTTTAACTTTTTTTGATACCCTTCGCTGTTGATTGTTTGCACCATCGAATCGATGGATTTTCCCGAATGGTTAAGATAATAATGCGCCAACTCGTGAGAAATGATAAAAGCCATTTCGGCCTCATTTTTTAAATAAAACAACATACCCGCATTAAAAGCGATGGTGCCATCCCCCATACTATATGCATTGGCCCATAAATTTCTGGTAAAAATAACCCGTAATTTCAAATTACTTAATTCATCATTCTTTTGAACAATTTGTTTAACAATATTCTGAAGATAATTGTTGATGGCAGTATCTGTTATTGATTCTTTACCTAGTATCAATTTTTTAATACCAGTAAATGATTCTTCATATATTTCTTTGTAATCCTTTATGTATTTTTTATCAAAGGATTTTATTTTGGCTTCTTTTACGTTATCCACTTCTTTAGCCAAATTGGTCTTCATTAAACTATCATCCACAAAAAAATTATAGGTAGTTTGCCCTTTGGAACATAGGATTCCCAAGCATAAAAGTAGTGTTAAACAGTTAGTTTTCATATAAGGTTGTAAAACTATGAAAAAAAAAACCATCCGTTCTAAACTTTTCCAATCTTTATAATGTTTAACTTAAAAAAAACATTGCAAGCATATGCAAAAATTTATGTAAAACGTAACTATTAGCATTGTTTAACAAGCGTAAGAAATATACAAGGTATAATTAATCAATATAATTTACCTTTGCCGCAATTATTCAAAACAGAATCAAATATATTTTATGGGATATGATGTAATCGTTTTAGGCAGCGGCCCAGGTGGATACCCTGCAGCCATTCGTGCCAGCCAACTAGGTAAAAAAGTAGCAATTGTAGAGCGTGAAAGCCTTGGAGGTATTTGTCTTAACTGGGGTTGCATACCTACAAAGGCATTGCTAAAAAGTGCACAAGTATATGAATATGCAAAACACGCTGCAGATTATGGCATAAAGGTAGAAAACCCTATGCATGAATTTGAAGCAGTTATTAAACGCAGCCGTGGCGTAGCAGATAAGATGAGCAAGGGCATTGCTTTTTTAATGAAGAAAAATAAGATAGATGTAATAATGGGTAACGGTACATTGTTATCTGCCAATAAACTAGAAGTTACAGCTGCAGATGGCAGCAAACAAATACTAGATGCTACCAATATTATTATTGCAACCGGTGGTCGTGCAAGGGAATTACCTTCGCTACCAATTGATGGAGAAAAAATTGTAGAATACCGCAAAGCAATGGTATTGCCTACGCAACCAAAGAGCATGATTGTATGTGGTAGTGGAGCTATAGGAAGTGAGTTTGCATACTTTTATAATAGCATGCAAACCAAAGTAACCATCGTAGAATTTATGCCAAGAATTGTACCAGTAGAGGATGAGGATATTAGCAAAGAATTGGAAAAACAATTCAAAAAGCAGGGTATTGAAATAATGACCAATAGCGAAGTGCTAAAAGTAGATACAAGTGGTGCCGGTGTAAAAGCTACCGTGAAAACACCCACTGGCGAAGTAACCTTAGAAGCAGATATTTTATTAAGTGCAGTAGGTGTAGTGGCCAATATTGAAAATATAGGATTGGAAGCGCTGGGAGTAAAAACAGAGAAAGGTAAAATTATAGTAGATGCTTATGGGCAAACAAATATAGCTAGCCTATACGCTATAGGCGATTGTACACCAGGACAAGCGCTTGCACATGTGGCTGGTAAAGAAGGAATCAATGCAGCCGAGCACATTGCAGGGCATAAAGTAACACCTATGGATTATAACAATATACCTGGATGTACTTATTGCTCTCCAGAAATTGCGTCAGTAGGATATACAGAGAAAGCGGCTAAAGATGCAGGGTTTGAAGTAAAAGTAGGTAAGTTTCCATTTGTAGCTAGTGGTAAAGCTACTGCAGGTGGTGCAACAGAAGGTTTTATAAAAGTAATTTTTGATGCTAAATATGGTGAGTTTCTTGGCTGCCATATGATAGGAGCTGGAGTTACAGAACTTATTGCAGAAGCTGTGGTGGCTCGTAAGCTAGAAACAACAGCACACGAATTATTAAATGCGGTACACCCGCACCCTACTATGAGCGAAGGCTTAAAGGAAGCTGTGGCGGTGGCTTATGGAGAAGCTACGGATGTGTAATAGATTTGAGATATTTGATTTGAGATATTTGATTGAAAGCCCCGAATTAATTGAGGGCACTGAAAAAGTCATTTAAGATTTTAAAGGCTTTCTAAAAGTAAATTATAAGCTCTGAGAATCGCCTATATGAAATTGGTGATGGACCCCGACTCGAATACTTTAAAGAAAAGAGGCTGTTTTCAATTTAGAAA
>JANPCB010000041.1:0-2506 GCA_031430735.1 Ferruginibacter sp. | reverse complement strand
ATACTGGCGCAGTCACAGTAAAGTTAGTGTTAGAAATATCGAAGAAGATATTACCAACGGCTTCTACTTTTATGCGAGCAGTGGTAGTAGCACCTACAGGAATGGTTAAAGCTTCTGTACCATCATTAGCAGTACTTGCAGAAATTACAGTAGGGAAAGTTAAACCACCATCTGTAGAATAAGTTACCCTTACGTTTGTTACATTAAATGGTGCAGCACTTGTACCTACAACATTCCATGTTACCGTTTGAGTAGAGCCACCAGCAAAGCTTTCGCCGCCATTGGGTGCAGTAACAATAAATGGTGCTGTTCCAGCAACGTTTACAACATATGGAGTAGAAGTTTGGCATCCACCAGAACCTGAGGAAGCATTACCACCTCCACCAGCTCTATTGTCTCTTACACTAAGTTTAAAATTCATGGCTCTAGCCACAGGCGAAAGTGTTTCTCCTTTTAAACCTCCCATGGTTGGAGCAGGATTAGCAGGAAAGCCAGCTAAGATAATAGCAATATCGGGGAAGGTTCTTACACCAGTCGTTTTTGGAATACGAGATTTAAATAGTGGAACTGTATTATTTGGGGCTGCAGTTGCTCCAGCATTCCATGTAGCTGTACCACTAAAATCCCATTGTTCCCAACAGTAAGTTAAAGCATCTCCATTGGCATCAGATGCAGTACCAGTAAGCGTAAAAGGAGTGCCTATAGGAATGGTTAGGCCTCCGTTTGGTAGCGGATCTATAACCGGCAATGTATTACCAGTAGGCGTAAATACTCCGCAAGTAGACCCACCACCCGTTGTAACAAAATTGCTTATTTCGTCGAAACTAATAGCATGAAAATGAGGGTCGCTATTGGGTTGTATATTTTCTGCACCACAAATGCCTGCATAAGCCTGTATAGTTGTACCACTGCCCGGCTCATATTTTGTGCTATTAGGTGAAGAACCACAACCAGCCATCGTGTGATTGCCTCCAAATTGATGGCCAATTTCATGTGCTACATAGTCAATATCATACGCATCGCCTGTTGGAGACGGACTACCAGTTATACCACGAGCTTTGCTATTTCCACAAGGTGAATTTAGTTGAGCCAATCCACCACCACCCGTACTAAAAGTATGTCCAATATCATAATTGTTAAAACCAATATTAGCATCTATAACCACTTGGCTTTCGTTGATCAATGTGCCTGCATTATTATTGCCATTAAAAGGATCTGTGGCTGCATTTAAATATTCCACTAAATTATTATTGGCAACCAGTACCATCCTTATTGACACTTCTTTTTCATACACACCAACAACCCTGTTTACCGAAGTAACGATGGCTGCATGAAGAATTGCAGGGTTTGTACCCGCAGCTATACCTGGGGCTTGTGCATATTCACCCGTACAAGCTACTGCAAGGCGATAGGTTCTTAAAGTTGTACCAAGGCAGGCAGCAGAAGTGCTTTCTACACCACCCGGTCTAGCAACAGCATCCAACACTTGGCATTCAAGCGTGTTTGGTTTAATTAAATCTGTACGAAAATAACTTATATAGTTACTCGTATTCCCCACCGCATATGGATCAATGTAATAACTACCATTGGTTGTTAATACTTGTGCATGAAAACCTCTTGGGGTATAATCAAAACGAATGGTAGCATAAGGGTCGTCTATTCCTTGCCCAAGAAATGTTTTTATTTCCGGGAATTTTGCCTCCAATGCCGGTTCTTGAATACTACTTTCCCATACGTTGAATTTTGCCATTCTTCCATCTGGCATAGGCAATTCAAGTACTGGAGAGGCTTTGCGATTGGTTACATTTTTTTCGGAAGGTAGACTCCATAAAAAACTTTTCATTGATTCCCTGTTTAAAGAAACCGTACGAAATTTTTGTGGTACAATTACTCTTGTGCCGGCATTTCCTTTTGCAACGCCTTCGCTGATGTCAGAAAAAAAACTTTTCTGTGCAAATGTTGACAAGGAAAATAGCATCAAAAAGATGACCAATGTGTGTTTGTAAATTTTTTTCATAAATGTTAAAAATGGTTAATAATTTGGTAAAAAGCACTGTTCAGTATTCTTTCAAATTTGTTATTTGGTAGAATTAAGAAACAATTTCAATTATAAAAATAGTTAATTCTTGTTTTTATTTTTCCAGTTTTTCCTCATTTCGACATCATAAATGTAAAATGTAAGTAATTCCCAATATAAATAATAAATAGTTCAATCAAAGTTTATGCGCTGTGTGCATAGGTGCAAATGGCAGCAGTTGTCCGGTCTTCTCGCTCTTTTCTTATCGGTTGTTGTCCCTACCAACCGAAATGCACTTTCACCATTCTTTAATCGATTGGTACCTGCACAAAAAAAGCCTCCCATTTCTGGAGGGCACTGAAAAAGTCATTTAAGATTTTAAAGGCTTTCTAAAAGTAAATTATAAGCTCTGAGAATCGCCTATATGAAATTGGTGATGGACCCCGACTCGAATACTTTAAAGAAAAGAGGCTGTTTTCAATTTAGAAA
>JANPCB010000040.1:0-25663 GCA_031430735.1 Ferruginibacter sp. | reverse complement strand
ATTCAATTACAGATTTATACAACCTATTTAAAATCTGTTACTGCAAGAGATGAAGCAAATATTGCCAACAAAAAAACCAACTTAATAAAAAATCAAGTTGATACTATTGCATCTATAGAAGCCGTAACAAAAGCGGAAATTTCAGCTATTCGTTCAAGAGCAAATGAGCAAATAAAATCTAATCCTAATTTATCAAGTGGCGAAAGGGCAAAAATTGAAGCTGAGGCAGCTTTACAAATTGCTGAATTAAGAAAGCAACAGGAAGTTAAGCTACTTGAAATTAAAAAAGCTGGCATAAATGCTCAATTGATTTTAGCACATAAGGGCACACAGGAAGAGTACGAAGCTAAAATAAAATCAATTGAAAATACTCAACAAATTGAATTAACAGCAACGCAACTAACACTTGAACAAATTGCAGAAATAAAAGCAAAATATCAAAAGCAAAGTGAAGATGCATTACGAGCATTTAATGAAGCTCAATTACAAAATCAAATTAGTATTGACAATGCTGCATTGGATAAATTTGGTATAACTGAAGATGTGAAGCTATCAATTGTACTTAAAAGATTAGAAATACAGAGGAAGTTAGAGATTAGTCAAGCAGAGAACAATGCAGCAAAAATTGCTGAAATAAATGCCAAGTATGACAAGCAAACTATTGATGCAAAAAAGGCTACAATAAAAGCCATATTGGATGATAATTTACGTACGGTAGATGCTTTTACTGCCAATTACAAAGCGGCTAATGAAAAAATATTATCATCCAATAAATCTTCTTATGATGAAAAAATAAGAGCCAGCAAGGCATTATTAAAAATAGAACAAGATAGACTGGATTTAGAACATATTGCTTTAACCAAACAGGTTGAACAAAACTTAATTACTAATCACGAGTTTGATGTTGCATATCAAGAGATATTAAATAAAAGGGCTGCCGCAACAAAAACAAGTGAAGAAAAAATTACCGCTGAAACCTTAAAAGAAATTGACAAAAGAACAAATGCTATAAAAGCTGCTTTTGCAATTTTTCAAACTGGCTTACAGGCTACATTAGGTACTACAGGATTATCGGTTGCTCTAACTCAAATGCAAAATTTTGCAGCATCTGCAAAAGATATTTTCGATAAAGTAAAGGCTGGTGCCATAACATCACAAGAAGGAATTAAGCAGTTAGCAGTTGCGGCCATTGCAGCAACGCAAGCTGTAATCAATCAAGTTTTTGCAGATAGTGCAGCAGCAAGGCAACAACAATTATCCGATACACTTGCACAATTAGAGGAACAAAAAGCCAAGGAGCTTGACAATAAGAATTTAACCGAACAGCAGAAAGCAGACATTGAGGAAAAGTATAAGCAGAGAGAAAGGCAGGAAAAAATAAAAGCTTTCCAAGCGGATAAAGAAGCAAAAAAACAACAGGCTGCCGTAAATGCTGCATTGGCGATTACACAAGCATTTGCTACTAATCCATTTCCTTATTCATTAATTGTTGCCGCAATTGTTGCAGCATCTACGGCAATACAAATTGCAAAAATTAACAGTACACCAATACCCAAGTTTAAAAGTGGTAAGCAAAAAGGCAGTTACGAAGGTTTGGGTATTGTAGATGATGGTGGCAGAATTGAGCCTATTTTGAGAGCCGATGGAAGTATTGAGATAGCTACAGGTAAGCCAAAGGATAGACTTACTTATTTGGCTAAAAATGACATGGTTTTCCCATCCATGGAACACCTGTATAAACATTTTTCCTTTCCACAAGTACCCAATTTTATTCAAACAAATAATTCGGCTCATCAACAAATTGATTATGATAAGTTAGCTGAAGCAGTGGCAAATAAAATGGCAGGCATCATTCCATCACCTGCACAAGTACACAACCATTTTGACGGTGGCGAAGTAAAAAAATACATTGTTACTCAAAACACTAAAACCGAAATTAAAAACAAATATTTTTCAATGACATAATGCTTTGGAGATTTACCATATTAGACCGAAATAATGTAGCCATTGTAGTTGATGAGCCTACTGGCTGGGATGCCAACACCTCTGAAATAAAAAGGGATTTAGATTGGCATGGCATATTATTTACCAACCAAGGTGAAACTTTTTTATTTGATGGAAAGGCGAAGAAATTATTAAAAGACGAATACGACCAGTACGGTGTACAGGGTGATATGACTTTGGTAATGGAAGAAGATTGCGGCAACGGATATGAGGAGTTTAGTCGTGCCAAATTTATGTTTAAGGATTATGAGTTTGTGTGTGGAGATGAATGTTATGTAAAAGTGCCAGTAGAAACAACCAAAGAAACAAGAGATTTACGCAACCGATTAAATCAAAAAGTAAATCTTGAAACTACAAAAGCATTTGATGAAGTAACTACTTTGCCAACATACAATAAGTTACCTTTTGAAATGGAATTGCCAAGCAAGGGCATTGTACTAAAAAATCATTTTGAACAAACTGTAAATTTTACTACTCCTGTACTGGGAGTTCCAGATTCACAACAAGGAGGCCCAAATACGTTTAATTCACAATTTGGAATTGTAGAGTTTGGATTTGATAAACAAAAAGCAGTTGAAATTGGTAATTCAGGTACAGAGTTACAAGCAAGGTATAATTGTGTGTCAACATTTTTAGGAAACTTAGGTTGTAATAGCTTAAATAGATTTCAATTTACTTTTCCTTTGGCACCAGGTATAGTTGCTCCTTTAGATATTTCAGCAATTACTAATTATCAGGAGGGTACGCCAAATTATGGGCAGGTGTCCGATGTTATAGATTTTAATATCGATATACAAGGTTCGATTGAATCCATAAATTGTCAATTCCAAAATTTTTATTTTGTTGTAGCCACTTTACCAAAAGGAAGAACCGGTTTAAATGATGCTGATTTTATTTACCATAAAAGACAATTAATTAATCCAACTGGAATTTTACAGCCAGTTGGGTCAACTATAGGATTAAATTTAACATATACTAATTCAAGTTTCATTCTTGATAAAGGAGATATGGTTTTTGTTTATTTAGCTGTTTACCATAGAAGGGAAAATCAATACTCTGGTACTAATGGTTTTAATATGAGCTTTAACACTGGCTCATACATCAAAATGGAAACGCTATCAAAAACACCTGCAACAACCTCAAAAGTATTTGCCGTAAACGAAGTAATAAGCAGAGTTGCTGAAACAATAACCAATGATAAATTAAGGGCCTACAGCGAATACTTTGGAAGAACAGATAGTCAGCCATACATTCATGATGTAGATGGTTGTGGTAGCTTAGAAGTAATTTCAGACGGCATAAGGGTACGCAAGCAAGAGAATAGAATACCAAATAAACCAAGTCTTTTTTCAATGAGTTTGCAGGATATTTTTGAGGGATTAAATCCAATACACAATATTGGTATGGGTGTAGAAGCCGATCCAAATAGAATAGGTTATAATCGTTTAAGAGTTGAGCCTTGGAGATATTTTTATAACAACACAATTATTTTAAGCTGTACCAATGTTGCTAAAATAAACCGCAGAGTTTTCGAGAAAGAAATATTTAGCACTTTTCAGTTTGGCTATCAAAAATGGGAGGCAGAGGAATACACAGGTTTAGACGAATTCTTAACTAAACGTACTTATAGAACTACACTCAATCAGGTAAAAAATGATTTGGTAAAACTAAGCAAATTTATTGCCAGCGGCTATGCTTTGGAAATTACAAGGCGTAAAGGCGATAACAATAGTAAAGATTGGAGGTATGATAAAGACGCTTTTATTATTTGTGTAAAAAGAAATAACACAGGGGATTTAGTCGTGGAGTTAGGCAATATCGTAAACCCTCAAAATATTATTGATCCTACAACATTGTACAATTATAGAATTAGTCCGGTAAGAAATGCTTTACGTTGGGTAAATAAATTATTTGAAAGCTACAAGCAATTTGATAGTAATGCTAAGTTAATTTTTACCGATGGCGATGCAAATTATTATGCACAAGGAGAAATGCAAAATACTGATTGTGCTTTAGAAAGTGGGTTAATAACAGAAAATGAAAGGATTGATTTGACTTTATTCGCTGATACGTTAAATGCAAAGCCTTTTTTAATTCCTGAGAGAGTTGTTTACGAATACCCAATGAGCAGTAAAGATTACAAATTGATAGAAGCTAATCCTTACGGCTTAATTTACTTTTCAAGTGACTGCGAAGATGGTAATGGCTGGATAGATAGCATTCAATACAAGCCCGAAGAAGGAAAAGCAACATTTAATTTAATACCAAAAGCGAATTAATAATGGCAACATTTAGTATCATATCACCAAAGTATAGTTTTGTTAACTTTAACCCACAAGGCAGTGTTAATAATTGTTGCATTGGTGAAAAAGAAGTGTGTTTACCTGTAGTAGAAGATAATGATTTGGTATTTCAATTTTCAATTGTTACAGATACAATACAAGATGCTACAGATGTATTTAACAGCCCTTTATCGGACATACAATTACTATTATTAGATGTTGATGGTATTACCTTGCATAATTGGACTGTAACTGATAATCTATTTTTTGAAAAGTATAGAATAGGTCCAAATAAAGTAACTTATATATGGAGAAATACCTTACAACAACTCACTCCTAATGATATAGCTTCATCACATTTACAATGCGACCAATGTTTTAGTTTTAAAATAATTGCAACCGCTACAGTTGATAGTGAAGTAGTGACAAAAACAGCATTATCTAATTGCTTTGTTGTAAAATGTAATGACTGCTACACATCAATTTTTGAATATTATAACGATGAGAGCTATGCAGATTTTGAATATTGCAACATTACTAATCCAATCAATAGGGTAAGGCTTTTTATACACCTAAATCAACCAAAAACTATTGAGGATAAAGCGGTTTATCGTAAAAGCAATGGTGTAATTAGACAAACTCGTTCATTAATTACTAAAGAGTACCAAGCACAAACAGAGCATTTTCCTGAAAGCATTCACGATAAAATAATTATTATGCTAGCACATGACACTGTACAAGTAATATCAAATTCTTACACCGGTGGAATTAGTAAAAACGGTGATTACGATATTAGTTGGGATACCGAATTAAATTTATGCAAAGCTTCTGCAAAATTTAAAGCTACTGCCACTCCTTTTGCTATTAGAAATAATAACTGTGCAGATTGTATTGCATTGGTTTTATGTTCAGAGATAAATGGCATGAATGGATTTGTAAATTATAATTTCACTACTAATGAATGGAGTGTTGATTTATTTGGAATAAATTGGCTAACAACACCTACAGTTGGTGGTTTAATTTCTGTTAAATTTTCTATTAGAGAAGGTGGCACATTAGGCACTTTTACCGATATTGACACTGTTCAAATAAATCATTTAGGTCAAATAGTAAACCCTCCTACAAATATTTTAAATACAGGTGCTTTAGATGAAAATTGGACAAGTGTAGAAGTTAGGGCCACTTCACTTTGTGAGTTAGAAAGTGGAAATAACAATTTTGTAAAAACATTTTACAACCCTGCTAACAGTACTTGTGCAATGGTAACAGATATTGCAGTTGTAGAAGGTAGCACAACAGCAATAGTAACGTTTACAGAACCTTCAACAGTACCTACATTAGGTTACGATTGGACATTATATCAAGTAGGAGGAGGAGTACAGGATTTTGGCTCTATTTCGGCTGGTACTGACACTATAAATTTAAACGACTTATTTTCAAGCACTGACTATTTTATAGTGATAGTTTCTAAATGCGGCATTGGTAATAATTCTCAACCAGTATCTTATAATTTTTCAACTACTATTTAATGACAAGAGGAATTTTAATACAAGCATTGGGCCATAATAACTACTATCAAATGGCGGTGGTATTGGCTGCATCTATTAAGGCAAACGAACCCGATATGCCCATTTGTTTGGTTACGGATAATGATGTTAAGGATAGCCATGTTGGATTATTTAGAATGGTTAAAAAGCCAACAAAAAAAAGCATTTATAAAGGAAATAAAATCGAATACATAAAAGCAAAATTATTCATGTACGATTTAAGTCCATTTGACGAAACCATATTTTTAGATGCAGACCAAATTACAATTGATAGTTGTAAATACTTGCCAATTTTTGAAGAATTAGCAAGTATTGATTTTACTATGAGCAATACAGGTTTGGCTAATACAAGCATTTGGGCCGATATGAAAGAAGTTAAAGAAGTATATGGAGAAAACCCGTTTTGGAATTTTCATAGTGAGTTTGTTTACTTTAAAAAATCAAAGGAGGTAAAAAAATATTTTGATGCTGCAATAAAAGTTTATGAGGAAAATAAAATTAAAACGGCAACAAGGTTTTCAGGAGCAACAATGGCTGATGAACTGGCATTCCAATGTGCTGCAATAATTACAGGCATTTATCCGCATAAAGAAAATTGGACACCAAACTTTTGGTTTGATAGAGATCATGCCAATAGCCGTAAAATGCCTTACGAACTTAAAAATTATGTTACCTACAGTATAGGTGGCAACTCTATACCAACTAATGTAAAAAATAATTACAACATACTGGCGAAACATTATTTCGCAAAACTCGGCTTATCTAATCCCTATCAGGTGGTAGATAAGAAGCAATTTTTACCTGAAAGAAAGTTGATTTAAAATGCCAAAAATTAGCAATGAAAAATTACAGATGTACTTTACAAGCAATGGTATTTACAATCCATTGTATAAGGATAGTGTAAAGCTGTATGATGACTTACGCATACATGCAGATGGTGAGTTTCCTGATAAAATGATAAAGGAAAGGCGGCCAAGTGAAACAGAAGAGATTTTGGCATATCGTCAATCTACCTATAAAGCTATTACTAAATTGCCCATAAGTAAAGTTGTAAGCAGCTTTAGTAAAATTAGGCGTAGTCCAGATTGGTATATTGACTACCCAAAACCAAAAACAGCTAGAATAATAGAAGATGAAACGCTGCAAAAATACTGTAGCGAAAATTTACCTGGTTATACAAGTTTAACAAACTGGCTTTTTGGTTTATTACTTAAACAAAATTTAATTGATTCCAATGCGGTAGTTGCCGTTATTCCTTTAGAAGCAATCCAAGATGATGCATACACTAAGCCGGTGCCCATTGTTTTTAATAGCAATCAGGTAATTGAATTTAATGAGAAAGAAAAATTTGCAGTGCTTAGAAGCAAGCGAAAAAACAACTACTTATTAGATACAAATATTTACCAATCAGGCGAAATATTCTATTACATCGATGAGAAAGAAATTATCATTTATGAGCAAGATAAAGGAGGCTTCACTCCAGTATTTACACAAGCTAATATTACAGGGCAATTCCCTGTCTTTAAAGTAAAAGCGGAAGCATACAAACAGTTTGATAATTTAAGCCTTAGCAGAAGCCGTATAGATGCTATGGTGCCATTCCTTGATGAAGCAGCTTGTGAGTACAGCGATTTAAAAGGGTCTAAAATTCAGCATCTTTACCCTTTGTTTTGGTATTTTCAAAATAAAAACTGCAACTCTTGTGATGGGTCAGGTAAAAAACCAAGTGAAGATGGACCAAAGACCTGTGAAAGTTGCGGGGGGGGTGGTAAAATTAAATTTTCTCCTTTTGCTCATTTACAAATTGACCCTGCAGAATTAGGTAAACAAGCAAATCCAATACCACCTGCAGGTTATGTACAAAGAGATACAGCCATATTAGAACTTCAAGAGAAAAGTGTTGAGAAAAATATGTTTAAAGCACTTGCGGCTATTAATATGCAATTCCTTGACCAAACTCCTTTAAGTATTAGTGGCGATGCAAAGCAAGTGGATAGGGAAGAACTAAATAATACTGTTTACAATTTTGCAGAGGATTTGGTTTATGCAGCTGATAAAACAATCTATTTTATAAACGAGTGGAGATACACCACTTTAATACCTGATAAAAAGGCAAGGATGGAAATGTTGCCAAACATTCCAGTACCACAAAACTTTGACTTGTTGCCTGAAGACTATTTAATGAAAGAAGTTACGGATGCAAGAACAGCAAAAGTAAACCCATTACTTATTGCAACATTGGAGCAGCAGCTGGCGGCTAAAAAATTCTACAACCAACCTGATTTAGCTGGTAACATAAAACTTTATTTCGACCTAGATCCATTGCCTGGTTTATCAGTAGATGAGAAAATGAGTTTAATTAGCAATAAAGCAATAACTCAACAGGATTTTGTTATTAGCAGCTACATGGCCTCGTTTATAAAAAGAGCGTTGAAAAATGATACCAAATTTTATGAAAAAAGTTATGATGAGCAGATGAAAGTATTGGTAAAGTTTGCAGATGAAAAAATAAAAGCAAATGATACAGCCGCTACTATGATAGACGAGCAAAAGCAAAAAGTATTATTAGAAATGCAGCAACAACCGCCAGCACCGACAGCAAAGAGTGGTTAAACTGCATAGCAAATTCTTTACCGAATCCTTCGCAAAGTAAGGGTGTGGTATCGGTTTCAAAACCATAATTATCAGCACAAGTTTTACAAAATTCAGCCATAGCACAAATATAAAGTGGAGAAATCAATAAAAGCAATATTATCAACAATAGATGAAGCTATAAATCAGTTTCAAAATGCAATTCCTGGCATTCAGAAATTAGTATATGATGAGTTGCAGCCATTGGTAAAACAACTGCAGATAAAAAATGGTAAACTGCTTAATAACTTAGAAAATTTAAAATTGATTGGGACACTTCAAAATAAGTTAGAAAAGATAATTATTAGTGCTGAGTACAAAAGTTCTGTACAAAAATTTGTAGATAGTTTTTCAGCAGTTAGTAATTTGAACAATGATTACTTTTCTCAATTCAATAAAAAGTACAAACCAAAAAATACACTACCAATCATTAAGCAGCTGGCAATAGAAAGCACAATAAACGATTTGATAGGGCAGGGTTTGAGTAGTAATGTTATTGGCCCAATTCAAAAAATTTTACAGCAAAATATTACTACTGGAGGTAGTTATTCAAATTTTCAAGAGGTTTTGAGAAACCATATACTAAGCAATGAAACTGGAGAAGGTAATTTGCAACGATACACTAAGCAAATAACTACAGATGCCATTAATCAATACAATGCCCAATATGGTGAAACTATAGCGCAAGATTTACAATTTAATTGGGGTAGGTATCTTGGTAGTAATATTACAACTACAAGAGAATTTTGCACACTTTTAACTGCAAAACAATGGGTTAATAAATCGGAATTGCCAACTATTATTAAAGGTAATATTGATGGTGAGTTATGCAAGTTGAGCAAAAGCACTGGGTTACCAATTGGCTTAATAGCCGACACCAATATTGATAACTTCAAGGTTCGCCGTGGTGGCTATAATTGTGGTCATCAATTCTTTTGGGTGCCAGATAGTTCTGTACCTGAATATATAAAAAACAAATTTAGTAATCCTTCCGTAATAACAATAGAGCCTATTAAAGAACTTGAAAAACACCCTGCTTTTCGGGATGCTTTCTCTGAATTTGATAAAGAACTAAAGTCGTTAAAAACTACTGGTAGCACAAGCAGTATTACCGATCTTTCGGGTATAGAAAAATACAACTTATCGGAAGATGAAGCAAAAGTAATTTTTGCTTATACAACATCGGCACATGATGAAATAAACAGAGAGTTGTATTCAGTTAATCCATCTATGCCTGTAAAAAAGTTTGAGAGCTTATTGAACGAAGTACTACAGAAAATGCCCAATTATGAGGGTAATGTTATTAGAAATTATAGCCCATCAAATATGAGTGTGGAGGAATTGTTGAGTGGTTATTCACAGAATATTGGAAAGGCTGTAGCTTTTGACGGCTTTTTATCTACGTCTAAAAATCAAAAGTTTGATTGGAAATTGAAAGTAAAATATTTTATAGTTTCAAAGACAGGAACATTAATAGAAAGCATTTCATCTCATGCACCTGAGCAAGAAGTCTTATTTGAAAGTGGAACAATGTTTAATGTAGTAAAGGTAGAAGGAAACAATGTTTATTTGGAGGAGCTTTGACGGGCTTTCTTTTTGTCCTGGTATTTTTTTAATTCCTCATCAGACACAAATCTACCGGCACCAGCACTTTGCATTTTGCTTTGCATATTTTCAACTACTTCTTTTGACAAAGTAGGCTCATTTTTTATTTGTGATTCATTTTTCATTTATCAAAATTATTTTATTTCTCCAGTTTCACTATCAATAATGTCATCAAAATTAATCAATTCATTACTTTTCTTACTCCAATGTACGCAACCAAAATATTGAGAAGTCCACAACACACCTCCTTCATCTAAATGCGTTTTACCATCTACTGCTATTTTAGTGCCAACAACAGAGCTTTGGCATACTCCAAAAGTATCTCCGCTTAGTTGTGGTAGTACTTTCTCCCAATGTATGCATTCGCAACAGAATTTGCTCATACTAAATAGTTGTTTTAAAGTAAACGGCATTAAAGCCTGCTTTTAATTTTGGTTGATTATGAAAATATTCAAACTTAAAATAAAAAAGTTTTTCTAAATCATCAGAATCAAGATTTTGAATTATATCAATAGCAGCCATTCTTTTTAAATGCTGCTTTTGTTCCAAAGTAACCTCCTTATCAAAACTACATTCTGTTAAAATTTTAAAATCCATATTTAATTTTTCTTTAAATAAGCCTCCTTCAAAAGTCGTTCAACAGTCTTATCTAAACTAACAATTCTGCCTTTTTCTTTCTTAAATTCTGCCTGCTTATCAATGATTAAATCTACCACTTTTTTGTCAATATTATCCGTATTGATTTTTATAGTCATTTTGTGCAATTTGTACCAAAGGTACATAATTTTTAATCTAATTGATAAATATTTTATCTTTAAGAGTACTTTTACAATACAAACACATCAAAATAAATCGATTTTTATGGCAAAAGTACTTGTAATCCGAAAAACAGATAAAACCATTCACAAAGTTGCGATTGAAAATAAAGCAACACTAATGGCTTTTAGTAATCGTTTACCTGCTGGACAGCAATGGAAATTTGAGGAAATGGAAGAAGATGAAGCTGAAAAGCTGCCATTTATTGATAATAGCTATGTAACAGCTGCTGAAGCACAAGACAAGGCAAAAGAATTAGAAAGTGTAGTAACTGAGAAAGATGCTAAGATTGCTGAATTGGAAGCCTTATTAGCTGCTAAAAATGCACCAATTGAAACAGCAGAGGCTTTGATTGTAAAAATTAATGCCGCTTTAACTGAGGAAGAAGTTAAGACAATTGCAGGTGCCGATGTACGTAAGACTGTAATTGATGCTGCATCTAAAAAAATTGCTTCATTTACTAAATAATAATTTAACTGTTCTAATCAAATTTAGAAAATACTTTTTATGGCAAAAATAGGTGCATTAATAGAAAAACTTTTAAAGAAAGCTGGTATTGATACTTCAACTGAAGAATTGAAACCACTATTTGCATTGGATGCTGAAATTGCAGATGATACAGTGAGTAAGGTTGATAAAACTCTTTTGACTTTGGATGCTGCAAAAAACAACAGCGAAATTATTAAAGCCATAAAAGCAACTACTTTAAGTGGTGCCGATAGTAAGCTAGACGAGTTAATTGCTGAATTAGGATTGCAACCAAGTGAAGATTTTTTAAGCAATAAAAATACTTATGAAAAAATTGCAATTGTAACTAAATTGGCAAACGAAGCTGGTAAAAAAGCTGGTGGTTCTGGAAATAAACAAACAGCTGATGAATTTGCTAAAAAAGAAGCTGATTACAATAAGCAATTGAAGGATTTAAAAGATAGCTTAGTTGCTAAAGAAAACGAATTTAAAAATACAAGGGAGAACGACTTAACAACGTTTGAACTGAAAACAATACTAAGCGGTAAAAATTATATTTTCCCTGCTGAAATGGATACCAATCTTAAACTTTCTACAGCTTTAGGTGCGGTTCAACAAGAACTTTCTAAAAAAGGTTTCACTATCAAAAGAACTGAATCAGGACAATTAACTATCGTAAATAAAGAAGGGCAACCTGCTTACAGCGATAACCACGAGGCATTAGAGCCTAACACTTTCATAGATGGTGCTTTGGCACAAAACAAGTTGTTGAAAATTAACGATGCTACTCAACAACAATCTACAGCATCAAGCGGAACAGTAACTACACTTGCAGCTGGTGGCAATTCAAAAATTGTCGCTGAGTTAGAAGCTCAGTTAGCAACTATGGGTTAGGAGTTCAATACAACTCTTACAAATTTTAAATTTTACTACAATGGAAGGCAAAGGCTTAGCTAAAGCTCTTGTGATGACTTCTGCTGAGGTATTTCGTGGGGCAGCTCCGATTACTAAAGTAGATACTCCAGGATATTTACAATATTTATTAGGGAATAATAAACCCGATGTTATCTCTACCGCAAAAGACGATGGTAGTGGATATATGCGTAACGTAGAAATTCGTTACCGCCAGCGTGGCGTTAAAGGCAAATCTGTTACTACAGATGATTGCTCAATTCAAGTGCAACCTGCGTACAAAACCATAACCGTTCCGGCTACAAGTTTTAGAGCATTGGGTTTTGCTTTTGAAGATGATTTGATTGCACAATTTTACCAAGATGCCCTCTCTCCTACAAGAATGGGGCAAACAGTTGTGATGAAAGAAGTGTACCAAACCATCATTCATTGGGCCAATGGTTTATTTGGTGATATTAATGATGATTTGTTGGCTTACCAAGCTGCAAATTTTGGTAAAAACGTGGTTACAGGTGTAAATACTGCAACTGCTTTAAACTTCATCTTAGCGGCATCTACAAACCCATTACAGCAAGGTATGACCAAGGTTGTTGCTGATGGTATGGATAATTTAATTGATGTTCGTAATTCAACAATTGTTGGTAGTGGTTTAATCAATAATTATTACATCCAACACAATGCTGGTGCAAAAAGTTCAGACCAAAGTGGTGTTAATACTTCAAATTTAGCATTACCGAAATTCTATTACGATCATGGTGCACAAGCAGCTTGGGGAGCAAACAGATTTGCATTACTTGAAAAAGATGCAGTTCAGTTTGTAAACACTTGCCGTTTCCGTGGTATAAAAGCAGGTCAAAAAGGTAGTGATTACTTTATGACGATGACTTTACCTATTACCGATACTTTAGGTCAAGGTAGTATGGCAGGATTTGAATTTGATGTTCAATTAACTTACCGTACTTGTCCAAGCACAGAAACTATTGGCGGTGTACCTGTGGCATTAGGTCGTGGATGGAATGTGATTTTAAGCTGTGCTTATCAAACCGTATTTATTCCTACAGATGCGTATGCAACAACTGATAGATTAAGTGGGGTTAATGGTACACTATTATATAATGCATCTAACACCTAATTAATTGGATTGTTTAGCAAATAGAATTGGTATTAAAGGTTGTGGAGTTACTTATACAGTTGCTCCACAACTTTATATCAACTCTTTGCCTGGCGTTACGTTAGAAATGATTGATGCTTTGGCTAATGATGAACAGGAAACATTTATAGGTCTTTGGAATGATGTGGTTTTACGAACAATGAAAAGGTTTGAGTTGGCTGTTAAGGCTAAATTAAACCAATGCTACAAACTAACTGATAAAACTGTAGTGGAATGTTTGGTTTGCGAAAAAAAGGATTTGTTTGACGTTGCTCTTTGGTATTTACATGGCACCGAATTAATGATTGAACGTACCAGCACGGATGAAATGAGCCGGTACACAACTATTGATTTAGAAAAGGCAGAAAAACTAAAGCAAGATTTTTTTATTGAGTTTGAAAGCGCTTTAAATGATGCCGTAAATAGTATGGAGCCAAGTGATAGCGATTGTTTAACCTCATGCCTTGAATGTAATGATGCTGTAAAATGGGTAATGCAAACACCTTAATATGTTAAGTGTAAGTTCAAATATTGGAATAGTTATTAAACTAAAATTGGAGCAAATACAGGCTTTGAAAAATAACCCTGATCCAATACTTAGAACAGTTGCAATGGCTGTTTTGCCCGATTTTAAACAACGTATTCATGTTGATGGAAAAGACAGTAGTGGAGGTCAAATTGGTAATTATTCTAAGGAGTATATGGTTGTAAGAACTGGTAATTACAAAGATGCTAAAAAAGATAAGCAAGGTAATTACAAGTTAAAAAAATCTGAAGCTAAAGGAGATGCTGGTGTTTATAGCGATAGAACAATTCGTTTAAATAAAAAGACTGGTGTTTTTACAGGAGAGGATAAAGTTGGTAAAAATAGAAAAGTTTACAACCGTACAGCAGACACTAAAGTGGTTATATCATTGACTCGTCAAATGGAAAATGATTTAAACATAGTTGATTCAGGTAATGGTTACGGCATAGGTTATTTGAATAATGATAATCGCAAAAAAGCTGATTACGTTGAAGCGACATATAAAAAGAAAATTTTAACAAAACTTACTACAAGTGAAAAAGAGTTAGCCATAAAAACTGCTCAAGAATTTACACCTGAATATTTAAAAACAATTTAGATGCCTTTCTTAAATCAAATAATATCATTTATAAATGAAGATTTAAAGGCTGGCTCTTTGAACAAAGAAAAATTGCAACCAGCAATGTTTTATGGTCTTAGTTCCGTTGTAACAAGAAATACAAAAGGAACTAAAGAACCAAGCAAATTAGAATTATTGCCTGCAATAGTTGATGCAAACGGTAAAGACACTCCAATAACACTTAACAGTAAGTTAGCCTTACAAGTTTATCATAAACTTAATAGTAAGACTTATAGTGTTGAGAAAAAAAGTTATGGAGATGAATACAATATCAAATGCACCAGCGACCTATCCATGGTGGTAATTACCAATAGCAAAATAACGGGTAAAACAAAAGATGTTTTAGAACCATTGCTAATTTTTGGTATGCCACAAAAATTAAGTACTGCATTATTTGCCGACTTAAAAATAAGTACTTGTTTAATCACTCCGGTATCCTCAAATATGGATGCACTGGCTGTTTATAAACAAGAGTATCCGCAATCGGATTATTACTTAACGGAGCAAATGAGTATGTTTCTCATTCGCTACAAAATTGAATTATCATTTTCACAGCATTGTGTTGAGCAATGTTTGTGTAATTAATTAACCTTTTAAAAATTGTAAAATGAAAATAAATTTTTTGGCTGCATTACAAATGAGCTATTCATATTTGTACGGCTGTGGTGCTAGTGAAGCAGCACATACTTGCCATGATTGCCCAGAGGGGCAAGTAAGAGAGTTTGCTCGTACACGAAGCACAGGTTTTATTAAAGAAGCCTATTTGCCAACCTTATTAGCAAACCCTACCGATATTACTAAATGGGATGATGGTATTGCATCTGGTAGTATTATTTTAATTCCAAAAACTTCAGGTAGCTACGATCCTGGTGATCCTAAAGAATTAAAAGGGTACGGAGATAGAAAAAGCAGTTATGGCCCAAGAACCATGAAGCTAATGTTTAACGACCCTGATTTTGCGGACAACTATCATTTCTTTAATGAGATTAGTGAAAGAACAGATTTAGTTCCTTTTTTCCGTACAAGTAGTTTGGTAAGAATATTCGATAAGCCAGCTTCTATTAAAGCCAAAGACCCTGTAGCAGATGATTTGGAAGAAGAAGTAGTATGGAATGTTGAATGTGAAGTAGTAAGTACCAATTTGCCAATTATGGTAAAAGATACGACTATCAAATCAATATTTATCTGCAAGGCTTTTTAGATGCCGGTATTCCGTCCGGCTCAATAATTACGGAAGATAACAATCCAATAATAACAGAGGGTGGTGATTTTATTATAGAAGAATAAGGGCACCACCCTTTTTAAATATTAATTATGGCAACAGTTAAAATATCTCAAATGCAAGAAGTACTTGCAAATGAAATTGACGGTGAAGAATTTATTCCTGTCGTAAAAAATGGGGTAAATAAGAAGGTTAAAATATCTAAATCGGGGGTGATATACGGAACCTATGCCCAAATTTTATTGTTAAAAAATAATAGTAATTTAAAAGCTGGAGTTAATTATTTTATTTCTGATAGAAACATATTTATTGAAGCTATTTCAGTAAATGAATTTGCTTTAGATGGTGTAGTACAACAATATTGCCCTACTCAATACACAGTAGGTGTAGATGGTAATGGTAATAATTGGCAAGGGGTTTATGATAGAGCATTAGATGGAACAGATATTCCAAATGGTTTATGGATATGGGGTGGTAAGGTTTGGAATAGAACACCTTCAGTTACAACAGTTTTAGCAGATAGTGATTTTAATTTAAGTGGTCCAGCTATAGGATTAGTAGACCCTCTTACAGCTACAAATGGTGAATATGCATTAATAACATTTGGTTGTAAATATGATTTTGCTAATGATTGGATATTTAGTCAATGGGATGATAAAGGTAATATATTAGGTTGTTCAAAAACTTATTGGTTAGATGCTGGAAACGATGCATCTAATAACCCTTGTTATCATAGTGATTGGAATTACGCAGAATTTAGAGATAACATAATAATTGGTTTTTATAATAATAATTTACAAGATGAATATTCTTATTATTTTAATACCAATAAAGGTGTTATAAAAAATAACATCACTAGAAATATAAATAATAACTCTAATGAAGGCAATATTTCTGATAATGTTAGCAGAGAAATAAATTATAACAGTAATGCTGGAAATATATCTGGAAATATTAGTGACGGCAGAGTTATAGAGTATAATTCTAATAATGGAGATATTAGTAATAATACTAAACAAGTTTCGTCTAATTCTAATAATGGGGGTATTAGTGACAATTCTAATACTGGAGGTGTTACAAATAATTCTAATAATGGGTCTATTATTAATAATTCACAAACTGGAAGTATAGATTCTAATTCTAATAATGGCGGTATTTTAAACATTACATCACCTGCTAATGTTAGATTTTGTAAATATAGTAGAAGCATTGATGAAAACGTTGCTACAATTGTAGGAGATATAAATGGTAGAGAGCCAAAAGAAATATCTGTTAGCCCTTATACAGCAGAACCTTGGGATTGGAATAATGTTTACAGAGAAGAAGATACTGAAGACATGAGTATAATAATTCCATTTGATTATCCTAATTCTTATAATTGCACCCATGTTTCAATGGTTGGTGCTGATTTAGTGTTTTCTGCTGCAAATGCTTTTATAGACATATTTAACGCTGATGGGCATACAAAAAGTAATGGACAATATGCTCCAGTAGTTGTATACACAGCTTCTAGTTCTACTGGTGGTTTTGGTAATTTATTTATTTTAGGCGGTAATACAAAAGCATAATGATTAACGGAGTGCTACTATATAAAAATAATACACCTAGTGGTTTAATTATCTCAGGTAATGTGTATAATGACCAAAATGCTTCTACAGGAGGTGTTGATAATCCTGTATTAGTAGGAAAAGATAATATACCAACAGGACTTAAAGTGTTACTTATAGATACTAATACACAATTAATTTTACAAATAGTAAATGTAGTTTCTATAGGTAATTATGGAACATTTGCTTTTGCACCTGTGCCAGCAGCAGTAGACTATGACGTAAGAATAACAAGTGCAACATTAACAATAGGTACAACAGCACCAGTTTCAAGTGTACTTCCTACGTATTGGGAAATAACAGGAGAAACTGCTGGTGGGTTTGGAGACGGATTACCTAATGGGGTTATTGAAATACCTTCAATAGATGCAAACACAACAGTTAATTTCGGTATAAGAATTATTAATGACGGAGTAATTAAAAAAATATATTACTCAACGCCATTATCAGCTAATGCACAAGATGTAATAGATAATGTTATTGGCTCACCAACAAATTTAAATGATATTTACGGAGAGTTTGATATTGGAACAACTTCTGTAATCATTTCACATACAAGAATGGGTAGTTTTTTACAAGAAACTATAACAGTAAACTCCACAACTTTTACTACTTTTTGGAACGACATTAGAAATTGGATTTATGCTAATAATCTTTTTGATTTTACAAATGTTTTAAACCAACAAGAAATTCAAGACTATACAAATAGAACGTATATGTCAGTAAAACAAGGTTAATGAAAAGATACATATCAACATATCAAGATTATTTTAAAATAAGAGAACTATTAACTGGTTTTGTAAATTGTACAATTTATGAAGCTGTAGATAGTGTAATATTTTATCTTACTAAAGAACAAGCTGATAAAATAATAGAAGCTAAGATTTATTTGTATGAAGATACACCTAACACATTATTAGCAGACCCTACAGCAATAGGAAATGGTGGTACAGCTTTGTATGCTTATTTAGGTTTAAATACTGCCCAAGCAGCAGGTTTAAAAGGTAATGGAATAGGTGTAGCCATTTTAGATAGTGGTTGCGATGATGCTCATGCAGCAGGTGTGTTACATTTAACAAGGCTTGACTTTACAGGACTTGGGGCTAATTTAGACCCTAATGTTCATGGAAGTAGAGCTTGTGCAATGCTAGGCTCAGCAACTGGAATATGTCCAGAAGCAAATATTTACTCTTTAAAAGCTTTAGAATTAGGCTCCACATCTGTTATAGCTGCCTTGAATTGGTGTGTTACAAATAAAGTTGCAAACAATATAAGAGTTGCAAATATTTCATTAGATTTAGGAGCAGGTTGTGATGCAGCTATAACTGCAACCATTGCAGCAGGTATTATTGTTATATGTGCAGCAGGTAATATTGTTGATACACCTTTAGCTCATCCAGCAAATGTAACAGGAGTAATTGTAGCAGCAAAAAACCATACTGCTAATGCACATTTACATGATGGTTCTTGGGTAACAGCATCAGGATTGCCAGAAGTAACTTGTTTATTTTATCAAAATGGTTCAGTAAGTAACACTTATGGCAGTAGTCAATCAGCTTTTCATTTATCTGGAATAGCTGCTGTATTATGTCAACAAATGTCAAACTTAAATCACGAAAAATATAAAAGACTATTACAAAGAAGATGTTTCCAATTAAGTAGTTATACATACACTTATGATTCTAATACATTGGGTGTTAAACTAAATCAGCAAACAGGAGCAGGATTTTTAGGTAAAGTTTTTTAAAACATAATAAAAAAAAAATGAAAGAATATTTAATACCCTTTATTACCCTTGCCGCTGGCTGGCTGATTGGTAGAAAAAAAAATAATGCCGATGCTGAATTATCCGAAGTACAAGGAGTGGAAAAGGCTACTACTATATGGCGACAATTGGCCCAAGATATGAAAAAAGAAGTAGATGAGTTAAGATTATTAGTAAATGAATTGAAAGTTGAAAACGGGAAATTGAGACAAGAAATTAACGAATTAAAAAAACGAGTATGATGGACGGTAAATATTTTTGGAAATTGATTGCTACAATAATTGGGCTAATAATTTTTGCAGTAGTAAGTACTATTTTACTAATTACAAGTGGTTGTACAACTACTAAGAATAGCAGCCAATTTAAAGCAGATACCGCCAACGTAAAAAAGTTGGATAGCGGAGCTGTAAAAAAAGAAGTAGCCACCTCTAAAAATGAAAGTGAATGGTGGAGAGAGTACCTGTACCCACAACAACCAGTAAAAGAAACTACTGAAAAGGTTTTACAGCCCATATACAACAACACTACACAACCAATACTTATACGTGAAGGTGGAAGGCAATCGAATGAGAATAGCCATTTAAAATATGACAGTGGATGGAAAAAAGAATTGGATAGTTTAAAGGCTACCGTTGCCACATCTAATAAAAGCAGCAAAACACAAGTGCTTTCTTTTTGGCAAATAATCGGACTTGGTGCTGGAGGTGGTTTAGCAATTCTTATCATATCAAAAATTACATCAAAATTTAAAATAGTAAAAGCATGAAAAAGTTAAAATTTATTTTGCAACTTATTGACGGCATCTGGAGTGTTCCTTTGGTATTCCTTTTATTTTGGTTTGCCGGTACATTTTTACAGGCAGTATTTGGGTTTGGTGTTGGCGCTTACGACCCTTCGTTTATTCAACCCTTATTCCTTGCTGGTGCAGTTGTTATAGGTGCTACAAACTTTGCCGTTGGTGGGCTTTATTTCACCTTCAGGGGTTTGTATAAGTATCTGTATGGACAAAAGCAAATCAATAGGGTTACAAAACAAGAGGAGCATTTTAATTACAGTAAAATGGACTGGAAAAATGCTTCAGTTAAATTACGCTATGCAATAGCCTTTGGCATCTTCATTTACTACGTTACTGCAATAATATTTGTGTACTTAAAATTAGTTTAAACTTTATGCGATTATCAAAATTTCTATCGGTATTGTTGATTACAACTTTAGCCTTTAGCGTTGGGTATGCCTCCCCACCGATAACCGAAACAAAACAGGCAACCTACCAAGTAGATAAGTTTAAATCGGTACAAGCCGTTTACACCTCTCAAATTGGTGTTACAGAATTAACTGGCCGTAACGACGGTGTAATGGTAGAAACTTATTTACGAGCCGTTGGATTAGGTAAAGGCAATCCTTGGTGTGCTGCCTTTGTTAAATGGTGCTTTATTCAAGCTGGTTACTCACCGCCAATTACAGGATGGTCACCCACCGCTTTTAACTCCAATAACGTAGTTTATGATGGTAGGCGAATTTTGAAGCAGCCACAAGCTGGTGATGTAAGTGTACTTTGGTTTACCAGTTTAAGGCGAATCGCACATACTTACTTTTACGATTACGGTATTAACAGCAGCGTTTACAGTTCCGTTGAAGGAAATACAAACGAAGCTGGCAGCCGAGAGGGTGATGGTGTATATCGAAAAAAACGAAGTTACCGTGCCACTTATCGAATAAGTAGATGGACTTAATTTATAAGTTAAGTAAATAGTATAAAAATGCACTTCAAATCAAGGTGCATTTTTATTACCTTCACTTTGTGAAATACCTTTTTAAAACTGTAGAAATTAATCATTATGGTACCGGAAGTTTTGAGGTTTTTGAAAAAGAGGAAAATGTTTATTTATTTATACCAGTTTCTTTCAAAGGCTATGGCTCTAAGCCCTCAAAACTGGAGATTAAAATTATTAAAGGCAAGTACTTCGCAAGTCCTGCTAATCATAGTTTCGAAAGTAATTTAACAGAAGCATTACAGCAATACTTAAATTCATTATAAACTATTCAACTTATCAATAATCTTGTTACTCAATTGCTCATTTGAAACCCTTGCATAAACTTTAGTTATTAGTTCAGTATCTCCAATCAACTCCGCAACTTCATTAATGGTAAAACCTTTCTCCATTAAGAGCATTGCAAAGGAGTGTCTTGAGGTGTGAAACTTTACGTGCTTTTTTATTCCGACTAACTTGCATAATTCTTTTACATATTCCCTTGTTTTTTGCTCTGATAGATCCATTGTATTTGTTTTCAAAAAATCAATTACAGGCTTTAGTTTGGTGTGTACTGGTATGGAAACTATGGACCCGTTTTTCTTTGCCCTAAGTTGCACCTTACCATTTACAAGCATTGTATCATTAAACCGCTTTGCATCGCCTATTCTATAACCAGTATAACAGGATAACAAAAACTGCATACCGGCAAGTTTAAGACCTGGTTGCTCAATGGTAAATACAAGATTATGGAGTTTATTAATTTCATCTTCAGTTAAGTACTCCGGTATTTGTTGCACATAAGGTGGCATCTTGTAATTAAGGAATGGATTTTTATTGATTAGGTCTTTTTTGTGGGCAGCTGTTAATACCGTTTTACAAGCCTTGAAATCACTCCAAAGTGTGTTGACTGAGTTGCCAGTACTCCTTAGGTCTTTTTCAAAATTTAGCAACCATTCAGCATCAATATCAGCTAATTTAACACCGTTGTCATAGTTAGTTACTTTTGTACTAATGGAGCTATAGTGGTTTAATGTGCTTTGGCTAAACTTACCAGTTCGTTCCTTAATCAATTCAGTTACAAAATCAGCAAAGGAAAGTTTAGCATTACCACCAGCAGACACCGAACGAATGTTTTGTTTGGTTAATTTAATTCCCAATAATTCACTTTTAGTAAACTCATTTAGTAATTCCGATTTGCGTTTTTCAAGTAATGCGTTTAATAGCTTATTTGATTTTGAACATCTTTTTTCAGCATTCCAATCTGCTAATTTTACTTTCTTATGTAGCGATTCATAAAGCACAGGTTTATTCTTTAGGGTAACACAAAGCACAACAGGAACTTCACCAGCGGAATTAATGCGGTGTTTATACACCATTGGAAATACGTTTACATTCTCCATACAATTTTTATTAAATGTTAAAGTAACTGTTTATGTAATGTTAAAGTAAAGTACGTAAGATATTGCGACTTATTGCGACTTATTGCCACGAAAAATAAAGGTTACTATTTCCATTTAAAGCAATAGGAACGCTAATTGTAGCGTTCCTATTGAGTTTTAGCTTAAAAAACCGAGTGCCCACGAAAGGAATCGAACCTTCACACCCTTGCGAATGGCAGATTTTGAGTCTGCTGCGTCTACCAATTCCGCCACATGGGCAAATAATTTACAGATTTTTAGACTGCTGGTCTACCAACCTGCCTGCCGGTAGGCAGGTTCCGCCACATGGGCAACTTTGCAGTTGGGGTGCAATATTACGTTAATCCTCAATTCTCTCCAAAATACGTTGTAAGTATTTTTTCTTATAGTAGTATTCCTTTAAACTTGCTAATTGTGCAGGTGAAACGGTTTCATTATTATAGTTTTCAACAATCTCTTTAACGTCTACATAAAGGGTGCTTTCAAATGCTTCTATTTTTTGTATTGTCTCTTCATTTAGGTCTTCGTTTAACTCCATTACATCCATTAAAAAAGTTGGCGGAAGTTGATAT
The DNA here is from genome assembly GCA_031430735.1 of Ferruginibacter sp. Lineage (GTDB taxonomy): Bacteria > Bacteroidota > Bacteroidia > Chitinophagales > Chitinophagaceae > Ferruginibacter. The sequence continues at coordinate 2,765 of JANPCB010000040.1, read as the reverse complement.
TTTTCATCTTCTTGCAAACAGTTTTTTTGAATTAAAATGTATTTAAGTGTTTCGTCTTCATTTTTTAAAGTTTTTAAAGCAGTATTTAGCATAGATGATTTTTCCAAGGCATCGGCTTGTTCATCTTCACTAGCTTGTGTAAAAAAATCGGGGTGAAACTGTTTCTGCAATTCAAAATATTTTTTTGCAAGTTGGCTTTTATCTACTTTAAGCGTTACAGGCAAATTAAAAAGTTCAAAATAATTCATGGTGCAAAAATAATTATTTAAAATGGTATAACTTGCCTCTTGTAAAAAACGATTCATGCTAAATATTGGTTTAATAAGAGAGGGTAAAATACCTGCTGATAGCCGTGTAGCACTTACACCGGCACAATGTAAATGGCTCCATAAAAACTTTGCGGATGTTACTATTAAAGTGCAACCATCCTCTACTCGTTGTTTTACAAACAAAGAATATGAATTGGCAAAAGTAGAACTTAACGAAGATTTAAGTGGTTGCGATGTACTACTAGGAATAAAAGAAGTACCTAAAGAAATGTTGCTGCCTAATAAAACTTATTTATTTTTTAGCCATACAAAAAAATTACAATCTTATAACCAAGCTCTTTTTAAAAAAATAATTGAACAAAAAATTACCTTAATAGATTATGAATGTTTAGAGCATGAAGATGGAGCAAGAATAATTGGGTTTGGTTTTTTTGCAGGAATTGTTGGTGCACATAATGGAATAATGGCTTATGGCAATCGTACAAAAACATTTAATTTAAAAAGAGTAGCCGCTTCAAAAGATTTTAGACAACTCATTCATACTTATTTTGGATTAAAGCTGCCCAATATTAAAATTGCTGTAACGGGCAGTGGAAGGGTAGCACACGGGGTTTTAGAAATTATGAATTTAATGGGAATTCATCAAGTAGAGCCCGAAGATTATTTACGTAGAGCATTTTCTTACCCTGTTTATGTGCATTTAAAAGGGGCAGACTTGTATGAGCATATTGAATCTAAAAAATATGCCAGAGAAGATTTTCATAACAATCCGCAAAACTATACTTGCACCTTTAAACAATTTTTGCCACAAACCGATATTTTAATGAATGGTGTTTATTGGGAAAAAAATATTCCTCGTTTGTTTGAAATGGAAGATTTAAAAAGCACTGATTTTAGAATTAAAACAATTGCAGATATTACGGATGATGCTGGTGGCAGTGTACCCTGCAACATTGGAGATGCAACTATTGAAGAGCCTGTGTATGGTGTAGATAAAACTAGTTTTAAGAAGACTTCTCCCTATTTAGAAAACAGTATTGATATTATGGCCGTAGGAAATTTGCCCAATGAATTACCCAGAGATGCTAGCCGTTATTTTGGTGAGCAATTAATAAAATTTGTTTTAGATGATATTCGGTTAGGAGGTAGCGCTACTTTAGACAAAGCTACATTGGTAAAGAATGGTGCTCTTACGAACGAGTTTAGCTATATGAAGGAATATGCAGGGTTATAAATGCAAATAGTAGTCTTTTAGCAATTCTACAAACGAATTTGTGTATAAATTATTTTCATCTTTAATTATTAAATCTGTTTTTGTTTTTTTTAGTTGTGTACATGAATAAATTTGTATGCCCCTAAAATAGGCATGTTTAGGTGTTTGCTTCAATAGTATTTCTTTTTGTACAAAATAATTTAGGTCATTTGCCAAAAGCTCAAATTCAATAATTCTATGATAGGGTAGTAGCACTGCAAATTCACCATTATCTTTTACTAAGCGTTTTATGCTTTGTAAAAGCTTTGGTAGTGTAAGGCTTTCATTATGTTTAGCCTGATTTTTATTTTGTTGAGATGACATTAAATCACCTTCAAAAAAGGGTGGATTGGTTATTATAAAATCATATTTCTCTTTGTTATCAAATTGAATAATGTTTTGATTATGTATAGAAATTTTATTTTTGTATACACTGTTTTCAATATTCTCTTTTGCTTGTAAGTACGCTTCTGTATTTATTTCTACAGTATCTATACTCATGTCATTTTTTTGTGCTAACATCAAACTAAGCAAGCCTGTGCCTGTGCCAATATCTAAGCAATTATTTATTTTTTGTGGCGCCAAATAACCAGCTACAAATGCGCCAAAAACACAAGCATCTGTACATACTTTCATTGCACATTTATCTTGCTGTATTGTAAATTGTTTAAATTGAAAATAAGAGTTAGCCATTTGATGGAATACTGATTGTTATAATTTAGTATGAGCTTTTGGAGACACGGATTGAACAGATTTTGACTGATTAAAAACTGATAAAAATCCGTCATTTATCTGTAACAATCAGTGTCATCAGTGTCTCATATGCTTCTTGCGCTTGCACTCACCCCTAAATCCACAAAATCGTTTTGTAAATACTTGTAATAACCAGTAATAGCTATCATTGCTGCATTGTCGGTACAATATTCAAAAGGAGGAATAAATGTAGCCCAATTGTTTTTTTTGCCAAGCTCCTCAAAAGCTTTTCGGAGGCCACTATTTGCACTTACGCCACCAGCTAAACAAAGTTGTGTAACGCCAGTTTGTTTTACTGCTTTTTTAAGTTTGTTAAGCAAAATACTAACAATTCTATCTTGTATACTAGCACAAATATCTGCTAAGTTTTCAGCAATAAATTGTTGTTTTTCATCTTGCGTTACTTTAAACTCTTCTTTAAAAACATTGCTTGTGCCTGCATTATTTAAAAAATATAGAATAGATGTTTTTAAGCCGCTAAAACTAAAATT
>JANPCB010000039.1:0-83546 GCA_031430735.1 Ferruginibacter sp. | reverse complement strand
TCTGTCTTGTCCTGAAATAGGTTGACCATTTTTTTGTTATAAAAATAGTTCAAAGTTTGTGTTTACGAATAAAGTATTGATAAGTTTTCTAAAAAATCTTCCCGCTGGGTTTTAAAAAACTTATCAACACTTTACCCGTTTATCGATGCCTCTTTTGTAGGAAACGTAATCGTGTTGTTGGTTTACATGAGCAAAGTTAGGCGTTTTCATTTTTAGAGAATAATGCCTTCTTTTGCTGTTGTAAATTTCTACAGATTGTATTATCATTTTCTTTGCAATTTCAATTGTCGGAATATTTTTGTTCATTCCAAATTCATATTTCAAAATTCCATTTATTCTTTCGGCAACAGCATTCTCGTATGGGTCATATTTTTCGGTTGTGCTCATTACAAATTTATTATCTCTTGCAAAATTTGCATATTTATCACAACAATATTGTATGCCTCTGTCGCTATGGTGTATGATAGATTTTCTTTTATGAATACAGTTTTTCATGGCCATTTTTAATGCCTGTTGTACCATTGGCACTTTCATATTGTCTGCTATGCAATAGCCCATTATTTTCTTCGAATACAGGTCTGTAACCAAGGCAAGGTAAGCATGGTCATCTTCAATTTTTATGTACGTAATGTCTGTTACAAAAACTTGCTCAGCCTTTGTTGGAAGTATGTCTTTAATAAGATTGGGCGATTTATAGAAACCGTGTTTAGAATCAGTGGTGATGTGCCATAGCTTCGTTTTACGTATCAATAAATCGTTGTTACGAGCAAAATTAAACAAGCCATCTCTACCCATTTTAATGTCATTTTTTTCTAAGTCAGTATTAATATCGAGATGTAGTTTTCTTATACCTAGTTGTGTTTGTTCTTTTCTGAACTGTCCAATTAGTTCCTTTATTTTTATCGCTTGCATTTCTTTTTTATTGTTAGATTTTATACGTTGGTAATAAGCTTGCTTACTTATCCCGAAACATTGATAGAGCCATTTTACTTTGTAAGCTTTTTCTTCTTTTTGGCTATCTCTTTTGCTAATGCTTCGGGCAAATACTTTTTTGATAATTCTTGCCCCGTAATTGTTTCAAAATCTACAATACAATCTTGTTGAAAATCTTTAATGAATTCTAGTTCTTCAATTTTCTCTCTAAGTTTTTTTATTTCATCGTTCTTACTCATACTTTTTTTTGTTTGTGTAAAGTTGCTTAATTTTTTCATCCAATAGCTAATGGAGCTTCTAGAAATATTATAAACTTCCGCAGCATGTCGCAGGGAGATTTGACCATTGGATATTTTGTCAATGATAATAAGCTTAAGGTCAAAACTTACTTTTTGGTACTCTTTTTTTGGGCAGGGCTTCGTTTTTTTTAAACGAGCCCAGGTTGCGCTTGTAGTCATAATAGTTGCTAAAATGGTTTAATTTTTAGTCAACCTATTTTAGGACGACGCATGCGATAACATTGCCACTAACGGTACGGCTTGCCGAAGTGGGGGAATAGTTGCTGTGTCCGCCCCGGCTTACCGAAGATAAATTTATAGATAAAAGCTGATGATTTGTACTTAGCTAAATTATTAATGTCCAGCCGGAACAAAAGCAAAATTGAAAAACAAAAAGTTGAAACACGGCTTCCGTCCGCCCCCATTTTGGCAAACCGCCTGTTGTACGCTGTACATGGAGTGATTAAAATAGTTCAATAAGTCGTCAAACATATTTCATAAACCGTAGAATTGGTGTTAGCAGCATTTTTGCTTAGATGGGAATATACTTGCAATTGAATTTCATCTTTTTTGTATTCAAAAACTATCACGGAATCTGATACAGAATAATTTTTTGTCGACACAAAACCTAAGTCACTAATTTCTTTTTTAAGCATTGCATAATCTTTACTTTTCGCTGTCTGATACCTAATCATTCTGCTTTTACTACTTTCAGATATATATTTTGTGATGAAGTATGAAGCCATCAATCCATTCAATTTGGTAGAATAAGTTTTATTGTCGTAGTGGAAACTTCCATCTTTATATTTTGTTTTCACTGTTTTTGAGAAACTGTATTCCTTGTTTATTACATACGTATCAAAATTATCCCACGACATTTCATTCAGATCTATTAACTGTGTTAAGGTTAGGGATTGCGAAAAAGCAAATTGGGAAATAAGCAACAATGAGATACCGATTATACTTTTTTTCATTTTTTTAATTTAATGGGCCTTAAGATAAGTTTTAGATTATAACTGTATATTTTGCTTTTAATTCAGCTATTCCTTTAGGTAAAATCAATTCTATTTCGTCTTTATTATTGTGCAGTACCAGATTATTAAAAACTTGTTCGACTAACTCGCCAAGTTGCCAAATATTAACTTGAGTAGTGTTTTGCTTGTTAATTGTGTGATATTGACCGTCCCAAGCTTGTTTTCTTTCAACAACAATCTTTTTACTTTTAGGATCAGCAATTAATTGGAAATGATGGGTTCGATTTTCAACTATCTTTTCTTTTTTTCTTTGAATATTTATAAGTCCGTAGTTATGAGCAAAGGAATGTCTTAAAGATTCAATTGCCCTTGCCTCTCCATCAGAAAGATCAGAGAAACAACATAAGGCCTCATATATAGGATTACTACCTGAATTGAGTTTATCTACCTTCTTAAAGCAGGTTCCAATTAATTCCAGAACTATTAAATAAATAATTGCACCTCCCCAATTTGCAGGACTTAGCGGTGCTCTTGTCTTAAAGGTAACTACACCCGTTTCTACATTTCTATTAGTAATTAGCCTGGCATCCCTCAGCCCTAAAATAAGAGAAGAGTATCGTCTTTCTTTTTTATTATATGGCTGAACACTAGAAAAATATTGCTGTAGATACTTTTTTGTATCAGTCATGACGGATTATTGTTGTTTTCATTTCGCAATACTAATCTAATAAACTTACAATAGTTGTGAATCTCGAAAAATTGGACAGCAAATGTCACTGCTGGCTTAGTGAGCTGGTGGATATATAGCGTACAACGTATGTATTGTACGCACTGGGTAAATTTAAGTAGTTTTTAAGGTATTAGTAATCAGTAATTTGATAGGGCGTTTTTTTAATTGTTTTGAATTTTGAAAAAATTGTTTTTGTCTTTAAAACAATTTTTTTTGCGCCCTATTAAGTTATTATAAATCAATGTTTTGTTATATGCTAACAAATATTGTTTAATATGACTTAATTTGCCTCTAAAAAGTCCATTTATTAAGTCATTTATTTTTATCAGCATCTATTTTTTTAGAAGCGAATATCACTCTGCTACCTTTATTTCAAAAACACTAGTTTACCTTTAACAAAAATTACATCTACTCTCTTTCTAATAAATGCGTATTAAACTGAGGCGCAAATTATGAGCAATGTCAAGTTTTATATTCCCTTCCTTTTTTCCGCCGGGGCAGGGCTTCGCCGTCCCTCAGTCCCATTTTGAAAGGACACAGCTTTAATGTATTGTTGCTAAAATGAAGGTAAGTATTTGATTTGATATAAGTAATTTTATCTATGTTTTTTTTATACGTTGGTTTTGCAAGTTATTTCTAACAGCAATAGGAGAGTTATCTTGGCCGATATTTTTTTATTAATGACCAGTTTTTTTAGGCAGGTTGTTCATACAAAAAGCCCGGTTTTTGATATTGCAGAATCCTACATAAAATTTCAATAAAAAAACCTGCCAAAGCAGGTTTAAGTGCGGCGAATCGGATTCGAACCGCGACCCAGTTGCATGGGCGCTACCACCTCAAGGTAGTTTGTCTACCAATCCTGCCTGCCGGCAGGCAGGTTCGCCATCGCCGCAGGTAGCTCCGCGCTTTCATTTCTATATAAATAAATTAAATAAAAAAAACCTGCCAAAAGCAGGTTTAAGTGCGGCGAATCGGATTCGAACCGCGACCCGGTTGTATGGGCGCTACCACCTCAAGGTAGTGCGTCTACCAATCCTGCCTGCCGGCAGGCAGGTTCGCCATCGCCGCAGGTAGCTCCGCACTTTCATTTCTACATAAATAAATTAAATAAAAAAAACCTGCCAAAAGCAGGTTTAAGTGCGGCGAATCGGATTCGAACCGACACACCCGGTTGTATGGGCGCTACCACCTCAAGGTAGTGCGTCTACCAGTTTCGCCATCGCCGCAAGTAGTTTTTAAAACAGTGCGTCTACCAATCCTGCCTGCCGGCAGGCAGTTTCGCCATCGCCGCAGGTAGTTTTACTGTTTTAAGATATTCTTTTCCAACTCCAGATTTAAAATACTTTTCTTTTTCTCTGGCTTCTGGTCTTGTACTAAAACTTTCAGTATGTATTATAACAAACGGAGCATAAGCTTTTGTTGATTTATTCTCCCCATTGTTATGTTGCAAAAATCTTCTTTCAATATTATCTGTTATGCCAACATATATATAATTCCTGTTCAAACTTTTTATAACGTAAACATAAAACATAAAATTTATTTTTAGTTTTAAACGTAGTGCGTCTACCAATCCTGCCTGCCGGCAGGCAGGTTCGCCATCGCCGCAAAAAGTTATTATGCAAGTTATCTTTTTTATAACCTACAAAAAAGTACAAGCATAAAAAAAACGCTTCTAAAAGCGTTTTGTGCCCCGGAACGGAGTTGAACCGTTACTTACATTGCTGTAAACAGGATTTTAAGTCCTGCGTGTCTACCAATTTCACCACCGGGGCAAAATCCTCTCCCTTGCCCTCCCATAAAATAGAGAGGGCAAGGTATAAAAAAACTCCCGTCTCGGGCGGGAGTTTATGTGAGCGGAAGACCGGGCTCGAACCGGCCACCTCGACCTTGGCAAGGTCGCGCTCTACCAAATGAGCTACTTCCGCTTGTATTTAAAAAGAACTTTGCCGGAATTCAAATTTTTTGAATTTGTTTTTCGGATTGCAAAAATAAGGATTGTAATGTAACTACAAAATTTTATTTGTAAGTTGGGTTGTATAAAGTGTTTTCAGGCACATTTACTGCTGGCTTACCTTTGTAACGATGGTTGTACTGGGCAACGCATGCTGATAAAATGATGGCTACAACTACAAATATTTGGCAATACCATATAAAACGAGAAGAAGATACCCAACTATGGGCAAAATCTTTTTCTTTGTTATCTATTATTTCTGGTTCCATTTCAATTAATTTTCTGCTGCAAAAATAAGGGCTTATTTTTAATAATAATTATTTGGCATCAACAATTTCGGAAAACTTTCTTTTCTTTTTTATATAATAGTCCCATAGGATGCTTTTTGCATAAACGCCTAATAAAGTTCTACCTACCCGTTTTGCTGTCAATGATTTTTTTCTATAAAAAAGCACCCATTTTACAAAATGAACATGTGCCTTTATGATGGCTACAAAATACCCTGCATCGCCAGCAAATAATCCTTTGTAGGCAGCTAAGGCATCTAGCCCAAGGCGCAACGGTAATTTTAAAATAAGCTTACTAGTAGCCGTATTTTTAAAAATCATGATAAGGTTGTTGCGAAAATTCAGATAGGTTTTTTTACTGTTTCCTGTTGGCAAAGTACCACCACCTACATGATACACTACCGATGCGGGTTCTACATACACTTTGTACCCACTCAATTGCATACGCCAGCAAAGGTCTATTTCTTCTTGGTGTGCAAAGAAATATTCATCTAACCCACCCAATTCTTTGTATATATTCGCTCTTACAAATAAGCTGGCTCCAGTAGCCCAAAAACAGGGTATGGCATCGTCATATTGCCCTTTGTCTTGTTCAATATCGTATAAAACACGGCCCCTGGCAAATGGATACCCGAGGGAATCTATAAAACCTCCACATGCACCAGCATATTCAAAATATGTTTTGTTTTTGTAATCTAATATTTTGGGTTGGCAAGCGGCAATGGTTTTGTCATTTTCCATAAGCCTAATAATCGGTTCTATCCAACCAGCTGTTACTTCTACATCGCTGTTTAACAATACAAAATAATCTGCTGTTACTTGTGCTAATGCAATATTGTAACCCTTTGCAAAACCTTCGTTGGTTTCGTTTATAATTATTTCTACAGTAGGAAAATGTGCTTGTAAAAATGAAATAGAATGATCGGTAGAAGCATTATCTGCTACAATTATTTTACAATTTTGGTAGGTAGAAGCTAGTACAGATGGAAGGAATTTTTCTAAATAATGTTTGCCATTCCAATTTAATATTACCACTGCAACCAGCGGTAAGTTTTCATTATTTGTATATTTTTGTAACTCGTTTATGCCATTCATAACTGCACAAACATAATTCATTTGTAAAATTTTTATGCGCTTTCATTCCATTATTTATTATTTTTAACCATGTTTGAGCGTTTTTTCAACTTAAGAAATATCTTGGGCCTTATAGCCATTGCCTTTATTACAGGAAGTATTTTCTTTAGTAACTACTTGGCAAAAAAAATTGCTGCAGAAGAAAAAAGAAAAGTGGGACAGTATGTAGAGGCGGTAAATGATTTAAACAATATCAGTAATTTAGACACAAAACTTGCTACAAAAATTATTGTAGAAAATAGCAAGGATATACCATTGATAGAGACAAATGAAAAAGATAGTATCATCTTTTTTAATTATGACTCCGCAAAAGTTTTAAAAGACAAATCATTTCTGCAAAATAAATTAGCGGAGCTTAAAAAAATTAACCCTCCGATTGTATGGAAGAACCCTTTAAATGGGGCTGAACAAAATTTTACCTACTATGGAGAATCTGATTTGCTTATTCAAATTAGGTATTTTCCGATAGTACAATTGGTAGTAGCCATGTTGTTTATCATCATTGTGGTAATAGCAGTTTCTACCAAAAGTAAAAGCACACAAAACCAAGTATGGGCGGGCATGGCCAAGGAAACTGCCCACCAACTAGGTACGCCTATTTCCTCGCTAGAGGGCTGGATGGAAATGCTAAAAGACAATGAAAATACGCATAAGATAGCCACAGAAATGAGTAAAGATGTAGAGCGGCTAAAATTGGTAAGTGATCGTTTTGGAAAAATAGGTAGCACGCCAAAACTAGAAGAAACCAATTTGAATGGGCAAATTGAAAATATGGTAAATTATATAAAACGCCGTGCCCCCGATAAGGTTGGTTTTACCATAAATTATAACGGCGACAATGATATAACTGCCATGATAAACCCGCCTTTGTTTGATTGGGTAATTGAAAATTTACTCAAAAATGCGTTGGATGCAATGGGAGGAAAAGGCAGTATAGAAATAAATATTAAAAATGAAATAGCGGAGATTGTAATTGATGTAAAAGATAATGGAAAAGGTATCAGTAAAAATAATATTGCCAATGTGTTTAAACCTGGTTTTACCACAAAGCAAAGGGGCTGGGGGCTTGGTTTATCGCTGAGCAAACGTATTATTGATATATACCACAAAGGAAATTTATTTGTGAAACAAAGTGAATTGGGAAAGGGAACAACTTTTAGGATTGTATTAAAAAAGTAATAAAAATATGACATCAGCAGCGCAGGCAATTGCAGAAAAACTATTGCAGATAAAGGCAGTAAAACTTAATACAGAAAACCCATACACATGGGCAAGCGGGTGGAAGAGTCCCATATATTGTGATAATCGCAGGGCCTTGGGTTACCCATACATACGTGACTTTATAAAAAGTGAACTTGCAGCAACCATATTTGAACATTTTGCAGCAGCAGAAACGGTAGCAGGTGTGGCTACTGCAGGTATTTCGTGGGGTGCAATGGCTGCAGACCAATTGAAACTTCCTTTTATGTATGTGCGCCCAAAGCCAAAAGAACATGGTATGGGAAACCAGATAGAAGGTATGTATGAAAAAGGACAACGGGTAATTGTTGTTGAAGATTTGATATCTACCGGAAAAAGTAGTTTGCAAGTGTGTGAAGTTTTGCAAAAAGAAGGACTCATTATTGAAGGCATGATTGCTATTTTTAATTATGGATTTCCTCATGCTACGGAGGCTTTTGCCAATGCAGGAATAAAATTAATTTCATTGAGTAATTATGAAGCCCTCATTAAATTAGTTGAAGCAAAAGGGGAGTTGAACGAAGCACAATTAAATTCTTTGTTAAAATGGCGAGAAAACCCTGCAGAGTGGGGTAAATAAAATAATTTTAATTTATAAATTCTTATTCTATGAAAATATTTAAACTGTTGTGCGTTGCATTATTTGCTATTTCATTTTCTGCGTCTGCACAGGTAAAACCAACCGGTAAAGCCATCATAAAAACGCCCGGCTTAATTGCCGAAGCTTGTAAAGACAGGGTAGAGCGTATACTTTTTAAAATGTATGGTGTTACTTTTGTAAAGGCAGATGTAAAAAAGAAAACCACTACTGTAACATGGATTACAGATAGAACCGATATAGAACAAATAAAAACGGCTATTGCCAATGCTGGTTTTGATGCCGATGATGTAATTGCAGAGGAAAGTGCAATAAAGAGCTTGCCACCAGCTTGTAAACCGGTTGTAGTTGCTCCAGTGAAAACCCCTTAAACCAATTTTTATTTTATTTAGAGCGGCATACTTTGTCGCTTTTTTTTGAAATGCCATAAAGAGCACTGCAATTTGGCCTGTCGTGTGGACACAAATACAATTTGAACACGGATGACACGGACCTGCCTGCCGGTAGACTGGTTGGATGGATTTAAAAGGACTTTTTGCGACTGTGTCCGCCGAAGGAGGAAGCAAAAAATCAAATCCATATTTTCTCATCCATAAAAATCCGTTAAATCCGTGTCATCCGTGTTCTTTTTTCATAAATGATTTGTCCACACGGTAGGCCGACTGGCAGGTAGACCGGACAAATGCCGCCACCTGCACCTATGCCCATAGCACATAATTTTTTGTTGGATTACTACTTTTTATAATTGATAATACTTTTGCAGGAAGTTCGATTAAATTTTTATCAAAATAAATTCGATAAAAGAGTTAAAAGAATTTCATTAATGCTCAAACAATTTTGCTATTCCAAACGCAGCAGCAGCAGCTACTGCACCAATAAGCATAACCCTTATGGCTCCCCATAGTGGATTTACGCCTGTCATTTTACTTTTAAAATATCCAAAAATAAACAAGCAGATAAGTGTAGCTACTACAGAATATTTTAAGGCTTCTACAGAATTATCTATAAAAAAATAGGGACTCAAAGGGATGATGCCGCCAGCTATATAAGAGATACCAATATTTAATGCACTCTTGGTAGCACGCTTTGGATCGGGTCGTTCCAACCCTAGTTCATACTTCATCATAAAATCTACCCAGCGATCTTTATCCTGCGAAATTTCTTCCGTTGCCCTTTCCTGTATTTCTTTGCTTAAGCCAATATTTGCAAAAAAGTCTTTTGTTTCTTCAATTTCTTTTTGGCGTAAATTTTCTACTTCGAAATGCTCTCTTTTTTCTTCGTTTTTATAATGATCTTGCTCGGTTTTGCCAGATAAATAACCACCCAATCCCATGGCAATGCTACCAGCGGCTATTTCTGCTATACCAGCAATTACAATAATGCTACTTTTATCTACGGCACCACTAAGCCCTGCAGCAAGTGCAAATGGCACGGTAAGGCCATCGCTCATACCAATTACCACATCTCTTAAAAAAGCAGAACTGGTAAGGTGGGTTTCTTGGTGTTCGTCGTGGTGTAAATGTGTTTCCATTTTTTTTATGCTAAAATACTAAGACTTTTTTTGATTATAGAAACTGCTTTCATTATTTCACTTTCGTTTATTACCAATGGAGGTGCAAACCTTATTTTGTCTCCATGAGTGGGTTTTGCCAAAAGCCCATTGTTCATCATTTCAATACATAGATTCCAAGCTGCGTCTTTGTCTTCATGTTTTATAACAATGGCGTTTAAGAGTCCTTTTCCCCTAATAGTGATTATAAAAGGAGAATTTATTTTCTGCAATTCATTTCTAAAAAGTTCACCCATTTTTGCAGCATTCTCGGCCATATGCTCCTCTTTTAGAACCTGCAGTGCCGCAATGGCTACTTTGCAAGCAAGTGGGTTACCACCATACGTACTTCCATGTTGCCCTGGTTGTATGGTCATCATTATTTCGTTGTTACACAATACTGCACTTATTGGGATTGTACCGCCACTCAATGCTTTGCCTAAGATTAATATATCTGCTTTTACACCCTCCGAACAAATGGCTAATAAGTTGCCTGTGCGGCAAAGCCCCGTCTGAATTTCATCGGCTACCATCAATACATTGTACTCGGTACAAAGTCTTCTCACTTTGCTATAATACCCACTATCTGGAACCACAACACCCGCTTCACCTTGTATAGGCTCAAATAGGAATGCGGCTACATTTTTATCTTGAAATGCTTTTTCCAAAGCAATGATATCGTTAAACGGTACTACCTCAAAACCCGGGGTAAATGGACCAAAACTTTTTGTGGCAGTAGGGTCGCTGCTATAAGAAATAACACTGAGCGTACGGCCGTGAAAATTATCTGAACAAACAATGATTTTTGCACAATCTGTTGGAATGCCTTTTACTTCGTAACCCCATTTACGACTTAGTTTCATTGCTGTCTCTACCGCTTCCACTCCGGTATTCATGGGCAATACCTTGTCATATCCAAAATATTGGGTTATGTACTTTTCATATTCGCCTAATTGGTCGTTGTAAAATGCCCTAGAGGTAAGCGTGAGTGTTTCTGCTTGTTGGGTAAGCGCATCTATAATTTTGGGATGGCAATGTCCTTGGTTTACCGCAGAATAACCACTTAAAAAGTCGAAATAATGTTTATCATCTACATCCCAAAGATTTACCCCTTGTCCTTTTTTTAATACTACGGGTAAGGGATGATAATTGTGTGCACCGTATTTATCTTCGAGTTCTATAAAATGTTGGGCTGCTGTAGATGCATGAATTAAATCATTCATGGTAAATGAATTTTGTTGTTTATAAAAGAATGTAAATATGGGTTTGTCCTCCCAAAAATGTGGAAGGAGAAGCGGAATTATCCTCGATGATTGAGCAAATCTAAATTGCTATTAAGGAAAAGTGGTATGGTAGTAATTGTTGTAATAAATCAAAGATACGGCTTTAAACTACTTGGCAAAAGTAATGTGCGGGAAATTTTATATTTAGTACTGTTTCTTTTGAAAAAATTCCATACACACTGCTACCACTACCGCTCATAGCACTGTAAATGGCCCCATTTTCGTACAACTTATCTTTTATAGATGCGATGGATGGATGCAGTTTAAATACAGGTTTTTCAAAATCATTGTGGATGTTGTTTTTCCATTGGGTAATATCAGCTGTAATGGCTTTTTCCAATACGCCTTCGGCAGAAAAATTATTTTTGTCCAATGTAGAAAATGCTTCTGCAGTATTTATATGAATACCCGGATTTACAATCAAGAACTTATATAGAGATAGATCAAGTGGAATTTCTGACAATATTTCTCCTCTACCTTTTGCAAAGCAAGGTTTATTTTTTATAAAAAAGGGACAATCACTGCCAAGCAATAAGGCATATTCTATTAATTTGGTAGAAGGTACTTGTAAATTAAATTTTGTGTTTAACAACATTAAAACGGCCGAAGCATCTGCCGAACCGCCACCCATGCCAGCGCCCATGGGAATATTTTTGTGTAAATGCATTTTGATAGCAGGAATCTGGGGAAAATCTTTTTTTAGTAAGCGAACTGCTTTTACACAAAGATTATCTTCTTCATTTACTTTAATATCATTGCCTGTAGATGTAAAAACGATGTCTTTTTCTTGGTCATTTTTAGCCTCAATAATTTCAAGGGCATCTTTAATCCCAATTGGGTAAAATACTGTTTCAAGATTGTGGTATCCATCAGCTCTTTTACCAGTAATATTAAGTCCAATATTTATTTTGCAGTTTGGAAAAAAAATCATGGTATTTTATAATATACAATATAATAAGTAAACTACTAAGTATAGTTATCTATTATCTAAAATCTAGTATCTAATATCTAAAATCTATTATCTAAAATCTTGTGTCTAATATCTTGTGTCTAATATCTAGTTATCTAATATCTAGTGTCTAATATCTACTATCTAATTTTTCCCTCTACTCTTTATTTCATCTCTAATAGCAATTGCTCTAATATAATCTTCGCTTTCCAATACTTCTGTAAGCAAGGTATTCAAATCTTCGAGGCTCATGGAGCGTAGGTTTTCTTTACTACTCGATATTGTTTCGGCAGGTGCTGTGGCACTTATTTCTTGTTTTGGATTCATTTCTTCATCCATCATTACACCGGCTTGGTCAAGAATGTTGTCGTACGTATATATGGGACAACCAAATCTCACGGCCAGTGCCAGTGCATCAGAAGTACGAGAATCTATTTCCACGGTATCATTTTCGGAGCTACAAACCAATTTAGAGTAGAAAATGCCTTCTTGCAAATCGTTTATTACAATTTCGTGCATGGTTACATTAAAGGCCATCATAAAATTTTTCATAAGGTCGTGTGTAAGCGGCCGGCTTGGGCTCATACGCTCCAACGCTACGGCAATGGCTTGCGCTTCAAACCCTCCAATTACGATGGGTAACCTTCTAAGTCCATTTATTTCGCCTAGTACAACCGCATAAGATTGCGTCTGTGTAATGCTGTGCGATAGGGCTACTATTTCTAATTCTATTTTCTTCATAACTAGGTACGAAACTAAGGTATTTTGGTAAAATTATTTATGATTAAAATACATGATGGTAAAATAATTATTTTAACTCCTCGAAATAAATAAGCCGCAACGATTTTATTTGTTGCGGCTTTATAAAAAATATTGATAAAATAGAAGGATTTAGGCCTCTTTTAATTTTTTAACCGCAGCTATAATCTTCGGCATTACCTCAAAAGCATCGCCTACAATGCCATAATCTGCTGCTTTAAAGAAGGGAGCTTCGGGATCTTTGTTTATAACTACAATCGTTTTGCTACGGTTTACACCTGCCAAATGCTGTATAGCCCCAGAAATACCCACCGCTATGTATAAATTTGGTGCAATAGCCAGTCCTGTTTGTC
Source organism: Ferruginibacter sp. (assembly GCA_031430735.1). Classification (GTDB taxonomy): domain Bacteria; phylum Bacteroidota; class Bacteroidia; order Chitinophagales; family Chitinophagaceae; genus Ferruginibacter. The sequence goes on along the minus strand of JANPCB010000039.1, from coordinate 70,529 downwards.
CTACATGCTCATGATGTGGGCGCCAGTTGATATCGGCTACGGGGCGGCTACAAGCTGTGGCTGCTCCCAATAAATGTGCTAGGTCGGTTATCATTCCCCAATTTTCTGGGCCTTTCAATCCACGGCCACCGCTTACTACAATATCTGCCTCTCCCAATGGCACTTCCCCTTTTACAAGATCCGTACTCACTACTTCTACTTTTGCTGCATCCAATGTTACTGCAAAAGGCACCACTTCTGCAGTGGCATCTGTTGCATTGATGCTAAATGAATTTGGATTTAATGCAATTATTTTTTTTGTAGTTGTTACATTAATGTTGGCAAATGCTTTTCCGCTAAATACCGTTTTCTTTACTGTAAATCCATTGGTTAAATCTGGCAATGCCGCTGCACCCGAAACCAACCCAGCTTTCAAACGTACACTCAACCTTGGGGCAATTGCCTTTCCGCTCGTATTGTTTGAAAACACTACTACGTCTGCATTTTCAGCAGCTTGTGCAATTACTTTTGCAAAAACTTGTGCATCAAAATTATTTAGTGCAGCATCTGCTACGGTATGTACTTTGGTAATACCGTAGTTACCTAGAGTAGAAACTTCATTTGCAACTGTACCTAGTAAAATACCTTCGGCAGTTGTGTTTAAAAGCTTAGCCACTGCTGCGCCATAAGATGCCGCTTCAAATGAACTCTTTTTTATGTGACCATCTTGTTGGTCTATAAATACTAATACCATTTTATTTAATTTATAATTTATAATTAATAATTAATAATGTTTTATAATCGGTTTTTACTTGTTTTTATTGTAGCTGTAAGTAATTTTAATAATTCATCACAGTCCTCACCCAGCGATTTATGCATTTTTTCATCGATATAATCAGTAGTATTTAATAAGTCAAGCCAATACCTAGTTTCATTTGCCTCTTTTAAACTAATGCTAAATTTGTGAATAAAATCTTTCGTGCTTTCAGCATATTCCGCTTCTCTAATTATTGCTCCAACAGATGTACCACTTCTGATTACCTGTTTTGAAACGATATATTCCCCATGTGAAGTTTTCAAATATTTGTAAAGATTGATTATTCTAATTGCAAATAGGAAACTTTTGTCTTTTAAAACGTTCTCTTTCATTTTAATTAGTTTTTGAATTTTAAACAATCATCTAATTTAAAAAAATTATTAATTATTCATTACTAATTATTCATTACTTTAAAATACTTTCGCTTCTTCATGTAACAACCGCACCAATTCCTCCGGATTATCTGCACTTACCAATTTAACGCCTGACTTAGCAGGAGGTAAATCAAATGAGGCTATGGAGGTATAGCTTTCTGCTGCTGTGGCTTCTACTACTTTCAAAGGCTTTGTTCTTGCACCCATAATGCCTTTCATGTTTGGAATACGTTGTTCTGCCATACCTTTTTGGCAACTAACTACCAACGGTAAAGATGCTTTATCGGTTTCTTCGCCACCATCTATTTCTCTTACTACTGTTGCGCTACCAGCAGCTACATCAAATTTTATAGCATGCGAAATGTAGGGTAGGTCTAATAATTCTGCCACCATACCACCAATAGAAGAGCCATTGTAATCAATGGTTTCTTTGCCGGTAAATATCAAATCATATGCGCCGTCTTTAGCAATAGCCGCAATTTGTGATGCTATAAAAAAACTATCTGCATTGTCTGTATTTACACGAATGGCTTCATCTCCACCCAATGCAAGTGCTTTACGAATAATTGGCTCTGCTTCTACGCCACCAATATTTATTAGGTGTAATACGGTTGTTGGGTCGGCTTCCTTCAATTCGATGGCTCTTACCAAAGCGTACCATTCGTCGTAAGGATTAATAATAAATTGTACCCCTTCTGTAGCAAATTTCGTATTGTTATCTGCGAAGGCTATTTTTGATGTGGTATCAGGCGTTTTGCTGATGCAAACAAGTATCTTCATTGTACTTAATTGTGCTTAGTTTTTAAAAAAGTTGTTTATGCAACTAAAATGCAAATATAAGCCAAGAAACTATATGTTTTAATGTGAAAAAAAAATATTTAATGAACAGAATAGATAAATTAAAGGAATTCCTACAAGCTACGCCAAATGACAGCTTTTTGCAACATGCGCTGGCTTTGGAATATATAAAGGAAGGGAAAGATGAGGAAGCTAAAATGCTCTTTGAAGCAATTTTGCAAAGAGAGCCTAGCTATGTAGGTTCTTATTATCATTTGGGCAAATTATTGGAAAGATCCAATGAAATAGAGCAAGCTATAAACATTTATACCAAAGGAATGCTTGAGGCCAAAGCGGTAAAAGATAACCATAGTTACAATGAACTGCAAGGAGCACTCGAAGATCTGGAGGAATGATGCTACATTGGTTTTTCAGCAAAGTTGGTAAGAAGAAATCCACATTTGATTTGTTAAACATTTATTTAACATTCGTAATTGTGGATTTGAATGTAGGTAGCATCAGAGCTGAAAATTTTGCTTATGCGCTTAAAATTGCTATTTCTTTATTTGTTAATGGTATCATTTGCATGTAACAATAGTGCTCATGTAAAGGAAAAGGAGAAACCGATAGTAAATATTATACCTCTAATTGCATCGGGAAAAAATGAGTACAAGCAAATTAAAAATATCCCTTTGCCAGATGGTTTTGAAAGAATATTGAATGATGAAAACAGTTTTGCTGCATGGTTAGAAAACATTTATTTAAAAGAAGATAAAACTGTGTACAAGTTTGATGGCTCACCTAAATATAATCAAGCAGCCCAGTTTGCGGTTTTAGATATTTCTGTAGGTAAAAAAGATTTGCAACAATGCGCAGATGCGGTGATGCGCTTGCGAGCAGAATATTTGTTTTCGCAAAAAAGATTTGAAGAAATAATTTTTATTGATAATGCAAATACACAGTACAAATTTCATCCTCCCTATAATCGAGAAAACTTTGCAAAGTATTTAGAGCGGGTTTTTGGTATGTGTGGTTCTGCTTCTTTAGCCAATCAATTGAGAACGGTAAATGAATTTAATGATATAGAAGCGGGTAATGTAATCATAAGAGGTGGTTTTCCAGGTCATGCAGTAATGGTAATGGATGTAGCAGTAAACGCACAAGGCGAAAAAATATATTTATTGGCTCAGAGTTATATGCCTGCACAAGATATTCATGTATTGCTAAATCCTACAAATGGAGATATATCCCCTTGGTATAAAGTAACAGGAGAAAAAAGTATAAGTACACCCGAATATTTATTTTATAAAAATGAATTGAGGAAATGGTAAGTAGCTACATGTATATTTTGTAAAAAAAATCAAATCAAAAAAAATGGCCTTCAGTAATGAAAGCCATTTTTTTTGATTGGTTATAAAAATTATTATTTAAAAACAGATTTGATATAATCTTCTATTTCTGTTCCTTTTGCTTTGCTTATTTTTCCTAGGGCAGTTTTGAAACTTGGGTCTACAAAACTTCTAAATTGCTCTGGTATAAGGTTTCTAAACTTAACAATATAATCAATTCCTGTTTTAATTTTTGTTAGGTCATTTAACTTTGCCAAGTAATCTGCAAATTTATTGGTAACCGTTATTTTTTCTTGCGATGCTGGTGCTTCATCATACATTTTAGCTATAAAATCGAAATCTTCTTCTGTACCTTTTGAAACAAGAATATCGTTTACGGTTGCACCCAATGCGCCTTTGGCATCGCTGCTGTATTTTTTTGCAAGCGTATATGCTGCAGTAGGATCCAATGCTACCAAGCCTTTTAAAGCAGCACCAGCAACACGATAAGAAGAATCGCTTACTGCTGATTGGTAAATAGGAAGGTATTTTGCATCGCCATTTTTTACTAAGTAGCTAATGGCAGCCGCTTTTACTTTTTTATTGAAGCTTTTTGTAAGGTCTTGTATTTGCTCTAGTACTACTTTATCTGCTTTGTATGGCGAAGTGCCTAACTTTTGCATTGTTAGTATTTTCAATCCACCAAACTTATCGTTTAATCCTTTTGCAAGTTCTGGACTGGCTTTTTTTGCAAAGAAATCTAGGGCTTCTTTTCTATCCATGTAATTTCTTGCATTTTTAAATTGAGCTATAAAGTTTTCCTCTGTTTTATTGTCTGTTTTTTCTGTAAGCAATAATTTGTCTGCATCTACATTTATAAGATCTGGCTTTGTTGTGTAAGAAAAATAAAGGGTATCAATTTTATTCTCTACCGTTACTTTGTATCTTTTTCTGTCAGTACCAGTGTATACATCCACTGCCATTGGTATTTTAAAAACTTTACCTGTTTTTTGTGTTTGCTCTATAATTACAGTGGCTTTACCCGCAGCATCATCATACAAATAATCTATTTTAAGTTTTGGGTGGCCGCTTCCATAATACCATTGGTTCCAAAACCAATTCATATCCATACCGGTAGTTTCTTCAAATGCAATGCGCAATTGGCCTGCTTCGCCTGCTTTAAATTTATTGGTAGTAAGATAATTGTTCAACGATTTAAAAAACGCAGCATCGCCCACAAAGTTTCTAAGCATGTTCAATATTCTGCCACCTTTATTATAGCTTACCCCATCAAACATATCTTCCTTATCTCCATAGTGAAATCTTACTAGGTCTTTTGATTCGTTTCCACCTTGTAGATATCCTTGCATATCGTCATTATTATGCTCGTAAGCCGCATCTGCACCATATTTGTACTCGTTCCATAAATACTCACTGTAGTTTGCAAAGCTTTCGTTTACGGTAAGGTGGCTCCAACTTTCTGCCGTTACCAAATCGCCAAACCATTGGTGAAACAATTCATGTGCAATCGTTTCTTCCCATCCATTTCCATCTACCAACTGGCGGTTATTTTGATAAGCACTTTCTTGGTGTAAAGTGGCAGTAGTGTTTTCCATGGCACCGCTCACATAATCCCTTCCTACAATTTGGTTGTATTTTTGCCATGGATATTCCACACCCAATTTTTCCGAAAAGAATTTCATCATTTCTGGGGTATTACCAAAAACCCTGCGTGCATATTGCTCTTGATTTTTTTCTACAAAATAACTTACTTCTTTACCTTTATATGAGTCTTTTACAATAGCAAAATCACCTACACCCATAAAGAAAAGGTAAGGGGCATGTGGTAAATCCATTTTCCAATTATCGGTTCTGGTACCATCTGCATTTACTTTTTTGCTTACCAATAAACCGTTGCTAAGTGTCACATATTTATTTGGCACCGTCATGCTCAATTCCTGTGTAGTTTTTTGGTTTGGTTTATCTATTGTAATCATCCATACACTATTGGCTTCTGTTTCGCCTTGTGTCCATATTTGCGTTGGTTTGCCTTTTTCTTCACCTCTTGGGTTTATAAAATACAAGCCTTTTGCATCTGTAATGGCTGCGCTGCCTGCTGCTTTTACATTTTCAGGTTTGCTTATATAATCAAAATACAGGGTGTATTTTTCAGCACCTATATATGTTTTGTCTAATTTGATATTTATTTGGGCACCATCATAACTGTATTTCAAAGGTATTTTGTTGGTGCCTTTCATTATAGCCACTTCTTTTATTTCCATCGCTTTTGCATCTAGCAATACAGAGTCTGTTGCATAAAAATGGGGTTGTAGTGTAAGCCATTCTTTACCATATAAGAAAGACTTGTCGTAGTCAAAACGTACGTCTAACTTGGTGTGTACAAGCTCGTTCGTTTTAGGATAGCTTTCTCTTAAAATTTTTTTCCAAGAGGTATCTACTGGTTCTTCACCCGGCTGGGCAAATAGGATTGTAGGCAATACAACTATGCTTATTAGCATTAAAATTCGTTTCATATAATTTTATTTTAGGCAAATGTAAAGGCTTGCCCCAAAAAAGAATCACAATATTTTATAAATGGCAAATGGCTGATAATCTTTAGATTTGCAGATAAAGCAACTTTGCCATGAAAACGTATTTACATATTGCCATTTTTTTGCTATTAAGTTCTTTCGCTCATGCACAAAAAAACTTTTTTATCTACCTGCAAACAGATAACAAGCAACCCTTTTACGTGAAAATGAAGGATAAAATTATGAGTTCATCGTCATCTGGTTATTTAGTAATATCAAAACTTACTGCTGGCGATTATCAGCTAACTGTAGGTTTTCCCAAAGATCAATGGTCACAACAGGTATTTAATATCAATATTGCCGATAAAGATGTTGGTTACCTCTTAAAAGATTTTGCAGAAAATGGCTGGGGATTATATAACATGCAAACCATGGAAATTTCTATGAATGGTAAAGCACCCTTAAAACAAAATCCAAAAGAAGAAAATGATGATGCCTTTGCCGCCACTTTATCTGGTGCTGCCAATGCAGAAATAACTGTGAAGAAAACGCCAGTTGCACCAGTAATTATAGAAGAAACCCCAAAAGTGGTACCTACAAAACAGCCTGTTAAAAAAGCAGAAAGTAAAATTGATAAAATTAAAACCTTTAATGATGAGGATGGCAAGTCAATTACCTATGCAGTATATGATGATAATACAATAGATACCGTGCGTGTTTTTATACCAATTAGCAAAGTGCCAGCAAAACCAATTGAAAAAACAGCAGAGCCAGTAAAACAAGCAGTAGTAAAAAAAGAAGAAAAATTCCTTGATATCGAATTGCCAAACCCAAATTCGAAACCAGCCGAGCCAGTTGTAGTTGAACTAAAACGTGATATAGTTCCAATAGCTACAGAAGAGCCAAAAAAAGCGAGTGACAAACCTACGGTTAATTTTAATTCTGATTGCAGAGCCTTTGCTACTGAAGAAGATTTTTTTAAAGCTAGAAAAAAAATGGTAGCAGAAGATAACGACGAAGCCATGGTAGATGCTGCACGTAAAATCTTTAAGACAAAATGTTTTTCAGTAGAACAAATAAAAAATTTAAGTTTATTATTTTTAAATGATAACAGCAAATACAATTTTTTTGACGCAGCTTATCCACATGCAAGTGATAGCCAAAACTTTCTTGGTTTACAAGCAGAACTAAAGGATGAATATTACATAAAGCGATTTAAAGCAATGGTGCGAAACTAAAACTATGGCAAGGTATTTTATAGAAGTAGCTTATAAAGGTACAGCCTATGCTGGTTTTCAGGTGCAGCAAAATGCAAATACTATACAAGCAGAGGTAGAAAAAGCACTTCAAATTTATTATAGAAAACCATTTGAGCTTACTGGCTCGTCACGAACAGATGCTGGCGTACATGCAAGGCAAAACTATTTTCATTTTGATACAGAAATCCTGATTGCTGATGTAGAAAAAGGTTTGTACCATCTAAATGCAATTCTACCCTTAGATATAGTGATAAAGGGCATCCATCTTGTAGCCAATGATGCACATTGCAGGTTTGATGCAGTTGCTCGTAGCTATGCTTATTGTATTTCTACTGTAAAAAATCCGTTTGTATTCGATAGCGCCTATTTTTACCCTTATAAATTGAACAAAGAAGCTTTGGATGAATGCGCCGCTATGTTAAAAGAATACAGCAATTTTGAAAGTTTTGCCAAGAAAAATTCGCAAGTATTTACATATGAGTGTACAATTAGTAAAAGTGAGTGGAAAGTTGACAACGATTTATTACAATACCATGTTACGGGTAACCGTTTTTTGAGGGGAATGGTAAGGGGATTGGTAGGTACCATGTTATTAGTAGGAAGAGGAAAATATTCAATTGAAATGTTTAGAGAAATAATTGAAAGCAATAACGCTGAAAAAACCGATTTTTCAACACCTGCACATGGTTTGTCGTTAATTAAAGTTAAATTTCCTTTAGTAAAGTTAAAACTGTCGTAACTAACTATTTTATATTAAATTTACATCAAATTTACATTACATGAAACAGATATGCTTAATACTGATATTATGTGTTTTTGCATTTAGTTCAAATGCTCAACGCATTGCTAAAGTTACTTTGAATGCTGCCGGCGGCACAGAAATGATTTCTATTGGATTAGATGATGCCATTATTAATGTATCGCTTACTGGAAACATTATTAACTATGGGGTAGAATATTTTTCGGAAAAAATTTCTAATTACTCCCGTATAGAGAATTATAATGGAAGGTTGGAAATGTATACTACGACGGATGATAAAGCTTTTCAAGGTAAAGTGAAATACATTGGGAGAACGCCGGTTACTTATTATGCATCTTACGATATAGAGGCATTACAAGGCAAAATAAAAAGTATAGGCAACCTTACCTTTAACTATTACATGCCTTATGATGAAGAGTCTGCCAAGGGAAAAATAAAAAGTATAGGAAGCAACAATGTTACGTTCTATACATCATACGACAACGAAGCACTGCAGGGTAAATTAAAATCTATAGGCAATACCAATTTAAATTATTATTCCTCTTTTGAGGATAGTGCTTTTAGAGGAAAGATAAAAAGTATAGGACAAGTATCATTTACTTATTATGCTTCTTTTGATAGACAATTTGCAGGAGCAATGAAAACGGGAACACAAAGGCAAAATGTAAATGGAATAAATTTTGTTGTAAACTAGCTAGTAGTTTTTAAGATATTGCCACGAATACACGAATAAATTGATAGCCGTGTATTCGTGGCATTTTTCATTTATAATACGGTAAAAATTTTTTATGAAAAAAATGTTGTTGGTTTTTTTTATGATTCCCTCTCTGTTGTTTGCACAAAAAATAAACAAAAAATTGCAAGTGCAGCTAGAAGATTTGGTAAAAGGGTTTAATGGGGATATTGGAGTTTACGTAAAAAGTTTAAAGAATGGCAAAGTGGCGCAGTTAAATGCAGATACCATTTTTCCTACTGCCAGTATAGTAAAAATTCCAATCCTTATAGGTATCATTGATAAGATAAACAAAGGCGAATTAAATTACCAACAAGATTTAATATATGCAGACTCTTTGTTGTATGCAGGGGAGGATATTTTAGGCTCTTTTAAGAATGGCGAAAAAATACATTTGGCCAAAGTAATAATGCTGATGCTTACTACAAGCGATAATACGGCTAGTCTTTGGTTACAAAAAATAGCTGGTACGGGTACAAGAATAAATGAACTATTGGCCGAAAACGGATTTGAAAATACAAGGGTAAATTCTCGAACAATTGGACGAGAAGAAAATAGAAATAAATACGGGTGGGGGCAAACAACGCCCAAAGAAATGGTAACCATTTTTGAAAAATTATATGATAGTAAGTTGATAAACGATTCATTAAGTAAAAAGATGATTCGTTTGCTTGGTCGTAATTATTGGGATGAACAGGCAATAAGTGAAATACCTGCAACTGTATTTGTAGCCAGCAAAAATGGAGCAGTAGATGCGAGTAGGAGCGAAGTGCTATTGGTAATGGCTAAACAGCCCTATATTTTTTCTGTATTCACAAAAGGCAACAAAGACAAATCTTGGGGCGAAAAAAATGAAGCTTGGCTACTTACAAAGAAGATATCGAAATTGTTGTTTAGTTATTTTAATAAATAAGTTTATTTATATTAAGAAGCTGTTTGAATTAATTATTTTCTTTTTTGACCGCAGAGCGAAGGAGTGTAAAGAGGTAGAGCAGAGATCCTTTCTTCTCAGCGAGCGCTCTTTCTGCTCATTTTCTCTGCGGTGAAAATTAGAAGCAGAACTTACATGGTAATAGAAAATTTAATTCAATCAGGTTCTTAGGATTGCTTTTTCTTTTTCAAATCCAAATAATCTAAGAAGTATACAATCTTTAAAGTAACCTCATTGGTATGAGGATTGCTGAATACAGCTCCTAGGTTTTTCGTATAATTGGTGTTGGTATAGGGATCTAAACTTACGTTACCGCCAAGGGCATTTTTCCATCCCAATGTTAAACGACTACCCCATTTAAAATCCCAGGTATAAAACATATCAATATTAAATACATTGAAATTTCTGTTTCTGCCATCTACAAAAGCAATATCATCCCAATTGCCATCTGATTTCAATTTATGAAAGGATCTGTTGGTAACGTTGGTCCAATTGTGACGCATACGGATGGTCCAATTCATACGAGGTGTAAAATTGTATTGTGAGCTCACTATTAAATTATTTATTTTTACTTTTCTGAAAGCAATAATTGGGTCTCCATAATCTTCTACCAGCGTTGTATCTGCAGCTCTATGAGAGAAACCCCATTGGCCTTTGTCGGTTTCTCTACCAAAATCTACACTTACTTGAAAGCGATCATTGAACCTATAACGAGTATTAAGTTTCAAGTTGAGAAAAGGATCGTCTTTTACCCTACTTTCCGCAGCTCCGATAGTCCAGCCAAAGTATATTTTTTTTCTACTGTCACTGCTTCCATTTATACCAAAATAAACATAGGAGAATCTGTTTAGTTTTAAACCAGGTGTTCTTGGTTCAAAAAAATCTACCTTGTCTTTGGGTTGTGTATTTATATTTAAAAAAACATCCCAAAAGTTTCTAAATAAGAAAAAGGCGCTGGCATTTATTTCTGCGCTAGTCCAATTAAAGGGCTTGTATAAATAGGAATTATTTACACTTAATCTATAGCGATGGGTCAAAAAATTTTTGGTAGGTAGATTATAATTTAAACTCACATTTGCAAATTGTTGGAATTTATTATTGTTTTGAAGAAACCCTAAATCGTTTGGATCATATTGATCGCTTTCTACATTTATCCCTGTACTCCATTGCCATTTACCGGATATTTTTCCAGCACTTAGTTCTGTTTTATAGCCATCGTATTTTTCAATGGTTCCCCAAATGTTGCTATACTTTGCAGAGCCTGTAAAGTTGTAATTATTTGTTTTGTCAAAAATAGAAAAATCAATGGCAGCAACATTTGCATTCCTGGTATTTCCTCTGCGCATTACGTTGGTATTGGTAAATGTAATGGAGGAACGATTTTTTAGTGCCTTATCTAAAACGATGACATTGTAATTGGTAAGCGGCTCAGTTATGATGGTTGTATCTTGTTTGGTATTATTGTTTGTAAGCATGGCTTTCATTGGTGCTGTAACCGCATTAAATACACCAATGCCTAGATTGTGTTTGTTTCTTCCACTAAATTTTGTTGCATTATACAATCTTGTAATACCAGGGTTCTTATTAATTGAGTATGCAGGATTATTTCTGGCAAGGCTTAATACTTTCGACGTGCCAGTGGGCGTGGCACCAATACGCCTACTGTAAAACAAACCCGATTTATTAAATAACTCTGTACCTTCTGTAAAAAAAGGCCTGAAATCTTCGAACCTTATTTCAAAAGGCGATAAGTTTAAAAATACATTATCACTCTGTACTTGTGCAAAATCTGGTATTAAAGTCATATCGATGGTAAAGCTTTCATTTATGCCATACTTTACATCCATGCCGCCACTCTTTAAATTCTCGGTATTATTTCCTTTATCGGTGGGCGATTGCCTTACACCGCCACTGATGTAAGGTAGAAAAGACAACCTAAGTGGTGGTACAATATTTTTCAATTCCGTTAAATCGCCCCATTGATTGATGTTGCCGTCTTTGTTTGGATCTTGAGGGCTCCATGTAATGTTTTCATTTATTTTTCGACTATTTCTGCTTAATTGTAAGCCCCAACTTTGTAATTCTTTTTTTGCAAAACGAATAGCACTAAAAGGAATTTTCATTTCTACTATCCATCTATCTGCTTGTATGGTTACTGCACTTTCCCATACTGCATCCCAACTTCTATCGGTACCATTTGCACTTGATTGCCTAGAATCTCCTTGCACACCAGCTGCAGAAACTTGAAAAACAAACGCATTTTGTCTATCCTTGTAAGTATCTAATCCTATAGCAAATGCATCACAATCTTGTCTGTCTATTACATCACGTTGGGTCATTTGTCTGCGAATGTTTTTTGCATCATCATACATAATGGCAGCTACATAAATAGCCGTGTTGTCGTAAGCAATTTTTACTTCAGTATTTTTCGATGATGCTTTTCCAAAATTTGGATAGGATACTATAAAATCGGTTAATGGATTTATGTTTGTCCAAGCGTTTTCTTCAAGCCTGCCATCAATTTTTATAGCGCTGCTTATTTTAGTAGCAGCAGATTGTTTTACCTGACAGAAAATAGCATTATTTCCTAGGAGAAATAAAACAAAAAAGAATAAACGCATATCAATTGAATAATCTGCAAATATAAAAAATTATCAATAGTGTATTTGCAATAATGATAAGCGGTTATTAAATGTGATAGGTACTAAATATTTTTTACCGAAAACAATACGCTACTAGTTTTAATGAATATTACTTTTTTAATAGCTATCCGCTATTAGGTGCAAGAAATATAAAATTGTAGAAAATTAAATATAAACTGTATAAAAATTTATTCTTCATTTAAAGAATTTACCTCTACAAATTTACCCATATTATCTGTAATCTATTTGTGTAATAGTTAAAAGATCATATACAAAACAGCTTTTCTGCGAATCAGTGGCAATATTTTTTGCCACAAATTCACAGAAAAAAACAGAAATATCATTTTAATCTACCCCTTTAAAAATCATAAATTGTGTATTTCATACATAAAAAATCTTTTGCACCCAATAACGGATAGTTATTACTTTTTTGTAATAGTTTTAAAAATGCTAATTTGCGTTTTTAAAAGATAATTTTATTTACAAATGAAGAAATTCTTCAAAAGATTTTTATTGGTACTTTTGGTTGCGTTTGTTGCAATTCAGTTCTTTAGGCCAGCAAAAAATATATCCACCAGTATCAGTGCAAATGATATAACTTCTAAATATGCAATTCCGCAAGATGTGCATACTATTTTAAAAACAAGTTGTTATGATTGCCATAGCAACAATACAGCCTATCCTTGGTACCATAATATTCAGCCAGTAGCTTGGTTTTTAGCAGACCATGTAAAAGAAGGTAAGCGTGAGTTGAATTTCTCTGAATTTGCATCTTACCGAATAAGCAGGCAATATAGAAAGTTCGAAGAAATGGGCAATCAAGTAAAAGAAGGTGAAATGCCCCTTTCGTCTTATACATTAATACATCGTAATGCAAGTTTAAGTGAAGAGCAACAATCGAAACTTATTAATTGGATTATAAGTACAAGAGATAGCATGAAAGCCAATTACCCGGCCGATAGTTTGGTGAGACCTAAAAAAGTTTAAGTACTTTAGCTAATATTAATCTTTTAGTAATAAGTACGGTTTTATTTGGATACAACCTTCGAGTTTAGAGGGTTTAGAAGTTTAGTTTGCGTACTAAATTGCAAACTATTATTAAAAGAAAATATAAACGTGGATAAACAAAAGAAAATATTGACAATGATAATGCTACTGATTGTAGTTGCTCCATTGTTGCTCTATACTGTTTATCTGGTTAAACAAAAACTGATTCAACACCAGATGCTGGAAAGTTTAGAATCATCTTCCTTACAAATTGTTTCAATAAATAGTATAGATTTTAAATGGGAAAAAGCAAACAAAGAAGTAATTATTAATGGTGAGTTGTTTGATGTAAAATCTTTTGAGATGAAGGATGGCAAAGTAATACTAAAAGGATTGTACGATGTAGAGGAAAAAAAGCTTAAAAATAATTATGCAAAACTATTCCATCAAAAGAATGATAACCCTTCGCCATTGGATAAACTTTTACTAAAATTTATTTTTGCTACTGCAATATTAAGAAATACAATTTATACAAACTGGTTTAGTTGTTTTACAAAACCTTCTTATTTTAATTATTCGCAAAATCTCCTTACAACTATTTCGGTTGTTTATACGCCCCCACCAAATAGCTGGTTTTTGTAATGTAATAGTCTAGCCCTTAACAAAAATTGTTATGCAAGTGCTAGTACAATTTTATTTATTAAAACTACGTTGATGAAAAAAATATTTTCATTGGTTACAGCATTCGTAATGCTGCAAACGATGAATGCACAAACTATAATTAAACCAATTAAGGATACAACAAAAAAGCAAATAGATTTAGATGAAGTGGTTGTTTCCTCCAGCAATTTTAGTGAGAAGAAAAAAAATATTGCACAAAAAATAGAAGTGATTTCTGCAAAAACAATTGCACAAACCAATGCACAAAACACAGGAGATTTATTGATAAATACAGGAAAGGTATTTGTACAAAAGAGCCAGCAAGGAGGAAGTAGCCCAGTGTTGCGTGGTTTTGAAGCCAGTAGAGTTTTATTGGTAGTAGATGGTGTGCGGATGAACAATGCCATATATAGATCGGGTCATTTGCAAAATGTAATTTCGAGCGATCAAAATTCATTGAGTAGGGTAGAAGTAATGTATGGTCCATCTTCTACCATTTATGGAAGCGATGCGCTTGGGGGTACCATTCACTTAATTACTAAAGCGCCCGTATTATCTGGAGAAAAAAAAGTGCTACTAACTGGTACAGCATTTACAAGATATAGTAGCGTAAACAACGAAAAAACGATTCATACAGATGCTAGCATTGCTGGTAAAAAAATTGGTTGGTTTCAATCTTATAATTTTAGTGATTTTGGCGATATGAAAATGGGTGATAATTACGCCGATAAATACCCAAATTTTGGAAGGAGAAGTCAGTATATTGGGCAAGTAAATGGAGTAGATTCTGTAATGACAAATACAGACGATAGGGTTCAAAAATTTTCTGGCTACAAACAATGGGATATCATCCAAAAATTATTGTTTAAACAAAATGATCGCATAAGACATTCCTTAAATTTCCAATTGTCTAATAGCAATAATGTACCAAGGTATGACCGTTTACAAGATACAAGAAACTTTGGAGGGTCTATCGGAACAGCATTGCGATTTGCGGAGTGGTATTACGGGCCACAAAAAAGATTGATGGGAGCATATGAATTAAATGTATCGAATGCTGGTTTTTTTAATGAACTTAAAGCAAATGTAAATTACCAAGCTATTGAAGAAAGCAGACAGATAAGGGAATACAGGCGCTATGATAGATTTGATAGCCAAATAGAAAAAGTAAAAGTATTTGGCGCAACAATAAGTGGAAGAAAATTATTTGGAAGAAATGAAATAGTGTTGGGTGCAGATATGCAATTAAATGATGTGAAATCTACAGCTATAAGAACCAATTTAATTACCGGAGTAGGAACAAAATTAAATACTCGGTATCCAGATGGAAAAAACAAAATGAATAATTTTGGAATTTATGCTCAACATACTTATAAATTTAAGAATGAAAACTTGGTTTTAAACGATGGTATTCGTTTGCAAGCTATAAGTTTAAATAGTAATGTATTGGATAATTCATTTTTTAGATTACCGGATACGGCTGTAAAGCAAAATAATATTGCGGTAACTGGTAACGCAGGCTTGGTTTATACAGCACATAAGAATACAATTATTAGGGTCAATATTTCTTCGGGATTTAGAGCACCTAATATCGATGATTTATCGAAAGTATTTGAATCGAGCACAGCGGCAAGGCAAGTGGTAATACCAAATGCCAATTTAAAACCTGAGTATACTTACAATATTGATTTATCCATCAATCAAAAAATTGCAGATAAAGTAAACATAGAGCTTACTGGGTTTTATGCGCTGTTTAGAAATGCCATTATTAAAGCGCCCTTTACATTAAATGGACAAGATTCTATTATTTTTGATGGTGTAAAAAGCCAGGTATTAGCAAGCCAAAATGTAAACAAAGCAAATTTGTACGGGTTCTCTTTTGTAGCATCAGCAGAAATAATTACTGGATTAACTTTTAGCAGCACACTTAGTTACACCAATGGCAGGTACAAAACCGATTATGCAAAACCAAGCACAGTGTACGAAAAGCAAACAAATGGATCGTATGCTTTGGTAAACAAAAATGTTTCAAGCAAACCATTGGATCATATACCACCGGTAATGGGTAAAACGAGTATTGCATACCAGCAAAAAAAGTTTGGTACAGAAATTTATTTTTTATACAATGGTTGGAAACACTTAGATCAATACAATGCCGATGGAGAAGACAATGCACAATATGCAACAGCAGATGGTATGCCATCGTGGGTTACCGCTAATTGGAAAGCAAATATGAACATTACAAAATACATCCAACTACAAACTGGTATTGAAAATATATTCGACAAAAATTATCGAACATTTGCGTCGGGGTTTTCGGCAGGCGGCAGAAATTTTTTGGTGGCATTGAGGGCTAATTGGTAATAAAAACCAGCAGCATTAAAAAACCGAATAGTCATTTCTATTCGGTTTTTTAATTTATAATAATATTTATTAATCTCTCTTAAACATATCCAACATACTATTTTTTTCCAACCCTTCTATATCACTTAACTCTAGCTCTACTGCTCTGGTACTCATAATTATTTCTCTAAGCGAAATAAGAAGAGAAGCTACCAAACAAAGTATACTAGCTACAAATAAAATATGTGCTGTAATCATATGTTTGCTAAAAATAAAATACATACAAATAATACAGCATAAAAAACTAGCTACCCCAAGTGCTTGCATGTTGCGTATCATATTTAGTCGCCTACGCAGAATTTCTATTTGTTTAAAAACATTTTCTTTGTTTTCATTTTTGTAAACTTCATGTAATGTTCTAACCCTATTGGCAATGGCAAAAAAGCGATTGGTATATGCCAACATTAATAAACTTATAGCAGGAAAGAGTAGGGCAGGTGTGTTGATGGAGATTTCGTTCATGCTGTTAAAGGTACTGATGAAAATTAAATTTATCTTATTCAATAGTACATTGAGAACCAACTATTTTTTTAATGTATTTAACTAATTATTAGTTGTATATAAAAAGCTACAGGTATATTTGCAATCTTTTTAAAAATCACCCACCAAAACTACTATGAAAAAACTATTTCTATTGGCCGTATTATTTTCGGCAATCACCACATCTCATGCCCAATACAAAAAGGCAAGTTTCTTAAATAAAAAAGGCAGAACCTATGATTTGGGTCTAACCTCCCGTATATTAGGGAGTGGTAACAGCCCAGCTCTAGGCTTTAGTTTTAGCTATGGAAAGGAAAGGTCTAGTAAAAGATTATTTCATTGGTGGGACCTAGATTTTACTTTGGGGAATAAATATAAATACAACACTACCGCATCTGTTTTTACCGGAACTTCTTATGTAGATAAACAAGTGGCGGTATCTGGTAAAACGGGAAGTAACTTTGCTTGGAGGTATAATTTAGCTTACTTTTTGATGGACAATGGTAATGAAGACAATAAAATACTTCCATTTGTTGATTTATCTGTCGGTATAGTTTTATCTACCCAGACTACTTTGAATTATACTACCAATCCACTGGTAACTTCAGGCCTCAGCAAAGAAGTATCGGGGGGTACGGCTGGTTACACTGCCGGTATTGGTGCAGGTTTAATCTATAAAGTGAATGAAGGGTTTGGTATAAAATTTAATGCGGCATATTATGGGGTACTTAACACTGAAACTGTAGCAAGTGATGATGCTTTTTTTAATACACTACCAAATCATGTTGGGGTAAGTATAGGTGCGCATTGGTTATTGGATAGGGATAATTAAAAAATATTTATCTACTTATTTACAAAAAATATATTTAAATGAAAAAAGTGCTGGCTTTTATTTTGTTGTTTACTTACTTTAACAACATACAAGCGCAATACAAAAAAGCAAGTTTCTTAACTAAAAGCGGTCGTACCTATGAGTTGGGTATAAATAGTCGTTTTGTAGGTGGAGGTAATAAAGCGGCAATAGGCTATCTTTTTACTTATGGAAGAGAAACGAATACCAAGCGATTGTTTCATTGGTTTGATATAGACTATACTGCTCGTACAAATTATGCATATAATACAATCGGTGATGAATCGTTTGGCGCAAAAAATGTTCCAGTTACTGTAACAGGAAGAACAGCTTCTACTTTTTCTTATAAATTTAATTTGGCGTACCATCTTTTAGATAATAATAATGAAGAAAATAAGTTACTACCATTTGTAAATTTTTCAACTGGTTTTATTGTAGCTTTTCAAGACGGAATAGAGTATACAACTTCGCCGGTCAATGCTATTAATCTAAAAAAGGTTGTAACAGATGGTAATAGTGTATTTGCTTTTGGCGGTGGAGCCGGAACTCTTTATAAGTTTACACCTAAGTTTGGGGTTAGGGTTACTGCTAATTATTATGGCGTAGTTAGCCTCGATAGGCCAAGAACCAATACAAGTGAGCGTTCCTTTTTTGTAACAATGAAATCGCATCCAGCTATAGCGCTAGCTTTAAGATGGACTATTGCCAAAGATACAGATTGAGTTTTTAGCATATAAAACATAATAAAAGTTCAAAAAAGATTTTTTACTGAACATAGCCCTCTTAGTAGTGGAAATAGGTGAGGAACGAAACCTATTGTAACGAACTTGCCTACCGGCAATCAGGTAGCAGTAAACAAATGTTGGGTAATGATTATTTGCTCATGCGCCTCTTTGGGCAAAGGCTTTTAGTAGTATTAACCCAAAATAAAAAACGGCAGATGAAAATTAATTCTTCTGCCGTTTACATGTATACTTTATAAACTTATTTACTTTTTACTTGCTCACGCTTTACTTGCCTCAAATTCTCTCCTAATAATATTCAACGCTGCACCAGCTTTAAACCATTCTATTTGTTGTGCATTGTAGGTATGGTTTACCTGTATGCTTTCTACCGTTCCGTTTGCATGGTTTAAAACCAAGGTAAGCGGTTGGCCAGGTGCAAAAGTTTGTAGGCCTACAATATCTATGCTATCGTCTTCTTGAAACTTTTCATAATCTGCTTTATCGGCAAAAGTAAGCCCAAGCATACCTTGCTTTTTAAGATTGGTTTCGTGTATGCGTGCAAATGATTTTACCAACACTGCTCTTACTCCTAAGTGGCGTGGCTCCATGGCTGCGTGCTCACGGGAAGAACCTTCGCCATAGTTTTCGTCGCCTACAACAATGCTACCTATGCCTGCGGCTTTGTATGCACGTTGTACATCTGGTACGGCAGCATACTCACCTGTAAGTTGGTTTTTTACGGAGTTTGTTTTTTCATTGAAAAAATTTAATGCACCTATCAGCATATTGTTGCTAATATTATCTAAATGCCCACGGAATTTTAACCATGGACCCGCCATAGAAATATGATCGGTAGTACATTTTCCTTTTGCTTTTATAAGCAATTTCAATCCTGTTAAATCGGTTCCTTCCCAAGCTGCAAATGGTTCTAGTATTTGTAAACGCTTACTATCGGGCGCTACCAATACATTTACGCCACTGCCATCTTCTGCCGGTGCTTGAAAGCCTGCATCTTCTACCGCAAAACCACGTGGAGGTAATTCCCATCCTGTAGGTTCATCTAATTTTACTTGCTCACCTTTATCATTTGTCAATGTATCTGTAAGGGGATTAAAATCCAATGTGCCTGCAATAGCCATGGCTGTTACAATTTCTGGCGAGCCTACAAATGCGAAGGTATTTGGATTGCCATCTGCACGTTTTGCAAAGTTTCTGTTGAAACTATGAACGATGGTGTTTTTCTCTGCTTTTTCTGCGCCCACACGTGCCCACATACCTATACATGGGCCACATGCATTTGCAAACACCGTTGCACCTATTTTACCAAACGTTTCTAAGAAACCATCTCTTTCAATCGTATATCGTACTTGCTCAGAACCTGGTGTAATGGTAAATTCTGAATGTAATTTTAAACCTTTAGCAATAACTTGCTTAGCCAATGATTCTGCCCGGCTAATATCTTCGTAAGAAGAGTTGGTACAACTACCAATTAATCCCACTTCTATTTTTGTAGGCCAACCATTTGCTGCAGCCGTTTCTTTCATTTTAGAAATAGGGGTTGCAAGATCTGGAGTAAACGGCCCATTCAGATGTGGCTCTAAGGTATTCAAATCTATTTCTATTACTTGGTCAAAATAGTCAGCAGGGTTTGCATACACTTCTGCATCGCCTGTAAGATGTTCTTTAATGGCATCGGCCATGGTAGCTATTTCTGCACGGCCCGTTGCGCCAAGGTAACGGCTCATGCTTTCATCGTATCCAAAAGTAGAAGTGGTAGCACCTATCTCGGCACCCATATTACAAATGGTACCTTTACCTGTACAACTCATGCTGGTAGCGCCTTCGCCAAAATATTCCACTACAGCACCTGTACCACCTTTTACGGTAAGTATGCCTGCTACTTTTAATATCACATCTTTTGCGGCTGTCCACCCGTTTAATTTACCAGTAAGTTTTACACCAATTAGTTTTGGCATTTTTAGCTCCCAAGGTAATCCAGCCATTACATCGCAAGCATCTGCACCACCTACGCCAATGGCTATCATACCAAGCCCACCTGCATTTACGGTATGGCTATCTGTACCAATCATCATTCCACCTGGGAAAGCGTAATTTTCTAAAACTACTTGGTGAATGATACCTGCACCTGGTTTCCAAAAACCAATACCGTATTTGTTAGAAACAGACGAAAGGAAATCAAATACTTCGCTGCTTTCGGTAACGGCTCTTTTTAGATCTACCGCACTATTGTCTTTGGCTTCTATCAAATGATCGCAATGCACAGTGCTAGGCACGGCTACTTTTGTACGACCACTCTGCATAAATTGCAACAACGCCATTTGAGCTGTAGCATCTTGCATGGCCACTCTATCTGGCGCAAAATCTACATAAGATCCACCTCTTTCAAAGGGAGCAGTATGGTTGTTTTCCCAAAGATGGGCATACAGTATTTTTTCTGTTAAGGTTAGGGGTTTGTTAATAAGAGCTCGAGCAGCAGCTACTCTTTCGGGAAAAGCTGTGTAGAGCTTTTTAATCATTTCGATGTCGAATGCCATGGAGAAAAGTTGAAAATTTAAAAATTTGAAAAGGAAGCTTATAGCCGAATTTGCGGAAACTACACAACTTTTTTCACTGTTTGTGCAAATTTACTTAAAAAAAGAAACAACCCTTTAAGGAATTTTGGTTTAATTATTAATTATATTTGTTTTATGAATCGTTTCAAGCATTTTATAGAATGGCATGTATTTGGTGTTTGTTCTGCTATTGGGGAGCGTATGGGTATTGCTACTACCACCATTCGCAAATACTTTATATACCTCAGTTTTGCTACAATTGGTTCCCCCGTATTAATCTATTTTTTTCTGGCCTTTTGGATGAATGTAAAAAGGTATGTATTTAATGCTAGGAGAAATCCGCTGAGGCATTTGTAAAAAATACTAAACAAAACCCCGTTTTTATAAACGGGGTTTTTTATAGGTCAGGGGGTAATACGCTTTATCTTATAATTAAAACAGTTCCTTGTATGGGTTTAAGAACGCCATCGCCTGGGTCAATGCTATAAACATAAGCGCCCATCGGTTGCAACTCCCCTTTAAACCTTCCATCCCATGGCGTTTTATAGCCTACAGATTCAAATATTTTTTGACCATAGCGGTTATATACTAGTACGGTACAATTAGGATATGCTTCCAAAGCTGGTATAATCCATTTATCATTTTTTTGGTCTGCATTGGGGGTAAATGAATTGGCCACATAAATGGTGGAATACGATTTTACTTCCATGCTATCTACACCCACACAGCCATTCAATTTATCGGTAGCTGTTATTTTATATTGCCTAGGTACAATGGTAGAAGTTGTAGGTGTTAAAATAGCAGCGTTATCTAAATTAGCAGCAGGTGTCCATAAAAAATCGAAATTATTGGGGTTGATGATAGACGCATTTATGATTTTGGAAGTGCCAACTTTTAAATAAAAATCGGGACCAGCATTTACTTTTGGTGCCGGGGCAATGGTAAGCGGTTTGATATCTGTTGCGGAGCCACAACCATCAGCCGTAAGTACTTTAAGTTTCACATTGCCTGAATATGGCACCGTATAAATTCTAGTAAATGGTGGCACATTACTTCCAATTCCATTCCCAAAATCCCATTGCCATATGGTAGCATCGGCACTGGCTGTTCCTATAAAATCTATCGGTAAGTCTTCGCAAAAAATACTGCTGGTAATACTAAAGTTTGCAGTAGGGTTTGGATTGATAATGGGTATGGTAAGAGGGAAAGTATCGCTCACACAACCGCCATATGTAACCAAGTGTTTTACGATTATATTGCTAGCTACATTATATGCATGTGTAGCAAGATTTGTAGTTGTAATATTTCCCGATTGTGCATCTCCATAATTCCAATACCAAATGGTAGGTATAGATGCATTGAATGGGGTAGAAGATATGAAAGTAAAACTACTGTCTTGGCAAGGCTTGCCACTAAATGTAAAACTTGCCGAAGGTTTTGTAGTAACTGCTACAGGCAATTTAAAAGTGTCGCTCTTGCAACCATTGGTACCCAATGTAACCAATGAAACGGTGAAAGCCCCAGCAGCAGGATAAGTATAGCTAAAAGGAGCCGAACTTGTTTTTATTGCAGACACGCCGTTACCATAATTCCATTGCCATTGTGTAATAGCAGTAGAAGTTAGGTAAGAGCTATCGCTGAAAACAATGGGGTCGCCTAAACAAACATTTCTGTCGAAACCAAATTTTGCCGGCGGCGATGGAATCAGATTTATAATTTTTGTAAGGGTATCACTTTTACAACCATTGGAACCTGTAACTACCAATCTTAAATTGAAAGGCCCAGCACCAGTGTATTTATGATAAAAATAATTTCCATTTGGTTTATTGGCTGTTTGCCCATCGCCAAAATCCCAATACCAGTTTGTAATACTCCCCGTTGCTACAGTAGAGGTATCTGTAATGTAAACAGAATCGCTGCTACATACATTGCTGAGTGCACCAAATATAGGAATAGGACTTCCAAGCAAAGCAATCGTTTTGGTAGTATCGTGTGCACATCCATTGTCTGCTACGATTCTATAACGTACAGGATGGTTCCCTCCAGTTAAAAATCTTTTTACTGCATTAACCCCATTGGTTGTTGTATTGTCATCAAAAAACCAAGTGTAGTTTACAAGATTGTAATTATTGGGATTTGATGTACCTGTAAACCGAACAGTATCTTGTAAACATAAGGTATTATTAACCGTAAAGTTGGCAATAGGTCCAGCTTTTACTACCACTCTTAAGGTTGCTGTTTCTGTTTGGTTACAATTTGCAATGGCTGGTGTAGTATAAGTAATAGGAATATTGTAAATGCCGGTATTAGCAAAAGTAAAATCTTGTTGGAGGCTATATACATAATATGTTCTGCCGTTAATTATTTCTGTGTTTACGAGTATTGGCGCACTAATGATAGAATCTACATTGGGCGTAATACCAGTAACTTGGCTAAGTTTCCAATGAATGGATGTAGCTGGGTAAGCTATTTTTATAAATAGCCTAACTGGCGTTCTTGGGCAGGTGGAAGTATCGTAGTTTCCTGTTGTGCTTAGTGCGTTTTGTAGAACACTATAACTATTAAGATTGTTTATTAAAGTTCCAAAATTATATCCATAGCTTTCATAATTTCCCAAGCCATAAGCCGTGCCGGTAAATGCAGAATCTGCCACAATAGTATGTTGGTTTGCAGCTCCTATAAACCTTGCTAATGCTACTGAATAAGATGGATAATTTGGATGTGGAATAATTTGTGACGCTGGCAATACATTTCCATCTACTCTCAAAGAACTTACTGCTGCAGTTGGTAAATGAATATTTGCATACACATAATCAATGGTAGATTTTCTGCTGGTGTAAAATAAAACTGATTTTTGTCCTTGTTCAATGGGGCTTATATAAAACATTTCTGGATCACCATAGGATGGTGGTGAGGGAGAAGTTGTAGGAAAATTCCAACATTGGTTTTTGTTAACCATGTATTGGGCAACTAAAATTGGTTTATTGGCTTCAATATAATCACCACCTGTAGAATCCATATATTCGTAAAAGAAATTTCTTATAAGCCCAGTCTGTACCAATCCGTTTTTCTTTACTACCGTTGTGGGGTCTGCTACACAAATTCTATAGTAATTTCTATTTGTTTCTGTAATATTCGTATTGGCATTATTAATGGTATGGTAAGTTAAATACCTCGTACCCCATGCTTGCGCAGGAAAAACTTGTTGTTGCATAAACTCACCACCATCACCTCTACACAAACGAATACCGCCCGAGCCTGAAAAAACTGCTACAGGATGGCAACTTCCATCACCCCCTATAACAGAAACAACTTTACTTCCTGTCATATCCTTACTTGCTCTAGAGGGATCTACACCGAAAACCGCTTTTCCAAACACATGATATGATTCGCCTTTATTTAGGGTAACAGAATAAGTTTGATTAGGCAACCAACCATTTTTGGTAGAATCAGATGGGGTTATATCTACTTTTGTATTATCCTCTGAAGCTATTACATAAAACCAGGAATACCAGTCTCCAGGATTACTTTGTGATGTAGTTTGATAATAATTTATAGAATGATATAGGTAGCCATAAGTTTCTACTGGCATGAGCATAGTAGCTCCTGACACTTGGTTGGCATATACATGCGAATAAACCGCTACAGGTACATTGCTTACAATATGAATGTTTCTATTTTGTAAGCCATCTGTAAGGGTACGAGCATCATTTGCCCCCGTTTTTGGAATTATGATTGTTGCATCTACCGTATTTGCAGGAATATTTAATGTTTGTGTATAGCCGGTATTTGTAATAGAAACTGTAACGGTAGCAGGAAGTTCTGTGCTTATATAAAGTGCAAGCTCTTGTGAATTTACGGGGGTTTCATTAAAAAAAGTATAGTCAAAACCATAGGCCAACCAAAACTCCTTCCCTCTATTAGATTTATCCTGAGCACTTAAGCTATTTGTTATAAAAAAAAAGAACAGTATAAGTAATTGCCTTGGCATAAATATGTTTAGAGGTTATATTTCTTTTGTGTAAAAATTAGCTTACACAGTACAAATTAAACCAATTATTTCTAGCTTCAATGCAAGCCCACAGCCATTTTTAGCCATATTTTCAAAATTGAGTAGAAACACTCAATTTAATAAATGAGCGTTTACACTCACAAAAAAAATAAACAATTAAGATAGTTTTACTGCCTATAAAAAGAGCTTGAAAATTCTCTTTTTTTTACTTTATTATTTGATCAATTACATCATCAGTCAATTCAGTTTATGAGAAAAAAAATTACTTTTTACCTAAGCATGCTTTTAATGTTGCTTAGCGCCATTGCCAATGGGCAAGGTTTTTACAACACGGTCAATTGGAAATTTAGCAACCCAAAGCAAATGGGGATTACATTTTTGGATGTTGATTTTTTTGACGACAACAATGTGATTGCTGTTGGAGCTTCTGGGGGAATTGCCAAAAGTACCGATGGAGGTAGAAATTGGAAATATGGTCCATTCACCTACATTAATGCGGGAGGTTTACCAACAAGTGCAAGTTTAAGTGATGTACATTATATAACAGCTACAACAGCATATGCAGTGGGCGATAGAGGCTGTATGGCCAAGACGACCGATGGCGGACAAAATTGGAGTTTTGTAAATACTCCGTTATTTGCAAGTACAAAAAATATAAACACATGCTGGTTTTTAAATAAAGATACCGGTTATATAGCTGGCCAATTTAATACACCCGATTCTGTACCAAAATTATACTTTACAAGAAATGGAGGTGCTACTTGGGATTCTATTGCTGCTCCACCTTCTAATGGTAAGAGTCGTGTGGGATATATCAATAACCCAAACATTCCTTCAGTACTAAATGATGTGACAGCCAAGGGAAAAGAAATATATCGTATTGAATTTCTAAACGATTCGTTAGGTTATATATGCGGATCGGCTAGTTCTTTATTTCCAAGAGCGAGTGAGTCTGCCAATGCAACAACTTGTTTGCCAAATGGTGGAAATTTAACGGGTAGCGGAAGTAACGCAGCATTATTATGGAAATTTACTAAGGGAGTTCTTACAGATTATTCCTTGAGCAAAGAGCGTTTGGGTTATTTTGGTATAGTAAATAATGCTCCTCTCACTTGTACTAATTCTTATAATTCTGCACAGTTTAGTCCCGTTGGTCAAACGTATCGTGCAATGGCAATTATTAATGACTCATCTGTAATAATGATGTCTTTTAATAATAACAACGTTGTTAGAGTAAACACTGGAAGAAACGACAGCACACTTAATGTAAATGTTGCTGGAGTTTTCGAAAAAGGCAAGTACATCATATTAAACCAATCTAATTTCCCTTTTGGTGGCCCTCAAACTGGCCCTCAAATACCACCTGTTCAAGTTTTACTTGCATCCAATCCTTATATGATGAAAAGGGCAAGTAATGGAAAATTATATGCGGGCAGTAATTTTGGAAGACTTTGGACATCGGTAGATAATGGTGTAAATTGGAGAGAAGAGAGAAGCTACCCTGCAGGACAAAATTTTAGCCAAGCTGCTTGTTGGGCTTTGGATATTGCACCAAATGGGAAGTTTTTGTTTATGGGCGGTGGTGGCGCAGTAGCTGATTCAATTCCTGGAGGTACATTATTTAGCAATTATAATTTAGTGGCCCCAGGTGGTGGTTATGCCAAATTTGATTTTGTAGATTGTAATACAGGTATTGGTGTAGGTGGTGCATCTATAACAAGAACATTAGATGGTGGCAATACCTGGTTGGATAATAACAGACCAGATTTTGGTAATGGCGTAAATATAACAGGCTTATCATATCCAAGACCTACAAAAGCATATATTTCGGTAAACAATGGTATCCTCTATCGTTCAGATAATGCAAATGCATCGCAAGCAGCATTTGTAATGGATCCTATATATTCCGATTTTAATTATCAAATGAATGATGTATCTGCTGTTGGTAACGATACGGTTTATTGCTTAGGGTACAGTGCTTTTTCGGTACCAGCAGCCAATAGAAAATCAACGATTTTTAGATCATTTAATAACGGTGTAAATTGGCAAGCAATAGATATTGTAGCTACAACCACTACACCTGCTTTCACTGCTCCTACTTTATCACAATTGATTTTTCCTAGTCGTAATATTGGTTATGCGGCAGGTAGCAGAAATGGTATTTACAAAACTGTAGATGGTGGAACAACATGGACTAGTATAAATCCTTTTCCGGCAATAAATCAATTTCCTGTTGGTTTTCCTAATACTGCCATTACTTATACAGAGATAATGGCTTTGGACAATAATACTGTTTTTGCGGTAGGTAATATGTTTACTAGCACTGGTATTAAAAGAGTGTATAAAACAATTGATGGAGGTGCAAACTGGATTGATATTACTGGTAATATTCCTGCATTATTTCCTGTAGGTAATGCAACCGGTATTTTGTTTCACGATGCCAATAATGGTTATGTAACAATTGGAAATACAATATTTAGGACAACAGATGGCGGTGCAAATTGGACTATCGATATTTCTCCTACAGGCATTATTGGACAAACAATGGCTTTTGCGCCTCGTACTGTTCCTGCTGGTATTTCTATGGTAAATAGAAGGGTGTTTTTTGCTGGGTTTAGTGGTCCTGGTGGATCTAGTAACAATATAATGGAATATGGTAACCCTGCAGATATAAGTGTAAATGTTTCCGAGGTTGCAGATGGTAGTTGTAGTACGGGAGCTACTGGTAGCATTATTGCAAATACAACAGGCGGTATTCCTCCATATTCTTATAGCTTGAATGGTGGAGTTTTCCAATCATCCAATACATTTACCGGTTTAACGTCGGGTGTAAAAACATTGATTGTAAAGGATGCTTTCTGTAGTTCAATTACTAAATCAATTACTATCGGTGTTAAGCAAAGCCCAACGGTAAGTGCTGGCCCACCTAAAACAATTGTAAATGGCGATCAGGTTACATTGGATGGTAGTACAGGAAACAATATAGCTTCCTCTATAGCATGGACACCAGCTGCTACGCTTACAGGTGCCAATACACTTACACCTACAGCAAAGCCAACCATTACAACCAATTATACGCTTACAGTAGTGAACAGCAACGGATGTACTTCTACGAGCGATGCGTTGGTAACCGTACTTCCTTACTGTATAAAAGTAATGGATGCTTTTACGCCAAATGGTGATAATATCAATGATAGGTGGTTGGTAACACAAGGCGGTGCTTGTACTACACAATCAAAAGTGAGTGTGTTTAATAGGTATGGTAGTGAAATTTATACCAACCTTAATTATCAGAACGATTGGACAGGTACATACAAGGGCAAAGTAGTTCCAGACGGTACTTACTATTACCAAGTAGAATTTACATTGGTAGGCGGAAGAAAATTATATGTAAAAGGCGATGTTACGATATTGCGATAAATAAAAAACCCCCATGAACAAGCCGAAACAAAAAGCTTGGAAGCAAGCTTTTTGTTCAACGGCAAATGGGAGAAAGTTTTTTAGCTTACTTAACTTATTTGGATTTAATAAAATAAAATGAACAAATGAAAAAATATATAATAATAGCATCGCTTATTTGCAGTACAAGTATTGCAAAAGCACAACAATTGCAATCTTCTTCTTTTTATGATTTGCAAGGGTTGGTACACAACCCATCTATTGCAGGCGTAATGCAAGACGAAACAGTGAAAGCTTTTGCCGGCGTTGCCTATCGCTCACAGTGGAGTGGTATCAGCGGAAGCCCAACAACAGTTACAGCCTATGGATCCTTTAATATTCCAACACTAAAAATGGGAATAGGGGGTACAATTTACAACGATAAAACGGGCCCAACATCTAGAACAGGTATTGCACTATCTTTTGCAAAGCACATCAATTTTAATGACGGGGGTGTTTTTTCACTAGGTATAGAAACAAGGTTTTTACAGTATAGTTTAGATAGGAATAAACTTACCGCTACATTGGGAGCAGATCCTGCTTTGGGTACTTCAGATACTCGTTTTAAATTTGATGCTGGTTTTGGGGCTTCTTATACCAACAAGCAATTTCAAATAGGGGCGTCTGTATCGCAGTTGGTTCAATCTAAATTAGATTACTATAAAGGAACTGCTACCGCATCGGAAGTAGCAAGGTTATATCGTCACTATTATTTGCATGGGCAATATAACTGGAATGTAGACGATAATTTTACCATTACACCAAATGCTTTGATGATATATTTACCCAATGCACCAGTTGAATTTCAGGGGGGAGCTAGGATAGATTATAAAAAATTATTGTGGTGGGGAGTAGGTTACAGGTTAAATCAAAACTTTATGCTTTCTGCAGGTTTATCCATAAAAAATAGATTTACACTTGGTTATTCGTATGATATTTATAATACGCCGATAAGCTTTTTTGATGGTGGTAATGGGGCTCATGAGCTTATGCTAAAGTTTAATATCCTTAAGTAGTTTTTTCATGCTGGATGTATAATTTAGAAGCAGCCTGCCTTTGGGCGGGGCTTCTTTTTTTAAAAGAATTTTACTTGTTAAAGATGTTCAGCATAATAATTTATGTATGATTGTGTACTTTTATCTTTTATGAACATACAAAAGATTTAAGTCATGATAAAATTTGAAAAGTATTTTGCATTAGCAAGCCTATGGAAGAATAAAGGAGTAGCCGTGTTTGCTTGCTTTACTTTTTTTAGTTTTATTTCTTTAAAAGCGCAAGAATTATCGGGTGTAATTGTAAATGAGTTGTCAGACACTACAAGCATTTTAAAGCTAATAGAAAAAGGAACTGCTGTAACGGATGAATCACCTAAAGAAGCATTACAATATTTTGAACAGGCGCTTCAAAGTAGCAAGGCAATTAAATTTTATAGAGGAGAGGGGTTGGCCTCAGCAAAACTTGGGCGTTGGTATTTTGGTAATGATGTAGGAAAATCGATTGAGTTTGCAAATGATGCGATACAGGTATTTCAAAAAAACAACCAAAGTGCTTTAGATAATACTGCAGATATGCATTTGCTTTTGGCAGAAGCATATGATGAGCAAGGCAAAAAAGATTCTTCTGCCTATTATTATTATTTACTTGGCGAAGAAATGGATGCAGGGACTATTACAGACCCAGAATTTGCTGTAAAAGTTTTTACCAAGCTTACGATTTTTTGGGTAAACTTAGATTATGGATCTGTAATAAATGAAGATTATAAGAAAACGATACAGCGTTTTTTAGTAAAAGCAAAACAAGCTTCTTCGCTTTTAAAAGATAGTGCAGATGCCGTAAGCAGTGTTTATTTTCTAGAAGGGGCTTATTATCATGGACTAAAAAAATATGACAGTGCAAGGTATTATTATAGATTGTATATTTCGGAAAGGACTAGGCTCAAAAAACTAAATATTACCCGAAAAATATCGACACTGTTTAATATTGCCGATACGTATTTACAGGAAAACAAACCAACAGATGCTTTAAAATATATCAATGAAATAAAAGAAATAGGGAAGAATCCTCAAAATACAAAGTATTTGGCTTTTTATTTGAGCCTGATAGATTTGTTAATGGCAAAAGCAAATTTTCAATTAAAAGATTATAAGACTACCATTAATATTTTAGACAAAGCTTTGGCAGATCTTAAACTTACGGGAACTCATTTTAGAAATGAAGTGGTAGAAGCCTATCAAATATATGCAGACTCTTATGAAGGACTAGGTGATTTTAAAAAAGCTTTGCAGTATAAAAACATCTATTCGAAATTGTACGACAGTATTTCTAAAACAGATAAGGTAGATATTGTAAATAGATTAGAGATTAGAAACAGAATGGCAGAAAAAGATAAGGAACTGGCTTTTCAAACGCTGGCTTTATCTGAAGCAAAAAATAAAGTGAAAGATAAAAATAGTTGGATTATTGCTATCTCATTTTTGGCTATGAGTGGGATAATTATTTTTGCATTGTGGCGTAGGAGAAATAGGGGCAAACAGGTATTGCAGCAAGAAAGAATAGATAACTTACAACAAAAAATAAAAATTGAACGTCTAAAAGCTAGTATAACTGCCGAAGAAAGAGAACGTACTAGGATTGGGAGAGAATTGCACGATGGGATTGGAGGATTGTTATCTGTAGCTCGAATGAATTTTGAATTGGCAAAAAAAGAAAAAGGAAATGAGGTGAATGAGGATTTTACAGATGGAGTAAAATTATTAGAAGAAGCCACGGTAGAACTCAGAAAAGCGGCTTATAATTTGATGCCAGAGGTTTTATTAACACAAGGTTTATCTAGTGCGGTACAAGCTTTTTGTGAAAAGATGATGAGCAAAAGTAAAACGGAAATCAGTTTTCAATCTATAGGGAATAGGACAGAAGTGAGTAGCTCTTTTGATTTGCCTATTTATCGAATCATACAAGAGTTGATTCATAATATTATAAAACATGCAGATGCAAAACATGCACTGGTACAATTGAATTTTGAAGACGATGGAACATTGAATATTACGGTAGAAGATGATGGAGTAGGTTTGCCAAAAGATGCGTTTGAAAAACCATTGAGTATGGGTTTGAAAAATTTAAAGGAAAGGGTTTTCGATTTAAGTGGAAAGTTGGACATACAAAGTTCGCTAGAGACTGGTACCAGTATTTATTTAGAGTTTGAATCTTTTCATGAAATGCATATTACCAAAACATAATCCATTTGTTAGATAAATCTTAAGCATAGGAATACAATTAATGAACATACGATAATGTAAGAAACATATGATTAATGTTGCTATAATAGACGATCAAATAATTATCTTAAATGGTTTGCAAAAGATATTGGCAGATGCGGAAAATATTTGCGTTACTGCCGTATACAGCAATGGCGATTTTTTGCTAGAAGACTTAGAAACAAAGCAGCCAGATGTGTTGTTGTTGGATATACATATGCCCGGAAAATCGGGAACAGAGCTAGCTACTATCATTACAAAAAAATTTCCTGCCATAAAAATCATTGTACTTACCAATGTAGATGTGCTTAGCCAAATGAAACAAATGTTACAAAAAGGATGCCTTGGTTATTTATTAAAAGATGTAAGCCCCGAGATTCTGGTGAAGGCAATAGAAACGGTGTATGCCGGTGAGCAATTTTTGCAAGAAGAATTTAAAGTACAACTGCTTAATAATTTATCGGGTGTAAACAAAGAGCATCTGATGACCCGTAGGGAAAAAGAGATTTTAAAAATGATTGCCGAAGAAAATACCAACAGTGAAATAGCTTCAAAACTTTTTTTAAGTTTACGTACCGTGGAGAATCATCGCAATAATTTATTACAAAAACTCAATGTAAAAAATACGGCAGGTTTGGTTAGGATTGCGATAAATGAAGGTATGATATAGGCTTTCATTTTCTTGATTACTTCTTACCAACAATCATCTTATTATTCCTTGTAAAATATTTTTGAATGGTACACAATAATTTAGTTGCATCTTACTGTAACTAAAACTTGCCATGCATCGTTACAAGAAGTATATGAGAAGAATATTGTTTTATTCCATTGGTTTAATAGCCATATGGATACTGCTTTCCCAATGCTTTATAATGAAAGAGCGCTGGAGCGATAAAAAAGCTTCTCAGGTTTTCAACTCCAAAGATGTTCCGCTTCAAATACACGATACTGTTATAAATGGCAGCCATTTACATTACGCAGTTAGTGGATCAGATACACTACCTACACTCGTATTCATACACGGCAGCCCAGGCTCGTGGATGCACTACATGAAGTTTATGTGGGACTCCTCTATGCGAAAGAAATTTAGAATAGTAGCATTGGATAGGCCAGGTTTTGGGCACAGTAGTTTTGGTAAAGCCATGCATTTGCAAGAACAATCGAATATGATGCTGCCAGTGTTGCAAAAATTAAAAACCGATAAGCCCATGTTTTTGGTAGGGCATAGTATGGGTGGCCCAGTGCTGGTAAAAATGGCGGCAGATAATCCTACACTTTTTAAAACGGTTGTAATTGTAGCAGGTGCTATAGATGTGGGCCAAGAAAAAAAAGAAACATGGCGGAAAATAATGAATGTACGTCCATTCTATTGGGCGCTACCAGGAGCTTTTGGCCCAAGCAATACCGAGTTGCTTTATCTTAAAAAAGATTTAATACCACTTAAAAAAGATTTTACTAAAATAACCTGTAATATTCTTTTTGTACATGGCGATAAAGATACTTGGGTGCCTATAAAAAATATTGGTTATGGTAAAAAGATGATGATAAATGCAGCTTCTATTTCGGCTGATACGCTGCACGGCGCAGATCATCAAATACCTTGGAAGAATAGGGACGAATTGAAAGCGATTTTGTTGGGGTTGCAGTAATTAGAAACAAATCATGTATTTTCCTCCTTTTCAAATATTACATTTATATACAAATCTTTTACTGTTATTTTTAAATCGATTGAGGTAATATCAAAACAATCTGTATCATTTTTATACTCGTGTAACACCCAACTTCCATCAGATTGCTTATCGTATTTTTCAACCAATGTTTCTAAGCTTGAGATTAAAATATATTCTTTTAAACTTTCAATATCTCGATACAATTTAAACTTTGCACCTCGGTCATAATCTTGGGTACTAGCACTCAAAACTTCTATTAGAACATTAGGGTTTGTTACCGTGTTTTTTCTTTTGCCAAATGTTTCTATTTCACCACAAAGAATACTTAAATCGGGGTAAGTAAATAAAGAGTTGGTTATGGAATGTATCCTTAAATCGCTAGGAAAAATGCGGCATTTTTTATCCCTTAAATAACCTCCGATTATGACTGATGTATTCATTACAATTTGATTGTGTTGAATAGAGGCTCCAGCCATAGCAAATATCTCTCCTCTATAAAATTCATTTTTTTCAAGAGAGGCTTCTTCCAATTCTAAATATTCTTCTGCTGTATATTTTATAGTTGGCGCATCATTCATATTATTACTTTTAATAAAAATAAAGAATTAAGTATTTAGTTCGCCAATTGTAGAGTTGGATTGGCATTAGAAAAAAAGCGTTAAGAAAATTTGAATGTTTGTCGTTAAGAAATGAAATCAATGTTACCACTGTTGAAAAATTATTGTTTGCTTGTAAGTCGCACCCCTGTTGGGCTTTATTCTACTGTTGTAACTGATTTCATTTTAGACAAATATTCAAATTTTTAGCTTTTTTTCGTAAGCCTTGATTTTTTTTGTTACTTTTTTGTATCAAGACAAAAAAGTAAATACAAAATAACCTATATTTTATTATGCTTTGTGAACTAAATACATAATCCAATAAAAATATAAAATAATTCAAAAATTTACCCCAACTCTATAACCGTTATCTCTGGCAATACACCAACCCTGCCAGGGTAACCAATAAAACCGAAACCACGGTTCACATATAATTTTTGTTTGCCTGCTTCATACAGGCCGCTCCACTGCGGGTACATGTATTGCACCGGGCTCCATTTAAAACCGGGTATTTCTATGCCAAATTGCATACCGTGCGTATGACCGCTTAGCATAAGGTCCACATCCTTATAATCTGTTTTTACTTGTGCATCCCAATGGCTGGGGTCGTGGCTCATCAATATTTTAAAAGGATATTTTTCAGTACCAGGGTGTGCAAGATCCATGCGACCATGTTTTGGAAAGCGTCCTTTGTTACTCCAATTTTCTATCCCCAATAATGCAATTTCTTCCCCGTTTTTTTCTAGCACCACATGTTCATTCATTAACAAGCGCCAACCAATATCTGCATGCACTTTTTGCAGGTTCAATAAATTTTGTTCTTTGCTTACGCCATTTATTGGCCATTGAACATAATCACCATAGTCGTGATTTCCTAAAATTGAGTAAACACCCATCGGTGCTTTTAACTTATTAAAAACATCTTTGTAACTATCCATTTCTGTGGCTTCATTGTTTACCAAATCACCCGTAAATAAAATGATATCCGCATTTTCTTTCATTATCATCTCCACACCGTGGGCTACCGCTTCTTTGTCCATAAAACTACCGCTGTGTATGTCGCTTATCTGTACAATACGAAGCCCTTTAAAAGAAGCAGGTAAATTATCGAAACTAAGTTTTACTTTTTTTATTTGGTATTTGTATTTATTGGAAAACCCGTAGAGCAAACTTCCAAATAATGTAGTACCAGCAGCTATGCCAAGCCAGCTAAGAAATACAGAGCGGCTTATTCCTTCGCCACTCATATCATCAATATCTGTTTTATTAAAAAATAGTTTGCCTGCTAAGTATTGAATGCCCCTGCGTAAATCATCTACTAGAAAAAATACAAATGCAGAAATCTTAGCAAGAAATAAACCTATCACAATTGCAAAAAGATAGGTGCGAACCTTTTTGCCAAGAAAATGCTGTTCCGTAAAAACAAATAATAAAAAGCTTATTACTGCAATAATGGTAATACTCCAATAAATTCCGTAGATAATCGTTTTAGCTTTTGGAGATAAGTTTTGAGAAACAGTTTTTACTGCCTGAAAAAAATACAAATCCAATGAAAGCATTATAGAAAGAAAAATAATAACGCCAAATGGTGTGCGCATAAAATGTGGTTAATTTTTTAAGATTTGTTTCAAAATTATTGCATAAATAAATATTATACAGGGTTTTAAAAAAATCTTATTATGTAGTTATTCTAAAAGTTCAAAAACTCAGCAATTTGAGCCTTTATTGTTTTTATAGTTCCTTCGTCAATGAAAATAGCATCATCATTTAGTAAAGTATGCACAACACTCAGCGGTAATCTGTTTGGATGTACATTCATTTTCAAATGTAACAATGACCCAGTAAGATGTTCAAGCCCACGAATGTTGCCCGCACGACCAGTGCTCACACCTGTAAGCAACACTTTTTTGGAAGGCCATACTTTGGAAACATCGCTGTTGTCAATCAACATTTTTAACACCCCAGGATAAGAGCCATTGTACTCTGGAACAATAAAAATAAATTTATCTGCAGTCTTCAAAAAATCTGTTTCCATTTTTTCGAATGCCTCATTTCTTTCATATACTGATTGTTCGTCCAATGCCAGTATTTGGGATTCCACCTTTTCATCAAGCAAAAGCCTTTTGTATTCAAGCGCTACTTTTTTGGTATTACTTCCTTTTCTATTTGTTCCAGCTATTATTGTTATCATATGAAGATTGGCAATTCGTACATATTCAATTGCCTTAATTTAATTGTTAATTGACATCTTAAAAAGCACTTACGTTAAGTTCAATGAATGAGTTTAGAAGCATTTTATGAAATTTGGCTCCTAGTTTCCCTAAAATTGACGAAGTTTGCAAAATTACCTGCATAAGTTTACATTTGGAGGAAATATTCCCAAAATAACAAATAAATTAAGAGAAGACCCTAATGGCAAGAATAATAGGAATAGCAAATCAAAAAGGAGGGGTAGGCAAAACAACAACAGCGATAAACCTTGCGGCAAGCTTTGCCATTCTAGAATATAGAACGCTTTTGGTAGATGCTGACCCGCAGGCAAATAGCACGACTGGTACAGGATTCGACTTACAAAATATTACCAAGAGTTTGTACGATTGTATGGTTAATGAAGCTACAGCAAGCGATGTTATTTTAAAGACAGAAATGACCTATCTTGATATCATACCATCACATATTGATTTGGTAGGCGCCGAAATAGAAATGATTAATTATCCTAATAGGGAGGGAATACTTAAAAATATTTTGGAAGCAGTAAGGGAGGATTACGATTTTATAGTTATTGATTGTTCACCATCATTAGGGCTTATTACCGTAAATGCGCTTGTTGCATCGGATAGTGTGGTAGTGCCAGTGCAAACAGAATTTTTTGCATTAGAAGGATTGGGTAAGTTATTGAATACAGTAAAAATTGTACAAAATCGGCTTAATACAGAATTACAAATAGAAGGGATTTTAATGACGATGTACGATGGCAGGCTTAGACTTTGCAATCAAGTAGTAAGTGAAGTAAGACGTCATTTCGACGATATGGTTTTTGAAAGCATTATTCACCGGAACACTAAACTAAGTGAGGCCCCAAGTTTTGGGAAGCCGGTAATTTTGTACGATTCCGATAGCAAGGGAGCTGTAAATTACCTTAATTTAGCAAAAGAAATTTTACAAAAAAATAATTTGACTAAGATAGCGAAAGAGGAGAGGCAAATGTAAATGTGCAAATGTGCAAATGTGCAAAATTGAATACAAATTCTAATACAAATCATACAAAAGAAACAATATGGCGGATCTAATTATGTAAATTGAATAATCTAAAACTTCTAGTTTAAATGTATAAACCTTGAAGGATTTATTTTCACATTTGCATATCTGCCTATTTTCAAATTATCGAACATGAGCTTATCAAAAAAAAATGATGCATTAGGTAAAGGCATAAGAAGCCTTTTGCAAAACATAGATACAGATCTAAAAAATACAGCTGGTACTTTAAAAACAGATGTCGTAGAAAAAACAGTTTCTACACAAAGGGTGCCGCTCGATAAAATAGAGGTAAATCCTAACCAACCTCGTAAAGATTTTGATGAAACGGCTTTGAGTGAATTAGCCGCTTCTATTAAAATGCATAATATTATCCAACCGCTCACCGTATCGGTTATACCTGGCGGAAAGTATAGGCTAATTGCTGGAGAAAGAAGGTTCAGGGCTTCTAAATTAGCTGGGCTTAAAGATGTGCCTGTTTATATTAGAGAAGCCAATAGCGACCAATTATTGGAACTTGCGCTCTTAGAAAACTTACAAAGAGAAAACCTTAATGCTATAGAAATTGCATTGTCCTATAAAAGGTTAATGGAAGACCTTGATTATACGCAAGAAAAAGTAGCCGAGCGTATGGGCAAAGAACGCAGTACCGTTACAAACTATATTCGTTTATTAAAACTGCCGCCAGATATTCAAATTGCTGTTCGCAATGGTATCATAAGCATGGGCCATGCAAGAGCACTTATTAATGTAGATATGGTAGATAAACAGCTCTTCATATTTTCTGAAATAAAAAGCAAAGAATTATCTGTAAGGCAAACGGAAGATCTGGTAAGAAAAATGTATACGGGTGGGCTAGCTGTTAAAGCTTCTGTAAAATCGAGCTTGCCTCCAGCATTTAAAAAAATTGAAGATAATTTAGCATCAAGTTTTGGTACAAAAGTAAAACTTGCCCATAACAAAAAAGGAAACGGCAGCATTACATTCGACTATTATTCCTTAGAAGAATTAAATGGCTTGCTAGATAAATTGAAGATTAATGTGAGCTAATGAAATTGTTTTATTTTTTACCAGTATGTTTGTTTAGTAGTTTGTTTCTTACTGCTCAAAAAAAAGTAGTAGCGGAAAAGGATTCTACTATCACGATCAATACAAACAATTTTAATAAATTCCTAGACACAGCAGCTTTAAAAAAGTACAACCCTGGTATTGCAATAAAGCGCTCGGCTATGCTGCCCGGTTGGGGTCAGTTTACCAACAAGAAATATTGGAAAATCCCATTGGTATATGCAGGTATAGGTATACCAACCTATTTATTTTTTAGAAATTTAAAACAGTATAGGGAAGCAAAAGACGCTTTCAATCTTGCTTCAGACAGTGATCCAACAAATGATATTTTAATAAAAGAACCTTACTACAGTGTACGCTCTCAACCAGACCGTATTAGGATATTTAGAAACGAAGTGAGGCAAAATGTGGATTACTCCGTTTTATTTTTTATTATTTTTTGGGGATTAAATGTGGCAGATGCAGCAGTAGATGCGCATTTAAAAACTTTTAATGTGAGTGATGACATAACGATGTTCATTAAAGCTGGTTATAGCCCAATGGCTAACACAAATGGCATTAGCGTGGGTTTGAATATTGGAAAGAGAAGCCCCCTAAATCCCCCAAAGGGGGACTTAAAACTTCGTGCCTTTTAAAACTTTTTTTATTCTTTTTAATAATGTAATTAATATCAAACACTCACGAAGCTAAAGTCCCCTTCGGGGGATTTAGGGGCTTCTTAATTATGAAAATAGCATTAATAGGATATGGAAAAATGGGCAAAGCAATAGAAGAAATTGCATTGCAAAAAGGGCATGAAATTGTTTTAAAAATTTCTGATTTGAATCTTTCGGATTTTACAAAAGAAAACCTACAAAAAGCAGACGTAGCCATTGAATTTACCAATCCAGAAAGCGCAGTAGCCAATATGCGTTTTTGTATAGAAGCAGGTGTACCTGTGGTATGTGGAACCACGGGATGGTTGGCGCATGAAATGGAAATAAAAAGTTACTGTACAGCAAAAGAAGGCTCGCTTTTGTATTCGAGTAATTTTAGTATTGGTGTAAATATATTTTTCGAAATAAATAAAAAACTGGCTTCATTAATGAGCAAGCAAACTGACTATGCATTGAGCATAGAAGAAATACACCACACAGAAAAAAAAGATGCACCAAGCGGCACTGCCATTACCATAGCACAACAAATTATAGCCGAGCGAAACGATAAGACCCAATGGGTGCTTGGGGCCACAGTTACCGAGACAGAAATAGGCATTGTAAGTAAAAGAATAGACCCTGCACCGGGAACCCATACGGTGCTTTATTCATCTGACATAGATGATATACAAATTACACATACAGCACATAGCAGAAAAGGTTTTGCTACCGGCGCCCTTGTTGCAGCCGAATTTATTATTGGTAAAAAAGGAGTATTTTCAATGTCCGATGTACTAAAAAATATGGAGTAGAATTGCCAATACCAACAACTGCTAAAATAGTATAATGAAACAATGCTTATTATGGCTGTGCTTTTTTGCCTGCAACACTGTATTTGCACAGGACAATAGTATAGAAAAATTAAATAAGCAAATTGCTACATCAAAAAATACAAAAGATTTAATAGATATAAAGAATAAAATTTCTTACGAACTAAGGGAAACAAACATAGCAGTTGCTTTAACTACTGCTCAAGAAAATCTTGCCCTAGCGCAAAAAGAAAAATACGAATTTGGTGAAGGCACTGCTAATATTTGTATTGCCAATGCTTACTTTAAAAAAGGCTTTTATATTCTTGGTAAAGAGTACTCCAATAGGGGCTTAATTATTGCCGAAAAATTAGACAGTGATTCATTAAGAGCTGCAGCAAATCTTGTACTTTCCTCCTTGT
This sequence comes from Ferruginibacter sp., assembly GCA_031430735.1. Taxonomy (GTDB): domain Bacteria; phylum Bacteroidota; class Bacteroidia; order Chitinophagales; family Chitinophagaceae; genus Ferruginibacter. Next base: position 30,561 of record JANPCB010000039.1, on the reverse strand, counting down.
ATGGAAACCTAGGCAATTTCGATTTGTCCATTGAAAAGAGTTTGCTTGCCATAAAATATTTTCAAAAGATAAATGATAAAGAAGGGATAGCAAAAGCTAGGGTGGGTATGGCGCAAACCTATCAGATAAAAAATGATTTGCCTGCTGCCGAAAAAATTTTGAAAGAATTAAGCGAGGAGAATATTGAAAATAAAAAAACTACTGTAAATATTTTACATACACTTGCCAATATTTATGGGATGCAGGAAAAGTACAAAGAAGCACTGGTACTCGACGAGAAAGCGCTTATAATCTGCGAAAAAAATAACCTTCTATTTTTAAAATCTTCTGTGTACGATAATATGGCAAATTGCTTTATGTTCTCAGGCAATTATGCTAAAGCAAAAACCTATTTTGATAGATGTTTGTATATTGATTCATCTTTTGGTAATAAAAAACAAATGGCTGACACCTATTTAAATCTTGGGCAACTTTACCAAATGCAAGCCGATGATAAAGCAAGTATCAAAAATTTGAAACGGGCAATTGTTTTAGCGCAGCAATCGGGTTATCGCCAAGGGGCCTACCAAGCATACCTATTGCTGAGTAAGGCTTATGCTAAAAATAATCAACCAGATAGTGCGCTCATTGCAGTAAATATGGGTTATACCATAAAGGACAGCATTATCAACGAAAAGTCGGAAAGTAAAATAGCAGAGTTAGAAACTTTATACCAAACCGAAAAGAGGGAACAGGAACTTAGTTTGCAAAAAAGCAAGGTTTCAAAAAAAAATTGGCTATTACTGGCATCCTGTATTATGATCTTGCTACTAGGTTTTTCTAGTGTTCTTTTTGTTAGAAAGCGAATGCTTCAAAATAAGGTGTTGGTACAATCAGAAGTGCTAAAACAGCAAGATATAGCTACAAAAGCTATTATAGAAGCAGAAGAAAATGAGCGTAGGCGGATAGCGGCTGAGCTTCACGATGGGGTGGGGCAGATGATGAGTGTAGCCAAAATGAATCTCTCTGTATTTGAAAATGATTTACTTTTTACCAATGAAGCACAAAGAAAAAATTTTGAAAATGTAATTGCGTTGTTAGATGATAGTTGCAAGGAAGTAAGAAATGTGAGTCATCAAATGATGCCCAATGCCTTATTGAAAACAGGACTGGCAAGCGCAGTGAGGGAATTCATATCTAAAATAGATAATCATATTATTAAAGTATCTCTTCACACCGAGGGGCTTAATGAAAGATTGGATAGTAATATAGAAACAGTTTTATACAGGGTAATTCAAGAATGTGTAAACAATGTATTGAAACATGCTAAAGCCGATCATTTAGATATATCAATTATCAATGATGAACAAGGAATAGCTGCTACAATAGAAGATAATGGAATAGGTTTTGATGCTACAAAAAAAGAAAATATGGAAGGAATAGGTTTGAAAAATATTGTTTCTCGTATATCTTATTTGAAAGGCACCATTGATTTTTCTAGTGGAATTAATAAAGGAACCATCATTGCCATTCATATACCCTTGTAATGATAATTGAACAAATGTATAAATGAATTTTGAGTAGATAAAAATTTGAATGACTATCCGCTATTTGGTGCATTGTCTATATTTTTTTAAAAATAAATATTACTTCTAACAATTTTGAACTATTTACAGCTTTGTTAATACTTATTTGTCTACCCAATCTGTAGCATATTTAAAAAGAGTATGTAAAACGGTGCATCGGTGGTCATTTTTTTGCCACAGATACACCGTTTACATTATAAAAAGACAAGGTCTTCTTTTCAGTATTAATGAAGTATGCCTTTTGGATGTAAAAGAGAATCAATATTTGGACAAGCTTCTTTTTGCACCAAATAGCGGATAGGCGTTAAAATTTGTTTATTTATACTTTGAAATTTATTATATATTTACGATAGTATGATGCAGGAAAAAATAAGCTTGGCTATTGTAGACGATCACCAGATTATTATTGATGGATTAAAATCTTTATTGGAGGGTCATCCACAATTTATTGTAAAAATAGAATCCAACCATCCAGAGCAGATGGAAAAGATATTAGCGGAAAACAAAGTTGATATTTTACTTACAGATATCATGATGCCTACCATGAATGGAGCAGAACTGGCAAAAATGGTAAAAAAACAATTCCCAGAAATTAAAATATTGGCATTGTCCATGAGTGGGCAAGGCGATCTGGTAAATCAAATGATTGATGATAGTGATATAGCTGGATATGTATTAAAAAATCTAGGTAAACTGGAACTTATTAATGCACTGGAAAAAATTGCAGGCGGCGGTGTTTATTTTAGCCAAGAAGTGTTAAATGAAATGTTGAAAGCAAGCGAGCGAAAAAAGACCTCAGAGGAGACCCATCTTACGATTAGGGAAATTGAAATCATTCGCCTCATAGAAAAGGAACAAAACAATAAGCAAATAGCAGAAACGTTGTTTATAAGCGAACGCACGGTAGAAACACATCGAAAGAATATTTTTAGAAAAACAAAAACATCGGGGCTTATTGGATTGATAAAATATGCTTACGAGAACAAGCTCATTAACGTCTAATCATAAAAATCCCTGCAATTAATGTTGCAGGGATTTTTTGTAATAATCAATTTTTTACAGAGAGTAAGCTAGTCTTACACCAAAAGCACCGCCTAAATCGCTGTAGCCAGTGTATTTTAAGAGCGCATCAAGCTTTTCATTTATTTTAAATCCCAAACCAGGAATGTAAGTAAATTTAGAAGAACCAACTTTGCCGGTAAAAATGCTCACACCTAATTGTGCAGAGCCATAAAAATTAGAAGCAAAATCGTATTCAACTCCAGCTAGTACTGGTATTACCGTGTTTGATTGGTTTTTTAAGCTGGTACCCGATATTTTTTTGCCAATGTATTGTATGAAACCGGAGTTTGCAGTAATACGTGCTTTTTCATCCATGGCATATTCCAATTGAGCAGTAGCGCCAAAACCTATAGAATAAGCTATATTTAAGTTGCCAGTGGCAAAGCCAAGTTCAGCACCTACATTAAAATTTACTTTATTGTCTTTTTGTGCGTTTGCTGTTACACTTATAATTATTACAGCCAAACTAAGAAACATTCTTTTCATATTATGATTAATTTATGAGATGCAAATTTAATAAGTATTTTTTTTTGAAAATAATTTACTTTGTTAAAAATCGAAATATTTCAATACAAAAATGCCTCGCAAATTTGCAAGGCATTTTTGTATAATAAAGAATAATATTATTTTTTAGATTTTCCACCGAAGTTGTAATGAAGTCCCACGCTAAAAACGCTAGTTTTTATAGTACCATCGTTGCTATCTTTAGCAAGGTTGGATAAGCCTAAGCTATATCTTGCGCCAAAGCCAATACCGCTTTCTAACTGATAGCCAGCACCAAAGTTTAATGCGAAACTTGTTGAGTTTAATACTTCTTTAATGTCTTCAGTATCACCATCGAATTTTGTGTTAGCAGAAGCAAGAAACCCAATTTGTGGACCTAATTCTCCGATAAAGCCAGATTTTCTGTACTGTAACATAACAGGAACATTGATGTAATTTAAGTTAATACTTCCACCACCATCAACTTTAGCACCTTCTGTAGAAAACAAGAGCTCAGGTTGTACCGCAAATGAAGTAGCAAGCGGAATGTTTACAAAACCACCACCGTTTACACCAATTTTTGATTTTATACCTTCACTGTCATCCCCAGTAAGCGTTGAAACGTTTAAACCAAGTTTAACGCCATACCCAATTTGCGCATTTGCACAAAATCCAGCAACAACGATTGCTGCACTTAATAATAATTTTTTCATGTTTAGTTTTTTAGTTTTTTTTTTAACGGCGCAAAGATAGGGTTCTATCATTAGAATCTAAAAAAAACATTAAAAATAATATAGATAAATAAGTAGGTGATTTAATCAAAATTGTACAAAAAATGGCTATACCCGTGCATTTACAGGTTTTCCAACATATCTTTCGTCATATTGGAAAGGTTATATTCTTCCTGCCAGCCCCAATCGTTTCTTGCTACGCCATCGTCAATGCTCTGTGGCCAACTATCGGCAATGGCTTGGCGTGAATCTGGCTTGTAAATAATATCAAAATCTGATACATGCTTTTTTATTTCATCTGCTATTTCTTTGGGAGAAAAACTCATACCCGATAAATTATAAGAAGTGCGGATATTGATTTTTTCTTTTGGTGCTTCCATCAGTTCTATGGTTGCACGTATAGCATCTGGCATATACATCATGGGCAAATAGGTATCTTCTTTTAAAAAGCATTCATATTGCTCATTGTCTTTTGCAGCATGAAAAATCTCAACTGCATAATCAGTTGTACCTCCACCAGGTTGGCTTTTGTAGCTAATAAGGCCGGGATAACGAAGGCTGCGCACATCTACTCCCCATCTGTTGAAATAATAATTACACCAAAATTCTCCCGCATATTTACTAATTCCATATACGGTTGATGGCTCTATTATGGTTTGTTGTGGGCAATTTTGCTTGGGGGATGTGGGGCCAAACACTGCTATACTACTTGGCCAATAAACTTTATGTAAATTTTCTTCTTTGGCTATATCCAATACATTGAGCAAACTGGCCATATTTAAACTCCAGGCAAGGTTTGGGTTCTTTTCGCCCGTGGCAGATAAGATAGCTGCCAATAAGTAAATTTGTGTAATGCCTTGGCGTATTACTTGCACATGCAACATTTCTTTGTTCATCACATCGAGGCTTACATAAGGGCCTGTTCCTTCTAGCAACGGATTCTGCTCACGCAAGTCGCTGGCTATCACATTGGAATTGCCATATATTTTCCTAAGCGCCATGGTAAGTTCTACACCTATTTGTCCGCTGGCACCTATTACGAGTATTTTTTCTTTTATCATGTTTTTTTTTATCTTGCAAATTAAATTTATTTTTTTTGGTCTTGCAATTTATATTTCTTTGACTGTATCTAATTATTGATCTTTAAAATTATCATATCATTTTATTGGCTAATTAACTAATTTTACAAGATGAATGAATTATTCAATAACCAACAATACAATAAAAATAATTTCTTTCTTATAGCAGGTCCCTGTATTACAGAAAGCGAAGAAATTGTTATGGAAATAGCCGAAAAAGTGGCAGCTATTTGCAAGCGATTGGAAATACCTTATATTTTTAAAGCATCTTATCGCAAAGCAAACCGCACGAGCGCCAATAGTTTTACAGGAATAGGCGATGAAGCATCTCTAAAAATTATTCAAAAAGTAGGGCAAACGTTTTCTATACCTACTACCACCGATATACATGCACACGAAGAAGCGGCTATGGCAGCCGAATATGTAGATGTGTTGCAAATACCTGCTTTCCTTTGTAGGCAAACAGATTTGTTGGTAGCTGCAGCAAAAACAGGCAAAATAGTAAATGTAAAAAAAGGGCAATTTCTTAGTGGTCCTTCTATGAAGTTTGCAGTAGATAAAATTGTGCAAGCTGGTAATAATCAAGTATGGCTTACCGATCGTGGAAATACTTTCGGTTATCAAGACCTCGTTGTAGATTATAGAAATATAACTTGGATGAAAGAAATTGGCGTGCCCGTTATAATGGATTGTACCCACTCTTTGCAACAACCAAATCAAACAAGCGGCATTACAGGTGGCAACCCTTCGCTCATAGAAACGATAGCTAAAGCAGCTGTAGCTACAGGTGTAGATGGACTTTTTATAGAAACACATCCAAACCCTGCCGAGGCAAAAAGCGATGGAGCAAATATGTTGAGGCTCGATTTGTTAGAGCCATTGTTAGAGAAATTGGTGCGGGTGAGACAATCTATTCTGTAGGTATTCGCCTGTGGCGAATACATTCTCGATTCTATATTTATTCGCCTGTGACGAGTACATTTCAAATTAATCGCCATTTTGTACTCGCCACAGGCGAGTACCTACGAACATTATTCGCCTTTGGAGAATACAACGTTTTCAGCTATCACAAAAATGTGCCTCTAGTTCGCAATCTGCCTTTGTTTCGTAAGGCCCCAAACATTGAATTTTGCTTCCATCTGGTTTTATTTTCATACAGTACCAATATTTTCTTTTCTTTTCGCATATACAGTTGGCTTTATTAGCCGCTACAGCTGGTACTGATTCCTCATTTTCTTCCTCCTCTTTTTTAGCTGCCTTTTTACTGCTTTTTTTTGCTTTCATTTGTTCCTTTTTTTATTGTTTCTAAATAGGTAAAGGCCAATGCATTTTTGTCTTTAAAAATATCAGTAATCGTATATAATGTTGGTTTTATACCTCCAAATTTATTGGGATCCTGTAGTATTATTTGTTTAATTTTTACTTTAGAAATATGATCGTCTTTTTGTGGAAATTTATTAAATGTTATAAAATCCATTTTTTTATTTTTCCAACTTTTTAAATAGTATTTATTGGATTGTTTGATTGCCAATTCCTTTATGACATTAATATGATCTAGATTTATTAAACCCATATAAGCTGGTCCAAGGTGTGTACAAGAACTATCGGCACTATAGCTAGTTGAAAAAAAGATACAGGGCCTGCCTACGAAGGGGGTTGTAAATATTTGCATTAAAAATAAATGCGCATAATTATTGTCTACCTGAAAATCTACCATTGCTTGTTTGCTTTCGGTATTAATCTGCTTATACTCTGTAACATTGTCTCTTTCTACCAATACATCTTCCAACACAGCCCTGTATACTTTTACAGAGTCTATTTTGGCCTTTAAAATGGTTTCCATTTTTTTAAAAAAATAAAGATTCACATTTTGCTCATATTTAAAACTTCTGGTAGGAGGTTTGCAACTTGATATAGATGCAAGCAGTAAAAATAATATGTAGTTTCTTTTATTTAACATCTTGTTGGTATAAATAGGATGCACCAAAATATAATCTGTTCATATCATTGTTGGGATGAAGTGGCATTTTGAGTGCCATATGTATCAATTCCTGGATGCCGTAATGCCTTCCTATCTTATCTGTTAAGTTGCCCAATACACCTACATTAAAAGAATAATTTTCATCTGTAAATATTTTTACCTGATAAGCAGAAGTATTAAATGAATAATTTTTCTTTTTACCATTACTAATTTCATCACTATACAATGGTACATTGATGCCTATTATATTACTCAACTCATACAACATGGGCGTGTAGCCAGTAAATTGATCAAAACTAATTTCAGTTCTGTTATACCCTTTATTGGTATGTATAAAAATAGCACCACTTCCTGTCCAGTACCTATCAAAATTGTCTGCCAGTGGGATAATATTAAAAGGTGGTCCATCATTGGCATATAAAAGTGTACATTCTCCAAAAGTGCCATTTATGCTACCCACAATCTGGTTTCGATGGTGATTGTTTAAAATAAAATTACTCGTTAATAAAACCAGGTTTTTTTTGTAGGTACTTACATTGTAATACTCCCCGTTGTGTATAGTTCTAAAATTTTTTAAACGAAGCGCATCATTTCCCCAACCATAGCCAGCAGAAAAAGAATTGGTAAAATCAATTTGAATATCTCCTACCAAAGGATTGAGGTTGGCGCCGATGGTTTTGGAATATAAAGCGATAGAAGGACTATAGTTTACAACAAGATGTTTGTTGTGCACACCCATTATACTAAAAGCACCATACAGTTTATAACCAGGAAACCGTTGGCCTTTTCCATAAGTCAAATTTACAGATGCTCCCACATTTGCTTGTGCATTATACACCCATTTTGATTGTGCAGTTAATTCAATTGTATGAATACTTAACAGCACAATGAATGGTAATTTTATATAGTGTTTTTTTGAGAACAATGGCTCAATTACTTTTATATAGTATAAATATAAGTAATATTATTGTATTGTTTGCAAATTACTTTGGTTATTTTTGATATTAATTTTAATACATTTCAATTTACAAATAACAAAGCCCAAAAAAGTTAACTTGTTACGGAAGGTTGCTTACCAAATTTACACCAACCCTTAAAGCTTTCAATCCCGATACACCAGATAATTCTTCCAATTCAAGTTTTTCCAAATCATCCGTCAAGATATTGTCTGACTGCAAGTATTTTATGTAAGAAATATATTCACTTGCTTCTTTTTCGCTAAAATATACCATTGCAATTTTACCTGGCTGGGTAAGCCTTTCGTCGGAATCTTTTAAATGTACCTTATCAATTCTTTTTTTAATGATGTGATAGCGGATATTGTAAGCACCTTCTACATCAAATCTTTTTTCATCATTTCTAAAAAGGATATCGATGGGTTGAGTATGTATGAAAATGAGCTGTGTTGTTTCTACTGGATTTGATAAATGTGGCAACAAAGCATGGGTTTTTCTTGTAATAGTAGCCATAGAAGTTAGCTGCAGCAGCCTCAGATTTTTCAAGTATATATCAGAGTAAGGAATATCTGGGGATATAGATTGCCCTATGTAAATATCATATTCCACTCCATCCGTTCTAAATTTTTCGAAATAGCAAGGATATGCTTTTTGTATCTCGTTTTTCAATTGGTCGAAATAATTATTAACAGCAGCAATCACTTTTGTCATCGAACTTTCTAACTTACGCCTGTGCTCATGTGCTATGCCATTCTTTTCATTTATGGCTTCAAAATATACAGCAGCTTCGGCTTTTAGTTCAGTATTGTTTTCTGTAAACCCAATTAAGAATGGTTGAATATTGTTATCTAGAAAATCAGTTAATTTTACTTGTTGGTTAAAATTTTGATCGTGACCACTAATGATATTTAGCCATTTGGTAGCGGAGTAAATTTTCTCATCCAATAACCCAAAGCCTGTTTTTTCTTTTAATTTTTTTAATACATCAATCAGTATTTCAAATTGAATCGTATTGTCTTTGAGTAGGGCACTGTTTCTTTCTATGGTAGAGTTGCGTATATCCACAGCCCCATAAAGTGGGTATACTTGGTTAAAAGCAATTTCCTCTAGAATAGTTTCCTGAGAATTATCTATATTTTTTTTGTGTTGTAAATAGCGCCATGCAACATCTATGAATTTCCACTCTACAGATGGTTGAAGACGGGTAAACTTATCTTTTATTACGGTATCTATTTCTGCCTCTAATGTAGTTAAGCTGTTGTACATCAGTTGCGCTAATAAATCTCTGGCAGATTCCATTAAGCTTAACATATGTTCATCCATCAATCCTTTTTCTCTGCTAAAAGCTTCTACTGCACCTATTAGTTTTTTATTGTAAAAAATCGGGAAAAGGCAGTATGATTTTATGCCTTCATCTTGTAAAATTTTTGCAGCTTCCTCATACAATGGCACTTCCTTATCAAGATCGCTGTAATAAAAAAGCTCTGGACTCAATAGCGATTTTTCTATCATGTGTATGCAAACCATATCGGTGAGGCTTTTCTTTAGTGCCGATGAAAACATGATGCTTCTAGTATAGGTTTTCATATCTTCTACCAATTTTCCGTTTACCCTAAAAAGAGGAAGTATGTTAAATTCAATTGCTTTGCTTCCTGTCAATTCTTTCAAAGCTTTTACAATATCTGGAAACTCATAATTGCCGGTATGTGTCTGGTTTTTTACAATGCTATTTCTAATAGTTTCTAATGCAAATTCATGCGTTACATCTGCTACTGTCAAAATGGTAAATCCTGTAAACGAAAAAATTTGTAGGGGTAATATTTTTTGTAATTGATCAAAGGCATCGTCTGCTAATGTAAGTGTAAGTAAAGTTTCAGTCTCAATTTTTGGTAATGTGCCTTTTGCTTTAATTTCTATAAAATCCGTATTTAATTTTATACGGTAATGTCTGGTAATATCAGTTTGACTTTTTTTAATATTACGTATGAGTTTCCTTTTTCTTGTCAATTCAAAATGGTAAAACTGCTTTAAGATACTACCATATACATGCTCCAGCCTACTATTTAAAAAATCTTTATAATCATCATCGTCTAATCCATTTTCTATATCTTGTACATTTGCTTCTTCAAGCAATTGATAAAATAAATGTGAACCATAAAACATGATAGGGGATACGGGAACACTTAAACCCCAATATATTTGTTCCTCATTTTGAGTAACATTTGTAAGCACCACGTACAATAAATCTAGCAACTCTTTATACTTTGGCAAATCTGCTAACTTAATTTCTTCCTCAATATTTCCGAATGACTCAAATTTGCTTAGTACAAACCCAAGTAACTCATTTTTTACAGAATCTTTTTTTTGTAATTGTTCTCTTAAGAATTTTATAAAAGGTTTAAATGAAAGATGAGCATCAGAAGGTATAACTTCTTTTCCGCTCACCTCTAACATATTTATTATCTTTTGTTGCATAATATAACTTCTTGAATTATCCTACAGATTCCTAAAACTGAAAACCAAAACCAACAACGGGCAATCCCCCATCATCCCCATATCCATAGCTGGCAGTAATTACAAATCTTGATAATGGAGCAAACCAAAGCCCTCCTCCATATCCTTGGTGCCATTTTTTACTGGCATCATTTTTAACCCACACCCGCCCTACATCATGAAAGGCAAGTATGCCAAGTGATCCAGGGAAAAAATACGTTCTAAAATCTGCCAACTTGATTCTTAGATCAAGGTTGTGGTAAAACATTTTAGTGCCGGCAAACCTGAATCTTCGATAGCCTCTAAGATTATCTGTGCCGCTTAAATATTGTGCCTGAAAAAATTCAATATCACCAAAACTAATGCCAGCTCCAATTCGATTGGCAATAACAAATCTCGCTTTTTTATTAAAACTAGTGTAAAAAGACATATCCGTTTGCAGTTTGCCATAATTATTGCTACTAGTTCCCAAACCTTTGTACGCAGCATAACTTGTTTGCCAATTAATGCCTCTTGATGGCGCAAATTTATTATTCCTGTTGTCTAATATTGCTTGCAGCTGAAAGCCTGCATACGTTTTGGTTTTATTTAAAGTAGCAGCATTTAATCCATTGATGTTGGTTAAGCTAATCAACCTTCTTTTATTGTCCGTACTATCAAATGCATAATATTGAAAAGCAGGGCTAGCCGCAACCGAAAATTTGGAATTGATATTTTTTTGTAAACCTATTTGAACATCGCCTAACACAAATCTTGCACGGTAAAACTCAATACCGCCTCCCGCCTTTTTATCATAAATGGATTCATTGCCATAAGTAAAAAAATTGCTTGTATTATTGGGGGCATTAAGTGTAGCATTTAAGAGCAAGTTGGTCTTATGAAATACATTGGTTGCGGTAAAATTGTAATTAAATTTATAAGCTTTGGTGGCCAAAGCATGGGATCCCGTTAGCTGGTGTAATTGGGCATATGGTTTTTTTCTAAAGCCTTGTTTTGAATATTTTAATGAAAGACCTAGATATAGACCATCATCGGGATTAAAACCTGCAGATACGAAGGGTGCAAAAATATCATACTTATAATCCCTCAAGCTAAATGCATTTACTGTTGCATCTGTAGATAACAAGTTTTTGTACTTACCCTTTCCGCTAAAAATATTTTGTTCTGTAGAAAGGTCATATATTTTAGTCTTTCCTTTGGCAGTAGTAGTTTCAATATCAAATTCATCTTTTCCGGCACCGCCAATAATTCTTATTTTAATTTTACCTGCATCACTTCCATGTAAGTAAAACTTGTCATTGCCTTCCAAACCATACAAACGTATTTCATTTGTTTCTGCGCTTGTAAATTTTCTTTCAAACATTTTTCTATCCGTTTCCTCTTGCTTGTTTATTTTAAAAACAGTAACTGTTACCGATCCGTCTTCGTGCCTTTGCACATCAAATAATTCTTTTTTATTGCTGCCAAATACGGTTACAGTTTTAGATAGAAAAGTATAGTAATCTAACATTTCATTTACAAAGTATTGCTTTCTTTTTTTTAATTTACCAATGATGCTGTTTATCGAATACGCTTGTACTTCTTTTGGCTGTAAATGCAATGCTTTTTCAATCAATTCATCGGTCATTATATTTACTAAAGTTGTAGCTGCTTTTTCCCAATCGGCTTTATTTAGCTCGTTCATATAATTTCTGTCAAAATTTTTGGCATTAAAATTATAACTGTTTATATGCCTTGCTTTAGATCGAAACCCTTGTATTTGAGGTGTTACAGCAGGTTGGCCTACAAAATAAGTTATCAAACCACTGTTTATAAAAAATGGTTGATCCCTATCTCTGGGTAACGGATAAAATGTTTTCCCCTTACCATTATCTGTAGAAGCCCATCGCCATTGGTCTTCATGTCTGTCAAAATCCATTACAAACATATCCAGCAAGCGTGCTTGTAAAGTTGCTTTTTGGTCTATCGTGTTGTCATTGTCTTCAAAAAGAGCCTTCTCCATATTATCGGTGCTTTTCGATTTATCATTACCATTCGGGTTGCGTTCTTCTAACAAACAAAATGAATTGGAAAAATCGCTCATAAATAGGCCAAGCAATGGATCGTTTGGCACAAAAACCAATGATGGATTTGCATGAGGAACACCGGCAGCTTCTGCAAGTGGTGGAATAGACAGTGCTGCGTAAGGATAGGAAGCAGATACGCCATCGGCTATAACATCATTCACTGCTGCAAGCCCTCGTAGTTCTGGAGGCAATGCAGCATCTGTAACATTTTTTTCAATTTGTCTTAGCACATATTCTTTTCCACTTTTATCTTCCAAGCGCAAAGATTTTGTTTGATGACCTCCGCCCATTTTTATGGGCGTTAATCCTCCGAAAGCGGTAGCCAAATTTATTACTTTCACCTTTATGGGGGTGCCCCATTCCTTACGATAATTTTTTCCAAATAAGAATGTTCTTAGCCCGCCAGATTTAAATTTGGTAGAAGCGGTTGCCATAACTGAATCGGGAAGATTTTCTCTAATAAATGTTTCGGTTATTTTTTTCTCTTTAATCGTAGGAAGTGTAGCAGTAAAAATTTCAGCTTTCAAATCGGCACTTTCGGTTGAATAAAAATTTACCCTGGTAGTTCTATCACTTAAAATTTCTATTACTGCAAATCCATTTTTTTTGCTGGCAAACAATGCGCCTTTGCCCATTCTTACTCGGCTGCTTTTAGAACCAGAGGCACTTACAATAGAGAATGAACTATCTTTTTTAAAAAGTTGCAGCGAATGGTCGTGCCCAGCTACCTGAATTACATTGGGATGATTTTTTGTAACTGACTCTATCTTTTCCTTATAATTCTTATACTGTGGGTGTTTATTATCTTGTATGTTTCCAAACCACTGTCTGGAAAGTGGATAAATGGATCCTAATACTGGAAGTGGAATGTACAAATTGGGTTTGAAATCTGTAAATGGAAAAATATGTTGTTTTAAAGTATAGTAGCCACCATGAATACTATTGGTATAAAATGGGTGGTGCATGGCAAGAACAATCAATTTATCGGGGTAAGATGCAATGATCGTTTTTAGCCTAGTAATAATTTCATCTTCATTTTTATAAGGGCAGTCCGATTCTATGCCAGGTTTTTCATATCCATGTAACCACCATTGGCTATCCATACAAACAACTACTGCATGGTCACCCACTAGTATTTCTTGTGGACCAGCACAGCCATTTTGTGGCATTATTTTTACATTGGGCATTTGCAAACCTTCTATGTAATTATTAACATTTTTTATGTGCTCCCACCCATCGGCTTTGCCTTGTTTCCAATCGTGATTGCCTGGTACAAAAATGGCCATGGCTTTTTTATCTTTTACTACCGATATCTGATAATCTAATACTTTTTTTGCAGCGGTGTATGTATTGTCTTCTACTGCTGGCAAGCCAAAAGGGTAAATATTATCACCAAGGTAAATCAAAACATTACTGCTATCGTTCCAGTTTACATTGGCTTTTAACCAATCGCATACAGGATGATTTTCTTTCGTAAGTTCGCCCGCATCTCCTACCAAGAAAATGCGTTGCACCACCGTATTGTTTTGTGCAAATATTTGCTGGCATATGAATGTAATTATGATAAAAAGTAAAAATGTTCGTTTCATAATTATTATTTAATTTTTGTACTTTTTAAATACTTTTTTTGTAGCCCAATGGCTAAAATACCCTGCACCAATGCCAATGATTGCTCCAGCAAAAACATCGCTTGGATAATGTTTGCCAAGGTACATTCTGGAATAACCAACAGATGAAGCCCACAAAAATGCAGGTACAACTACATACCATTTTTTATATTGTAATGCAAGTGTTGTAGCTGTTGCAAATGCCAATGTAGTATGGCCAGAAGGAAAGGATCGGCCATGCACTTGTTTGCTGGGAAAAACTTCGTTGGGATATTTATCTCCAGGCCTTGTTTTATCAAATGTGGTTTTTAGTATTTCTGAAACAAAGGTTCCTGCACAGACGCTTACCAATGATTCGCAGCCATTTATTTGGAGCTTTTTGTCTTTTTTTATAAGACCAGTTGCCAAAGTGCCAAAAGCAACTCCTCCACTAACAAAGTAAACCGAACTGCTGCTTGTTTTCCAAAAAGCTGAATTTGGGTTTTGTGGATTGATACTTTTTAAAATGCTAAGATCTAGATTCTGGGATTGTACATTTGATTCAAGTAGGAATGTAAACAGCGTTAATAAAAGAAGGGGTCGTTTTTTTAGCATTTTGGTAGTTTTATTTATTAATTGCCTTATTTCAATTTTCTTACAAACGATAACGCAATCGATAAAGTTTATTTTGAAATCAAAGCTCTACTGAATTTTAATATATTTCCATTTGTACCGTCATCTCCTTCGTTTGAAATATAAAGATTGCCTTCTTTGTCAAATGCAATTCCCTCGGCTTGGTTAAAGGTATTGCCATTTAGTGGGTACACATCTTTCACTTTCCAATTGGCATCTGTAATAACCAATAATTTGTTAGATCCCGAGAGGATGAACCATTCGTCGGTTATTGGATTTTTTGCCAATGCAGATGGGCGAAACCCTGATTTTAGTTTTTTTGTATAAGCCAGAATACCCGTTACATCTATATTAAAATTGGAAGAAAAAAGTATAGAGTCTTTTACATCAAATATTGACCCTGATACATTTTTATAATTATCATCCGCTACACAGCTTTTGCACAATACATATAATTTTGCTGTTGCCTCATCTCCATACATGCCTTCGTACTCTCCTTTTGCCAACAAAGTATTCCATTCTGTTACACTGTCTACTTTTTCTTTATCAAAGGCAGGTCTTGCAAAAGAAAAAAGGCTGCCATCAGATCTTAACACAATTACTTTTTCGTTTATAATGGCTACATCTTCGAAATCGCCTTTTTTACTGAATTTTGTATGGTAGGTTTTTTTATTGT
The DNA here is from genome assembly GCA_031430735.1 of Ferruginibacter sp. Taxonomy (GTDB): domain Bacteria; phylum Bacteroidota; class Bacteroidia; order Chitinophagales; family Chitinophagaceae; genus Ferruginibacter. Next base: position 15,250 of record JANPCB010000039.1, on the reverse strand, counting down.
TCAATATTGTTTTAAAGAGTTTTCCATCTTCATCCTGTATGGCATAAGCAGTATCATTATTTCCTTTATAAAAACAAATACCCGATATTTCCAGTAAATCATCTGGCATGATAAATTTTTCGGGAGAATTCAAATCATATGCTTCTGGCGTTTTGTTTGCCTTATTTGAATTTATACAGGCATTAAAAGATAAACAAAGCGAGCATAACAATGAAAATAATAATAATTTATAATTTTTTTTCATGACTCAATTGTTTTTAAATAATCGTAAATAGCATCCTGTGAGCGTATGGCTTCGCTTTCTGTTTTAATCTTTTCATTTTCCAATGTTGCATTTATTTGAACAGCTTGTACATTGTCTTTAAGTTGTAAATCAATAATGTGCTTTATTTGTTTTTTTATATTGATATCATAAATGGGGAAACAAACTTCTATGCGTCGGTAAATATTGCGGTTCATCCAATCAGCTGAGCCCATAAATATTTCTTCTTCGCCATTGTTAAAAAACATAAATATTCTGCCATGCTCTAGGTATCTATCTACAATTCTTTTTATGCTTATATTTTCACTTTGTTTTGGTATACCTGGTACCAAACGGCAAATGCCACGTATGAGCAATTGTATTTTTACCCCTGCACAAGAAGCTTCGTATAATTTTAGTATCATTAATTCTTCTTCAAGATTATTCATCTTAAGAATGATGGAAGCAGGTAAGCCATTTTTTGCATGTTCAATTTCTTTATCTATCAATTGCGTAAATCTTTGTTGCAGGTTGAACTGTGCTACCAATAAATGTTTAAACGATGTTTCGGTGGCAGGAAATAATTTGTTTTTCTTGCTTAAAAAATCGAATAAGGTTTGTAGCTCTGCTAGCAATGGTTGGTATGCAGTAAATAGAATATGATCTGTATAAAACCGAGCAGTACTTTCGTTTAGGTTTCCGGTAGCCAATAAACCTATGTAAGGCTGTGTTGTATGCTTTCTTTTTACCAATGCTACTTTTGCATGTACTTTCAATGCATTGTTGCTGTAAATAATTTTTACGCCATTTGCCTTCATCCTTTTAGCCCAAAGAATATTATTGGCCTCATCAAACCTCGCTTTCAGCTCTACTAATACGGTTACTTTCTTGCCATTTCTTGCAGCACTTATCAATGCTTGTACAATTTTTGAATCGCTGGCTACTCTATATAAAGTAGTGTATATTTCTTCTACAGAGTTGTCTATGCAAGCTTCATTAAAAAAGCGAAGAATGGTATCATACGATTGATAAGGTGCATGTACAATAACATCATTTAATGTAATAAATTGAAACAGCGAAACCGAATCCAGTTTATTTTGCAATGCAGTACTATCGGGATAAGAAATAGCCTTATTGTTTATTGGGAATGAAGACAAATCTTTTAAGTTGTGGTATTTACCTCCTTCTACAATAGATGCTTTGTGTAGGTTGAATATTTCGATAATATTTTGTAAATGCCTTAATGGAATACTAGGCTCATATAAAAAACGAGTAGCAAAACCAAAGTCTCTTTTGGCTAACTGTTTTTCGATTTTTTCTGCCAATTCTTCATCATACTCATCTGTAAGATTCAAAACAGCATCACGGGTAATTTTAATATTATAACTTCCTTTTATTTCGTTATCTGGAAACAAATGCTGCAAATTATTTTGTATAATATCTTCCAGAAAAAGGATGTATTTTACCGCTCCTTCCTCTACCACAAAAAAACGATTCACTTCTTTGCTAGGTATATTTACCAAAAAAATCTTTTCATTTTCGGTATTGTCCTTAAGCACAACAGCCATATACAACTGATTGTTTTCTGGAAAGAAATTTGCGATAGTTTCTAACAATACGGGTTGCAACATGCCCGCTACTTGTGTAAAAAAATAATGAGTCGTTCTATCTATTAAAGTAGCCGGAATGGGTTCATTGTACAAAAAATGGTATCCAAGTTTTTGTAGAGAAGGCAAAATGTCATTTAATAAAATAGCGCCAAACAAATTTTGTTGTTTGTTAATTATTTCTGCACATTGCAAATAAACAGATTGATTTAAAGCTTCTTTATTTATTTTTTGTAATGCAAGAATAGCAGGCATGCGTACCCTATAAAATTCATCGAGGTTGGATGAGTAAATAGATAAGAATTTAATCCGCTCCAGTAAAGGAACGATTGGGTTTTCGGCTTCTTGTAAAACCCTTTCGTTAAAAGAAAGCCAACTGATATCTCTATTAAAAAAAACCTGATTTTGCATAAACTTAAATTTAATTCATAGCAATAGCAATGGCTAATATAAATGCAAGTACCGAAAACACAATACCATACATGAATATATTATAAGCAGTTCGTAAAAGCCTGTATTTTTTGCCAAGTACAATACCTTGTGCATATAGATCACGTGTAAGGGTGCCAAATAAAAAATCACGATCATTCATCATGGTTTCCATACCATCATTGAATTCATCGAAGCCCATGCGGTAAAAATTGCCAAAGAACAAGAGGTTGGTTTTTTTAGCCACAATATCTTCTTTTGTAAAAATTCCATTAGGCAGGCCTGGTCTGGTGGCTAATATGGCAAATACCATGGTTGTTACACAAACAGTAACCAATAACATGGCAGGTAATATTAGGTGACGGTTGTCTTCCAATTTTCTTAACAAAACCGATAACAAAATGGAAAGAATAATGGATGTTGTAGAAATCATGATATTGGATTTATTATCTGCCATATCACTTAGGCGCTGATGGTTGGATGAGCTTATTTTAAACATCGTTTCCACTCCACGCTCGGGTTTTTTAACTTTTTCTTTGTCACTTACTACAGGCGTTTCATTTATTGTGTTTGATAATGGCGCTGCTACTGTAGGCTGTTGTTGCATCAGGGTTTCAACTATTTCACTTTCTATTAATTTATGTTTAATATTATCTAAGTTATCTTTTTTGGTAGGGTCTAATACTTTTTTTGCATATTTTGTATGATACTGATGTGTTTCAAGTAAAGTGATAGCATCTTTTCGCCAATCTTCTTTACTTATTTTTTTCCCTATCCGAATTTCAACTTCTTTTTTCATTTGTTTATTGATATCCTTGAAATCCTTTGTGCCAAAGTGATAGAGATCTGCATCACAAACTATCTGCTCTAAAAGGTTGTTTGGTTTTTGCGGCATACTGGTTGCCATAATGCAATCTTTTATTTGATGAATGATTGCTAGATCCAAACCTTTTGTTTGTAAAAAGTTTTCAGCAATGGCAACACCCCTTAGCTCGTGGTCTTGTACAGAACCATTTAAATAGCCGGAATCATGAAACCAAGCTGCGGTAACAACAATAAAAAAATCTTTATCATCCAACTCATAGTTTCTGCCAATTTCTGAAGCCCTGGATACAACTGCTGTGGTATGGATAAGGTTGTGATAAGGCAATGTGGTGGCTTCGGCATTTTGAAATAAATGAGTTATTTCATCTTTTACATCCTCCAGTATTTGAGAATAATTCATTGACATGTATTTTTATTATAAATATACCTTATTTTATATAACTAAATTTGTACTATTGCAAAGAAAAGAATTTATTTTTTTGAATGATTCAATTTTACTTTTATAAACTGCTTGTAATAATTTGATGAGTACAGCTAACAATAACTTGTTTTATGCACGATTGCCAGTAAATACCATACTGCTATCAGATTTACTTACAGAGGACCATCTCTTCTATAAAATTCCTAGCAACTGGTATATTATAGTAGCAGATATAAGAAACAGTACAAAAGCTACTATGGAAGGATTGCACCAAACAGTAAATTTGGTGGCAACTGGAAGTATTGTAGCCGCCTTAAATGTAGCTGCTAAAAATGACATACTTGTTCCATTTTTTTTTGGAGGCGATGGAGCTACATTTATTATTCCACCCGAATTGCTCGATGCAACCATGATGGCATTGCAGCTGCATAGCGAAAACACGCTTGCTAATTTCAAACTTGATTTAAAGGTTGGCCATTTATCGGTAGAAGAAGTATATGCTGCAAATTATGAATTGAGGATAAGCAAATTAAAAGTGTCTGCACATTTTGATATTCCTATTCTGTTGGGAGATGGTTTGTTGTATGCTGAAAAAATAATAAAACAAGCGAGTGGAATTTCTTCATTAGCAGCGTTGGTTAACTATGAATTGGATATGAGTGGCATGCAATGTCGTTGGGATAAAATAAAGCCACCAGCCAATAATTTTGAAGTGGTTAGCTTATTGGTAATTGCAAGAGATGCTAAACAACAGGCCAATGCTTTTAAATTAGTGATGCAAGCTATAGATGGTATTTATGGCAGTGCAGATAAACGAACACCCATCAGCATCGACAAACTAAAGTTAAAATCTACCTTTGGAAAAATAAGCGCAGAAATGAAAGCCCGGCTTGGGCGCTTTAATACTGTGTATCTTCTTAAAAATATGATAAATACCTTTTTTGGTAAGTTGTATTTTGAAACAAAAAAAGGAAAAGAGTACCTCCATTCATTGATAGACTCATCCGATACACTGGTAATAGATGGTCGTATCAATACTGTAATTACTGGATCTGCTATTCAAAGAGAAAATTTAGAAAAGATTTTAATTGCTTTAGAAAATAGTGGGCAAATATTTTATGGTCTTCATGTGAGTAATGAGTGCGTTATGTCATGTTATGTAAAAAGTATGGACAATTATCATATACATTTTGTAGATGGTGCCGATGGAGGTTATACGAAAGCTGCCTTAGTGTTGAAGCAAAAAATGCTGGTTCAAAAAAATACATAATGCAATAAAATGGGCATTACATTTTAGCCTACATTCTGATTAATTTACTTATTGGTTGAATCTATTTATCAATTTTTTATCTTTCATTTTATGTTACCTGATTGTTCCATTACAACCGACAAAGCCAAGATAAATATCAATCTTATACATGACTATTTGTGCAACGAAAGTTATTGGGCAAAAAATATACCAATGGAAATTGTAAAGTTGTCAATAGAAAACTCAGTTTGTTTTTCGGTTTTTTGTAAAGAAGAGCAAATAGGTTTCGCAAGGGTTATTACCGATAAAGCTACATTTGGTTATTTGGCAGATGTATTTATTGTAGAAGCGTATAGAGGCAAAGGGCTAAGTAAATGGCTTATGCAAACTATTTTTGATAATGAAGAACTGCAAGGTTTCAGGGGTTGGATGCTTGGCACCAAAGATGCACATGGTTTGTATGAAAAATTTGGATTTAAACTTACCAATGATACCACCAGAATAATGCGGAAACAAGGGGTAGAAAGTTATAGTTGAATATAAAAAAAAGCATAGTTTTTAGACTATGCTTTTTTAAAATTATTTGGATTTATTATTTTCCAAAAAGATTAGAAATGGTATCCATTATTCCGCCACCACCAGCTTGTTCATTTGGTGCTTGTTGCTGTTGATTGTTACCAGAAAAAGCGGCTGTTAAATCGGCTAAATCTACACGACCATCATTGTTTCTGTCTAGTGCATTGCCACCAAATTTCGAAACCAAACTTCCAATATCCATGCCACTGGTTTTACCTCCACTTAGGCTATTAAAAATGCTTTGGATGTTTAATCCACCAGCGCCAGCATCGTTTGAATTGGTAGCTCCACCAACCAATTTATTTAAAACAATTGGTAAGAGCATGCTTGCAATACCGCCAGCCTGTTGACCACCAATACCAAATTTGCTCATTAGCGTACTCACCAGGTTAGATGACATGCTTTGTGCTACAGGGTGATTGCTTACATCTGCTCCAGCATTTTGGTTGCTAAATAAATTCAATACCTGTGCCGTACCATTACCGCCACCACTAAGCATGCCTTGCAATGTACTGGTAATGGAGCTTGTAGCTTCTTCCATTACTGCTTCATTTTGCTCATTCGGCACATCAGGGTTGTTAATAATTGCTTCTGTTGATTGTCCTTTTACGAGTTCTAATAATTGTTCAAACATTGTTGTTGGTTTTAAGATTATGTATTAAATACAAAGACTTATTTGAAAGTAAATAAGTTTCTTTAAATATAATAATAATTTAATAGCTATCCGCTATTAGGTGCAAGGAATATAAAATTGTAGAAATTTAATATAAACTGAATAAAAATTCATTCTTCATTTAAAGAATCTACCTCTATAAATTTACCCATATTATCTGTAATCTATTTGTGTAAAAGTTAAAAGATCATATACAAAACAGCTTTTCTGTGAATCTGTGGCAATAATTTTGCCACAGATTCACAGAAAAAAACAGAAATATCATTTTAATCTACCCCTTTAAAAATCATAAATTGTGTATTTCATACATAAAATTCTTTTGCACCCAATAACGCATAGTCATTAATAATTTATATACTAAAAACCGCAAATCTTAAACAAGAGAAATTGACTGGGTATTAAATTGGTAGAATGTTAAGGATATAACTAGGAATGAAGCCTTTCTATATTTTGCAACAACTGTTCATGTATGGCAATTACCTGTGGAATTAGAAGTGTTTCTTCATCATTGATCACAACAAAATCGCATCGGCCCATTTTTTCTTCCTCATTCATTTGTTTTTGCATTCGAGCAAGTACAGCAGCTTCATCAATGGCATCTCGTTTCATAACCCTTTGCAATCGTATGGGTAGGGGAGCACTTACACCAATTACCAAGTCTAGATTTTTTTCTGCACCGGCTTCAAAAATAAGTGCTGCTTCTTTTAAGGCGTAGTCTGCTTGCTGTTGTAGCATCCAAGCTTCGGCGTCTGCTATGGTAGCAGGATGTATGATGGAATTAATGAGGGAAGTTTTTTCAGTATTGGAGAATACTACTGAGGAAAGATAAGCTCTATTCAATTTGCCTTCAACATAACTTTCTTCACCAAAATGTTGAATGAGCTGCTGTTTCAAATTGTCATCTTCGTTCATCAAACGCTTAGCAGCATCATCTGCGTAATATACAGGTATGCACAGCACTTCAAAAATATGTGCAACGGTCGTTTTACCAGAACCAATACCGCCTGTTAATCCAATACGTAACATAGTTTAAAGATTTGTGACTTAAGATTTAAGATTTAAGATTTCGTTTATATCGAAATCTTAAATCTTAATTCTTGAATCTAAAATTATTTTACAGTAGGGGCAGCAACTTTATTCACATTTGCAGTCCACTCCATGCTAATAGTGCTTCTTTCTATTTTAATGTAGCTACCAGGGCTGGTTTCTAGCAAAAGAGTACCATCATCATTTACTTTGTTTATAGTACCATGTATGCCGGCAATGGTTACAATTTTATCGCCTTTTTGCATATCGGCTACAAATTTCTTTTGCTCCTTTGCCTTTTTTGCTTGTGGTCTTATCATAAAAAAGTAGAACACTAAAATCATTCCACCCATTAAAACAGGTGTTGTCCATCCTGGAGAACCTGCTGCTTGTAAGAAAATACTTAATTGCATTTTGTTTGTTTTTATTTGGCTAACAATAGCCGTGAGTATAAAATTATTTTGTTGCTTTTGCTATTACTTCACCAGTCAATAATAATTCAGGAAAGGCTGGCTCGGCATTGGAAGAAACAGTAACTGTTTTGTGTGCTTGCCCCACCCTATTTTTACTATCAAATTTCACTTTAATATAGCCAGTATCGCCTGGTTGTATGGGTTGTTCTGGTTTTTCTGGCACAGTACAACCGCAGCTAGCACTTGCATTGGTAACTACAAGCGGTTTTGTACCCGTGTTTTTAAAACGATAATTGTATGTTACAATTTCGCCATCGGTTACCTTACCAAAATTATAGGTGCTGTCTATTATTTGAACAGTTGTGGGATCTTTTATTTCTATTTGCTGCGTCAATTTATTATCTACCGCTAGTTTATCATGCTTACGTACATCGCAACTTGCAAATGCTATTGCTATTGTGCCTAAAATGAAAAGTTTTTTCAACATACTGTTATCTTTTATCTTTAAAACTTATTTTTTCTAATTTGTTTTCAGCTTCTAATTCTTTGTGAATATTATCCAACAATCCATTTACGAACTGTCCACTTTGCGGAGTGCTGTACGACTTGGCAAGATCTATGTATTCATTGATGGTAACTTTTGTTGGAATTGTTTCAAAATATAAAAATTCGCATACACCCATTTGCAATAATATCAAATCCAATGCAGCAATACGATCTGCATCCCAGTTTTTTAATTTTGGTTTAATAAGCTCAAGTGTTTGCTCGCTTTTTTCTAATACGGTGCTCAGTAAATCTTTAGCAAACGTTCTTTTTTCTAGACTCAAAAAATCATGTATATTTTGTTGCCCTGGTTTTCCCAAATAAGCAATAACAAGGGAATGCATCATTTCTGCATCATCATCCCAGTTTATAAAATGTTCTTCTATATGGGTTACAAAATCTTCATCTGGTAATAATAAGTTGGTAAAAATAAATTCCAACATCTTTTTTTCACTTTTCTTATCTCTAGATTGTAATTCTATATATTCTAGGTATTCTGGAGTATCAATTAGCGTACGGTAGGTTTTTTTAAGTAAATCCTTATCGATGATGTGCTCTGCTTTAAGCTCGGCAATGGTAGCTTTAAATGAAACATCTTCTACAATTTTCCAAAGTACTTCATTCCCCGCAATTTTAGTATTGGTTGCCAGATCTGCTGCAGAAGGCAAGTTTTTGCTTGCTTTATGGCCAGCATCCGTTTCTGCATACCGAGCTGTTTCGGTTATAAAATAAACAAGGTAAGCAAACAAATGTTTACTCTGCTCTATCTTCTTGGCAAGTATGTTCATTGGCTCTCCCGGCTTTTCTGTGCCGCTCATACTATCAATAGCATATAAGGTTTGCATCACTTTTATCCTAATATTTCTTCTGCTTAACATCGTTTCAAAAACCTTTATTGAGGTGCAAAATTAGGGAAATAGAAGTTAGTATTGAGTACTTAGTATTGTGTATTGAGATATTAACCTTCTTTTATAGTACAAAATATTAACTTTTAGAAAGCTACTTAAATTTTTGCCAACACCAAAAGAGTTTTACATTAGTAAACATGTGTTCAACCTATGGTATAGAAATCAATCTACTCCGTTCATCTATATCATAATAAAAGCTAAATAGATAACTAAAGATAAAATCTGCGACCTGCCTTCGCCAGCAGGCAGGTGCCACCAAAGCTACATCAAGGCTTTTTGCTGGTAACCAAGGCATATTTACATCTATGAAAATAATGTTTGGTTTTTTTGTGTCTTTTTGGCAAGTAAAAATGACAACAATTCTTTTATACTGCTTTGGTACAATATTAGCTTAGTTTTGCACACCGAAATAAGGTACAATCAATTCACAAAAAAAATAATATAATTATGGCTACTAGTAAGAAGCTTAGCATTACACCGCTTCACGACAGGGTTATTGTAAAACCTGCAGCAGCAGAAGAAAAAACAGCTGGTGGAATTTATATTCCTGATACTGCAAAAGAAAAACCATCTAGAGGAACAGTAATGGCAGCTGGCCCAGGTAAAATAGACGAACCTATGACTGTAAAAGCGGGCGATACTGTTTTATATGGCAAATATGCTGGAACTGAAATTACCATTGAAGGTGCAGATTTGTTGATAATGAGGGAGAGTGATATCCTAGCGATCGTATAAGCCCCCTAAATCCCCCAAGGGGGACTTTAGTCTGTGATAACTCAAACATCTTTTAATTAATAACTGAGTTCTTAATTTTAATACTAAGTACTCAGTACTAAATACTCAAACAATGTCTAAAATAATTTTCTTCGATATAGAAGCAAGAAACAGAATGAAAAAAGGGGTAGATACCCTTGCAAATGCAGTAAAAGTAACCCTTGGGCCAAAAGGTCGTAATGTGGTTATAGAGAAAAAATTTGGTGCACCGCAAGTAACCAAAGATGGTGTAACAGTAGCAAAAGAAATAGAATTGGAAGACCCTATTGAAAATATGGGTGCTCAAATGGTAAAGGAAGTAGCCTCTAAAACAGCAGAAATAGCGGGTGATGGTACTACAACTGCAACCGTATTGGCTCAAGCAATCATAAGCGAAGGTCTGAAAATGGTAGCAGCTGGTGCAAATCCGATGGATTTGAAACGTGGTATAGACAAAGCGGTTTCGCTTGTTATAGAAAACTTACGTGGCCAAAGCCAAACTGTAGGTAATGATGCTAAAAAAATACAACAAGTAGCTACTATTTCTGCAAACAACGATGAAGCTATTGGAAAACTAATTGCTGAAGCATTCGTAAAAGTGGGTAAAGAAGGGGTAATTACGGTAGAAGAAGCAAAAGGAACAGACACTACAGTAGATATCGTAGAAGGTATGCAATTTGATCGTGGATACATCAGTCCGTATTTTGTAACCAACAGCGAAAAAATGCAGGTTGAGTTGCAAAACCCTTATATCTTGATTTTTGATAAGAAGATATCTGCCATGAAAGATATACTTCATATTTTGGAAAAAGTTGCTCAAAGTGGCCGTCCATTGTTGATCATTGCAGAAGATTTAGAAGGAGAAGCATTGGCTACATTGGTAGTAAACAAATTGCGTGGTACCTTAAAAGTAGCTGCAGTAAAAGCACCAGGTTTTGGCGATCGTAGAAAAGAAATGCTAACTGATATTGCTATCTTAACAGCTGGTACTGTTGTGAGCGAAGAATTAGGTGGTAAATTAGAAGGAGTGGAATTGGCGACTTTAGGTCAAGCCGCTTCAGTAACCATCGATAAAGACAACACAACTGTAGTAGGTGGTAAAGGTTCTAAAAAAGATATTACTGCTCGTGTAAATCAAATAAAGTCTCAAGTAGAAAATACAACTTCTGATTACGATAAAGAAAAATTACAAGAGCGTTTGGCTAAATTGGCTGGCGGTGTTGCGGTATTGTATGTAGGAGCTACTACCGAAGTAGAAATGAAAGAGAAAAAAGATCGTATGGATGATGCATTGCATGCAACACGTGCGGCAGTAGAAGAAGGCATTGTACCAGGTGGTGGTGTGGCTTTTATACGTGCATTGGCTAGTTTAGATGCAAAAGTAAAAGGGCAAATTGCTGATGAAACAACTGGAATGGCTATTGTACGTCGTGCATTAGAAGAGCCACTTCGTATCATTACTGCAAATGCAGGTATTGATGGATCAATAGTGGTAGAAGCTATTAAAAACGGGAAAGGAGATTTTGGATACAATGCAAGAACAGAGCAGTATGAAACTTCTATGTTTAAAGCAGGTATTATTGACCCAACGAAAGTGAGCCGTGTAGCACTTGAGAATGCTGCATCTATTGCAGGTATGTTGCTTACCACTGAGTGTGTAATTGCCGACAAACCTAAAGATGAAGCGCCTCATAGCCATGGTGCGCCAGATATGGGTGGAATGGGCTACTAGATTTTAGATATAAGATTTAAGACAAAAGATAAATGCATGTCCCCTTCGATTTTTCGGAGGGGATTTTTTGTACCCCGTTATTGGCCATATTGTTTATTGATTTATTTTTTAAACCCAATCCTCTCCCGATCCTCCCATTTTCTTTGCCCTGTTTTTTCATCTAATAAGTTTTCCATGGCATCGTATATTTGGTTCAGTTGCACATCATGCTCACCAAGGCGTTCTTTTATTTCTTTCATTTGTTCTTTTAGGTCGTTTTGCTTTGATAATACATTTCTTACAGCTACAAATGCCCTCATTATTGCAATGTGCATATCTATTGCTTTATCACTATTTAAAACTCCACTTAGCATAGCTACGCCTTGTTCGGTAAAAGCATACGGCATAAATTTGGCATGTTGCCCTCTGCCAGCCTTTAAGGTCACAATTTGTGACCTTAAAGAATTTAGTTCTGGGGGTTCAATTTGAAACCTCAAAGTCTCGTACTCATCTTTTGTCAATTGAAACATAAAGTCTGTTGGAAATCTTTTTATATTTCTTTTTACTGCTTGGTTTAAAACTTTTGTTTCCACTTCATAGATAGCTGCTAAATCCTTATCTAACATCACTCTTAAACCACGTATTTCGTAAATTTTGTTTTGAATACTTTGTATTATTTGCATGATTATCTTTTTTACATAACTAAAATACTAAAAAATTTATCAAAAAAGTATTAAAGAATCAAAACAAAAATTCCCTACAACATGTTAGTGGAATTTTTTTATTTAGTGCTTACGAAAGGAACCTGCCTCTCAGGCAGGCTGGTCGAACCTTAACGGTGTTGTGAACGGAATTTTTTTGATATTTCTTTAAAAGATTACACAACTCCATCAACGGTTGTAAACCCTGACGGCGGTTGGTGAAAGAGGACTTTCAAATAAAGCGCTTTTAAACTCTGCCGGAGGCTAATAAGAAAGGATTTTTATATTCTTAATATACTTTCTGAAAAAACTTACTGTTCTTTGTATTTAAATCTTTAAAATATGAGCCACATCAATATAGAATTTAAAGCCAAAGCAAAAGATATTGTTTCCTTGGAAGAAAAACTTAAAACCTTGCATCCAACCTTCATTGGGGAAGATCATCAAAAAGATACGTATTATGATGTGAGCATAGGTAGATTAAAATTAAGAGAAGGCAATATTGAAAATGCATTGATATGGTATAGCCGAGAGAATATTGCAGGGGCAAAACAATCGGATATTTTATTGTATAAACATACGCCAGACGAATCGCTCAAACAAATACTGGAGAAGCTGCATGGTATAAAAATAATTGTTGATAAAAAACGCCGCATTTATTTTGTAGACAATGTAAAGTTTCATTTCGATAGGGTAGAAGGGCTAGGTACTTTTGTAGAGGTAGAAGCAATAGATACAGACGAAAGCATCGGCATTGAAAAATTAAAAGCGCAATGTGATTTTTACAGCAGCTTTTTTGATATACAAAAAGAAGATTTTATGGAAGAATCTTATAGTGATATGATGATGGATTTGCAAGGATAGCTATTAAAGCACCTATTTTTAATTAATTCCCATTATTAAATATATTATCCTTACTTTTGCGCCGATTTTATAATTTCTGAGAATTACATGACATGCTCAGATGCTGTTGCAAACAGGTACCGACCTACATTTACCTAAAAGAGATAATACACCTTCTCCTCCTACACAATAGCCAGAAGCATAATATGTGACCATCAAAAAATATTTTTTTTGACCATATAGTATTGTGGCTTCGGTAGAATAAAAGAGAATGGCATACGGCTTCGACAAGCCCAGCCTGACAAATTCCACCCAACAAAATTTTAGCAAAGAAATTGCTAATTGAAGTACTAAACGGTCTTCATTTTTTAAACAAATAATTACCATGAATGCATTTGAAGCATTGGGCTTAAACGAACACATCGTACAAGCAGTTACCGATTTAGGTTTTACAGAACCTACCCCCATCCAACAACAAGCAATACCTATTTTGATTGCAGGCACAAAAGATTTTGTGGGCCTAGCACAAACAGGTACAGGTAAAACAGCGGCATTTGGTTTGCCATTGATGCACCTTATTGATCCTACACAAAAACACCCACAGGCATTAATCGTTTGTCCTACCAGGGAATTGTGTTTGCAAATAACAAACGATCTCAGCGATTTTAGAAAACACAGCAAAGGGCTAAATGTAGAAGCTGTGTATGGCGGTGCATCTATTGTTATGCAAATTCGCAACCTCAAAAGAGGCGTGCAAGTGGTAGTAGCTACACCAGGTCGTTTGATAGACCTTATAGAAAGAAAAGCCATTGACTTACAAAAAGTAAAATATGTAGTGTTAGATGAGGCAGATGAAATGTTGAACATGGGTTTTAGAGAAGACATTGATTTTGTGTTGAAGAATACCATTAACAGAGAAAGTATTTGGTTGTTTAGTGCAACCATGCCAAGCCAAGTGCGTGCTATTGCAAAAAACTTTATGACCAATCCGGAAGAGATTACGGTAGGTAAAAAGAACAGTGGAAACGTAAATATTGACCATCAGTTTTTTGTAGCGCCTGCCAATGCTCGTTTTGAAGCATTGAAACGTTTGATAGATTTTAACCCCGATATGTACGGCATCATTTTTACAAGAACGAAAATGGATGCACAAGATGTGTGTGAGCGTTTGAGTAAAGCCGGTTATGAAATAGAAGCCTTGCACGGCGATCTATCGCAGCAACAAAGAGACAGGGTAATGGCACGCTTTCGTACCAAGGCATTGCAACTATTGATAGCTACCGATGTGGCTGCCCGTGGTATTGATGTAGATGGTATTACGCATGTTATAAATTTCGAATTGCCAGATGATATGGAAGTGTACACGCATAGAAGTGGTCGTACAGGTCGTGCTGGTAAAACCGGAATATGTTTGAGTATTTGCCATACAAGAGAAACTTTTAAAATAAAAAGTTTGGAAAAAATGGTGAATGCACAATTTCATAAAATGGATATACCAAGTGGAAAAGATGTTTGTAGAAAACAATTTTTCTATTTTATGGATAAGTTGATACAAACAGATATAAGCCATGGCGATTATGAAACATACTTGCCAGACCTTATGCAAAAATTTGAAAACGTAACCAAAGAAGAAGTATTGCAACGAGTGGCAGCATTGGAGTTTGACCATTTCTTAAAATACTACCAAAATGCCGAAGACTTAAATGCAAAAGATGCAGGCAGAAGGGTAATAAACAACGATCGTGGTGGCGACAGGGTTTCTGGCAACAGGGAAGGTAGCAGGAACGAAAGAACATTTAATAGAAGAGACAATGGCTATACAAGATTGTTTGTGAACCTTGGTACCAAAGATGGTTTTTACAAAGCGAGTATGTTGCAATTCGTGTTGGACGAAAGTAACTTAAGCAAAGAATCACTTGGTAAAATTGATATACGTGACATGAACACTTGGATAGAATGCGACAGCGCTAGTGCTAGCCAAATGATAAAATCGTTGGATGGAAAACGTTACAACAACCGTACCGTGCGTATGAACGAAGCGGATGGTGGTTTTAAACGTCCAAATGATGAGGGTGAAAGTAGAGGCACACGAGAAGTAGGATCTGCTGGTGGAAGAGAAAGAAAAAGAACCTATGGCCCACCAAGGGAGAGAAGATAATTTTTAATTTAATTGAAGAAGCCTCGTAGAAATGGAGGGCACTGAAAAAGTCATTTAAGATTTTAAAGGCTTTCTAAAAGTAAATTATAAGCTCTGAGAATCGCCTATATGAAATTGGTGATGGACCCCGACTCGAATACTTTAAAGAAAAGAGGCTGTTTTCAATTTAGAAA
>JANPCB010000038.1:0-66859 GCA_031430735.1 Ferruginibacter sp. | reverse complement strand
CTAAAAGTAAATTATAAGCTCTGAGAATCGCCTATATGAAATTGGTGATGGACCCCGACTCGAATACTTTAAAGAAAAGAGGCTGTTTTCAATTTAGAAAACAGCCTCTTTTGATAAACAGCCAGTTTTTCAGTGCCCTCTAGAAATGCGGGGCTTTTTTATAAAAAAATGTAAATAGTCTTGCTTCAACAAAATGTTTATTAAATCAAAAGTTCTTTTTTATACTTTTTGTTCTCAAATCCATTAATAGGGAGTCTATCTTAGGAGTAAATATCTCTTCAAGAATCATTTCTCCGTTTTCACTAAAAGCACTTTGCGCAAAAATAATCTTGCCAGTTTCATCTAAAATAAAATTGCATGGATATCCTTTTCCAAGTATAAGCTTACTGCAAACTTCGGAGGGAAGATGTACTATTTTGTACAATAATTTATATTTTTCGGATGTTCTCCTTGCATCTTCAACAGCATCAAAAGTAAAAGTCACTACTTGGAAATTTGTATCCTGATAATATTTATGGTAAATATTATTTATTGAAGGGAACTCCAAATGACAAGGTGAACAGGTGTTGAACCAAAAATTTACAAAAGTTATTTTGCCAATTAAATCTTTATTGGATATTTATTTATTGGTTATGTCTTTTCCGGAAAAATTTCCAAAAAGTCGCCCTATCAATTTGTCGTAATTCCTTATTTCTTCAATTATATTTTTTGATCTGAGGTCTTTAGCAATTTGAGGGTTAAAAAGCGAATCGTAATTTTGTGCCAACACAATTTTGTTCGTAAATACTACTATTAATAAAATTATTATTCTTTTCAAATTTACTTTTGAGTAAAAATAGACTTTTCAGGTTGTATTTATAAAAATCAAATAATAGGTTTTGGTAAAACAAAATTCTAATCAAATAATATTCACTTCCCTCATCAACTCGACCCCAAACTGCATCTTAATCGATGCGATAATTTTTTCACTCAAATGTAAAATTTCTTCTCCCGTTGCATTGCTGTAATTAACTAAAACCAAAGCTTGTTTTTCGTGACAGCCGGCATCGCCTTTTCTATAACCCTTCCAGCCGCATTGCTCTATAAGCCAGCCTGCGGCAAGTTTGGTTTGGTTTTCGCCTGCAGGATATCCAACGATTAAAGGAAATTCCTTTTTCAAAGCTAGAAATTGTTCGTTTGGTATGGTTGGGTTTTTGAAAAAACTTCCCGCATTGCCAATAACAGCAGGATTGGGTAATTTGCTTTGTCTGATTTTTATTACGGCATCTGATATTGCTTTTATACTAGGTGATGCTATACCCATTTTTTGTAGCTCTGTCTCTATGGCACCGTACGATGTATTGAAAACGGGTATCTTATTTAACCGAAATGTTACACTCGTAATTACAAATTGGTTTTTGTAATGGTTTTTAAAAACACTCTCCCTATAACCAAATTCGCAATCAGTTTTTGAGAAATGTACCAATTTTTTATCTTCAATATGATAGGCTTCCAATGCATGAAAAATATCTTTTATTTCTACCCCATAAGCGCCTATGTTTTGCAAGGGTGATGCTCCCACACTGCCCGGTATCAGCGAAAGGTTTTCTGCGCCGGCATAATTATGTTCTATGCAATAAAGAACAAAAGGATGCCAACCTACACCGGCACCCGCTTTTACATAAACATGGGTTTCGTCTTCGTTTATTTTTTCTATGCCACTTATTTCGTTTTTTAAAACCAACCCATCAAAGTTTTTGGTAAAGAGTATATTGCTACCTCCACCTAAAATTAACCGGGTTTTTATTTTTCTATCTAAAATATCAGCCAATTCATCTTGTGTAGTAAATCGAGAAAAATATTTCGCCCTCACATCTATACCAAAACTATTGTATTTTTTTAAGGAAAAGTTTTCTTGCAATTGCATGCTGTAAATTATAAAAACAAAATGAAATAGGGTTTTATTATTTTTTTTTGAATGGTAGAAGCTGTTTCAATTATTTTCTTCCATTACAATATAGATTCTTTATTTAATTTTTACCGTAGAGAAAATGAGATAAAGAGATATCGCTGAGTAGAAAGGCGCTCTGCGTATCCTCCTTACACGCTATTTCTCTGCGGTAAACAAAAGAAAATTATTTGCACAAACAGTTTCTACATTTTACCAAATGTTCCTACTCACAACAAGTTGATTTTTTATTTGGCTTTCTAGAAAAATAATCATTTTAAAACAATTTTCGTATTTTTAACTGAATAGATATATTATGAAGACAAAAGAAGATATAGTAGAAAACTGGTTGCCAAGGTACACAGGTCAAGAGTTAAAAGGTTTTGGTGAGTATATATTGCTTACCAATTTTAGCAATTATGTAACCATGTTTGCCCAATGGAACAATGTAGAAATTATTGGTAAAGATAGACCTATGCAGTGTGCAACTGCCAATAATATTACCATTATAAATTTCGGAATGGGGAGCCCAGGCGCAGCTACCGTAATGGATTTACTTACAGCCATACATCCAAAAGCAGTATTGTTTTTAGGTAAATGTGGTGGATTAAAAAAGCGAAATAAAATAGGCGATTTGATTCTTCCCATAGCAGCAATTAGAGGAGAGGGTACAAGCAATGATTATTTTCCACCTGAAGTGCCGGCGCTTCCAGCATTTGCTTTGCAAAAAGCCATCTCTACCACCATCAGAGATTATCAAAAAGATTATTGGACAGGCGTATGTTACACTACCAATCGTAGGGTATGGGAGCACGATGAAGCATTTAAAGAATACCTAAAAAAAGTAAGGGCTTATGCCATAGATATGGAAACAGCTACTATTTTCTCTGTTGGTTTCTACAACAAAATTCCCACAGGTGCATTGCTACTCGTAAGTGATAGCCCCATGGTACCCGAAGGCGTAAAAACAGAAGCCAGCGATAAAGCTGTAACTACTCAATTTGTAGAAGAGCATTTAAAAATTGGTATCGATTCTTTAAAGCAATTGATAAATCGTGGATTGACGGTAACGCATTTGCAGTTTTAGGGTTTCACCGCAGAGAAAAGAGTTTAGAGATTTTGCGCTGAGTTTTTTGAAGAATGAGCTAACAAACTTTGTTTAACATTTGTATCGGGCTACCTGCCTACCGGCAAAGGCAGGTTCACTACAACCCGCCTGCCGACAAAGGCAGGTCTTTTTTGTTCGTCCCTCACAAAAAAGGATTTTCGCTGCTATCCCGTCTAGGCTCAGCGGCAAATCTTTTTTCATCTTTTATAGAAGCGAATGAGGATGCAATAGATTTTAGCAAAACTGACTAGATACTTCATTAATTTTTCTTTCATAAAAATTTTATTTCTCTTTATTTTATCTTTTATATTTTGTTTTCAAAATCTTTATGCTCAAGATTCAAGTAGATATGAGTTTTTAACAAAGCCAGTAAAGGCGCTAGTTCAAGATTTTCAAAATAAAGCGGTAGATACTTTTTTGTTTTTTAGGAAAGAGAATCTAGGATATATAAAGGAATATAGTATATTGGTTATTTATAGAAAAAATGCTACCAAATATAAACATGTTTTAACTTATTCAATTATTTTCTCAAACGCTATTCAAATAGACAATTTTATAATTGATAATTTTTTTATTAATAAAGTAACAAAGTTATCCTCAAAGAAAGATAGAAAATTAGAATGAGAATGTAGAAAAGCACATGTTAGACTTGACCCTCAAGGCGATTATTTTCATATTGATTTTTATTTTATGAAAAAATATTATTCGAATTTCTTAAATGATTGAAAAAGCCCTGTTTGGGGGATTGTATAATTTAAAATTAAAATTGTGGGTGGATAAACTTGAATCTGAAATGAGCAAATAAATTAAACTTCAGTTGTCTGGGATTTCCGGATAACTGAAATAATCCACTATTTTATACTCGCATAACCCTGAAAGGGTTTAATATACATAACCATGGGTGCAACGCATGGACATAACCATAGGTGCAACCCATGGTTATGAAACAAAAATGGGAAGAACCCCAGCGGGGTTCAACATATAATCACTAAAAAATTGTTCAACCCATTCAGGGTTGTAATGTGCAATTTGCCATAGACCACGGTTTTCAACCATGGCTATGAGCGTTCAACCACTTCGAGGTTGTAATGTGCAATTTGCCATAGACCATGGTTTTCAACCATGGCTATGAGCGTTCAACCACTTCGTGGTTGAGGAAATCTGAGATAACCAATTCTCATATTCAAATAAGCAAATTTAGTATATCGGAATTTCCGATTTTCTTATCGCTTCAAAATTTTATTTATCCAACTTATTCTATTTTCTTTTATCTTGTAATATGCTTCCTTTGGTACAAATAAAAAACCTTCAAATATCCTTCACCCAGGAAAATAAGATGGTACAAGCGGTCAACAATATTTCTTTCGATATTCCTCGAGGAAAAATAACTGCATTAATTGGAGAAAGTGGCTCGGGTAAATCGGTAACGGCTTTATCATTTATGCAACTGTTGCCTGCCCAAGCAAAACTAGACGGAGAAATATTGTACAGTGAGGATGGTTTAGCCACAAAAAATCTTATTGCTTCAAGTGAACAAGAAATTCGCAAAATGCGTGGCGATAAGATAGCCATGATATTTCAAGAACCTATGACATCGCTCAACCCTGTGCACACATGTGGCGCACAGGTAATGGAGTCGTTGATGTTGCACAAAAAATTATCTAAACAACAAGCAAGAGCAGAAACGATCGCATTGTTTGCAAAAGTAGAATTACCAGTACCAGCAGAAATGATTAATCGGTATCCACACGAAATAAGTGGTGGGCAAAAACAGCGGGTAATGATTGCTATGGCCATGAGTTGCAATCCTTCATTGCTTATAGCCGATGAACCTACAACCGCATTGGATGTACGGGTGCAAAAGAATATTCTCCAATTGCTAAAGCATTTGCAAGTAGAAAATGATATGGCTATTCTTTTTATTACCCACGATTTATCGTTGGTGGCAGAAGTAGCAGATGAAATATTGGTAATGTACACAGGAGAAATTGTAGAAAAAGGGAATGCAAAACATGTATTAGCAAATCCACAGCATATCTATACAAAAGCGTTATTGGCCTGTATGCCTACTCCCAAAAGTAAAGGAAAAAGATTATCGGTTATTGATGATTTTATCAATGAAAAGATGGCTGGGTCAGACAATGCTTCATTGAAAGAACCGAATGAATCTTCCAGTGAAATTGTTTTAAAAGTTGAAAACCTACGAGTATATTTTCCTTCAAAAAAAAGTGTTTTTGGAAAAGCATTGGATTATTACAGGGCCGTAGATGATGTAAGTTTTAATATTTACAAAAATGAAACAATTGGTTTGGTAGGGGAGAGCGGATGTGGAAAAACAACATTGGGGAGGGCAATCTTGCACTTAATAAAGCCAACAAGTGGTACTATTTATTTTGGAGAAAAAGATATCGCTACAGCCAGTGCCTTAGAAATGCGTTTGTTGAGAAAAGAATTGCAAATCGTTTTTCAAGATCCTTATGGTTCCCTCAATCCTAGACTTAGCATAGGCGATGCAATTGTGGAGCCGATGAAAGTGCATGGTCTTTTTGCTACCAAAAGCCAACAAAAAGAGCAAGCCATTCATTTATTGGAACAAGTAAATATGAAGGCAGATGTTTTTAACCGATACCCACACCAATTTAGTGGAGGCCAACGCCAACGTATTTCTATAGCACGAGCGCTGGCGCTTAATCCCAATTTTTTAATTTTTGATGAAGCAGTATCTGCTTTGGATGTGAGTGTGCAAGCGCAAGTACTCAATCTTATAAATGATTTAAAAAGCGTATACAATTTCACTTCCTTATTTATTTCGCACAACCTTTCTGTAATACATTATGTAAGTGATAGGGTAATGGTAATGAACAAAGGGAAAATAATAGAAGAAGGGACGGCGGATGAGATTATGTTTTCGCCGAAGCAAGCTTACACACAAGAATTGTTAAATGCTGTGCCAGGAGGAAAACTTGTGTATTAAAAGATCAACTAAAAGCCGTACTTTTGCGCTCTTTAAGAAAATCATGCCGTAACATGATAAGTGCCTTTTTTTACTATAAAGGCTTTTTTACAGTAAATCTTTGCATTTACACGGCATGTAACAAAATAAAATTTAAACAGTTACATGAAATTATCACAATTTACTTTCGACCTTCCACTAAATCTTATTGCACAAAATCCTACCAAAAGAAGAGAAGACAGTCGTATGATGGTTATTGACCGTAAAACCGGTAATATCGAAAATCGTCATTTTAACGATATCCAAGAATATTTTGATGACAAGGATGTATTTGTAGTGAACAATACCAAGGTTTTTCCTGCTCGTATGTATGGGCGCAAAGAAAAAACGGGAGCAAAAATTGAAGTTTTTTTATTGAGAGAATTGAATAGGACCAATAAATTGTGGGATGTAATTGTAGATCCTGCCCGTAAAATAAGGGTCGGCAACAAATTATATTTTGGTGAAAATGATGAATTGATTGCAGAAGTGATAGACAATACAACCAGCAGAGGTAGAACCATTCGTTTCCTTTGGGATGGTACGGATGAAGAATTCCGAAACATGCTTGACTTTATGGGCGAAACGCCTTTGCCTAAATATATAAAGCGTAAGCCAGAAGAAGAAGACAAAGAAAGATACCAAACGGTGTATGCCAAGCACGAGGGTGCCGTAGCAGCGCCTACAGCGGGGCTTCATTTTAGCAAAGAGCTGATAAAAAAATTGGAGATAAAAGGTATTCGTTTTGCAGAAGTTACCTTGCATACCGGTTTAGGCACATTTAGACCCATAGAAGTGGAAGATCTAAGTAAGCATAAAATGGATGCTGAATATTATAAAATAGAAGAAACAGCCTGTGGTATTGTAAACAAAGCAAAGGAAAAAGGTCATCGGATTTGTTCTATTGGCACTACTACTATGCGTACCATGGAGACTTCTTATACAGCACAAAAGCTTTTGAAACCATCAGAAGGTTGGACAAACAATTTTGTACATCCACCCTATGATTTCAATATTGCAGACTCTATGGTTACCAATTTTCATCTGCCAAAAACAAGTTTATTGATAATGGCTTGTGCTTTTGCAGGGTACGATCTTATGATGGAAGCCTATAAAAAAGCGATAAAAGATAAATATCGTTTTTTCAGTTATGGGGACTCTATGCTTATAAAATAATCATTATAAATGTATTATATAATTTGAGCGCCTCTTTTTTGAGGCGCTTTTTTAATGTATGGGCATAAAAAAGGGGTTGTGATAGAAATCGCAACCCGTATTAATCCAATATCCTATGAAAAACCATACTTAAAACGCACCACTCCATTCTTTTATTGTGTATTATATAATTTGAGCGCTTTTTTTTTGAGGTGCTTTTTCATGTATGGGCATAAAAAAGGGGTTGTGATAGAAATCGCAACCCGTATTAATCCAATATCCTATGAAAAACCATACTTAAAACGCACCACTACATTCTTTTATTGTACAGATTTAAAAATTAGTTTATTTATTTTCTGTTTTGTAACTTCCCTGTATAATTAAACCGCTATGCGTACAATACAAAACTGGTTATCGGAGTATGGCG
The DNA here is from genome assembly GCA_031430735.1 of Ferruginibacter sp. Classification (GTDB taxonomy): domain Bacteria; phylum Bacteroidota; class Bacteroidia; order Chitinophagales; family Chitinophagaceae; genus Ferruginibacter. The sequence continues at coordinate 59,250 of JANPCB010000038.1, read as the reverse complement.
AAAGCCACCGAAATGAAACCAATAAACTAATTCATTGGATATGTGTGCCATCCATTTTTTTCTCCATTGTAGGGCTGTTGTACTCCATTAAGCTGCCATTTTTTTGGCAAACCCACCAGTTAAATGTAGCCATGCTTATTACAGCAGTAGCCATTATTTATTACTTTATGCTTTCACCTAAGTTGGCTATTGGAATGTTTCTTTTTTGTACCGTATGTTTGTTATTAGCACATTTTGTGGAGCGTAGTGCTGTTCTCCCTCTTTGGCAATTATCCATTATTATATTTGTGTTGGCTTGGATAGGCCAATTTTATGGCCACAGAGTAGAAGGTAAAAAGCCCTCTTTTTTAAAAGATATTCAATTTTTAATGATAGGCCCAGCTTGGTTAATGAGTTTCATTTATAAAAAATTGGGCATTGGTTTATAATAGCTTTAATGCACAAATTATTTGGCTCTAACGAGTTTACAACTCAAAAAAATCAAACTGCTTTTATTCCAAAATAATGCTTGGATGTATAAAGTTATTATCATCTTATTTTTTGTTGGGTTTTCCTGTAATGTTGTAGCACAAAACGCAGCATCCTATAATTATAAATTTTTTTATCGGTGGGTGTCCACACCCACCAAAACCTAAGTTGTATTTAGTTGGTGGGAATACCAACCAATAAAGAAATATTGTGTAGATTGTCCAGTTAACGCTGTTTTATCTGGTACTTTTACAAGCAATACCCTTAAAAAAAGCGAAGTAACAAACACCATTACTTCAACTGCTACATTAAACAGTGGAAGTTATATAAAATATGATGCGGGAAATCTCATTATACTAAGCCCGGGATTTAGAGCAACCATTGGAAGTGTATTAAAGGCATTTATAGAAGGATGTGGTGGAGCAGATTATTAGTAATATCTTCATCCAGTTAAAATAGAATAGGTAATTTTATCAATCCATCTATAATTGATGATGGATTTTTTTTATCTGTACCATACATGTGATTTTTTACACCTAATCTATTCATAAATAATTTTGCCTTAAACCAACAAAAAAGTATGAAAAAATTGTACATATTATTTTCCTTTTTATTTTTTACATTTAACAGTTATGCAAACAATGGTTTTTTAGAAGGCTTGCAAACACCCTCATCAAAAAATAATAAAACCCTGCTTATTTTTTACAGAGAAGATTGTCCATACTGTAACAATATGGATAAAATTATTTCTGCTGATGCTAATTTTCAAAAAAAATTATTAGAAAAATATAATGTAAAAGTATTGGACATAAAAAGTGAAGAAGGGCGAATGTTAGCAGATAAATTTAATATTCATGCGGTGCCTACACTTGTAAATTTTGACAATACAACGGGCGAATCGAAAGTGATAAAAGGATTTGCAGGTATTGAAAAACTGAGTAATTTATTGGAACTTACTTCAAAGAAATCATTATCAATAATAAAAGAAGAAACACTTGCAAAAATAGATATATCAAAAGCAAGCGAAAACGCATTTGGTGTGTGTGGTAATGGAATTGTGGAAGCTGGCGAAAATTGCGATGATGGCAACCTTACAAATGGGGATGGTTGTAGCAGTACTTGTACTGTTCAAGTTGGCTTTTCTTGTACGGGTAATCCTAGTGTTTGTTTTACTGTATGTGGTGATGGTGTTGTGGCTGTAGGGATTGAGCAATGCGATGATGGCAATATTACAAATGGCGATGGTTGTACGAGTACTTGTACTGTTCAAGTTGGCTTTTCATGCGTTGGTACACCTAGTGTTTGTACTTCCACATGTGGTGATGGTATTGTAGCAGCAGGGTTTGAGCAATGTGATGATGGGAATGCTACTAATGGAGATGGGTGTAATAGTTCCTGTTCTATTGAACCTGGATTTACCTGTACAGGTAACCCCAGTGTATGTGCAGTAATTTGTGGAGATGGTATTGTAGGTCCAGGAGAACAATGTGATGATGGTAACAATACAAATGGCGATGGTTGTAACAATACTTGCCAATATGAAGTGCCAGTAAACAATGAATGTAGTGGAGCAATTAATTTATCTGGTACTAGTGGTACCCAAAGTGGATATAATACAGCTGCAACGAATTCTATTGGTGCCCCTGTCCCAAGTTGTCAATCTAATATTAATAAAGATGTATGGTATTCATTTACGCTTGCGGCACCCAAACTTTGTCGCTTTGAAGTAAATGGCCCAACTATCGCAGATCCTGTATTGGTTATTTATGCTGGTACATGTGGTACGCTTACACAAGTAGGGTGTGACGATGACGCAGGACCTGGTACCAATTCGCTCCTTCAATTATCATTAAATGCTGGAAATTATTTTATCCGAATTGGGTCTTTTAATACTACAACTACAGGTACATTTTCACTTGTTTATAATTTTAACCTTACCAATATTTGCGGCAATACTATTATTGAAAGTAGTGAAGAATGTGATGATGGAAATACAACCAGTGGTGATGGTTGTAGCAATATTTGCAAAATTGAAAATGCAACTACTATTAAAGGAGTTGCCATAAATAGAGATAGTACTAGAGCAGACCCAAGTGCTATGCTAGATGTAAAATCTTTTGACAGAGGCATTCTTATTCCTAGAATGAATACTGCACAAAGAACAGCTATAGCTAGTCCAGCAAAAGGGTTGTTGGTTTTTGATATTACTACCAACACATTTTGGTACAACAATGGAACTGTATGGACAGAAGTAGGCGGCACAAGTGGGGCAGCTGGTAGTGGATTACCAAGTGGTACAAATGGCCAAACACTACGCAATAATGGAACAAGCTGGATTGCTAATAGTGCATTACAAAACGATGGTACAAATGTTACCGTACCTGGTAGATTAGTAGTTACAGGCGGTATCCCTGGCGTAAATAAAGTTTTTACAAGTGATGCTACTGGCATTGGAAGCTGGCAGCTACCAGCGGCGGGAAGTATAGCATTTTCCTTAAATGCAGATAGTAATCGTACGCTAATTCATAGTGCTGCGGATATTAGATTGCATTTTGGTAATTATGGAACCACTGTTGGAAATTTTAATATTGGCAATGCATTCAATTCAGCTACAGATGAATTTGTAGCACCGTCGGCAGGTTTATATTCCTTCACCATGGATATATACGTTAATCCTTTGGCTGCTACAAACGTAAGCACAATAAGTCAATTTAAAGTTGATAATGCAAGCAATATTACTATATCTCAGCAGGCATATGTAGATGTTATTCCATTAGGGACTTTGCTTAGTAGCAATTCGCATACGGCTATTTTTAACTTAAGCGCTGGCGATAAAGTGTATGTACTTTCCGGGAAATTTAATGGCGGTGGTACTTCAAATGTTGTTGTCAATTATGGTTTAGGTGGTATAGTTAGTACAAAATTTAGTGGGTATAAAATAAATTGATGCTTGCTTAATATGGGATATAAGTACTACAAGGTTTGCTGGCAATACTATTTTTGAAACATATATATTTATCACAAAGGGGTGTTACCAGGGTTGGAGCTTCTAATCAAATTTCATTCTTTGCTAATAATGAATTTACACAGTCCTTTGGGTTGGCATTAAAATATAAGTTGGACAAATAATTGATGTGATGGTATTCCAGCATTTATGTTCTGCAAAATCTATTAACAATGCTTTCTTGAATGAGCATAGATAATATTAATTAATCTGTATTTGGGATTTTATTTTTTTTAAAATTATAATGTTACACCAAACTTTTGTGCTAGCTCATTTTTTTATCGGTAGGTTTCCCCACCCACCGAAACCTAAGTTGTATTTGTTTGGTGGGAATACCAACCAATAAAGAAATATTGTGTAAATTGTCCAATTAGCGCTGTTTTATCTTTTTTTATCGGTGGGTGTCCACACCCACCAAAACCTAAGTTGTATTTGGTTTGTGGGAATACCAACCAATAAAGAAATATTGTGTAGATTGTCCAGTTAACGCTGTTTTATCTGGTACTTTTACAAGCAATACCCTTAAAAAAAGCGAAGTAACAAACACCATTACTTCAACAGCTACATTAAACAGTGGAAGTAATATAAAGTTTGATGCGGGAAATGCCATAATACTAAGTCCGGGATTTAGAACAACTATTGGAAGTGTATTAAAGGCATTTATGGAGGGATGTGGCGGAACAGATTATTAATCCTTGTATAATCTTATAACAATTAATTAGGCTTTACTAAACTATCCTATTTTAAATGTAGATAGAAATATTTTATCCTTTAGCAACGTCTTTTAGCTTGGGACCTTGCGCAATATTAATATTTCTTTGTAGCTATTAATGAATTATGCTAGTTTATGTATGCAGGAAGTTGGATGATAAATAATATGAAATATAATTATCTTTTGTAAAGCTTTGTGACATGCCAAAATACTAATATGCCCTATACTGAAAAATTACTTTACTGCATTCTTTATTATGTTCCTATGCAGCTTTGCCAAAAACGTAGACTTAGGCTCCCCAACAACAACTGCCAGTACCCAACTAGAGAAAATTACAACTTATAAAGGGTTATTCATACCAATTGTAAATTTATTATCGCCTACAGATTTTGTTACTGTGCCCATTGCGGCACAATGTTTGCTCACAGTAAGTGCAAACAACTTGCAATCAGCGTAGCAGTTTTGGTACTTACCTTTGCTACCTATATAAAGTACTGCCAAAGGACTAAGCTAAACTTACTTAGGATTGGGGCAATATTTTTATGGTTTATTTAATAGAGGTAATTATAATAAAACCATTTCTGCAATTGATCGTGTAGAAGTTACATTGATAGGGTTGCAAAAATAAAAAAATGAAGTGTAGGAATTGAAGAAAGAAATATAGGTTTTGAAAAGCACGTTAAAACAGTTTTTAAAAGAATAAAGGAATTTTTCTTTTTATTCAAATTACTTTTCCAATTATTTTTTCGGATTCATTTAGCAATTCTACTGATAGTATTTTATTTACTTCTAAAATTTACTATGTCATAGCTATTTAGATAAAAGATAAAATTTTATATCACTATGCCTTGTAGTTTTTTCCATAATTTTATCTGTTTGTAAAAATGGTTTAAATTAAAAATAAATTCTACATGTTGTATCACAAACATGCCCATAAAATAGCTTCTTTGTTCAAAAACTATTTTCGGCTATTCTGAAAGATTTTATATTCTTTTTAAACAAGTGTTCAAAAAAATATGTCCAATAGATTCACATACGATGATTTTTCAATGCAAGGCTTATCAAATGCTTTTTGCGAACATTTTGATGTACCCATGGTGGATGGTTCTATTAAACTAGACAATCATATAGCTAGAATAAACATGCAATCATTGACATTGCCAGGAGATTTAGAAGTTGTGTTTTTAGATTACCATTACCATGAAAATTTTATTTATGAACATATTGCCGGAAAAGAACAGCGTTTTGGTTTGTGGATTGACTGTTCTCAAACAGGATCCCCCAATATAAAAATTGATAATAAAAAGATAGGAAATGAAGGACCAAAATACAACAATGCTTTCTTGATGAATGCCATTTTTCCTTACAAACAATTAAGAACGAAAGGTGATATAGGTAAATCTGTAATTATATTTCTACCTCCTTCCTTTTTAGAAAAATTTTTATTGGAGAAGGAGGATGGTAGTATTCTAGGGAAATTTTACATGCTACAAAATGAAAGATATTTTTTCTTAAAACTTAGTGAAGTGGAAGTAAAGAAAATAGATAGCTTCTTTTACCAATGGAATACACATAAGAATATATTCAGTATCATAAAATATACCTTTCAATTGATGGAATGGTATTTTACAAAATTGAGTAATTCTTTTGGCTTATTAAAAAGGGAGAATACATTATCTCCCCAGCAAGCTGTAGATTTATACTTACTTCAAAAATTAATAAATGATTCACTTTCTCTGCCAAATATAGATTTTGAAGGTTTAGATCATGGTGTAATAACTCCTGTGTTAGAGTTAAAAAAGTTGTTCGAAAAAGTACATGCTAAATCTATTCATGTTTATTTTAAAGAATCTAAGATAAAGAATGGAATGAAACTGCTTACCAATACCTGTAAAAATATTTCTGAAATTGCTTATGAAATTGGATATGCTAACCCAAGTAATTTTTCAGCTTCCTTTAAAAAGTATTATAATATTACCCCACAGAATTATAGAAAGCAACTTCTAGTAAAATGAATTTTATTTATGACCATAATGACTATCGGAAATTTTTACAAGATTTAGCCATAAAAACTTCAGGTAACTTTGATGGGGAAACTTTTACTTTCCCACCTGATGTAGGCGAAGGGACAATAAGGCTAATTGAAATGCCAGGAGGCTTACAAGTACTTATATCAGATTTTAAAGCGTTGAGCGATTTTTCTTTTAAGAGAATTGCAAGCCTACCCGAAATATTTGTACTTAGGGTAGATTATGTAGAACTCATCGGGGATACGCATGTGTTATTAGATGATACAGCGTTTTTCCCCCATACTTCTGTGTATGCTAATATGCTTATGACAAGCTCGAGGTTTAATTATGGGATTGTACTACATAAAGGGACAACAATTCGTTCGGTGAATGTATTGTTTACAGAAGATTGGATTAGGAAGTATTTCTCTACCTATGATGTTAATTATTGGCTTAAATATTTGCATGCCTTTAGACTAAAACGAATAAATAGAATTCCTTTAGATTATGAAGCAAGAAAGTCTCTTTTTGATTTGTCAGAATTCCCTTCAAGCAACCCCAGCTATTTAATTTTTACGCAAACAAGAATTTTCGAACTGATAGATGATTATGCCAGTCAAATTTTAAGGTTAGAAAGTAATAACAAAAATATAGAAATAATGTTTATGGATGTTGCAAAGATTATTGAGCTAGATGTATTGATTAATAAGAATATTGAAGATAAAAAACCATTGCCCTCAATAGATCAAATGGCTGTTTTAGCAAATATGAGTGCCACAAAATTAAAATCACTTTTTAAAAAAATGTATAACCAATCTATAAGCGATTACTTTAATAACTGTAGATTAAGTACTGCTAAAAAAGTATTGTTAAATGACAGCATAAGTATAAAGGAAATTAGCATACAATTTGGCTATAAATCTGTACAACATTTTACAACTGCCTTTAAAAAACAATTTGGCGAAACGCCTGCGGCTTTGTTAAAATATGAAACTCATTAAGCCGATACTTTTGTTAAAGTATTTTTGCAATCTTTTATTGTTGATTGCTGTCTAAAAATCTTTGTCTAATAGTATAAAGTTTTTTTCGCTATCAGGTTGTTCAAAACATAACTTTACTCGACCTTCGTGCTTCTAAATTATAAATGATATAATATGTATAGCACAAATTAATATCTGTTTACAATTGGTATTCAAAACATTTGCTTTAAGTGGTTATTTAAACAATCGGTAAGCATTTTAACTAGAACATTATTTACGAGTACTTAAAATAATATGCAATTTTTAAAAAAAATTTGCCAAAAAATTTCAGAAATAGGCATAGACAAATCTTTATCTGTATATAAAAGAAACCGCCTTTTAATCTTTAACAGGTTAAACATATTCGGGTTTCTGCTATCTGCTATTTGGTATGTACAATTAACTTTTTTTTCTGTAAGTAAACTAAGTGTAGGAAATAGTATACTCAGCGTTTTGCCCGCAATGGTTATCCTTATTTCATTTTACTTAGTTTATAGAAAGGAGTACAAAATTGCCATTTATTCAAATACTTTAATTATACCCTTATTGTTATGTATAACAAGTTTTAGATTAAAAGAAGGGAGTATCTTATTGTATTTGTTGATTTATTGTATTTATCCATTTATTTACCACACTAAGTTTTATAAAATTGTAATACATTTTTTTTATGTAATTGGATTGTATGAATGTACTTTGTATTTTTTTAAACTTCATCTTCCATCCAATCAGATAATTTTTACGCCCATACTGCAAGCAGTTGAGATTTTGTTTTTATTTGCAACTTTGTATGTTATAAAAGTACAAGTGATGGCTTATGAAAGCCTTTTGGAAAAGAACAAGGAAGAGTTAAATTTTACAAATGCTCAGCTAACTAAATCACTTTTTTTAAAAGACCAAATTTTTACTGTTTTGTCGCATGATATTATTGTGCCATTAAATAGCCTGAAAATTATATCAAATCAAATAATAAAAGATGGATATAATGAAATTGAGCTAAAAGAATTGTTTCCAATAATGAGAGATGAAATAATAAAAACCCATAGCCTATTTAGTAATTTACTTGAATGGTCAAAAGCACAACAAGAAGGAAGAGGAAGTATTACAGCCGATGTTGCCATATTTGAAACGGCAAACAGGGTTATAGAACAAATACACAACCAGGCTTTTGCAAAAGATATTGCCATCACCAATAATATTGATAAAGATATTATTGGGGAAGTAAATATAGACAACCTTATGGTAGCAATGCGAAACCTTATTGTAAATGCAATTAAATTTACTCCTAAAGGTGGAAAAATTACACTCAGATCTGTAGAGACAGATACCCATGTTCAACTAAATATAATTGATACTGGCAATGGAATAGACACTGAGGCCATTAAAAAGATATTTGGCAATAAATTATATACAAGTATTGGAACAAGCGAGGAAACAGGTAATGGCTTTGGGCTTAAAATTAGCAATGAATTAATAAAGCAAAATGGAGGATCCGTTTTTTGCGAAAGTTCTATCCTTGGAGCTGGCAGCACATTTGCTATAAAAATACCAGTAGGAAAAAGCAAAAAACTAGCAACGTTACTTGTGGCTTAAAAATAAAACGATATAAATATTCTTTTCTGATAAAACGTCAAATTACAAAAGAACAGTAATTCTTTAAACTGCATTTATGCTTTTTTCATTGCAGTTTATCAAAATAAGTCCCCTATGAAATCCCCCCAAGCGCCGCCAGCCTCATACAAAATTTGAGAACACACTGGCGGTTTTTTATTTTAAAAATTAAAAGAACCAACTAAGAATTGTATCAGATTAAATTACCACTCTACTTCAAACTTCTGACCCAATTCTTTTAAATCATTAACAACAGAATCCTCCAAAGGAATTCCATTTTCTCTTCTTTCTTTTTCTATAGCTATTTCTGGTTCTCCAGGTATAACTACTTTTTCATTTTTATTAATAGGTACAGCATTCTTAAATGCTTGTATCCATTGATCCATATCTCTTTTAAAATCTGTAGCTGGCCTAAAAGCATCTATGCGCATGGCACCAAAAAAATGCCCGATACCTTTTCCAGGCATGTTTGCAGGCATGGGTATATAAGCAGGAAAAGGAGGCACCCATGGCCCAAAATTTGCACCACTAAGTACGCCAGAAAAAATATCTACAATACTACCTAGCATATAGCCTTTGTGGCTACTTCCTTCTCTATTGCCCCCAAGTGGTAACAATGCACCACCTTCTTTTAATTCATTGGCATTTACACTTTCATGCCCTTCTATCGTTTGCACCCAACCCTTTGGAACAGGTTTATTTTTTCTTTGAGATATTTCCAACTTTCCATTGGCCGCAGTAGTGGTTGCAAAGTCTGCTACAAATGCCGCTTCGTTGCCAGCTGGTATTGCCACTGCTATTGGATTGGTACCAAGCATTTTTTGTTTAGAAAAAGTAGGTGCTACCAAGGCAGATGCATTTGTCATAGCAATACCTATCATATCGTTATCCAATGCCATCATTGCATGCACACCTGCAATGCCATAATGATTGCTGTTTTGTACACTTACCCAACCAGTTCCTACATTTTTTGCTTTATCTATAGCTACCTGCATCGCAAAGGGCGCTACAACCAACCCTAAACCAGCATCTCCATCTACTACTGCAGTGGAGGGTGTTTCATGTATGATTTTTATGTTTGGTTTTGCGTTCACCCTTTGTGTTTCCCACAAGCGTACATACCCCACTAGGCGAGCCACACCATGGCTATCAACCCCTCGTAAATCAGCGCTCAACAAGGTTTTGCATGCAATGGTTGCGTCGGCTTCTGTACAGCCGATTTTAATAAAAATATTTTTTGTAAATGCAGTAAGCCTTTCTAAAGTAAATAAACTTTCCATTGCGCAAAGTTAATGAGAAGGCAATTATTCAGCTCACTTTAAAGTTGTAGCTTCAGCAGCAATAAATAATTATACAGTAGTATCCCAGCTATACGCTATTAGTTTTTTTTGCCTCAAAGGCAGGCAAAAAAAAGCTAACCGCTTCTATCTGGGCTAGGCTCATCATTTAATCTTTTGTAAACTATACTTCCTACTTTTTGCATTTGTTTACAACACTATTAATAACTAGTTGGTTTCACATATTAAATAAAACGATTAGCTAAAGGAAAGAAACCTATCTCTTAAACAGCTTATTTTTCTTTTATTTTGATATATAAATTCATTTAGTTAATTTACTACATTGTCTTACTCGTAAAAATTGAAATAAACACATATGAAGATTGTAGAAATAAAAGTACTGAGAGGCCCAAATTACTGGAGCGTGCGAAGAGGAAAACTTATACAAATGAAGTTGGATTTAGAAGAAATGGAACAACGACCTACCAATACCATTGTAGGATTTAGAGAAAATTTAGAAAAACTCCTTCCTTCTTTATATGAACATAGATGCAGTGAAGACAAGCCAGGAGGATTTTTTGAACGAGTAGACGAAGGCACTTGGATGGGACATGTAATGGAGCACATAGCTTTGGAAATACAAACACTAGCAGGCATGGATATGGGCTTTGGGCGTACACGTGGCACGGGCAAGGAAGGAGAGTATTTTGTTGTGTTTAATTATATGGAAGAAGCGGTGGGTATTTTTGCCGCAAAAACTGCTTTCAAAATTTGCGAAGCATTAATAGAAGGTAATGCTTACGATATCAACAAAGATGTACAAGAAATGCGGGAACTAAGGGAAGAAACCCGGCTAGGCCCAAGCACAGGTTGTATTGTAGAAGAAGCGGCAAAACGGGGTATACCTTTTATCAGACTAAACAAAGGGAGCTTGGTACAATTGGGCTATGGTGTAAATCAACAAAGGATAAGAGCAACCATTGCTGGTACCACCAGTTGCATAGCAGTAGATATTGCTGGAGATAAGGACGATACAAAAAATTTATTAGAAGCTGCACAAATACCTGTACCAAAAGGAAGTTTGATTCGCAGCGAGGAAGGTTTGCAGGAGGCAATCAATAAAATAGGTTACCCAGTTGTATTAAAACCCCTCAATGGAAACCATGGCAAAGGGGCAACAACCAACATTGTAAATTATGAACAGGCTTTAGCAGCTTTAGATGCTGCACAAAAATATGGTCGTACAGTAATAGTAGAAAAATTTATTACAGGGTACGATTTTAGGGTGCTCTGTATAAACAATAAATTTATTTGTGCTGCATTGAGAACGCCAGCTGCCGTTACAGGCGATGGTGTACATAGTGTTCAATGGTTGATAGATGAAACAAACAAAGATGAGCGCCGTGGATATGGGCACGAAAAAGTGCTTACCCAAATAAAAGTAGATGAGTTTACTCAAAAAATGTTGGATGATATTGGTTATACATTGGATACTGTTCCTGCAAAAGATGAATTGGTATTAGTGAAACCTACTGCCAACCTTAGTACGGGCGGTACTTCTACCGACGTTACAGATGAAGTACATCCATCCAATATTTTTATGGCAGAGCGTATCAGTAAAATTATTGGATTAGATATTTGTGGCATAGATATTATGGCGCCAGACTTAAAAGTGCCCATTGCAGAAAATGGAGGAGCCGTATTAGAAGTAAATGCAGCCCCTGGATTTCGCATGCATATTGAGCCTTCGGTGGGCATACCAAGAAATGTAGCCGAGCCGGTAATAGATATGCTCTTTCCCAAAGAACATGTAGGACGCATACCCATCATTGCCATTACTGGTACAAATGGTAAAACAACTACATCCCGTTTGGTAGCGCATATAGCAAAAACAGCTGGCTACAAAGTTGGCTATACAACAAGTGATGGTGTATATATTCAAAATGAGTTGATGATGAAGGGAGATTGCACAGGCCCTTTATCTGCACAGTTTGTTTTAAAAGATCCTACGGTAGACTTTGCTGTGCTCGAAAGTGCAAGAGGTGGAATATTGAAAAATGGACTTGCATTTAGAAACTGTGATGTTGCCATTGTTACAAATGTAGCGTCGGATCACATGGGCTTAGGAGGTATAGATAGTTTGGAGCAAATGGCAAGGGTAAAATCTGTAGTGCCCGAAACAGTTTTCAAACATGGATATGCTATTTTAAATGCCGAAGATGATTTGGTATATGAAATGAGAAAAAATTTAAAATGCAATGTCGCATTGTTCAGTATGGATGAAAACAACCCACGCATTATAGCACATTGCAAAGCAGGTGGATTGGCTTCTGTTTTCGAAAATGGTTATGTGACCATCATGAAAGGAACATGGAAAATAAGGGTATCTAAAGTCTCTGATATTCCAATAACGTATGGTGGTAAAGCATTGCACAATGTTATGAATACTTTGCCTGCAATTTTAGCAGCCTATCTGTACAAAAATATTAAAGTGCCCGATCTTAAACTTGCGTTGGAAACATTTATTCCATCGCCAACACAAACGCCTGGTAGGCTTAATCTTTTTGAATTTAAACATTTTAAATTCTTAGCAGATTTTGCGCATAATCCTGCCGGATTACAATTGCTTTGCGATTTTGTAAGCAAAATTGATGGTACACCAAAAGTGGGTATTATTAGTGGCACAGGCGATAGGAGGGATGAGGATATAAGAGAGCTGGGTGCTATTTCTGCAAAATATTTTGATGAAATTATTATACGCCAAGATAAGCACTTAAGGGGTCGTAGTGCAGAAAATATTGTAGAATTATTGGTGGAAGGTATAAATTCACACAAGGAAAAGGAAATACCTGTAACCATTATTTACAACGAAAAGGAAGCCATTATGCACGCTTACAATACGGCAAAACCGGGTTCATTAATAACTATTATGTGCGATGTGGTAGCAGAGGCATTGGATTTGATAAAAGGATTGAAAGAAAAAGAAGACAGCGAATGATTTGGAGGAAAGTAAGAAGGGTGAAGGGTTTGCTGGTTTTTTAAGCCAGTAAACCTGCTACTAATAGAAATAATTTAAAAAATACCGAAAAATAGTTTGGGCTTTTTTTAAAAACCCCTATTTTTGCACTCCCAAATACAAACGTTATTTTAAGATTGGGTTATGGTGTAAAGGTAGCACAACAGATTTTGATTCTGTTTGTCTAGGTTCGAATCCTAGTAACCCAACGTTTTTTTTAAAATGCTAAAACCCGCTCTCGAAGCGGGTTTTTAGTTAGATTAAATACAGCAAATTTTATTGTATGTAGTTCATGCGAAAACTTTAAATGATTTAAGTAGTTCGAATCCAATGAGGATAGGAAACCCAGCAAGGATTATATAAATAAATTAAAAAGGCAAAGAGATGGCCTCCGGGTTTATTAAATCATCGTTAAATTCATTGATTAAATAACTGATGGGAGCATCCTGAAATGAACTAATTTCATTCTTGCCCAGTCCCCAGGGCTTCCAATAGGTTGCCAATACATCCCCATACATTTTATCGTCCCATTGCCTGAACAAAGGTTTTTCATCCTGCCCTGTCAACGGAACAAGTTCAACATACACGCTACCTTCTGTTGGCTGTATTTTATATTCATACGAAGCATTCAATAAATAATTGGAATAAATAAATCTTGCGCAAAGTTCTTCAAACTGAATTGGGTGCAATGTGTTATCCGCAATTTTATCAGTAAGCGCTTTGTGATAAATACCGTTTTCCCCGTTATCCTGCAGGCAGGCGACTATGCCAAAATCGTTCATTCCCAAAGAAAAATTTAAGTTGTTGGTTTCGTCCTTATAATTAAATACATCTTTGGAATATTTTATTTTAACCACCCTGATGGTCCAGGGTTTGGCCCCTTTAAATTCCATTGGCAGCAGCAACGATTGCAACATGAAATGGAGGTTTTTGAATTTGGTGGATAACAAAGGAGAGATAGAGAATGGCTTTCCTTTTGCAATTTGCCGTTTCATAGCATAAGCAATATCGTGGTATAAAATACCATATACCAATTTGGCCATCCACTGAAACAGGTGTAGTTCCGGCAGTTTTTTTACTTCTTCGTACCCAGCCGAAAATGCCTTTTCAATTTCTTCTTCTAATGGGTTGAGCGCATATTCAATAACATCGGTACAGCAGGGTAATATCAGATCCTGGTATTTTACCATGTTCTGATCCAACATCGTAAATGTTTTATCTTTTAAAGCATACCGATTGATGAGCCATTCAGGAAAAACAGCCATTTGTTCGTCGGCAGAATTTATTTTTTTGCCGGTAAGAAAACATTCCTCGGGATTAAATTGTAAACTTTCGAAAGGATTATAAAGATTAATGGCCATTTTGCAAAACTGGATTGTGTTGTAGGATGTGTAACGTATTTTTTATTATTTAAAACCTCTTGTTACGGACGATTATTGAAATTTAATTCCATTTTTATAGGTTTAACATTCGCTAACCTTTTGCCTTATACACCACCGCATCAAGTTTCATTTGCTTTATCATGCTCTCCAATCCCCCGGCACGTTTCATCGAAAGCATACTTTTAAATCCTATCTTTTCAATAAAATTAAGCGGTGCATTAATAATTTCATCGGGGGTATGGCCCGAAAGTACATGAATCATCATGGCAACAAGTCCTTTCGCATAATCCGCATTCGCATCTGCCTGAAAAATAATTTTCCCGTCTTTTAATTCACTGTATAACCACACATGCGCCTGGCACCCTTTTATCATTCGGTTATCTGTTTTCAGTGCATCATCCAATGGTTCCAGGTTTTTACCCAAATCAATGAGGTAACCCAATTTATCAAATAAATCTTCCATCATTGCAAAGTCTTCTACAAGTTCCTGTTCTGTACTTTCTATGGTTTTCATGTTTGTTATTTTTTGTTGATCCGTTTAATTGATTTCTCAATTGCGTTGGCGAAAATATCTATTTCCTCCATTGTATTATAAAATGAAAAACTTGCACGTACAGTTCCCGGAATTTGATAATGTGCCGCCAGCGGTTGGGTACAATGATGCCCTGTTCGCACTGCTATTCCCTGTGCATCGAGCAGCATACCAATGTCAAGCGGATGAATGCCATCTACCACAAACGAAATTACACTTGCCTTTTCTTTTGCTGTGCCGATGATCCTTAAATTTTCTATCGCTGAAAGTTTTTCTGTAGCATGCAGCAGCAGCTCATGTTCATACGCTGCAATATTTTCAAGCCCAAGTTCGTTGATGTAATCTAATGCCACTGCTAGTCCAATTCCTCCTTCAATATTCGGCGTACCTGCCTCAAATCGAAGAGGAGATTCGGCGTATTCCGTTTCATCAAAAGAAACTGTTTTAATGGTTCCGCCTCCTACCTGGTAGTTTGGTAGTTTTTTCAGCCATTCTTCTTTGCCATAAAGTATTCCTACGCCCGTAGGCGCATAAACTTTGTGCCCGCTGAAGCAATAAAAATCTGCATCTAAATCCTGCACATCCACTTTCATATGAGGGATTGCCTGGGCACCATCTACAAATACCGGAATGTTTTTTGAGTGAGCGATAGCGATCATTTCCTTTACAGGATTTACTGTGCCCAGTGTGTTTGATACGTGCGTAATGGCAACCAATTTTGTTTTTTCCGTAAATAGTTTTTTGTATTCGTCCATCTGCAATTCTCCGGTGTCGGATATCGGGATAACTTTCAGTACGGCTTTTTTTTCTTCGCACAAAACCTGCCACGGAAGTATATTACTGTGATGCTCCATCTCACTCACAATAATTTCGTCTCCGGCATTTATAAATTTTTTACCAAACGCAGTGGCTACCAGGTTGATGCTTTCGGTAGTTCCTTTTGTAAAAATTATTTCATGCTCATGCTTAGCGCCTATATGTTTTTGAACCGTTACTCTTGCATTCTCATATTCAGCGGTTATATCCTGGCTCATACTGTGCACCCCCCGGTGTATGTTGGCATTCTGTTCGGTGTAATATTTTACAATGGCATCAATCACCTGTTTCGGCTTTTGTGTAGTAGCCCCATTATCAAAATAAATCAAAGGCCTGCCATTCATTGTGCGTAAAAGGATAGGAAAATCTTTTCGGATTTTTTGCACATCAAGGGCAGGTATTTTTTGTATATCTTTTATTGTTTCCATTTGCTTTATTTTTTATTTTATTCAGTATCAACAACAATTTGTTAAAGATCATATCCTCATTTCTTTTGAGCCTATTTTACGCATTTCCATTTCAGCGGCGGGTTAAATAAATGTCTACCTATGACGTCTATTTATCATTTTTTTATTTTTCCGCTTATCCCCGAATCTTACTTTATTATGCTGCTCCGATACGTTACCTACATCCATCACTTTAGATTTAGTTGGTTTGTCCAATACGGCTGCCTCCTCCATTAAATCTTTCAGAATCATGCCTTCTTTAATGAGTGTTTTAATTTCGGTAACCCGTGAAAACCTAACAGGTATCCAGTGTTTTTCACCGGGATAACTAAACCACATGATCCTTTTTACAGTATCTTTTTTTTGAAGGCTGGCAATGCCTTTGAGGGTTTCAATACTATTAAGCTCGGTGCTCTTTAAAGAAGGCTTATAGTTTTGGGGCTCCTGCAATAAACAGCATTTGAATTCACTCCATTGCTTATCCTTGTTCCTGCCGAAAGATGCAGCACCACTTCTAAAATCGGTCAACCAGGCAGCATGACAGAACTCTCTTCCACAGGTACCCACACCTCCTAAACGGCTGGCTTCTTCCATCATACCAATCTGGCGCATTTCAATTCGTATATGAAAAGATTCAACCATTTGCTGAATTAATTCTCGAAAGTCCACCCGCTTTTCAGCGGTATAATAAAACGTGGCTTTGGTTTTATCCCCCTGGTAATCAACATCAGATATTTTCATTTTTAGGCCCAACGCTTTAGCCAACATGCGGGCTTTAAACATTGTTTCCAATTCCAGGCCCTTAGCTGTTTTCCATTTTATAATATCCCTCGCTGTTGCCTTTCGATAGATCTTTTTTATAACTTCTTCCGTTTGAATATGGTGTTTTTCTAATTGCAACCGAACCAATTCCCCTGTTAAAGAAACATGCCCGGTATCGTGCCCACCCATTGCTTCAACAACTACTATATCTGTATTTTTAAGTGCTATATTTTCGGTGTTTATATAATAATCTTTACGTCCCCCTTTAAATTTTATTTCAATAATATTAAAAGTTGGTTGATTGGGAGGCAATGGTATGCCGGCAAGCCAATCATATACCATTAGTTGACTATACCCCCCGGTAAAGCCGGGAAGATTATTTTTGTATGCTGAAGCAACACTTTTTTCTATTACACAAGTTTCCACTTTCCTATTTGTCATTCTATCTATTTTGTTCCATTGCGGAGCTTATTTAATTTTAATTTTTTTTCCAAAACATCATTCCCTTTTCGCTCTTATTTTAATACACAGGCTCAACAATTATTTCAGTTAAAACCGAATTGGAAATAAAACATTCCTGGTGGGCACGGCGGTGCATTTCATCTATTGTTGTTCTATCCGGTATGTTATCTCCTTTAAAAATGATATTTGGTCTGAGATACACGGTGGTTACGACCATCTTTAATTTTTCGTTTTTGCCCAGTATGGCTACTGCATTATCCTCATACGATGCAACCATATATTTTTTCATCGAAGCAATGGCCAGGAATGTGAGCATGTGGCAACTTGCCAACGAGGCTGCAAAACTTTCTTCGGGGTTTACCAATGCTGCATTACCAAGGTATTCGGGGGCCGCAGAAGCTTGAACCAAGGTACCTCCACCATATTTCAGCAAATGGGTGCGATCATAGGTTTTGTAAGAAAAATCTTCTCCCTCATTCTTCCAGCTTATATAAACTTTATGTTCTGACATGATTTTTTATTTTTAATTATTTCATAATTTTTTTAATTCAAAAGAACTTATGACGAACAGGAAACACTATAATTTTTCCTTTCTGCAGGTGTTGGTTTTGAATACAACTCATATTCCGGATGTTCGGCAAATGGTGTATACAAAATTTCCAACCAATCTGTTAACTTTTTATTTGTTCCTGTTTCTACTTCCTCAATTATTTCCTGGGCAATATAATTTCTTAGTACATACTTTGGATTTACACTTTTCATTTCTGTCGCTCGTTTGCTGTCGTCAGATAATTCACTTTTTAATCTTTGGTCATAGAGGGAAAGCCAACCAATAAGCTTTTCACTTTTTTCATAGTAGTCCCAAAATTCAGCAAGGGAATCAGCCTGGTTAATTTTATAATTACTCAACTGCCTAAAGAAGAAGGTATAATCTATTTCGAGGTCGGACAGCGTTTGTAAAAGAGTACCGAATAATTGATAGTCTTCCGATTGAAAAGAAGTAAGCCCGAATTTATGTTGGCAAAGCTTTTGATAATAGCTGTGGAATGATTCTGAAAAAGTTTTAAGCAAATGCTGTAACCTTTCTTTAGTGAGACAATCGCTAAAACAAAGCAACAATTTTTGCAGGTTCCATGCAGCTATGGAAGGCTGGTTATCGTAAGCGTATCTGCCATTATAATCAGAGTGATTGCAAACATGCGATAAGTCGGTGTCTTCTAAAAAACCAAACGGACCATAATCAATGGTTATTCCAAGAATAGACATGTTATCTGTATTCATTACTCCATGACAGAATCCTACGGTTTGCCAATGAGCCATGAGCATGGCCGTATTATCAATTATTTTTGCAAGCATTTCCTCCACCGAAACCCCTTCAAAAAAAGTATGCCGGGTGTATTCAATCAAATCATTTAATTCGGCTTTGCGATTATAGTGATAACACATTTCAAAATGGCCGAAGCGGATATTAGAAGGAAAAACTCTTGCAACAATGGCAGAACGTTCTATGGTTTCACGGTACACTTTATCCTCTCCTGTGATAATGGCCAGCACCCTTGAAGTAGGAATTCCCAATCCATACATCGCTTCCGAGCAAAGATATTCTCTGACGGATGAACGAATCACCGCTTTACCATCTCCCATCCTGGAAAAAGGCGTTTTGCCAGATCCTTTTGTCTGGATTTCCAATCGCTTTCCATCAGCAGTTAAAACTTCGCCTAAGGAGATTGCCCTGCCATCTCCTAACTGGCCGGCAAATACACCAAACTGGTGACCGGCATAGCGGGTAGCAATTGCCTGGTCATTGCTCAGCCTGGTTTCTCCATTTAACCATTTTTGTAAAACGGCATCAGAAAGTTTTTCAAGCCCAAGTTCTTTTTTTAACACCGTTACATGAACCAGTGTAGCATCCTTCAATGGAGTAGGCTCCACATTTTCATGAAGAAAAACTGGTAGTGTTTGAAAAGAATTATCAAAATTTATTTTAACGCCGGGCATGATGTTTTATATTTTTTTTGTTTTGAAGGCAAATGTCGAATCTGCTTTATTGATTAAAAAAGATGTCTTTCTGCATGATAAGATGACCTTATTAATGGCCCGCTTTCCACAAAACGAAAGCCCTTGCTCAGCCCCATTTCTTTGTACTTTAAAAATATTTCAGGCTTAATAAATTCTATAACGAGCAAATGGTTTTTAGTGGGCTGCAGGTACTGGCCTATCGTTAATACATCCACACCAACGCTTCGCAGGTCGTCCATGGTTTCGTATATTTCTTCTTCTGTTTCACCCAACCCCAGCATAATACCCGATTTGGTTTTCATGCCGCCTTCCTTTAATCTTTTGAGCACCTCAAGGCTTCTGTCGTACTTTGCCTGTACCCTCACCTGTTTCGTTAATCTGCGAACGGTTTCAAGATTATGAGAAACTATTTCGGGATGCACATCAATAACACGTTGGAGATTTTCCCATTTACCCTGAAAATCGCCGATAAGCGTTTCCATCGTAATTCCCGGCGATGCTTTTCTTACTTCCTTCACGGTTTCCTCCCATATCATTGCTCCACCATCTTTGAGATCATCTCTATCAACCTAAGTGATTACTGCATGTTTCAATTTCATCAGGCGAATAGATTCGGCAACCATCTTTGGTTCTTCCGGATCAGCAGGCAAAGGCTTACCTGTATGTACATTACAAAATCCGCACGACCTAGTGCAGGTATTCCCTAATATCATAAAAGTAGCCGTTCCGTTTCCCCAGCATTCACCCATATTAGGACAACTACCGCTCTCACAAATCGTATGTAATTTATGTTCGGATACGATCTTTCTTACTTCGGTATACTCTTTTCCTGTAGGCAGTTTTACCCGAAGCCAATCCGGCTTTTTAGAATATTTTCTTTCTTCTTCAATTATTGCTGACATAATATAAATTTGAACAAATATTAATTTTAAGCAGTTGCTGCAATTACGTTCTGCAGTTCTTTTGTTGAATTATAATTCAATGCATTTTAGTAAAGGGGTTGGTGGGGACACCAACCCCGGCGTTCAGCCGTGGCGGGTGTCCCCACCCGCCACTCGGAATTCTTATCCAAATGACATTGAATGATTATTGATAATTTCCCATACCATGATTACTTTATCATCACCTGT
The DNA here is from genome assembly GCA_031430735.1 of Ferruginibacter sp. Lineage (GTDB taxonomy): Bacteria > Bacteroidota > Bacteroidia > Chitinophagales > Chitinophagaceae > Ferruginibacter. The sequence continues at coordinate 38,588 of JANPCB010000038.1, read as the reverse complement.
TGAAACCAGGTAATTATTAAAATCAATCCATAAAATTTTATTTACCGAATGGGTATGGCCTTGCTGTTGAGACTTATCTATCCTTATCAGCAATTCAAAGTTTGCTGCATCCCATAATTTAATGGTTTTATCCCTGCTTCCGGTAGCAAAAAACTTTTTACAAGGGCTGAAAACGATGCTGTAAATGGCGTAGTTATGGGCAGGAATGTGATGTAGTAAAGCGTAATCATTTTCAATATCCCATACATTTAAATAAGCATCTCTCGAACCGGATAAAAGATATTTACCATTGGGATGATAGCACACTGCATTTACCGAAAAATCATCCAAATGTCCCTGAAGGATTTTCTTTTCTTCAAAGCTATCCAAATCAAAAATCCGAATATATCCATCACCACATCCAATGGCTGCCTCTTTTAAAACAGTGTTGAAATGGATACTGCGTATTTTTTTATCGCAAAGTTTCAATGCGGTAACCAGCGAGAAATCGTTGATTGACCAAACGGAAAGTGTACCATCGCCGGCCACTGCCCAAAAGCATTCTTTTTCCGGAAGATATTGTATATCATAAACGGATAGCCGATGAAGTTGTAACAGTTTTATTTCTTCGTTTTTGTTTAGGTCAATCACATGGATGCCTCCTGCTGACTGGCCAACCAATAATATGTTTTTGTCTGCCACATATTTCAATGCCATGGCTTTGGCAGGTAACCTGGCAATCACTTTGTTTTGCTGTTGATCTAAAAGATTCCATTCTACCACCAGGTTGTCGCTGCTGCCGGAGTAAAAGAGATGTGCATGACTTGCAGGTTCCAACGTAAAAATAGCACCGCCATGACCAATAAATTGATCAGCCTTTTCTACTTGTATTTTTGTACCTACGGTCATCATACGAGGTGCATCAATTCTTTCTTGTTAAGCAATGCTTCTTGTGTTTCCCTGTGGCCCGGATCATCTACACAGCAATCTACCGGGCAAACAGCGGCACACTGTGGTTCATCATGAAACCCTACACACTCTGTACACTTGTCGGGTGTGATATAATAAAAGTCGCTGCTGATGGGTGCAAAACGCTGATCGGTATTTACCAGGGTTCCATCCATCAGGGTAAAACTTCCTTTAATGGAAGTGCCATCTCCAATAGCCCATTCAACACCCGCTTCATAAATGGCATTGTTGGGGCATTCGGGTTCACATGCGCCACAGTTAATACATTCATCCGTTATCATGATAGCCATCGTAATAAATTTTAGTAAACAAAATTTAGTTTAAAATTTCAGTAGCATTTTCTTCAATAATCTTTTGCAAAACAGAAGAAACATTTTTTTCGGTTTTTACCATATCTGCCAGCGTTACCTTATCCAGCAATTGATCTAGTGTTGCCTGCATCATTGTCCATAGGGAACGGATGGAGCAATCCACCGAATTGGTACACAACGTCATTATGCCTGCATGACTATCACAGAATTTTTTATCGAATAACTTTCCACTCAGCGCTTTTATAGCATCGTTTACAGTTATTGTGGCAGCAGGTTTTGCCAGTACATAACCACCCATGTGGCCTCTTGTACTGTTAATCAATCCATTTATGCGAAGCACCCTTGTTAGTTTAGCCACATAGTTTACAGACAAACCTTCTGCTTCACTTAGCTGACGAATACTTAGTCCTACCTCGTCGTTGCAGCGGGTGATTCTTACCAGTATTCTTAAACCATATTCAACCTGTGCTGTAATTTTCATAATTTAATTTTTTATTTATTTTTCTATTTGGTTTTCTATTTCTGGCAAAATATAAAAAAACAAAGAAGTAACTACGCAGGTAGATTTAATGCTAAAAATGTATGACCCATTTTTAAACAGCTTACCCGCCAGAATAGTTACAACTTAGTTTATTTAGGGGGTTTTTCTAAAATCTTTTTATAAACCATCAATACAAACAAAACATACAAACACTATTTATGCTTCATCTTTAGAAACATCGGTATAGCAACCGAATTTACCTTGCGTAATATTTTCAAAATCTTTATTAGAAATGGATGGCCCAGCATTCTTACATGCTTTATTAAAAATAGCTACTAGTTCATTGGCAATACTTTCCGCTGAATGTCCGTCAATGTCGGATCGTTTAAAAATTGAGAGCGGCTTTCCATTTTTAAATAAAGCAATATGGGGTGAGGAAGCCGGATGATTAGGCAGGTATTTATTCCTGTAGTTGTCAATCGCATCTTTTTCCATTCCTCCAAAAAGGGTGTAAAGCTCATCGGGGATAACACTATTTTGCAATGCGATCATTACTCCCGGCCGGCCGCTACCTGCTGAACAACCGCATACAGAGTTGATAACAACAAGGATCGTTTTGTCATCATTTCTGGCTAATGCCTTGTCTACATCTTCCGGCGTTAATAATTCTTTGCAACCTACGGATGTTAGCTCTTCTCTCATTGGCTGAACAGTGGCAGCATCATAGCTGGGTTGTTGTGTATTTTTCATTAAAATGGGTATTTGCATTTTTTTATTATTTAGTACCAGGTTATCAATTAATTTATATCATACCGGTTTCGAGTTGAGCCACTTCGCTCATCATGTCTTTTGACCAAGGCGGTTCCCAAACTACTTCCACTTTAGAACTGCATACTCCCTCAATATTTCTGATCTTCTCCTCCACTTCTGGGGGAAGCGTTCCGGCTACCGGGCAGAAAGGGGAAGTTAATGTCATTTGGGTGTGCACATTTGCATCATCATCAATGTTAATTTCATAGATCAATCCTAAATCGTAGATATTGGTAGGGATCTCAGGATCGAAGCAGGTTTTCAAAACATCAATGACCTTTATTTCCAGTGCCATGCTATCTGCTATTTCCATAAATATGTTTTTAATATTTGAAATTGATTTTATTTTTGTTCCATGCTGCATTAATGGTATGCCATCTTATTGACTTACCAGTTCAACTTTTTCTTTCAATGGAGCCGCACTCAAATTCTTTATACAGCCCATTACATTTTTGGCCAGGTCTTTAAATATTTTGCCTTCTACCGTATTTTCATTTAATGCGGCGGGTAATCCGGCATCTCCTCCTTCTCTTATTTTTGTTATCAAAGGAATTTGACCCAAAAGCGGAACATTCATTTTTTCTGCTAAATTTTTTGCACCGTCTTTCCCAAATATGTACTCTTTTTTACCCGGACTATCTTCCGGTGTGTAGTATGCCATATTCTCAATCAATCCAAGCACGGGTACATTAATGGTAGGCAACTGAAACATATCTATACCCTTTCTTGCATCAGCCAGGGCTACTTCCTGTGGCGTGCTTACAACGATTGCGCCCGATAGCGGAATTTTATCTACCAGCGTCAAATGAATATCGCCTGTGCCCGGCGGAAGATCTACCAACAAATAATCTAAACTGCCCCAATCTGCATCCTGAAATAATTGGGTAACCGCTTTGGACACCATCGGCCCACGCCAGGGAACTGCCTGCGATGCTTCAGCAAAAAAGCCAATGGATAAAATTCTTACGCCATGAGAAACGATTGGTTCCATCAACATTCGCCCAGAGTCGCTGGAAACGATTGGCTTTCTATTTACAAGGCCAAACATAAGCGGCATTGACGGGCCATAAATATCGGCATCCATCAACCCAACCTTTGCGCCTGTGAGGCTTAATGCCACTGCAAGATTGGCTGCTACAGTAGATTTACCTACGCCACCTTTGCCCGAGGCAATGGCAATAATATGTTTAACACCAGGCAATATTGTTCTAAGAGACGGAGCCCTGTCCTTAAAACCAGGGAGCGCCTGCATATCTATATTCAACTTAATACCCGTACCAAGTGATTTTAAAAGATTGTCTATACAGGCATCTTTTACAATCTTTTTACTCATCATAGTAGGACTGCTAATCTTAACGCTAAAGCTGATGGTATTCCCATCAATATGAACATCATTCACTAATCCCAACTCCACAATACTTCTTTTAAGGTCAGGCTCAATAATGTTCGTCAGTATTTTTAGAATATCCTCTTTTGTTATGTCATTCATGTTGATCAGTTTAAAAGTTCATTGGTTGTGTCGGGCAATTGCATAAACTTATCAATTAGCATTTGTTCTACTTTTTTACTTACTATATCAATAGTAAGTAAGTCCGTTATCTCTGTTAAAAAAGCTTGTTTTAAAACCGATACCGCTTCTTTTTTTGATAAGCCCCTGGATCGCATGTAATACAAGGCATCTTCATTCAATTGCCCGATGGTTGCACCATGACTGCATTTAACATCGTCTGCAAAAATTTCCAATTGGGGCTTGCTGTTCATCGAAGCATTTTTTGATAAAACCAGGCTATGGTTTTTCTGAAAAGCATTTGTTTTTTGAGCATCTTTTCGCACTATTATTTTACCATTAAAAACGCCTTTGGCATTATCAGTAATAATTCCTTTATACAACTCGTTGCTGTTGCAATTAGGATAGGCATGGTCTATAAAAGTTTGGTTGTCTATATGCTGTTTATTTGTGCCCACATAAATGCCATACAAATTGGTATTTGTTCCGCTATCCTTTAATATGGAGCTTAAATTATTCCTTACTAATTTTCCACCCAAATCAACTACATACGAGTTGTAGGTACTGTCACGCATCTGCTCTACTTCTGTATTATTGATAAAAAATGCATGCGATCCTTCATCCTGAATTTTATAATGATCAACAATGGCATTTTGTTTTAACAGCAACTGTGTAACCGTATTCGTAAAATAAGTTTGTTGAGAATCGGTGAGCTGCTGATAGGTTTCTATAACTGTTACTTTACTATTTGCCCCGGCTACTATTATTTTTTGCGGGCTAATAACTGCTGGCTCATCTTTTGTAAAAGCTATGTTGAGAATATGAATTGGACGATCTATAACAAGTCCGTCAGGCACATTAATAAAGATTCCATTTTGAGCGAAGGCGGTATTTAATACCATAAAAGAATTATTCGTTTCGCTTGCCCATTTATTCAAGTAAACGGATGCTGTTGCTTTTGTCAATCCATCCTCCTGCAAGCCGGCAGCAATTTCCTGTACAGTTATATTTTTCAATAACGCATCATTTGATGAAAGCGCTTTATTGTATTTACCATTTACAAAAACAAGTAAGTACACATCCAGCCCTTCAAAAAGAAAAGGCTTTATATCTGCTGCGGCAATCTCAACAGACTTTGGCTGTTGGTATGGCGGCTGAAGTAACCCGGCAACACTGGTATATTTCCAATCCTCATTTCTACGGGTGGGGAAATTTATGTCGTTGCTCAATCGTTGAATCGCCTTTTTTTGTATCGTATGCCCGGTATAATTTTTCTGCCCGTTAAGCCCATTTTCATACTGTTGGAATAGTTCAATAAACTTTTCCCTGCCATTGTTATTGTCCGGTGTATTAAGAGTTGCCATGCCTGTCTTTTTTAAAATGTTGTTAATGTAGATATCTCTTCTTTGATCCAGTCATATCCTTTTTCTTCCAGCTTCAATGCTAAATTTTTGTCGCCTGATTTAACGATTTGTCCATTGTATAACACATGCACAAAATCGGGAATAATGTAATCGAGTAATCTTTGGTAGTGCGTAATAACTATAAAAGCGTTGTCTTTTCTTTTTAATTGATTCACCCCATTGGCAACAATTTTCAGTGCATCAATATCAAGCCCTGAATCCGTTTCATCCAACACGGCAAGGTTTGGATCCAACACTGCCATTTGCAAAATTTCATTGCGTTTTTTTTCTCCGCCCGAAAATCCCTGGTTTAAGGAACGGCTTAAAAATCCTTCTTCCATCTCCACCATTTTCGCCTTCTCCTTAATATATTTCAGCATTTCTGTAGCACTCAAATCGGTCTTTCCCTGGTGCTTTCTTACAGCATTAATGGTATGTTTAAGAAAGTTTGCCGTACTTACTCCCGGTATTTCTATCGGGTATTGAAATGCCTGAAATATACCTTCCCTGGCACGTTCATCCACTGATAATTCAAGCAGGTCTTTTCCCATATAGGTAACACTACCTTCCGTAATTTCATACCCTTCCCTGCCAGCTAAAACGTGTGCCAGCGTACTTTTTCCGCTACCGTTTGGTCCCATTATAGCGTGCACTTCGCCGGCTTTTACCTGCAGGTTAATGCCATTCAATATTTTTTTTCCTTCAATTGCTGCGTGCAAATTTTTTATTATTAACATGAGTACTGTTTTTATATTTAATTATTATTTTATCCTACGCTACCTTCTAAACTTACAGCAAGCAATTTTTGTGCTTCCACTGCAAATTCCATGGGCAATTCTTTAAACACATCTTTGCAATATCCATTCACAATAAGGTTAATGGCATCTTCCTGTTTCAATCCTCTTTGCATACAATAATAAAGCTGGTCTTCGCCCACTTTAGAAGTGGTGGCTTCGTGTTCAATTTGTGCGGTATCATTGTCAATTTCCAGGTAAGGGAAAGTATGTGCACCACATTTATCTCCCATCAATAAAGAATCACATTGAGAAAAGTTCTTAGCGTTTTCTGCATTTTTTCCTACTTTAACCAAACCCCTGTACGAGTTATTACTTTGCCCTGCAGAGATGCCTTTAGAAATGATGGTACTTCTGGTGTTTTTGCCAATATGCCACATCTTGGTTCCTGTATCTGCCTGTTGTAAATTATTGGTAACGGCTACAGAATAAAACTCACCTGTTGAATAATCGCCTTTTAAAATACAGCTTGGATATTTCCAGGTAATGGCAGAACCAGCTTCAACCTGTGTCCAACTAATTTTTGATCGTACCCCTGCGCACAATCCTCTTTTTGTTACGAAATTATAGATACCACCTACACCATCTTTATCTCCGGGATACCAATTTTGAATGGTGGAATATTTTATTTGTGCATCATCAAATGCAATGAGTTCCACTACCGCTGCATGCAATTGGTTTTCATCTCTCATAGGAGCAGTACAACCTTCCAGGTAGCTCACATAACTGCCTGCTTCGGCTACAATAAGTGTTCTTTCAAACTGTCCAGAGCCCTCTGCATTAATTCGAAAATAAGTTGACAATTCCATTGGGCACTTAACTCCTTTGGGGATATAACAAAACGAACCGTCGGTGAATACGGCAGAATTAAGTGCAGCATAAAAATTATCGGTAGAGGGAACCACCATTCCCAAATATTTCTTCACCAACTCCGGATGTTCCCTTACGGCATCGCCAAAGGAGCAGAAGATGATACCCAATTCGGATAACGCTTCTTTAAAAGTGGTAATAACAGATACACTGTCTATTACTATATCAACTGCCACTCCTGTTAATCGTTTTTGCTCTCCTATTGAAATGCCCAGTTTCTCAAAGGTTTTCAATAATTCAGGATCTGCTTCCTCTAAACTGTTCAGTACCTTTTTCTGTTTTGGCGCAGCATAATAAATGATGTCCTGGTAATTTACCGGAGGATATTTTACATTTGGCCATTTGGGTTCAGTCATTTTCTCCCAATGCCTAAAGGCCTTTAAACGCCATTCAAGTAACCATTGCGGCTCTTCTTTTTTAGAAGATATCAACCGGATGGTTTCTTCATTTAAACCCTTTGGAATAAGTTCAGTATCAATATCACTGGTAAACCCATATTTGTAATCACTCCTGGTATAATCTTCAAGGGTTGCGGTGGATGCTTCTTTGCTCATGATTTTTCAAATTGATGGAGTTTAAAATATACTTTCGATTGTAAAGGTATTCATTCTATACTAAAAAGTATAGATTAATTTATACAAAATTGTATAAATTAAAAAATTGACTGAAAATTGATGTTAAAACTGCCGCAGATGACGACCATAAAAGGCGTTTGAATAAAACCTTCATAATTATATGCTTGCTTGGCCCTATTGGAAGAATAGAGCAAAAAAATGGCGAAGCCCTCTTGAAATAGAAACCGTCTTTTTTCAACGAATATTCACAAAAATGGGGCATCACCCTTCAGCACTAACTTCTATATATAACTTGTTAAATAAATTTTATTCATATTTTCTCAGTATTTATTCATAAAAAAAGCCCTACTCAATCTTATGCTTTCAAAAGATTAGAGAGTCTGGTTAACTCTGGTATTAAATGGTTTGAAAAATGTCCGTGCAGGGCTACAAATACCTTGATAAAAATATCGAGCTGTTTTACTTTCAAGAAACTATTTTTTTTGCTTACATTTAAATATCTATTTTATTTTCTCAATTTATGTATATGAAAAAAACAATTTTTGTAATAACTATATTATTTTTTACTTCCCAATCTTTTGCACAACAAACAAAGCTCTATCCTACCAATTGGTGGGTAGGCATGAAATGGAATAAAGTACAAATTCTTGTTTACAATCACAACAAAAATTTTAAGACTGCAGCTGTACAAATAAATTACCCCGGGGTAGTTTTAAATAAAGTAAACAAATTAGAAAATGAAAAGTATTTAGCTTTAGATGTAACGATTACTCCTGCTACAAAAGCAGGCGATGTGCCTATTGTTATAACCAATGGTACAGATAAAGAAACCATCAATTGGCCACTATCATTACGAAGAAAAGGCAATGGTAAAGTATTTGCTCAGGGGGTACATTCAGAAGACTTGGTGTATCTTTTAATGCCCGATAGATTTAGCAATGGAGATGAAAGCAATGATAGAATTGCTGGCTTAAAAGACCAAACACTCAACAGAGATTCTATGTATTACCGCCATGGTGGCGACTTGCAGGGGGTTACAAATCACCTAGATTATTTGAAAGACCTTGGTGTAACCACTGTCTGGATGACCCCCGTTTTGTTAAACGATATGCACAATCGTACAGAGCACGGTTATGCCATTACAGATCATTATAAAGTAGATGAGCGGATAGGAGGGGCAGCGGCTTATATAAAGTTGAGCGATGAGCTGCATAAAAGGGGGATGAAATTGATGCAAGATGCGGTGTACAACCATATCGGTATAGAGCACTTTACGGTACAAGATAAGCCCATGAAAGATTGGTTACACGAATGGCCAACTTTTACACAAACCACGTACAAGGAGCAAACCATTTTTGACCCATATGCAGCTCCATCCCAAACAAAAAAAATGGTAGATGGATGGTTTGTAAAAGAAATGCCAGATGTAAATCAAAACAACCCTTTTGCGGCAAATTATCTAATACAAAATGCATTGTGGAGTGTAGAAGAATTTGGCGTAGATGGATGGAGAATTGATACCTATATTTACAACGACATACCCTTTATGAACAGATGCAATAAGGCGCTGATGGATGACTTTCCGAACATTACCATGTTTGGAGAAACTTGGGTACACGGCGTTGCAAACCAAAGCTATTTCTGCGAAAATAATATGAATGCAAAAATTAAAAGCAACCTTCCTAATACCACTGATTTTCAAACATTGTTTTATGGTATTACCCCAGCTTTGAATGAGAAATTTGGTTGGACAGATGGTGTAGCAAAATTATACAATACGACAGCACAAGATTTCTTATATAAAAACCCCATGGGGCAGGTTATTTTCTTAGGAAACCATGATTTAGCAAGGTATTATTCTGTATTAAACGAAGATATAGACAAATATAAAATGGCACTTGGTTGGTTACTTACGTTTCGTGGCATACCGCAATTATATTACGGCGATGAAATTTTGATGACAGGTTTTACAAATCCTGATGGATTGGTTCGCTTGGATTTTAAAGGTGGATGGAAAAATGATGCCGAAAATAAATTTACTGCAGCAGGAAGAACAGACAAAGAAAATGATGTGTTTAATTACATAAAAAAGCTAGCAAATTTTAGGTTACAATCCAGTGCGTTGAAAACGGGTAAAATGATGCAATACACCCCCGATAATGGTTTGTACACTTATTTCAGGTACGATAAAAACGAAACCATTATGTGTGTTATGAATACATCGGTGGAAGAAAAGGAAATAGATGCTGCCAAAAATTATACAGATATCACAAGAGGATTTACGAGTATGAAAAATGTTTTTACAGATGCCAACATGAGTATGAAAACTACCTTAAAGGCAAAGGCAATGTTGATTGTGCGTTTACAAAAATAGTTAAAGCAATAATCAAGCTTGGCTATTAACCCAGCAATGTTTGTGCTAATTCTTTTTTAGTAGTTGCTATATTGTTTGCTGTTTTAGCTGTAGAAGAATCTCTTATGATTAGTTTCGATTTTAAGACAATATTTTCTGAAGTAGCATCAACTTCTTTGTTTTCGATGAGTTGAAAAAGTACACTGGCTGCTTCTCTTCCTATTTCGTATGCAGGTTGTGTAATGGTAGTCAAAGATGGGTTTAATAAAGAGGCAGTTTGTAAATTAGAGAAGCTCACAATTTTTAAGTCTAGGGGTATATTCAAATTTATTTCATTGCAAATTTCATATGTAGCAATGGCTAATTCTTCCACAGACGCAAACAAACCATCTGGTTTATCAGTTGAACTAAGTAAATTTTTAATTTTCAATTTATTGGCCGCTTCATCATAATTACAATCTACAATAAATCGTTCATCTTGAATTAAATTATACGCTTTTAATGCATCCAAATATCCTTTTTTTCTATTATTGCTAATAGATAAAACATTGGAAATAGATAAAAATGCAATTTTTGTGCAGCCATTTTTTATTAAATGTTCTGTACCGATATATGAACTCTCGTAATCATCAACGGTAATTTTTGGGGCATCTATATTTTCTGCAACCCTATCAAAAAAAACCAAGGGTATTCCTTTATTTTTTAATGCAGCTAAATGACTGGTGTCGGCTGTTTCGCTAGATAAAGAAATCATAATGCCATCTACCCTTCCATTTTGTAAATGTTTGGAAACAGAAATTTCTTTTTCTAGGGCTTCATGTGTTTGATAAATTAATACATGGTAATCTTTTTCTTGTGCAAACGACTCGGCGCCATTAATGGCAGAGGAAAAAAAGTTGTTAGCTATGGCTGGTATAATTACTGCAATGGTATTGCTCTTTTGGTTGCGCAGGTTGCTTGCAAAAGGATTGGCATGATAATTTAATTCCTTGGCTTTTTCTTGTACTTTTTTCTTTGTTGCGGCACTAATTTCTGCACTATCCCTAAGCGCTTTAGAAATAGTGGAAATGGAAAGGTTGAGTTCTTTTGAAAGTTGTTTTAAGTTCATAATATAACTGCAATTGTAACATTTTTTTTTTAATTCTTGTGCTGAAATATTAAGACTGAATTTAGTATTGCTTTATTTTTCATAATTTAATGGTACTTGTTTGCAGTATGGTAAATAGAGGGATTCGTATTTTTTTAAAGCTTTGTTGCAATGTTTACTTCGAATTATACTATCGAATAAACAGAAAAAATGCGCTTTAATTTTTGCCGCAAACCTTTGCATTTAACAAAAAGTAGTAAAATTTATTTATTTTATTTTTTTTATAATTTACTTAAAGTATTAATAATTATGGCAATATAGTTTATGTTTAAAAATATCTATCTACGAAAACGTTTGCATCAAAATTATTTGTATTTTTATTTTTTAACAGTTGCTTGTCTAATAATTAACAGTTGCTTGGCTATTAATGAACGAATAGAATTATTAATCTACAAATTGCTTGTTGGTTGTTGCATAAATTGTTATTGCTATTACTAAAAACGAAAAAATAAAACTTCATTTATGAAAATTTACTTGAAACAGATCCTAAAGATTTGCACGATGCTTTTCTTTGTAACAGGCACTGTTACTGCATTTGCACAAAATAGTGTGAGTGGTGTAGTAACAGATTCTAAAGATGGTAGCCCTCTTGTAGGCATTACTGTTACAGTAAAAGGAACTAAAACTGCTGTAACAACGGATGCTAAAGGAATGTACTCTATTGCAGTAGCTTCAAACGGTACCCTCTTATTTACTTCCATCGGTTTTTCTTCAGAACAAGCCGCGGTTGGTGGAAGGACTTCATTAAATATCAAAATGACAGGATCGAATCAGTCGTTGAGTGAAGTAATAGTAGTAGGGTATGGTACCCAGCGTAAAAAAGATCTAACTGGTTCCATCGTAAAAATTGGAGCTGATAAAATCGCCAATGTTCCTGCGCCTAGCTTTGAAAGTGCGCTTGCAGGAAAAGCTGCTGGAGTTCAAATTACAACTAGCAACGGGTTAGCAGGTTCTGGTGCTATCATCCGAATTCGTGGTACGAGTACCGTTAGTACACAGGGAGATCCATTATATGTGATAGATGGATTACCAATAAATATTGAAGGAGGGATTATTAATAGCCCAAGCCGTGGTACGGTAGCTCAAGATAGGAACCCACTTGCCAACATTAATCCGAATGATATTGAATCAATAGAGATTTTAAAAGATGCATCTGCAGCAGGTATTTATGGGTCGAGGGGCGCTAATGGTGTTATTTTGGTTACAACTAAAAAAGGAAAAGGAAAAGGTAAGTTGAATTTTAGTACACGATTAGGTATAAGCAACCCCTCATTGCGTCCTAAGTTTGTAAACAAAGATACCTGGTTGGCTATGCGCCAAGAAGCTTGGGAAGCAGATGGAAAAACCGGAGCTCAACAGAATTTGCCAGGTGGTCTTACACTTGCACAAGCGCAAGCCAATCCTGAAACCGATTGGTGGGATTTGGCTACACAAACTGGTTTTAGTCAAGAATACAATTTGTCTTTTTCTAAAGGCACAAAATCATATAGTGCTTTTGTTTCAGGCGTTTATTCTAAACAACAAAGCTATGTAAAAAACAACGACTATACAAGAATGGGATTGACTGGAAATTTTGATTATAAGGGAATTAAAAACCTTACAATTGGATTAAGAGGTGCATTAAATAATGGTGTAAATAATTTAATAAACAATGCTTGGAATGGTGGTATAGGGCTAGCTATGAGTACTGGATTGCCTTATTACCCCGTGTACAATGCAGATGGCAGTTACTATAGAGCAGATGGTGGTACAACTTGGGAGTTTGGAGGCTCTGGTAATAACTTAGTGGCACAACAGGATATTAGTAAATTCAGGAATGTAGATGACCGCTATTTAGTAGGCGGAACTGCCACTTACAATGTAACTAAAAAAATTACGGCAACCACAAATGTAGGGTACGAAAAAAGTAGTGGCTTATTTAACAGCTACAACAGATTTGTAGTTAACAACGCTATAAAAGCCCTTGTGAAAGATACAGGTAATGCTAAGCAAGATTTGTCTAACTACACTAGTTTTAATTGGGGTGCTACTGTAAATTATGTTACACAAATTACAAAACACATTAAGTTTACTGGATTATTGGGAGCAGAATACCAAGAGCAAAAAACAGAGAATAAGAATTTCTTTATAGATACAACAACTTCACCTTTATATGATGGAGGAAAAAATTCTAAATACGATAATTTAAATACGAATACTAAATTTACCACCTCTTTTAATAAACTATACCAAAGTTATTTTGCTAGGACAAATTTTAATTTTTATGATGGCAAATATAATTTACAGGCTTCTTTAAGAAGAGATGCATCTTCGGTTTTTAAAGAGAATAATAAAGTGGCTTACTTTCCTACGGTTTCTGCCGGTTGGACAATAAGCGATGAAAAATTCATGGAGAAGCAAAATGTTTTTAATTTCTTAAAATTGAAAGCTGGTTGGGGATTAACGGGTAATGATCGTATTCCTTGGGATGCAGGTTATTCAAGATTTGATACTTCTAGGGCGCCAGGAAATAATTATGGAGGAAATCCAACTATTTACCAATCTAGTTTAGGAAATCCAGATTTGAAATGGGAAACATCTACCAACCTTGATTTGGGTTTAGAATTTGGTATATTGAAAAACAGGGTTAGTGGCGAAATTGGGGTATATAAGAAAACTACAAAAGATGTTTTGTTAAACGTTCCACAATCGATTTCCAATGGAGAAGGTGGTAACCAATGGCAAAACCAAGGAAAGGTATTGAATCAAGGAATTGAGTTTACGTTAAACACGATAAACATAAAAACGGAAAAATTTAGTTGGACGACTAGTTTCAATATTGCACATAACTACAACGAAATTTTAGATATCGGAAGCCTACAACCAGACGCAATTGCAGGTGGTACCAATGAAACCAGAATCATTCCTGGAAACTCTATTGGTACTATATATACCGTGCGCTTTTTTGGGGTAGATCCTTTAGACGGGTCGGCTATTTATTTGGATAGAAATGGCAACCAAACCAAAATACTAAATGTGGACAGTAGAACGGGCGATAAAGTACCTGTTGCCAATGTAAATCCTGACTTTACGGGCGGTCTTACCAATAATTTCAAATACAAGAATTTTGAGCTAAACACCTTGTTTGTATTTACACAAGGAGGGAATATTTGGGACAATAGCGGTAAAAGAAGCATGAACTTTATTACCGATTGGCAAATTTATCAATTTATGCAAGGCAACTATTGGCGCAAACCAGGCGATATAGCAAAGTATCCTCGTCTTACGCTTTCCAATCAAGGTGGCGTAACAAACGCATGGGATAACAATACTACTTTGCAAGTGTATGATGCTAGTTTTGTGAGATTAAAAGAATTGACTTTTGCTTATTATTTACCAAGCAATTTTTTAAGCAAATTTAAAATGAGCAGCGCCAAAGTTTACTTTGCAGGATACAATTTATTGTTGTTTACAAAATACCCTGTTGGTGATCCGGAAGGTGGCAGAGATGGTGAAGACAATGGAGCAAGAAACCAATCGCCCAATGCCAATTTCTTAAACCCACCACAAGCAAGGTCTTTTAACTTTGGTATTAATGTATCGTTTTAAAATATTATAAATCAATTATCATGAAACTATATAAAATAATTTTATTGTCCACAGCCTTAAGCACACTGTTTATAGCTTGCAAAAAAATTGAAATTAGGCCAGAGGGCTCGGTAGAGGTTGGCGAAGCAATTAGAAATGAAGCAGATATCAAAGCTGTTTTGAATGCTGCTTATTCTCCGCTTGCAGGTGGAAATTTTATGGGAGGTAGAATGCAAAGGCTGAGTGAATACTTGGCAGATCAAATAAATGGAAGTATCATAACTGGTTTTGATGGCGATATTGTAAATTATAGAAGTAGCCCGAATGGTGGCAGCAGTGAATTTTATCAAGAGCCGTATTATACTATCCAAAGGGCAAATAAAACCCTCGAAAATTTGGAACTTGTTACTTCCTCTATAGCTACTAAGGTTAATCTAGAAGGACAAGCAAAATTTTTAAGGGCCATCAGTCATTTTGAATTGGTTCGTTTATTTGCCCAGCCTTACGGTTATAGTACTGGCAATACCCATTTAGGTGTAGTAATAAAAACCATTAGCGCAGGCGAAAAATTGAGGCCTAGAAATACAGTAGCAGAAGTTTATAATATCGTTTTGAGCGATTTAAATGCTGCACAAAATTTGTTGCCTTCTACAAATGGAATTTATCCTACAAAATGGGCTGCAAAAGCATATTTGGCAAAAGTGTATTTTCAAATGAATAAATTTGATAGCGCTTATAAATATGCCAACGAAGTTATTGTTGGTAGTGGAGCTAGCTTTGATAATACGGCTACCTATATTACCAAGCGATTCAACAATCCGGTATCTTCCGAAACGGTTTTTTCATTGGTAAACGATCCCAATGTTCAAAGGTTTGGTGGGCTTCGTAATGATGCAGATACAAGCTTAAGCATAGGGTTACAACTTAGTTCATCTACGTATATAAATGGAACTTCCAATACAAATGACCGTAGAAAGACTTGGTACACTGTTAAAGCAGCTGTATATGGATTAAATAAATACAAAGCAAACCCTTTAGTATTATCTGTAGTACATATAACAGAAATGAAATTGGTAAGGGCAGAAAGCGCAGCAGAATTGAATACAAATTTATCTGTTGCTATTGCGGATATAAATGATATTACCAATAGGGCATATGCGGGTACAATGGTTCCATTGGCCGTTTCTGCTAGTGCAGCTGCAGTAAAAGCAAGGACGAGAACGGAGCGTAAGTTAGAAATGATTTATGAAAATGGGGACCGTATTCAAGAAATTAAAAGAATTGGGGCGCTTGGCGAACCTAGTTTTAGTCATGGTGGTGCTCCTTGGAATTGCAACGGGATGTTACTTCAATTTCCTGCTTCGGAATTTAGTATTAACCCGAATTTTATACCAAATACAACAGGTAATTGCCTTTAATATTAAAAAATTTAAAAAACAAAAAATGAAAAAAATAACATTCATCATTGCTATTGCTGGCTTGTTGCTTTTTGCAGCTTGTAAGCCTGCAGCTATTAAAGATTATGAAGCATATTCTGCTGTCAATGTAACTTCCTTTCAAGGCGTTTGGCAACTTACAAAAGTTACCCAAACGGATGAAGATTCTAGGAGGAAGCTTTTCCCTTATAAAACACTTGATTTAACTTCATCTTTGAATTTTACAGATGTAAAAGTTACGTTTAATTTAACAGGTAATACACCTGCTGGTTTATCGATAAATTATGGTGCTGCACCCCAAATTTTTAAAATTTCATCTGGTACTTGGAAGTTAGATGACAACAATAAGCCAGGAATATTATGGATGATAAACGGCCCAGATACAGCTAAGTTCACCTTAGGAGCTTACAGCCAATTGGCTAATAAAAAAATGTCACTTAAGCAAGCAAAATCACTGGGCAATACAGAAATGATTACCTATGAATATGAATTTTCTAAAAATTAAATTTTAAATCTTTATAAAATGAAAAAAATAATCTTATCACTTGTTACAATGTTTTCTTTGGTAATGTTTACCAAGGCGCAAACATCTGGTGCAGTTGTAACAACATCGCCGTCTAGTTTTACAGCAGAAGATGTAGTTACAATAACGATTGATGTATCTGCAGTAGGTAATCTCGCTGGAAGATCACCATTATATATGTGGACATGGAACCCCGGTAATCCTGCTCCAGGTAATGGCGATTGGACCAATTCCAATGAAGCCAGAAGATTGACAAATGTAGGGCCAAATAAATGGGCTGTTACTTTTAAACCAACAGAATTTTATGGTAAGCCCCCATCTGAAATTACCAAGATCGAGTTTTTAGTAAAAGCAAAAGATGCCTCTGGAGATTTAAAGACGAACGACATTGCTTTACTTGTAGACCCGCTTGTATATACCCCAACCGTTTTTAGAACGTTCCCTAAGTTTATTGGTAAAAATGAAATTATAACTGCTTATTTGGACCAACCAATTTCAACGGACTTGGTTACAACTAGAATGAACCCAACGACTGCGGAAATTTCAATATTTAATGGCAGTACGCAAGTGGGAACAACCAAAACAGTTAATTTAAGAAACGAAGGAAATAAACTTTGGTCATACACTTTCTTTCCTCCAGCTTTATTTAATCTTTCCGCTTCGGCTATAGTAGACAGATTTAAAATAAAATTTAAAGGAACCATTTTAGATGTAAATGGAATTCCGGTGCCTGCCGAATCTCCTCTTTTTGAAAAAGGATTGGATGATTTAAAATAATTGAAAATTTCAAAAAATTAAAATATGAAAAAAATATCTTTAATATTCGCAATTGTGATTTCCCTTTTTACAAGTTGCAAAAAAATTGAGTACGATATGGAGTCTAAAGGAGAGTCAAATGGTCCACTAAGACTTTTGACACCTGCTAATGGAGCTACTGTTGTGTTGAATGCTGCTACTCCGAACGAACCCGTAAGCATTACATGGTCAGCGTCTAAACCTGGTGTAAATACAGCACCTACTTACAAGTGGGTAGCGGCTTTAAAAACAGGTTCTATTGATGCTCCCATATTGGAAATTCCTTCAAACAATGGTGGTAAGGACACAAAACTAACGCTTACTTTTTCACAAATAGATGCAGCTTTAGCTAGTAAAGGAATTGCAGCAAGTATTTTGGTAGATATGATTTGGAGTGTTGTAGCTGACAATGGCTCTACTAAACTTAGAAGCGATGATGTTTTTTCAATAAAAATTAAACGATTTGGAGATGGTGCTACCCCTTTCTTTTTATTGGCGCCTGGTTTTTCTACAACCGCTGCACCATTAACTATAAACCCAGGTTCTACTACCGAAAATATCGTTTTCAGATGGACAAAATCGCTTCCTAAAGCTGGAGGTACTCCAATAACGTACAAAATACTGGTAGCAGAAAAAAGGTTTGACGGAAGCGGAAATGAAATTCCAGTAAATTGGTCAAATCCTTTATTTAGTTTTATATCTAATAACAGTGGTCTAGATAGTTTTGCAAATGTTTCATTTAAAAGAATGAGTGATTCATTGATAGCAAAAGGTTTTACTAGTTTGCCTACCCCTGTACAACTAAAATGGACTGCCGTTGCAACTTCTGGTAGCTGGTCGCAGCAAAGTGACTATGTGAACGAAATTGTAATTGTAAGAGAAGTGAAAGTGTATATAGTAGGAAGTGCTTCACCTGGTGGTTGGGATATTTCAAAATCTACCCGTATGATAGAAGATCCACGTTTCCCAGGTACTTATTTTAGTTACGTAAGATTAACAGGCGGTAATGAAATAAAATTTGTAAACGGACAAGACTGGCCTCCTTTTCCTGGAGCTATAGACTGGGGGCAAGATCCTGCTTTGCCTGCTGGAAATATAACTGGTGACGGAGAAAACAATATTGGGGTTTCTACAACCGGTATTTATAGGGTTACTTTTGATTTAACTAATAAAAAATATTTTTTACAAACTGCAGTTTCTAACGGAATTGGGGGTATGGGTATGATTGGTAATTTTCAAGGTTGGTCTCAACCTGCAACCAAAATGAACTATACTGATGTAAATAGATTTTTGTTGCTTGCCAATATGAATACCAACGATGAGTTTAAATTTCATGATGGAAACGATTGGAACAATGGTGCTAACAATTTACATCGTTGGTTTGCTGTAAATCCGGCAAATAGTAAAATGGTTATAGATCCAGGTTCTGGATTTGATAATTTTAAATGGACAGGTACCAATGCTAGGGTTAGAGCAATCTGGGATGGTAGCAATACCTTGGATTTGGGCTACAGTCTTACGTTCGCAAATGAAATGAGGGTTGTTGGAGATGGATTAACTGCTGGACCTGTTTGGAATCCAGGTGGGTCGCCTACAATGACATATGGCGGTAATGGTGTTTGGACCATTACAGTTGCATTGTTGGCTAATAAAGATATTAAGTTTGTATCGGGTAATGACTGGCCAAATGCTGGAAATAGATTCATTGATTATGAAGATAACAGCGGTCAGTCTAATGCTACCGGCGTTCCAAAGTCTATAAAGTGGGACGGAAGTAATAATTTTAAAACACCGTCTACTGCGGGTACTTATACCATTACTTTAAACGAAAACAACCAAACTGTAACAATAAACTAGCAATAGTAAAGTGTACAAATTATAAAGAAGCCGAGATTAATGCTCGGCTTTTTACTTGGCTAATAATTGTTACATTGTAATTAATTTTTCACTTTTATTATTTATTAATTTTTATGAATATTATTTTTTCAAAAAAAAGAAATTATTTTTTTATACTATTTTGTTGCATTTTTTCCCTGCACGCATTTGCACAAACAAACCTCAAAGAAGTAGGTAATATTAAAACGGTGAAAATAGAAGGGCAAAATGTTAAGATTGCCACCGATGTAGCTTTTATAGAAGCCATGGTGTACAGCCCATCTATCATTCGCATAAGAATGGACAAGCAAGCTTTGAAAAAAGATTTTTCTTATGCCGTGGTTTCAGAGCCGCAGCAAACAAAAGTTTCCATTACGCAAAATGATAAAGAAATAATAGTAGCTACAGATTCTTTAAAAGCTATTTTTCAAAAGAAACCATATAGTGTTGCATTTTATAACAATGAAGGAATTGTAATTAGTGAAGATGAAAAAGGATTAACAACCTCATGGATGGGCGAAGAGGTAACCACCTATAAAAAATTGCAAGAGGGAGAAAGATTTATTGGTTTGGGCGAAAAGACCGGCGACTTAGATAGAAAAGGAAATGGCTATACCAATTGGAATACAGATGCCTTTGGTTACCAAACCGGACAAGACCCAATTTATGCAACCATACCTTTTTATATTGGCATACAGCACAATTTGAACTACGGTATTTTTATGGACAATACGTTTCAATCCGATTTTAATTTTGGTGCAAGCAACAACCGGTTTTCTTCTTTTGCTGCACGAGGTGGCGAAATGAATTATTATTTTATTTACCATAAATCGGTTGCAGATATTATTAAATCATACACAGCGTTAACTGGCCGTATGAAAATGCCACCGCTATGGAGCTTGGGCTATCAGCAAAATAGATATTCATATTATCCCGATACAGAAGTATTAAGAATAGCGCAAACATTGCGAGAGAAAAAAATTCCAGCAGATGGCATTACATTGGACATTCATTACATGGACAAGTACCAATTGTTCACTTGGGATAAAGTTCGCTTTCCCAATCCGAAAGGGCTTACAGATAAGTTGAAAGAGATGGGTTTTAAAACCACCGTTATTGTGGATCCTGGCATCAAAGTAGCACCCGGTGCAGCTGCTTTTGATAGAGGAATACAACAAGATGCTTATATAAAATATGTAGATGGTAAATACTATACAGGGCAAGTGTGGCCAGGTTGGTGTCATTTTACAGACTATTCATCTGAAGTAGGTAGAAAATATTGGAGAAGCGAAATGAAGTTTTTTTCAGACAATGGGGTAAGTGGTATATGGAACGATATGAATGAAATAGCCACTTGGGGGCAGAAAATGCCCAGTAATGTTCTCTTTGATTTTGAAGGAAGAAAAGCTTCCCATTTAGAGGCACACAATGTATACGGTTCTTTGATGGCTCGTACGAGTTATGAGGGAATTATTGCAAACACAAAAAACGAGCGCCCTTTCATTCTTACACGTGCTGGCTATGCAGGTTTGCAAAAATATACAGCCATATGGACAGGCGATAATCGCTCCGAAGACAATCATATGATGGCAGGGGTGCGTTTAATTAATAGCCTTGGGTTGAGTGGTGTAGCTTTTACAGGTATGGACATTGGTGGTTTTACCGGAGGTCCTTCTACAAATTTGTTTGCCAGGTGGATGCAAATTGGTTCTTTTACGCCCTATTTTAGAAACCACAGTGCAATCAATACTAAATCATCGGAGCCATGGACGTATGGAGAAGAGGTAACAGATATCTCTAGAAATTATGTAAGCCTACGTTATAAGTTAATGCCTTATTTATACAGCAGTTTTTACGAAGCTACACAAACAGGAATGCCGGTAAACCGCTCGTTGGCCATTGAAAATACTTTTGATGACAATATTTATAACCCTGCTTTTCAAAACCAGTTTTTGTTTGGACAATCTATTATGGTAGCACCTGTGGAAGGTGGTAAAGATTTTATAAAAGTGTACTTTCCTAAAAATAATTGGTACGATTTATATACGGATGAATTGTATATGGCCGGTACCAAAAAAGCAGTAGAATTGAGTTTAGCTAAACTGCCCGTATTTGTAAAAGAAAGTAGCATCATACCAATGCAGTCTCTTGTACAGTCCACTTCTATTGCTCCTACCGATACGCTGGTAGTTCATATCTACAAAGGAAATACTACAAACCATTTTATTTATTATGAAGATGATGGAAAAAGTTTTGATTATGAAAAAGGGATGTTTTACAAAAGAAATATAGTTTATAATGCAACTGCCAATCAAATTATTTTTGAAAATGCAGAGGGGCAAATGGGTTCAAAGTTTAACAACATTGCCCTTGTTCTTCATGGATTTAATAAGATGGATGCTGCGGCAGTAAATGGTTCCACTGTATCAATTTCCCAAACATTTAATTCAATGCTTAATCCAATTTCTGCTTTTGATCCACAAGGATCTTCCAAAGAAACGGAAGGAGCTAAAACACAAAGCCTATTTATAAAAAATAACAATAGCTTGATAACTGTTCGGCTTTAAAATAGAAGGTTACATTTAAAAAAAAAGGCATAATAGAAATACAACATCTTTCGTAAGCGTATAGGATAAACATTATTGTAAATGTCAACAAAGCGGTGTAAGAACTTGCGAATGTTTTGGAGTTATGAATCCCTTCACCCTTAAATCTTTTTTCAAGATTTACAGAATTGAGTAATATCGTTTATAAATTATATGCTGCCCAATAAAAAATACTTTTAGGGCATGCTTGTAAAACCCCTCAATCACCCGACTAAAGTGGAGATAATTTCTATTATTTAACCAACTAAAAAATATTTATCATTCGTATTAAATGGATTTAATTTTTTTTGAAGTGTTTGAATGATTGCTCATTTAAAAATTACAGAAGAAGGGCTGCGGGATGGGCAGTAGTAGCTCTTGCAAAAATAAACGTTAAAGTGTACAATTACTTGCATGCAAGACTACTACAGACAGCCCGTACAAATGTTCAATAATGGTATTTGATGATAGCCCATATTAAAAAAAGGTAGAACTAAATTAAACCTTGTCAGAATTAGCCTGGTAACTTAAATTTTGATTGCAAAAAATGGATTTACTCTGCTCCATCTATACGACCTCTTGCTATTGCGTAAGCACCCACTTTACTGCCTGTTTCAAAACCTTTTTCGCAATCGCTTCTAAAGTGTATGGCACCGTATAAACGAGATTTGGATGCTTCTTGCGCCATGGCATTGTAGTTTGTTGCATTTGCAGGAATAATATAACCCAATACAGTGGCAGCAGCAGCGCTAAATGTACTGTGCCCCGAAATGTATGCTGGAAAATTTGGTAAGCCTGTTACTGTTTTAATGTCATTGTTTATTTGTGATGGGCGTGGATTGAAATAAGTATATTTTGCATCCCAACAGGCAACTGCTGCGTCCATCAAACTCATATTTAAAAGCGCCATATTTCTTGCCCACCTTGGCTCGCTAAAATTTTGTTGTACAAAATCAGTAGCCGCAATGTAATTCCAATGCCCTGGTGGTGTGTAGGTATTAACTCCATCTGCCCAAAAATGTGCAATGCGTAATTGCTCTCTTGTAATGTTTTTACTGTATTGTAAAACCTCTGCAACCTCGGCTGCAAATTGTGCAGAGGAAGTAGATGGTGGAGCGGATGGACGAATACTGGTAACCATCGTTAATGAATCGAATAAAAAAGTTTTTACTTTTCCAAACAAGGGGAGCATGGGAGGTCGTTTGGGAGATTCTTGACTAATCCATGGAATTTGCCCAGTGGCTGCAGTATTGGTTTCCAGTGCTGCCCACATTGCGGGTGTGCCTACTGCTGCTCCGGCTCTATCGCCTCGTGCTCGGGCAATAAATTTTGTAGCAACCATTTTCCCCAATGCTTCACCTGCATCTAAATCGCTGCGCACATTTGCGCCGGCAATCAATCTTGCACGCATGTGTTCTTCTGCTTTTTGGTTTATATAATCTTGGTCACCCGGAAATAATAATTTTAATAATTCTACTGAAACACCCATTACTACTGCATCTTCGCTTGGGAACGACGGTAGGGTAGATTTGGGTAAAAGCGTTTGTATGTTTCCATCTACATTAAAAGGTGCGGAACGATTGTATTGATTTTTATAAAAGTAAGCTATTATACAGGCATCGTATTGTGCTGCGCTCAAGTATGCATAAGCACGTGCTGCATAGGGTGGATTGGAGAATGGAAATGTTGGATATGCCAACGGATTGTTTGCATTTGGAATAGGATAAGTACCATCAGGATTTTGGTATGGAGGTATATTGTGTTTTGCTACCAGCTCTCTCATAATTTCGTTCCACCTAAGCACAGCGCCAGCTCCCCAATAATTTACCAGTTTTCTTTTATCTGATGTAAGATCGTTTTGAAAACTTTTTATTTCGTTTAATTGTAGAATATAATCTGGGCTTGTAGTAGCAAAGGGTGCGGGGCATGTAAATTCATTTGCCGTAGCAAGTAAAATAGGTTTCCATGTGCCTGCAGTCGCATCGGGCCTAGATGGATTTAATAATTGATATTGCTCGTTTTCTTCTACAATTTCTTTTTTGCAAGAATTTAAAATTGCTATGGAAGAAAAGATGACTAGGTATAAATAATTTTTTTTCATTTTTTTTATTTTATGAATAAAAAAATTCTATGCTACTCGTACTTCTTATTTACTTTGTGATTTTATAGTTTTCTTCTTCCTGCTAAAATCCATAATGTAAAAAGCGCCTACAGTATAGCCCGATGACTGACCCATATTTCTGCCGGCAACTGTTGTCATTCCATCTGCAATAAGTGATAAGCCATTTACAAAATCTGTTTCGTATTTTATGTGTAATCCGATTGTTGTTGCATTCATTTTATTGCTTACAAATGGTGCATTGTTTTTGCTAATATCAAATCCTCCATTGGTTATCCAATTGTTTGCAAATCCTTCTATAATCCATGTTTCACTTCTATACCCGGCTCTAATATTGTAGTTGGAAGCGTTGGGCATTTCTACCATGTTGGTATAATGTAACTGAGTAGTGTAATAAGTATTTCTGTCGAGTTTTACATTGCCACGGTAAACATAAGAGGCTGATAAAGTACCAAACCAATTTCCCCTTTGATAATCCAGCATGGCTCTTAGCGTTCCAGTTTTACTTAGCATGCCTATTGATAATGGCATTATATCTGGCGTGTAGTTTGTGAGTGGCGTGCTGGCACCTGCAATAAGTATTGCCTTTAAGATACCTTTTTTTATTTGTTTTTCATAGCCAACCCATTTCACATACAGGCTTACATCTTGTAAACCTTTTTGACCGGCAAGTTGCCCCGCACTGGCTTTTGTTTTTATATAGGGTAAGGTGAAGATTACGTTAAGTTTACTTGTAATGCCATAGTTGCCATTTACCATAAGGTTGCTGGTGCTTACGGTGCCAAGGTTTTGATTGTCTCTTTTGAATGTTCCTTCCCAATAGTTTTTCCAATTGCTTTTGGTATAGGTGACGCCTGCGCAAAATAAATTTTTCTCCATAAGTAAGCCATCCATTTCTGTTTGTGCAAATGAATGGTTACTTATTAAAATGCTTATTATACATATTATTTTTTTCAAAGTATTACGAACATAGCTTTTTTAGGAATAGTAAACAAAAATAAATATTGTTATTTGTTTATATTACTTTCAGATACTTACGAAATTTTATAATTGTAGCACTATAGCAGCGTTGGGTTTTCTGGCTAAATAAAAATCAACATAATTTTAAATATTTCTCCTATTAAAAAATCTTTCCAATTCTTCGCCTTCAATAAACAGATACAAACTATGGTTCAGGAGATGCTGCTTATGTTTAAGCAATCAATGTCATAAAATATTCCAACAATCGAACCGATAACAAGCTATTTTTTTTAATATAAGTTGTCATATCTATAATTGGTTATGGCAACTAAGAATATATTTTGATTCATTAATAAAATTTGGGAATGAGAAGTTTTCTCTTATTTTACAACTTCAGTCAACACTTTCCCCACACTGCCTGATGGCATCTGGATGTGCAGCAAGGCTGCTAGGGTAGGAGCAATGTCTGTCATATAGGTCTCCCTATTTGTTTTACCAGGTTTAATATTCCAGCCATAAAACAACAAAGGAATATGTGCATCATAAGGATTCCATTCTCCATGTGTGGTGCCTTTTGCAGCTCCATCAAAATAACCTGGTTTTATAGTAAATTGTATATCACCACTACGAGAGGGACTGTAACCATTTATCAGCATTGTTTTCATTGGTTCTGCTATGCCCTCAGCTCCTACATTGGCTGTTTCAAAAACATGGGTGATATACGTTTTTGACCTTAGCATTTTCATAATTAATTTCAAAACGTTTTTTTCATTGCTTGCATTTAATTTTTCAAAATCAATATACAACTGGTGATTTTGCATATTGCTTATGATTGATTTCAATCCAAAACTATCCTCTACAGCTTTGTTTATTTCTGTCCTTAAGTCTCTTTGATTGAGTACACCATTTGGTAATTTATGCTCTTGCAAAAAAGAGGGGATATGTGCTACTCCATGGTCTGCAGATAAAAAAACAAGGTAATTATCTTTGCCTAAAGTAATATCTAAATACTGTAGAAAGTCAGCAATGTCTTTGTCTAACCTCAAATAAGTGTCCTCTGCTTCAACAGAATTAGGCCCAAAAGTATGCCCCATATAATCTGTAGAAGAAATACTTACTGCCAAAAAATCGGTGTTTTTTCCTGATCCTAATTTTTCATTTGAAATGGCATTCTTGGCAAAATTGAAAGTAAAAGTAGCCGCACTTGGCGTTAGTTTAAAAGCACTGTATTTTCCTTTTGTAATGGTTGATAATCGATAGGGAAAAGTATTTGATTTTAATAAAGGAAAAGCATCTTCATAGGGCATGTCATCTCTTGTACTTTGTGTATAGGTACTTATGGGATAGAGTGTAGTCCAATCCGTGTTCATAAAGGTACTCACATTGTCTTTGTTGTTAAATTCATTTACCCAAGTTGGCAGTTTATTCATGTAATAATCGCTCGTAATCCATCTGCCGGTTTTATCATCGTACCAGTAAGCAGCATTGGCACTATGACCAGCGGGTAAAATAGCACCCCTGTCTTTTAAAGCAATTCCTATCACTTTGCTTTCAAAATTGGTACCAAGCCGCAATTCATCGCCAATGGTTGTTGCCCACATATTTCTCGGACTCATTTTGCCTTCTTCATCATCATTCCCAATACCTTTTACGGTATTATCCTCGGTACAATACAGGTTTTTTTGAGTAGTCTTATCGTACCAATTATTGCCAATTATTCCGGTAGTTGCAGGCACGCCTCCTGTATATATGCAGGAATGGCCAGGTGCTGTATAAGTGGGTACATATGGTATAAACGTGTTCTCGAAACTATGCCCTTTTGTTATCAATCGATTAAAACCATTTTTACTATATCTATTATTATACCTGTACAAATAATCCCAACGCATTTGATCAATAACAATGCCTACTACCAATTTTGGCCTAGCAACTGTATTTGTTTGTAAAGTATTTTTTTGAGCTTTTACAATATTAAAACTGCAAATAGCCAGTAGTATGATAAAGAATTTTTTTAAAAACATATTTTTTTATGAAGATATAAGAAATGTTGTTGAGTTTTACATTAACAAATTGTGCTTTTTGCAAAAATGAACAATCTGAGAAGTAAATTTAATGGGTTTTTTTGGCTTTGATAAAGCTTTTTAGTTTACGCTTACATCAGTAGTTGTTTTCTATATATAATTTTATCAAGCTTAATGAAATAGCATAAATGATCCTTTGATAGCATTTTTTTGCTTCTATTTTAATTCTTCTTTGGTAAATACAGACTATCGTTGTAATTTACCATCAAAATTGCTTGAATATGAAAAAAAATGTACTACTATTGGTGGTTTTTTTTGCAATGACAACTACAACGTTTTCGCAAAGATTGCTCACCTGGACGCCTGAATTTCCCAACGATAATAGTACCCTTACCTTTACGGTAGATTGTACGAAAGGTAATCAAGGACTATTGAATTATGCCAACACGGCTGATGTGTATGTGCATGTAGGTGTAAATACCAATTTAAGTACAGGACCTACAGATTGGAGGTATGTAAAGTTTCCCAATTTTAATGCACCAACACCCGCAGCTCAAGCAACTTTTGTAAGTGCCAATAAGTATAGTTTTACTATTACGAACATTCGTGCTTTTTTTGGCGTACCTGTGGGCGAAACGATTAATAAAGTAAATATTCTTTTTAGAAATGGAGCGGGTACTATTAAGCAAACAAACGCTGATATTAGTGATATGTATTTACCTGTTTATGCGGCTGGGCAATTTGCCGTAAGGCTTAATCTGCCTCCATTTGAGCCTCGCTTTATACCTTACCCAGAACCAATCAATGTTTTGTTGGGAAACCAAGTTGCTATTACTGGTGTAGCTTCAAACAATGCGGCACTTACTTTAAAATTGAATGGCAATACAATTAATACCGCAGCCAATGCAACAACTATTTCTGCCAATCCAACTATGACAGTAGCCTGTGAGCAAAAAATTATGTTGGAGGGTAATGATGGTACAGGTCTTAAGAAAGATTCTTTTAGTTTTTACATAAATCCTACCAATAATATTGCAGCATTACCAGCGGGTGCTATTGAAGGAATTAATTATCTCCCGGGTAATACAGCTGCTACATTGGTATTGTATGCACCCAATAAAACGAGTGTAAATATTATAGGTGATTTTAATAACTGGATAACCTCTTGTGCAGGACAAATGAATAAAACACCTGATGGTAATTATTATTGGATTACGGTTAATGGTCTTACCCCTGGTACTGAATATGCTTTTCAATATTTGGTAGATAATACCATAAGAGTGGCAGACCCTTATACCCAAAAAGTATTGGATCCCAACAATGATCAATTCATTAATAGTGTAACTTATCCTAACCTAAAGCCTTATCCTACGGGGCTTACAACAGGTATAGTAGGTATTTTGCAAACAGCAGAACCAGCATACAACTGGACAACAACCAACTTTGTAAAACCAGACAAAAGGAATTTAATGACCTACGAGTTGTTAATCAGAGATTTTACTGCCGAACATAGTTACCAATCATTGATAGATTCCATCAATTATTTAAAAGGTATTGGAATAAATGCCATTGAGCTGATG
Organism: Ferruginibacter sp.; assembly: GCA_031430735.1. Classification (GTDB taxonomy): domain Bacteria; phylum Bacteroidota; class Bacteroidia; order Chitinophagales; family Chitinophagaceae; genus Ferruginibacter. The sequence continues at coordinate 9,928 of JANPCB010000038.1, read as the reverse complement.
CCTATAAACGAATTTGATGGGAACGAAAGCTGGGGTTACAATCCATCTTTTTATTTTGCACCAGATAAGTATTATGGTCCAAAAAATAAATTGAAACAGTTTATTGATGTCTGCCATGCAAACGGAATTGCCGTAATATTGGATATTGTGTATAATCATTGTACAGGCAATGCACCACAAGCGGCCTTGTATTGGAACAGTGCTACCAACCAACCCGCTGCCAATAATCCCTGGTTGAATGTAACTGCTACGCATCCATATAGCGTGTTCAATGATTTTAACCATAACGCTGCTGCAACAAAATATTTGTTTCAAAGAAATTTAAACTTTTGGTTAGATGAATACAGGGTTGATGGCTTTAGATTTGATTTAGCCAAAGGGTTTTCACAAACCATCACCAATACTACTACAGTAGAAAATTATGATCCTGCAAGAGTAGCCAACTTAAAATATTATTACGATAATTCTGTGCCTACGCATCCCAATACTTATATGATTCTCGAGTTTTTGGGAAGCGAACCAAATCAAGAAGAACAAGAATATGTAGCACACGGATTTATGACTTGGGGCAATATAAATACAAGATATAGCCAGTGTACAATGGGCTTTACAAGCAATTCAGATATTTCTGCTGTAGTATATAGTTCGTCTCAGCGAGCGTTTAGCAATCCTGGTTTAATGGGGTACATGCAAAGCCATGATGAAGAACGTACGATGTACAGAAATCTTCAATTTGGGAATGTATCGGGCCCTTACGATGTAAAAGTTCTAACGACAGCATTGGCTAGAGAAGAAGCGGCAGCAGCTGTATTTTTCACTGTGCCTGGGCCAAAAATGGTATGGCAATTTGAGGAGAGGGGGTATGATGTTTCTATTAATTTTGGTGGCGCTAATGTAGCAAATAAACCTCCACGTTGGGAGTATATGCTGGATCCTAATCGCAGAAGATTATACGATGCGTATAAAAAAATGATTGATTTGAGGTTAAACAATCCTGCTGTTTTTAACAATACAACTTTTACATACGACTTCTTTAATGCTGGTGGCTTGGTAAAAACTTTTCAAATAGCTGATCCAAATGCCGCTGGTAGAAAAGTAACCGTTGTAGCCAATTTAGATGTGGTGCAACAAACAAAATCGGTTACTTTTCAAGCTACTGGAGATTGGATAAATTATATAAGTAATGGACCTGGAACTGGAATAAATGGGGCAACAAATGCCACTTTTAATCTTACAAATGCTACTCAGTCCATTACACTTGCTCCTGGTGAGTATCATATTTATTTGAGTGTACCAGCATGTGCTACTCCTGCACCTACTGTTTCTACCCCAGTCACCTATTGCCAGGGTGCAACAGCAACAGCACTTACAGCTACAGGTACCAATTTATTGTGGTACACAACAGCAACCGGTGGTGTAGGAAATACCGTTGCCCCCATACCAAGTACTACAACTATAGGATCTGTTATTTTTTATGTAAGTCAAACTTTAAATAGTTGCGAAGGACCAAGGGCAGCTATAACAGTTACCATCACCGCTACTACAGCAGCACCAACAGTGATAAGCCCAATAACTTATTGCCAGAATGTAACAGCTGTGCCTCTTACTGCAACTGGTACGAATTTATTGTGGTACAACACAGTAACCGGTGGAGTAGGTTCTGCAACAGCCCCAACCCCAAGTACAGCCACTGCAGGCAGTACCATTTTTTATGTAAGTCAAACACAAACATGTGGAGAAAGCCCCAGAGCAGCAATTACGGTAAATATAAATGCAACACCACTTGCGCCAGTAGTAACTTCACCAGTTGTATATTGCCAAAATGCAACAGCAATAGCACTTGTAGCCACAGGCACCAATTTATTGTGGTACAGCACGCCAACAGGCGGAGGAGGAACAGCAACAACGCCAACACCTAGTACAACTACAGTAGGAACCGTAACTTATTATGTGAGCCAAACAATAAATGGATGTGAAGGTCCAAGGGCTGCGCTGGTAGTTACGATAAATGCTGTTCCTATAGCACCAGTAGTTTCTACACCTGTAACTTATTGCCAAAATGCAACAGCAACGGCACTTACTGCAATAGGTACAAATTTGAAATGGTACACAACTGCAACCGGTGGAGTAGGCAATACCATAGCGCCAATACCAAGTACTACAACTATAGGATCTGTTATTTTTTATGTAAGTCAAACAACAAATAATTGTGAAAGTCCAAGAGCAGCAATAACAGTAACGATTACTGCTACAACGCCTGCGCCAACAGTGACAAGCCCAATAACTTATTGTCAAAATGCAACATCTGCTGCACTTACAGCTACTGGTACCAATTTATTGTGGTATACAACAGCAACTGGTGGAGTAGGCTCTACGACAGCACCAACCCCAAGTACAGCAACTGTAGGCAGCACCATTTTTTATGTAAGTCAAACACAAACATGTGGAGAAAGCCCGAGAGCAGCAATTACAGTAAATGTAAATGCAATCCCTAATGCACCAGCTGTAACTTCACCAGTTTTATATTGCCAAAATGCAACAGCAACAGCTCTTGTAGCCACAGGCACCAATTTATTGTGGTACAGCACAGCAACAGGCGGAGGAGGAACAGCAACAACACCTACACCTAGCACAACGACTGTAGGAACCGTAACTTATTATGTGAGCCAAACTGTAAATGGATGTGAGGGCCCAAGGGCTGCGCTGGTAGTTACGATAAATGCTGTTCCTACAGCACCGGTAGTTTCCACTCCAATTACCTACTGCCAAAACGCAACGGCCACTGCGCTTACAGCTACAGGTACCAATTTATTGTGGTATGCAACAGCAACAGGTGGTACGGGCACATCTACAGCACCTATACCTATAACCACAACCGTTGGTAGCACCATTTATTATGTAAGCCAATCTGCAAACGGATGTGAAAGTCCAAGAGCAGCTATAACTGTTACTATTACTCCTGCAACGCCTGCTCCAACGGTTGCAAGCCCTATAAACTATTGCCAAAATGCTATTGCTACTGCACTTACTGCAACGGGTACCAATTTATTGTGGTACTCTACGGCAACAGGTGGAGTAGGTTCTGCTACAGCACCAACTCCAAGTACAGCAACTGCAGGCAGCACCATTTTTTATGTAAGCCAAACACAAACATGTGGTGAAAGCCCGAGAGCAGCAATTACAGTAAATGTAAATGCAATCCCTAATGCGCCAGTTGTAACTTCACCAGTTGTGTATTGCCAAAATGCAACAGCAGTGCCTCTTGTAGCAACAGGTACCAATTTATTGTGGTACAGCACGCCAACAGGCGGAGGAGGAACAGCAACAACACCTACACCTAGCACAACGATTGTAGGAACCGTAACTTATTATGTGAGCCAAACAGTAAATGGATGTGAGGGCCCAAGAGCAGCAATCGTGGTTACTGTAAATGCTACACCATTGGCACCTACCGTTTCAGCAACAGTTGCTTATTGCCAAAATGCTACAGCTACAGCGCTTACCGCAACAGGCACCAATTTGAAATGGTATACCACTGCAACAGGTGGTGTGGGTAGTTCAACAGCACCAATACCTTTAACTACAGCAGCCGGTACGACCAATTATTTTGTGAGCCAAACGCTTGGTATATGCGAGGGTCCTCGTGCTGTAATAGCAATTACTGTAACTGCTTTGCCTGCAATAGCAACAGTAATTTCACCTGTTGTTTATTGCCAAAATGCAACAGCAACAGCCCTTGCGGCATCTGGCACTGGATTGTTGTGGTATACTACAGCAACAGGCGGTACGGGAACTGCAACTGCACCTATACCTAGCACCACAACAGCAGGAAATACAAATTATTTTGTAGCACAAACCAATGGATGTGGAGAAGGACCAAGAGCAAGTATTGTTGTTACTGTTACTGCCACACCTGCTGCCCCAACCGGATTAAATGTAACTACCATTACAACAAATAGTGCAACATTAAATTGGACTGGCATTGCTACCAATTTCTATACTGTCGAATATAAGCTGGCATCAGCTACTTCTTGGATTATTGCAGCTACTGGTTTGCAGGCAAGTACGTATACGCTTACTGGGCTTGCATTAGGTGGAAATTATAATTGGAGGGTGAGTGCAAATTGTTCGGCAATTGGAATTGGAAACACATCTGTAGTTTCAAATTTTGGTACATTATCTCGTAATATAACCATTGCAATTATTAAAGATGGACTTGGCATAAAAGTATCTCCAAATCCACTTACATCTTCTGCTATTATTGATTATTTAGTACCTGCTGCCAGTAAAGTAAGCATTGATTTGTTGGATAAAAGTGGAAAGCGTATAAGAACATTGTTTGAGGGTATTCCTCCTGCAGGTATTGGACAAAACCAATTGGATGTAACCAATAAATTTAATATTCTTGCAAAAGCAGTTTACTATATCAGGTTACAACAAGATGGTAAAGAAATAAGTACTCAAATAATTAAATTATAATAATTATTTTTTATGAAAGAAGCCAACTCGATTGTAAAATCAAGTTGGCTTCTTTGTTTATATAAAGTAATAAAAGAGGGGGCTTTTTAATGAAAGCCACTTGCCAAATTTAATTTCATAAAGTTAAACGCTTAGAACCATCTGCTTTGCTCCATGCAATTTCAATTGCAGGAACCATACCTTTTTTGCAATTATAATATAACCTAAATGGATGCCACCCCGCTGCAAGCATTACGCTATTTTTTTGTTCTGTTTTATTGGTTTTGAAATCGGTATTAAACATATTGGCTTCATGTAGTTTCATAATGATAGAGGTATTGCTTTTTAAAGAAAAAATGTAAATCCCATCTACAGGAGCATTTATAAAACCTTCCATATACAACATCCCATCACTTGCAAATTTTAAAGAAAACCCGCTTATGGAAGTTGCATTCCCATTTTTGCTGGCTGTTAAATTTTCGATAGTGGGCATCCAAGGAAAACGACCATTGTAAAAACGCCATTTTATGTTTTTATCACCCGTTTCTGTTGCTGGTATATAGGAACTGTCGTAAGGCCTTGGCGAGCTGGAATCAGTTCTCCTTATTTGCAAAACAGTTTGTTTTATTTTGATCTGCAACAATTTCAAATCGTATCCTAAAGCCAAGTTTCTTTTTTGCCCAGGGTCATTTACAATATCATATATTTCAAAATCGTCTGCTGCAGATTTAATATTATACCGTACAGCGAGGGTATCGTTTTTTCTATACATCTGCATCTGATTGCGTCTTCTGTTGCGGTGCGTTTTATCAAAACTTTCAAAGTCGGGGGTTTTTCCCTCTTCAAAATATTCTACATAAACTGTTCTGTCTTGTTTTTTTATTTGGCCTGTAAGCAATGGGAGCATAGAATTACCATCACTAAAAGCTGGTGCAGGCAAATCTGCAGCATTTGCAAACGTAGGCACCCAATCATAAAATGCAGATAAGTTTGTAATGGTAGAACCAGCCCGTATTTTTCGTGGCCATACGGCAATGGCAGGTACCCTTATTCCACCTTCCCATACATCTCTTTTTATACCATCGAAGGGACCAAAGCTTTTAAAAAAATCAGGTTCATATAGTGCAAATTTTTTTGGTAAATACGATTCTTTTGAAGGGCCATTGTCTGATGTAAAAACAACGAAGGTATTTTCAGCGATACCAATATCTTTTAAAAGTTTCATTAAGTCACCAACTGCATTATCTATTCTACTAATGCAAGTAGCATATCGCTTATAGGTTTCGGGCCAAGGCACTTCAGGCGTTGCATTATTTTTATCATCGTCCCATGTTGCATTGTTGTATTGTGCATCTATCCATGTATCGGGTTCACCACTTGCAGTTGTTATCATATTGCCCGGTGTACCTATCCATTGCATACCACCTGTAAGCCCACCCCCAGCGGGATAGGCCTGTGTAGGAAGTTCCAGCACGGCATGCGGTATGTCATATGCCAAGTACAAAAAGAATGGTTTTGTTTTGCTTTTTACGTTTGCTTCTTTAATCCATTTTTTTGCTACAGCTGTAAATAAATCGCCTGTATAACATTTATCAAGGTTGCCGGTTACGTTTGTATAATTCTCCCATACTTGAGCTTTTTTTCTATAAAGCCATTCTTTTGGATAATGTTCGTGCCCATCTTGGTGTTTGATGTAACCATAGAAATAATCAAATCCTCTTTTTAATGGATGTGCTACCCAGTGAGGTGATAAGCCTTCTCCCTGTAAACCCCATTTGCCAATTATGCCGGTTGTATAACCTGCTTTTTGCAAGATGTTTCCCAATGTATAATCATCTGCAATGGCTTTGTCAAATTGGTTATTCCTTACATTGGCTTGAGCTTGGCTTAATCCACTTAGTAAGGTAGCCCTTGAAGGTGCACATACCGGCGCACCACAATAATGATTGGTAAGCATAGCACCTGATGATGCTAATTTATCGAGGTGAGGTGTATACATCCACGGTTCTGACCTATTGGCCGCTTCACGGCGTAGGTTCTGGTAAAATGCGCCAATATCACCATAGCCCATATCATCAGCCAAAATAAAAATAATGTTTGGTTTTTTGGAATACGGTTTTTGTGCCAATAAGTACGATGGAATAAAGCTTATTAGCAATACCGATAAGCCATATGTAAAAAAAATATTTTTATGAAGCATTATCATACCTACTTTAAAATTTGTTCAATATTTTGTAACTCATCTTCCTTAAAATGCAAATTTTCCAGACATGCCATTGAATCCAAAACCTGTGCTGCTGAACTTGCTCCAATTAATACAGAAGTTACCCTGTCATCTTTTAAAAGCCATGCCAAAGCCATTTGTGCCAATGATTGATTTCTAGCAATGGCAATGTCATTTAATTGTTTAATTTTTACCAATATTTCATCGGTTATATCTGTTGGTTTTAAAAATCGCTTGTCCTTTCCTGCCCTTGATGTTGCAGGAATACCATTCAAATATTTATTGGTAAGTAAGCCCTGTGCAAGTGGTGAAAATGGAATACAGCCAACCCCTTCCTCTCCTAGTACATCCATCAATCCGTTTTCAACCCAACGATTAAACATAGAATATTTGGGCTGGTGAATAATACAAGGCGTACCCAAATGTTTCAACATATCAATGGCTTTCTTTGCATCGGCGGCTTCATAACTTGAAATACCAACATACAATGCTTTTCCACTTTTTACAATACCATCCAATGCTTGCATTGTTTCTTCCAATGGCGTATCGGGGTCAGGCCGATGATGATAGAAAATATCTACATAGTCTATTTGCATTCTCTTCAAACTTTGGTTAAGGCTGCTCACCAAAGATTTTTTTGACCCCCATTCGCCATAGGGGCCTGGCCACATAAAGTATCCTGCTTTTGAAGAAATTATTAATTCATCTCTCAAATTTCCAGAAAAATGTTCTTTCACTATTTTACCAAATACTTCTTCCGCAGCACCAGCAGGTGGACCATAATTATTGGCCAGATCAAAATGAGTGATACCATTATCAAAAGCGGTAAACAACATTTGTTTGCAATTTTCAAAATCGTCTGCAAAGCCGAAGTTGTGCCAAAGCCCTAAGGAAATGGCAGGCAATAGCAAACCGCTATGACCGCAGCGCCTGTATTTCATTGTATCATATCTATTTTCGTTGGGTAGATAATGCATCAGTCTAATTTTATTGTGAAAGGTATTATTTTTAAATATACTTGATTGTTATTTATTCTTCCTTACTATTTGTCCTAATATGTTTTCTATCATGATCAAACCATGGTTGCCTAACAATAGTATCCATTTAATTTACCATTTTTTGTTTATACAAAAAACAGGCGCTGGTAAAGTAAATAAAATTAAAAGGATTATCTATTTAGTTTGCAAAGCATTTTAATGTATAGGTATCTTCGTATTTACTTTTTTGTCTTGATACAAAAAAGTAACAAAAAAAATCAAGGCTTAAGAAAAAAAGCTACGAAATTTGAATATTTGTCTTAAATGAAATTACTTACAACAGTAGAATAAAGCCCAACAAGGGTGCGACTTACAAACAAAAAATAATTTTCAACATTGGTAACATTGATTTCATTTCTTAACGACAAACATTCAAATTTTCTTAACCAGCCTACCGGCAGGCAGGCGCTTTTTTTCTAAGGCCAATCCTACTCTAAAATTTGCGAACTAAATACATACTAATGTAAAATTAATTAAAGATTTTTCATAGCGGTTATGTTGCTACAAAAAAATGGTGAATTGTGGTAGAAGTATACACTTTCCCAGGTTCTTTAACAGTGGAAAGTGCTGTAGGTTCATTGGGTGCATTAGGAAAATGTTGTGTTTCTAAACAAAATGCGGTTCTTACATCATCTTTTGCGCCACTCTTAAAAGTATGCAATCCCTGCATAAAATTACCTGTATAAAAATGAACGGCAGGTTCTGTTGTATATATTTCCATTACAATGCCAGATTCATCTCCAATGGCTATTGCCGCCAGCTCAGGCATTGCAGATACCCCTTTATCAAGTGCATAGGTATGATCGTAACCTGTACCATTTTTTAATTGTATATCGTTTTCATTAATTCTTTCTCCTATGGTTTTAAAATCAGTAAAATCAAAAGGCGTATTTTTTACCGACGCAATATGTGTTGGAATGCAATATTCATTTATGGCATTAAACCTATCAGTAAATATTTTTAATGAATGATTATTAATGGTACCACTGCCCTCGCCATTCAAATTCCAAAAATTATGGTTGATGATATTGGCAATCGTTTTTTTATTGGATGAATATTCAAAATCAAAAGTCAATTCATCCTTATCTGTAAGGCTATAGGTTACTTTAATAGAGAAACTGCCAGGATAGCCTTCTTCGCCATCTTGAGAAACGTAATAAAATTCAACTTTACCGCTACTTACTTGCTTTGCATCCCAAACCCTCGTTTGAAAACCTTTGTTACCTCCGTGGAGGGCATTTGGTCCATTGTTTACATCCAATTGATATTCTTTTCCATCAATGGTGAATTTTCCTTGGGCAATCCTTCCGGCATATCGCCCAACAATTGCTCCGTAGCATTGTTCTTTTGACTGCACATATTTTTCAATGTTGTCGAAGCCCGCATTTACATCAATTAAATTGCCATACTTATTTGGCACTAAAAGCGAAACCATCCTTGCCCCATAATTTGTAAGGGTAGCTTTTAGATTGTTATTTTCTAGGAAGTACAAATCTGTTTCTTTTCCATTCACTAAAGATTGAAAGTTCGCTCTATAAAGCATTGTATTTTTTTATTTATTGCAATTTCATTAAGTATTTTCATTTTTTCATTTTTTTTCTGGTTTTGTTTAAGCTGGCTAAATAATTTATTGATTTTATAAGCTACAATTTGGAGCCTTTTTCTTCGGGATGATTGTTGGGCCTCTTCTATGGATTTGTATCCTTCCTGTTATTTCCAGTTTTCAAAATAATATATTAGTTTACATCTATTTATTTATTCGCTTTTTTAAAGTACAAGAAATAGTGCGGCAGTAAATGGGTGGTTCTCAAAATATAAAAAATTGCTTACAGGCAGGGAAAGATTGATGAATACCATTCACCAAAATCTTTTAAAATAATATTGGGATATCTTCAAAAAAGCTTCAAGTGTAGATATCTATTAGCAAAGTAAGAAGTGCATTTCTATAAAATAAAGTAATGTATGGTGCTTTTTAGCTACATCTGCACAATTATTAAATAAAAAATGCATTAAAATGAAAAAACTTGCTACTAGAGCAAGTTTTTTTTTAAAATTCAGCGGGCTGGACGGGACTCGAACCCGTCCCTACATTTGTGTAGGGATGACAGTGCATCATTCTAACTTAAATTTTTCAATATATTTTTGTGAGACTTAATTAAAACATTCAGTCTAATGTGGTCGTACTTCTTCAATTTTTTTTCGAAAATCA
>JANPCB010000037.1:0-4451 GCA_031430735.1 Ferruginibacter sp. | reverse complement strand
TGTGCAGGTAGCACCAAACGGAAAAACGGTTTGGGTAACTGCCGTACCAATGGATAGCAATGGTATAAATCAATTAGTAGTGATTGATGTAAATACAGGCTCCATAAAAAACCGGGTTCAATTGGGCAAAGATTTACATGTGGCCCATGTGGTTTTAGATAATGACTCTAAGTACGCTTTTGTAACCGCTAAAGACCCCAGCCAGGTGATACAGGTAGATGCAAATACTTATGAAGTGGTAAAGAAGTTTGATTTGGGAATGGGGCACTCGCCACATGGTTTGCGCTATGCTGATGGTAAATTGTATGTAGCCAATATGGATGCAAAAAGTATGTCGGTTATCAATATAGCTGATGGCAAAATAACAGACATTACTTTAGGCGGTGTGGCAGTGCAAACTGCAGTTACGCAGGATGGGAAATTTGTTTTCGCTTCTTTATACGATACTAAAGAAGTAATTAGATATGAACTACAAAGCAGCGAAATAAAAAGAATACCATTGCCTGGCGGTGCACAAGGCCCTATACAATTGTATGCAACACCCAATAGTAAGTTGTTGTATGTAGCTGATCAGGGAGAGCTTATGGGAAGGCCTGTTTCAAACAAAGTTTTTGTTATTGATATAGCAAATGCAAAAGTAATAAGTACCATTCAAGTAGGCAACAAAGCTCACGGTGTTGTTGTGAGCAAAGGCGGTACAACAGTTTATGTAACCAATAGTATAGACAATACAGTTTCTGTAATAGATGTAGCCACTCAAAAAGTAATCCGTACAATACCCGTTGGCAAAGGTCCTAATGGTATAAGCTACTGGTTTGAAACGGGTGGTATGGAGTAAACATTTTTAAATTAATAAAAAATTAAAAACATGAAGAACAAAATTTTAATCGCAACAGTTATACTTTTTAATGCCTGCTTACTACAGTCTTGCGACAACACAAATAACAAAACAACAAAAAACGAAATAGATCCTTCCATGAATCATAACATGCCAGGTGATTCAACAAATGCTGGTATGATGGAAATGAATAAAAGCCTGATGCAATCAATGAGCAGTATGAAGAGCAAGTTGAAAGAGATGAAAATGACGGGTGATTTTGACGTTGAATTTGCCTATATGATGATAATGCACCACCAAGCAGCTATTGATATGAGCAAAGTGGAAATTGCCAAAGGCACTGATACAACAATCAAAACAATAGCACACAATATAATTATAGCGCAAACAGATGAGATAAAGCAACTGGAAATGTTTGTAAACAGCTATAAAATGCCGGAAGCAAATAGGAAAGATACCAAAATGCATAGCGAACTAAACCAAACAATGAATGCAATGATGGACAAAATGGACTTAATACAAATGACGGGTAATACAGATATGGATTTCGTAAGGATGATGATAATACATCATGAAAGTGCTGTAAAAATGGCTGGGGATGAATTATTGAATGGTAAACAAGAAGAAGTAAAAAAAATGGCACAGAAGATGATTAAGGATCAAAACAAAGAAATTAATGACTTTAAAACATGGCTTTCCAGCCAAAAGTAGTTTACTGAAAATAAAATGGATTCTTTTAAATAGAATAAAATGAAAAAAAACTATGCGTTACAAGGAATGAGCTGCGGGGGCTGTGTAAGCGGCGTAAAAAATGCGTTGCTCCAACTCCCTGGCATTGAAGATGCGGAAGTTCATTTGCATCCGCAAAGGGCGGTTCTTACTATGAGCAAACCCATAGATGTGGTCGAATTACAGGCACAACTTAGTAAAGCGGGGCATTATTCAATCAAAGAAGTTGCCTGAAAATAGTCAACAATAAAAAAAATAGAAACAAATCAGTCTTATCAAATTAAAAAAAAATTATGAAAAAGTTACTTTTTACAGCCGCAATTCTCCTGTCTGCAACACTTGTTTTTACAGCCTGTTCCAGTAATGGCAGCAATGCAAAAACTGAGCAATTAGCAAAAGATGAAACCTATACCTGCACCATGCACAATGAAGTGATGAGTGATAAACCAGGCAAATGCCCCAAATGCGAAATGACTTTGGTGAAACAAAAAATGACAGATGCGCAAATGCAAATGATGAAAGAGGGCACCTATATTAAACCAAAAGAATAAATATAATTATCATTTTACTAAAAAAATTAAAATGCAAAAAACTGTAATTGAAAATGGCAATCAAAATTCTGGAGGCCTCTCAATTCAAAACAACGAATCAACGAAAACCTACACCTGCTCTATGCATCCTGAAGTAATTTCAGATAAGCCAGGCAAATGCCCAAAATGCGGCATGGAATTAATAGAGAAAAAATAAGACTTACGATTAAAACTTAAGAAGGAAGAAATAACTATACTAAAGTCAGTTAAATTGTTTAAACACAACGCTTAATTTGAGATGCACAGTAAAGAACGTCTCCTGCATCTTTTTGGAAATGAAAATTGATCTTAGTTATTAGTTAAGCAATAAAGCGGACTAGGTATTTATATGTAATATCCTAAAATTAAATTTTAAAAATTAGATGAAAGATTTTTGGGGAAATAAAAAGAATGATTTAATAAAATTGCTGCCTTTGGCAATTGCAAAACTGAAGAAAAATATTATAGATCCTTTTCTCGGCGAAAACAATAATCCCATGTACATAAACGAAAGAGCTCCTTTAAGAGCCGAAATATTTACCAGGGAAAAATTAGAACAACATGCCGTCGCAATTGCCAAAAGGCATGAACTCATTTATAATCAAAAATCAGAACAGTTATTGGAACGCCTGGCAGACAATGAGCATATTTTGCTGGAAGTGTATGCATTATTATCTGACAACTTAAAACAAAACAACCGCATTTCTCCTGCTGCCGAATGGCTAGTGGATAATTTCTACCTGATTGAAGAACAGATTTATACTGGCAAAAAACATTTGCCTAAAGGTTATAGTAAAACATTGCCCCGGTTATCAAAAGGAGAATTAGCCAATCTGCCCCGGGTATATGATATGGCGGTTGAAATTATTTCGCATAGTGATGGACATGTGGATATGGCTAAATTAACAGGATTTGTAAATGCTTACCAAACCATAGATAAATTAAAACTTGGTGAGTTATGGGCAATTCCTATTATGCTCAGGTTAGGTTTGATAGAGAATTTAAGGCGACTTTCTATATTAATTGCAGAAGAAATTACCAATAGATCGCTTGCTAACCGGTGGGCCGATGAAATGATAGAAGTTGCTGAAAAAGACCCAAAAAACTTGGTGTTGGTTATTGCGGATATGGCCCGGAGTGAGCCACCGATGGAAAGCACCTTTGTAGCAGAATTAAACAGGCGGTTACTTGAAAAAGGCAATACACTTTCTTTACCCCTGAACTGGATAGAGCAAACACTTTCAGAAATTGGAGTAACAACCAGTGAGCTGATACAGCTTGATAATCAAAACCAAGCTGCTACACAGGTGTCTGTAAGTAATTGTATTAATAGCTTTCGTTTTTTAAGCACCACTAACTGGAGAGATTTTGTAGAAGACACGAGCATAGTTGAAGCCACGCTTCGGCAGGATATTAATGGGGTATATGGAAAAATGGATTTTCATACCCGTGATCAGTACAGGCATGTTGTTGAAAAAATTGCACTTTACAGCAAATCTTCCGAACAAGTGGTGGCAGAAAGCGTTATTCAAGCGGCAAAAAATGCGGCATTAAATAATAATTTCAAACAGTCGCATGTAGGTTACTTTCTTACTGGAGATGGTTGTGTTGCAACAGCAAAAGCTGCCAATGTTAAAATAAATATTTCTGAAAAATGCGGCCGAATTAGAAGCAAACACCCCTTATTAATTTATCTGGGCAGTATTAGCATACTTACTTTTTTTATTTGGTGGTTATTTGTAGAGGAAGCTGCAAAAGAAAATCTTTCTGCTACAGTTATGATAACGGTTTCTATCGTGGCATTACTAACCACAACCAAGTTTGCAGTTTCGCTTGTAAATTGGTTAAATACCATTTTAATAAAGCCAACCCTGCTACCAAGAATGGACTTTTCTAAGGGGATACCCCCCGATGCAAAAACGATGGTAGTGGTACCTACATTGATTACAGGTTTTGAAAACATCAATGATCTGTTAGAAGGGTTGGAAGTAAGGTTTCTTGCCAACCGTGATGCAAATCTTTACTTTGCCTTACTCACAGATTTTAAAGATGCCGCTTCCGAACATTTACCTGCAGATGAAGCGCTGTTGCTTGCAATAAAAAAAGTCATCACTGAATTAAATAAAAAATACGGCCGAACATCTAACGATACGTTCTTTCTTTTTCACCGCTCCCGCAAATGGAATAAGTATGATAAAATATGGATGGCTTATGAAAGAAAGCGTGGCAAGTTGGGGGATCTTAATGCATGTTTGAGGGGCAATGACGATGACTGCTTTTCTGAGATTGTTGGCGACACTTCTTGCTTCAGCCAA
>JANPCB010000036.1:0-87453 GCA_031430735.1 Ferruginibacter sp. | reverse complement strand
AGATAAAGTTTTAATTTCAGTACAAGACAACGGAAATGGCATTCCACAGAAAGTTCTTGATAAAATATTTCAACCTTTTTTTACTACCAAACCTACAGGACAAGGCACAGGTTTGGGATTGAGTTTGAGTTATGATATTGTAAAGGCCCATGGAGGGGAGTTGAAGGTGGAAACGAAAGAAGGTGAAGGCAGTAAGTTTATTATTCAATTACCTGTTGTCTGAATCACGGATCAAAAAGATTAAACGATTACACAGATGAAATACTTAAACAAATCAGTTTAGTCCATCCATCCGTTCAAATCTGTGATTCACACAATTTATGATATTGTAAAAGCACATGGCGCAGAGTTGAAGGTGGAGACTAAGGAGGGAGAAGGTTCAACGTTTAGTATTCAATTACCCATATCTTATTAAGTATGAAAAAAACATTGCTGGCTTTTTTGTTTTTGGTTAACCTAGGGTTGTCCTATGCTCAGATTTCAATGATTGATAGTTTAAAATTTAAACTATCCCTTGCTACGCATGATACAACCAGAGTGCTTCTCATGGCAGAATTGGCGAATGAGTATTCTCAACCAAAACCTGACTCAGGTCTTAAGTATGCAGAACATGCGTTGCAATTATCCAGAGATATAAAATACCTGCTTGGAGAAGCAAAGTCGTTGTCTAGTATTTCGGCAGTTTATAGAGAACGGGGAGATTTGCCAAGAGCGATGAATGCTGTTTTACAAGCCAAGCAGATTGCCGAAGCAGAGGCATATCCTGAAATTCTCGCATCATGTTACAATCGATTAGCCGTTATCTATTTTGATTTAAATGAGCCTAAAAAATTTCATTACTATTCTAAGATGTCTTACGACAGAAGAAATAGTTTCCGTAATCAAGTACTGATAATTACACAAATGACCAATTATGCAGTTAGCTTCCTTGGCTTGAACCAAATAGATTCTGCAATTTATTATACGAAGTTGGCTTATGAATATTCAGTTAAAGTGAATAGCCCCCAAGGTCTCGCCTCTATCTTTAGAGTTTTTGGCCGAATTGAACTACGTAGAGGAAACAACCAACTGGCATTAGATTATTTTAAACGAAGTATTGTTAAGGGGGATGAACAATCTGATCTTCGTACAGTTGCCATTGGTTACAACGAAATTGGCAGAATTTTTCTGAAAAGTAACCAGATAGACTCTTGCATCTATTATGCCAAAAAAGGGTTGGCTATTGGCCAGTCAGGACCTTTTCCACTGAGAATTCTTGAGACAAGCATTGTTTTGGCAGAAGCATACAAAGCTAAGAATGATTATAAGCTGGCGTATGAATACCAAAATTTGATGATAAAAACGAGAGAGAGTTTATTTGGAGGTCGCAATATCGAAGACATCCAGAAAATGATTAGCGATGACGAAAGAAGACTCAAAGAATTAGAAGACGAAAGGAAGGTATATCAAAATAAACTGAAACAATATGGGTTGTTAACTGGCCTTGCCGTGCTGAGCATTATTGGATTTGTACTTTATCGTAACAACCGTCAAAAACAAAATGCAAATGTTGTTTTACAACAACAGAAAGATAAAGTTGAAAGTACTTTACATGAATTAAAATCAACCCAATCCCAACTCATCCAATCAGAAAAAATGGCAAGTCTTGGCGAACTCACCGCAGGCATTGCCCATGAAATTCAAAACCCGTTAAACTTCGTTAATAATTTTAGTGAGGTGAGCAAAGAGTTACTGGATGAAATGAAAACTGAATTGGATAATGGCAACAATGAAGATGCAAAAGATATTGCCAATGATGTAATTCAAAATCTTGAAAAAATAAATCACCACGGCAAACGTGCAGGAGATATTGTAAAAGGCATGCTGCAACACAGCCGTAGCAGTAGCGGGGTAAAAGAATCCACCGATATCAATGCACTGGCCGATGAATACTTACGCCTTGCCTACCATGGGCTTCGGGCAAAAGATCCACGGGATGCTGCGCACAAATCTTTTAATGCCACATTGAAAACGGACTTTGATGAAACGGTTGGCAAAATCAACATCATCCCCCAGGATATTGGAAGGGTGATTCTCAATCTTATCACTAACGCCTTTTATGTGGTGGATGAAAAGAAAAAACAACAAACCCTCCAAGAGTTAGCCGAATATGAACCAACTGTTTCAGTAAGTACAAAAAAGGCTGGCGATAAAATTTTGATTTCTGTTGCAGACAATGGCAACGGCATCCCACAAAAAATTCTCGACAAAATCTTCCAACCCTTTTTTACTACCAAACCTACAGGACAAGGCACAGGATTGGGATTGAGTTTGAGTTATGATATT
This sequence comes from Ferruginibacter sp., assembly GCA_031430735.1. Lineage (GTDB taxonomy): Bacteria > Bacteroidota > Bacteroidia > Chitinophagales > Chitinophagaceae > Ferruginibacter. The sequence continues at coordinate 85,128 of JANPCB010000036.1, read as the reverse complement.
GTGAAGGCACATGGCGGGGAGTTGAAGGTGGAAACGAAGGAGGGAGAAGGTTCAACATTTATTATACAAATACCAACCAACTAAATAATGAAAACAATCGTAAAAATATTCCTGCTCTGTGTAATGCCTTTGTGCACAATAGCACAAACAGACCCTACATGGGGATTTGTAACCGATCAGCAAGCCGATAGCTTGAAACGTTCGTTACAAACAGAAAAGAACGATACACTATTAATGGCTGCCAATCGCAGTTTAGGTTTTTATTACCAGGAAACAAAACTGGATAGTGGGCTATATTATCATCAACAACAATTAAAGCTTGCTACAAAATTAGCCATTAAAATGTGGATGGCAGATGCGTACAGCCAGGTTGGCTATCTTTTTAATTTTACGGGAAATCCAATAGAAGGGTATAACAATTTCATGGAGGCAAAAAAAATTGCTGAAGATGAAAAAAATGAGTCCAGCAATTGGCATCACTGGGTTTTTTCAAATTCTAAAAACCGGCATGATGCCCGTTTGTCTATATTAGCAATAAACTATAATGGCCTGAGCGGCTTGTATAATTTTTTGGGTGATCAGACAAAGAGCATGGATGCTGCAAAAGAAGGTTTACGACTTGGGGAACTAACACAAAATGGAAAAATTCTTTCAACCTTTTATGGCAATATGGCTGGGCGTTTGTCCCCAGATTCAGCGATTCAGTATTATAAGAAGTCAATAAAATACGAAGATGAATCAGGCTACAAAAAAAATAGAGGAAATCATCTTTTGGGTATTGCAGGAATCTTTTACAATAAAAAGCAATATGATTCATCTGTGCATTATTGCTATGCTTCTATGCAAGCAAACCTGGAACAAAACAATTTACGGCTCTTGGTAAGCTCATATAGGGCGATGGTCGGAGTTCATCAACGTCTAAAGAATCCTGACTCTTGCTTGTTTTATGCAAAAAAAACATTAGAAGTTGCAGGTATTACTGGACAGTCTGGTTCTTTGCTAGTTGGATATAGAGCATTATCCATCGCAAACCAATTAAACAGTAAAATAGATAGTGCCTTTAAGTATGAGCAACTATCCAATAAATTAAACGACAGCCTTAAAAATGTAAGAATTGGCAACCTTACTAAGTATCAAAAATCATCTTTCGATGAACAGCTGCGTTTAAAAAAGCTGGATGAAGAAAAAACTGCCTATGCCAATAATTTGAAACTACTTGGCTTGCTTGCTGTGCTGGGTGGCATTCTGGTTGTTGCATTCATTCTTTATCGCAACAATCGTCAAAAGCAAAAAGTGAATGCAGTTTTAGAAACGACATTGACCAATTTAAAATCCACCCAATCCCAACTCATTCAATCAGAAAAAATGGCCAGCCTTGGAGAACTAACTGCAGGTATTGCACATGAGATTCAAAACCCGTTAAATTTCGTCAATAATTTTTCAGAAGTGAATAAAGAGTTGTTAGTTGAATTAAAAGATGAAATTAAAAAAGGTAATCTGGATGAAGTGAATGCAATTGCTGATGATGTTATTAGTAACGAAGAAAAAATAAATCACCACGGCAAACGTGCCGATGCCATTGTAAAAGGAATGCTGCAACATTCAAGTGCTGGCAGCGGCAAAAAAGAACCCACCGATATTAATAAACTGGCTGATGAATATTTACGACTGGCTTATCATGGTTTGCGTGCAAAGGATAAATCCTTCAACGCCACTATGAAAACGGATTTTGATGAAAGTATTGGCAACATCAATATCGTTCCACAGGATATTGGAAGGGTTATTTTAAATTTGATTACGAATGCGTTTTATGCAGCGAATGAAAGGCTTCGACAAGCTCCCCAAAAGAATCGGGACGGGCAGCCTGATAGCCCAGAGATGACATCTTTTGAAAAGATGTCATCTCTCTACGAGCCAACTGTTTCAGTAGCTACAAGAAAATCTGGCGATAAAATTTTTATTTCAGTAAAAGACAACGGCAATGGCATCCCTCAAAAAGTGTTGGACAAAATTTTTCAACCCTTCTTTACCACCAAACCCACCGGGCAGGGAACAGGTTTAGGATTGAGTTTAAGTTATGATATTGTGAAGGCGCATGGCGGGGAGTTGAAGGTGGAAACGAAAGAAGGTGAAGGTTCTGAATTCATCATCAAAATACCAGTCACTTAAACTGATAATATGCGAACTAAACTAAAAATGGCTTTGTTTTTATTGTTTCCTCTTTCTGTTACGGCTCAGATTGAGCAAACTCAATTAGACAGTATGCGCAGGGTTCTTCAGTATGCAGACAACGACACTATCCGCATGGATGCATGCTTTAATTTGGGATTGTTTTATGACGATGTAAACCTGGACAGTTCAATCTTTTATTGTGAGAAAGGAATATCCATAGCCAAAAGACTGAATTTAAAATTGAATGAGGCAGAATTGCTGATGGATATAAGTTTCCCTTTGTCAAAAATCGGCAACTATCCTTTATCGCTAAAGGTATTGATGCAGGCTAAAGAATTAACCGAAAATTCAGCCAACGAAAAAAATACCTGGCGTTTATCACAAGGGCTTACACCCCATGCTTACCGGCTCAGTATTTTAGGTTATACATATCTTGGTTTCGGAGAGTTGTATTTTCACACTGGAGATAATGAAAAGCGGTTAACCTCTTACTATAAAGGAAAAGAAATTGCGGAATCTATAAAGGATACTCTTTTATTATACTTTCTTTATGGAGATATTGGTGATGCTTATTACAGCATGAATAAATTAGACGCTGCTTTGCAATACGGCCAAAAAGCAATGAAGTGTTTATATAGTTTGCCATTAAAAGATAGAAAATATGGAGGCACTGTGATTTCGGGGATTGGCAGCATTTATCAGCGAATGGAAAAACCTGCCTTGGCAAGAGAATATTTTCAAAAAGCCATAGCGGCTAGCGAGGAGCAAAATAACCCATCAAACGCCGGAGACTCTTACCTGCTATTTGCTGGTTTTTATGAATCCATCAACAGAACTGACTCAAGTCTGTATTATGCCAGGAAAGCCCTTGAAGCCTACCAACAAATTGGGGAGGCAAAATCAAATTTGAAGGCTTACAGAATGCTATCCAATTATTATTGGAAACAAAATAATGGTGACAGCTCCTTTGCTTATTTAAGATTGGCAACTATTTTAAATGATAGTCTGGACCAAGAAGAAAAGAAAAAACTTCAGGAATTTCAAGTTGCAGGATTTAATGAGCAAATACGTTTACAGGAATTGGAAAAAGAAAGCATTCAAACGCAGAATAAAATAAGAACCTATGGAATGCTTGCCGGGCTTGCTATTTTATCCATTATTGGTTTTCTGCTTTACCGTAATAACCGCCAAAAACAAAAGGCAAATAAAGTTTTACAGGAACAGAAAGAAAAAGTGGAAAGCACTTTACAAGAACTTAAATCCACCCAATCACAGCTGATTCAATCCGAAAAAATGGCTTCGCTCGGTGAACTCACAGCAGGCATTGCCCATGAAATTCAAAACCCGTTGAACTTCGTTAATAATTTTTCGGAAGTAAATAAAGAATTGTTGGTAGAGATGAAAGATGAAATTAAGAAAGGGAATATTGATGAAGTAAATGCAATTGCAGATGATGTTATTAGTAACGAGGAAAAAATAAATCATCACGGCAAAAGAGCCGATGCCATTGTAAAAGGCATGTTGCAACACTCCAGCAGCGGAAATGGTAAAAAAGAACCAACCGATATTAATAAACTGGCAGATGAATATTTACGGTTGGCCTACCATGGTCTTCGTGCAAAAGACCCACGTGATGCTGCGCACAAATCTTTTAATGCCACCATGAAAACAGATTTTGATGAAACGATTTGTAACATCAATATCATTCCGCAGGATATAGGCAGGGTTATTTTAAATTTAATTACGAATGCCTTTTATGCGGTGCATGAAAAGAAAAAGCAAATCGGCGAAGGTTACGAACCAACTGTTACCGTTAGTACAAGCCGCTCCCCTCACCTCTCGGGAGTTTTTGGGGGTGAGGTCTTAATAAAAGTTACTGACAACGGCAACGGCATACCTCAAAAAGTTTTAGATAAAATCTTTCAACCCTTTTTCACTACAAAGCCCACCGGCCAAGGCACTGGCTTGGGTTTGAGTTTGAGTTATGATATTGTGACCAAAGGGCATAGGGGGACTTTAGAAGTGATTTCAACTGAGGGAGTGGGGTCGGAATTCGTAATCAAATTATCAATTGTTTAAATAAAACCTATGAAAACATTTTTTACAACAAGCTTTCTTTTGTGCTTGACTGTTTTTGCCAAGGCACAGTCTCCGCAAGCAATACTCGATAGTTTGCACAGGCTTGTACGGCTTGCAAAGAATGATACCATTCGCATGAATGCTTTTAAAGGTTTGGCCGGCTATTATGACGATGTAAACTTAGACAGTAGTGTGTACTATTCGGAAAAAGCTATACAAATAGCCAATCAATTACAATTACGTTTTGACGAAGTAACTTTTAATGTAGCTTCCAGCTGGCCATTAATGAAGATGGGGAATTATCCCCGTGTTTTAAAATTACTGAATATAGGTCTTGAATTTTTCAATGATCCTGCCAACGAAAAATATATTTACAATGTCCCAAAAGGCAAATCACCTGAATCAATCCGTCTTTTCTGGTTATCCTATACACATGAAGCATTTGGGGATTTGTTTAATTACACTAATAATTATGAAAAAGCCTTTGCATCATTAAAGGAATGCATAAGGATACAGGAATTTTTGAATGAAAAACAGGAACTATCCGATTCATATAGTCAAATTAGTAACGTCTACTTCAAAATGAATAAGTTAGATTCTGCATTATATACCAATCAAAAGGCATTGGATTTTAAGGAGGTCAGTGCATTTAAAAAATATTTAGCTAATATCTATATCCAAATGGGCGAAATTTACAAGCAAAAGGGTGATTTCAATCAGGCAAAAGTAAACTTTTATAAAGCTGTTGATGCAGGCATGAAGTATAATAATCCCGTGCAAAGAGGAGAAGCACACCTTCAATTAGCCCGTCTTTTTAAATTTCAAAACAAAATTGATTCAAGCCTGTACAATAGTAAAGCAGCACTTTCTATATTATTATTGACAGGCAAGGAGAAGTCAACAGCCATTGTTTACCGAATAATTTCAGATTGCTATGAGAGCTTAGGAAGCTACGACAGTTCTTTTGTTTATTTAAAATTTGCAACAATATTAAACGATAAGCTTGAACAAGCAGAAAGAAAAAAAATACAAGAATTCCAAATTGCAGGATTTCAAGAAACTTTGAAGAATCAGGAACTGGAAAAAGAAAAAATCCAAACACAAAACAAGATCAGAACCTATGGCATGCTTGCAGGGCTTTTTATTCTATCCGTTATCGGTTTTATTCTTTACCGTAACAACCAAAAAGAAAAAAAAGCGAAAAACATCTTAGAAAAAACCTTAACTGCTCTAAAAGCCACCCAATCCCAACTCATTCAATCTGAAAAAATGGCCAGCCTTGGTGAACTCACAGCAGGCATTGCCCATGAAATACAAAATCCATTGAATTTTGTAAACAACTTCTCCGAGTTGAACTCAGAACTCATTGTGGAGCTGAAAGATGAGTTGGAAAAAGGAAATCTGGAGGATGTGAAAACCATTGTTACCGATATTGACGAAAACGAACAGAAAATTCACCACCATGGAAAGCGTGCTGATGCCATTGTAAAAGGGATGTTGCAGCACAGCCGAAGCAGTTCAGGCAAAAAAGAACTCACCGACATCAACGCCCTGGCCGATGAATATTTACGGTTGGCCTATCATGGTTTGCGGGCAAAGGATAAAGATTTCAATGCAACGATGAAAACTGATTTTGATGAAAGCATTGGTAACATCAATATCGTTCCGCAGGATATAGGGAGGGTTATTTTGAATTTAATAACAAATGCTTTCTACGTGGTAAATGAAAAGAAAACCCTTCAACAAGCCTGCCTACCGGACAGGCTGGCTCAGGGTGAAAGCCAAGAGATGACATCTTTTGAAAAGATGTCATCTCTATACGAGCCAACTGTTTCAGTAGCTACAAGAAAATCTGGCGATAAAATTTTAATCTCGGTAAAAGACAACGGCAACGGCATCCCTCAAAAAATACTCGATAAAATCTTTCAACCCTTCTTTACCACTAAACCAACAGGACAAGGAACAGGTTTGGGATTGAGTTTGAGTTATGATATAGTAAAAGCACATGGTGGAGAATTGAAAGTGGAAACGAAGGAGGGAGAAGGAAGTGAGTTTACTATTCAATTACCTGTTTTCTGAATCACGCCTGTCCCGCAAAAGACTTATCGTGTGGACACATTTATGATATAAAAAATGGTACACGGATGACACAGATTGAACGGATTTTAATGGATTAAAAATATGGATTTTATTTTTCTGCTTCCTCCTTCGGCGGACACAGTCGCAAAAAAACCTTTTAAATCCATAAAACCAGCCTACCGGCAGGCAGGTCGGTCTGATCTCTGTTAAAAAAAAATGCGATTCAAAAAGATCCTTTTTGAATCCATTTAATTTGTGTCATCCGTGTCCCAATTGCATTTGTGTCCACACCTATAGGCAAAAGGCGGGTCAGGCGTGATTCAGACAATTTATGATATCGTAAAAGCACATAGCTGTGAGCGAAGGAGGGATAAGGGAGTATGTTTATTATCCATTTACCTATAATTTGATTAAACGAAATTTAAATATATTTCACCCTTTCTGTTGGATAAATCCGAGTCTTAAATACAAGGCGGGCAGTTGTGATTCAACCAAATTTTGATTAACCAAAGAGAATAAAGATTGGCAATAACTACTGTATATTTGTAAACAAGTGTAATTCATCTTACAACTTGATTCAGTAAAATTTATGAAACTAACTTTTATATTATTAATCATCCTTTTTAGTTTCTTAAGAAAAGTATTAAGAACTAAAACTGATTTACCCTATTGGGATACGCGTTTTCGATATGGTTTAATGCTGTCCATTATATTACTTTCGGTTGAAGTAATATTTCCTGTTGCTCGGCCAATTTTGATGTGGGTAGGTGAATTATTTTTATTTGCACTTTTTTTTAAAGTTATAACCGAAGTAAAATTAAAAGCAGCTAAGCCAATTATTTTTGCCTTTCTTCCTTTAGCTATTGTAGATGGATTTGAAAATATTATAGAACAAATTTTACCAAGATGGCACGACCAAATTGACATCATTTTTGGAATAGCGGGTATATTTAGCTTTATATGGATGGTTGCTATGCTTATTATTAATAACAAACAAAGAAAAGCATTAGAAAAAGAAAGACTAAAAGCTGTAGAAAAAGAAAAAGAATTTCAACTATCCGAAAAAATGAAAGCCGCATTGGCTATTCAAGTAGAAGAAAGAACCGCAGAACTAAACGAGCAAAAAAATGATTTACTTCATGCACTAGATGAGCTAAGAACCACCCAAGCACAGTTAATACAATCCGAAAAAATGGCCAGCCTTGGAGAACTTACCGCCGGCATTGCTCATGAAATTCAAAACCCATTAAATTTTGTAAATAATTTTTCGGAAATAAGCAATGAATTGTTGACAGAAATGGTGGATGAAATTAATAAAGGAAATACAGACGAAGTAAAAGATATTGTAAAAGATGTACAACAGAATTTAGAAAAAATATTGCATCATGGTAAACGTGCCGATTCTATTGTAAAAGGAATGCTGCAACACAGCCGCAGCAACAATAATGCAAAAAAAGAACCTACCAACATAAATGCATTGGCTGATGAATACCTAAGATTGGCCTATCATGGATTGAGGGCAAAGGATAAATCGTTTAACGCAACTTTAAAAACAGATTTTGATTCATCTATTGGAAATATAAATATCATTCCTCAAGACATTGGTAGGGTGATTTTAAATTTATTGACCAATGCTTTTTATGTAACACAACAAAAAGCTGAATTAAAAAACCAACCAGCCATACAACAATATGAACCTACCGTATCTGTAAGTACAAAAACAGTAGGCGATATGGTAGAAATAAAAGTTGCAGATAATGGAAATGGGATTCCACAAAAACTGATTGATAAGATATTTCAACCATTTTTTACTACCAAACCAACAGGGAAAGGTACCGGTTTAGGCTTATCTTTGAGTTACGATATTGTGAAAGCACACAACGGCAATTTATCGGTTGTTACCAAAGAAAATGTTGGTACAACGTTTACAATAACACTACCAAAATAAAATATTAAACATGAAAATATTAGTAGTAGACGATGAAAAAGATGTACAAACACTGTTTGAACAAAGATTTCGCAAAGAAATAAAAATGGCGGAGGTAAATTTTGTATTCGCATTTTCCGGAGAGGAAGCATTAGACTACCTGAATAGCCATGACCACGAAGCTGTATTAATTTTAAGTGATATTAATATGCCTGGCATGAGTGGGTTACAATTATTAGAAAAAATAAAGCAGCAGTACAATACGCCCCCACCCATCGTTATGATGATAACTGCCTATGGAGACCCCGAAAATTATGATATGGCTAAAGCTCTAGGTGCAGATGATTTTTTAACCAAGCCTGTAGATTTTGTTGCTTTAAAAGACAAACTAAAACACATTATTACATGACAAAATTTTTAGTAGCCGATGACGAGGCAGATTTAGAAACTTTGATTACGCAAAAATTCAGGCAAAAAATAAGAGAGCAACAATACAATTTTTTGTTTGCAGCAAACGGCATAGAAGCACTTAAAATAATTGCCGAAAATCCAGATATTGATATTGTATTAAGCGATATCAATATGCCTGAAATGGATGGGCTTACATTGTTATCGAGGCTTAGCGAATCATGTCCATTGATGAAAACAGTGATGGTATCGGCGTATGGCGATATGGATAATATACGGGTGGCCATGAACCGAGGTGCTTTCGATTTTGTTACCAAGCCTATTAATTTTGAAGATCTATCCTTAACAATAGAAAAAACAATAACGCATGTTCTACAATTAAAAAGTACCATCCAAGCCATTAAGGAAAACAACATTTTAAAAATGTATGTGGATGAAACCGTTTTAAATTTTATGGGTGGTCGAGAATTTGAGTCGTCGTTAATGGCCAATGAAAGTATAGAAGCAACGGTTGTATTTATTGACATTTGCAGTTTTACCTCTATCAGCGAAACGGAGGCTCCAGATACAGTAGTTAAACTATTAAACAGTTATTTTGAAGTAATTGTAAAAGAAATTATAGCCCAAAATGGCTATATCGATAAATTTATTGGCGATGCTGTAATGGCGGTTTTTAAAGGAGAATTTAATTTGGACAGGGCTATTGATGCATGCCTTGCTGTAAGAAAAGAAATTGAAAAATTACCTTCATTAACCAATTCAAATTCATTTGACCCTAAAGTATCCATTGGGATTAATTTCGGCGAAATGGTATCGGGAAATATTGGTTCTGCAAAACTGAAAAGACTAGACTATACCGTTATTGGCGATACAGTAAATGTAGCCCAGCGCTTACAATCTGCTGCAAAAGCAAACCAGATAGTTATAAATGAAAGGGCTTACGAGCAAGTGAAAAAATCATTTAATTGCAAAGAAATTGATGAAGTAGTATTGAAAAACAAATCCGCACCTGTTAAGATTTATGAGGTATTGGATTAGCGATTGGTTTATGATTAAGTTGCTAATTTTTGTAAAAAAGACGAACGAAAATCTACCAGCTACTGCACAAGCATACACATAAAAAAAGGAACAGTAACGCCATACAGCTGGAAGACAGGACAAATCCCGCTACTTGCATCTATGCATACAGCGCATAAACTTATTTTGGAGTATTTTTTATTTGGTATAATTTTTTGCCAAATAATTCACAAAGCTTAAAACCATTTATTACAATTCCTTGCCCATCATCTCTCCTATTGCATTGTCATATTTTTCTTTCCAGTCTTTTATATTTCCCCAATTTTCCTGTCCGATATTTACTGTTGAAGCCGTCACATTTCCTAACTTAGTAAAAGGAATTTTACTAGAATTTAATGCAGATTCTAGAATCTCTTCTTGCGTTACCGAAACGGAGAGCACTACCCTACTCTGAGCTTCGCCAAACCAATAGGCATCGCTTCTTATTGCAGCATCATTTTGCGAAACAGTAAAACCAAGGTTGTTTGTGAATGCACTTTCCAATAGCGTTACAAAAAGCCCGCCCTCACTCACATCGTGTGCAGATAAAATTATTTTCTTCTTTATCAATGAAGATAAGGCTTGTTGTAAATCGTATTCTTCGTTTAAATTAAAATAAGGACAAGGGCTATATTCTTCCCCAACTATTTTATGCAAATATTCAGATGAATTTATGTCATTTCTGCTCTCGCCAATTAAATATATTGCATCGCCTTCGTTTTTAAAATTCATGGTCATTTTATCAGCTACGCTTTCTAATAATCCAACCATTCCTATTGTAGGTGTAGGATACACTGGCCCATCGGGAGATTGATTGTAAAAACTCACATTGCCGCCAGTTACGGGTGTATCAAATTTAATACAAGCTTCTCCCATACCTTTTATGGCATTGCTAAATTGCCAATACACTTCGGGGTCGTAAGGGTTACCAAAGTTTAGACAATTGGTTACACCCAAAGGCTCTCCACCACTGCATACGATGTTTCTTGCCGCTTCTGCCACGGCTATCATTGCACCTTTGTAAGGGTCTGCAAATACATAACGACTGTTGCAATCTGTAGTAAGTGCCAATGCTTTGTTGGTTGGTTTTGCCAAAACAACTGCTGCATCTGACACGCCGTTTGTGCTTGTATTGCCAGCACCCACCATGCTATCGTATTGCTCATAAACCCAACGCTTACTTGCAATGTTGGGTAGGGCAATCAATTTTTCTGCTACTGCTTTTAAATCTTGGGGTACAGGTATTTTAGTAGCATCAAAAGCATTTATTTTTTGAATATACGCTGGTTCTTTTACCTCACGTGTATATTGTGGTGCGCCACCGCCCAGCACCAATTCATCTGCAGGAAGCACTGCTTCCAGAACGCCATTCATGAAAAATTGCAACATGCCATCTTCTGTTACTTCACCAATTTCGCTACAAGGCAAATCCCATTTTTCAAAAATATCTAATACCGCTTTTTCTTTTCCTTTTTCTACCACCAGTAACATTCTTTCTTGGCTTTCGCTTAGCAATAATTCCCAAGCTTTCATATCTTTTTGGCGAGTAGGCACTTTTTCCAAATCTATGCGCATACCAGCTTTGCCTTTTGCGCTCATTTCGGCAGTAGAGCAAATGATGCCAGCTGCGCCCATATCTTGCATGCCCACAACAACACCCGTTTGTATAACTTCAAGGCATGCTTCTAGCAATTTTTTCTCTTGAAAAGGATCGCCCACTTGTACAGCCGGTAAATCAGCCGCACTGTCTTCTGTAATTTCTGCACTTGCAAAAGAAGCTCCACCTATTCCATCTTTCCCGGTAGCACTACCCACAAAAAAAACCGGATTGCCTTTCCCTTCGGCAGTAGCAGAAACGGTTTCCCCATTTTTAAGAATACCCACGCTCATGGCATTTACCAATGGATTGGTATGATAACAATCTTCAAAATATATTTCTCCTCCAACTGTAGGTACGCCAAAACAATTGCCGTAATGACCAATTCCTTTTACAACACCAGCAAGCAAATGCTGCGTTTTTGCATCATTTAAATTACCAAAACGGAGCGAATTTAAAGAGGCAATAGGCCTTGCACCCATTGTAAAAATGTCTCTATTGATACCTCCTACGCCCGTAGCCGCTCCTTGAAAAGGCTCTATAGCACTCGGGTGATTATGTGACTCTATCTTAAATACCACCCCATATCCATCACCAATATCCATTAGCCCCGCATTTTCCTCCCCTGCTTTTACAAGCATTTTGGCACCATCCCTTGGCAAGGTTTTCAATAACTTAATAGAATTTTTATAGCTGCAATGCTCGCTCCACATACCACTAAATGCACACAACTCAGTAAAATTGGGTGTTCTACCCAGTTTTGTCTTTATAGATTCGAACTCTTCTTCTGTTATTCTAAGTTGTGCGGCCGTGTGTGCTGTTATTTCCATGATAATATTTTACTAGGCGAATTTTCAATTTTTGCAAATTTACAAAGCCATTTTGTTTATATTGGATAAAAAAAAATCATTATTTTAACTATCTTCCCACATATTAAAATCTTACATGTTGGTATTCTTTCTTTTTTTGATATATTTTATAGTAGGCTGTTATTTTATTTGCAGATCGAAATTTGTGGCAAATGCTGGTTTAGGTTGCAAAACCATTTTAGTATTGTTTACAATAAAAATTGCTGCAGGAATCATTGTTGGCTTAGTAAACCATTATTTATACAACAATATCAATACCGATGCCGACCTTTTTAATAAAATAGGAATAGTTGAACATAATACGCTTTTAAATAACCCAACCATTTTTTTTAGCGATATTTTTACATTCGACTACCCAACCTATGGCGAATATTTTGGGACTGAAAATTCTTATTGGAATAATTTGGGTATAAATATTTTGGTAAAAATATTGGGCATAATGAATATTTTTAGCAGGGGCGAATTTTACATAAACAGTTTATTTTTCAATTTCATTGCCTTTATAGGTCATATTGCGTTGTATCGTGTTTTTAATGCTATTTATCCAAAAAAAGTATTTTTGTTAATAGTTGGATGCTTCTTATTGCCTTCGCTCCTTTATTATTCTTCTGGCATTCAAAAAGATTTAATTGTTTTTACAGCACTGGGTATTTTTTGTTATTGTATTTACTTTTCACTCCTCCAACATTTTTCAGCAAAAAGAATAATTTTCTTAGTACTTTGTTTTAGTGCTATTTTATTGGTTAGAAATTTTATTGCGGTTATTTTATTGCCTTGTTCTATTGCGTGGGTAATTAGCTTTAGGTACAAGATAAAACCACAGCTCCTCTATTTAAGTTTATTTGCGATTGCTATTATAGGTATCTCATCATTTCAATTATTTCCGTCTATACACAATCCACTTCAAATAATTGTAGATAGGCAACATGCATTTTTAGCACTTGGGAAAGCAAATTCAGATTACCACAATGACAGCCTACAACCAACCCTGAAAAGCTTTATTATAGCTGCACCCAATGCTTTACGAAAATCTTTTTTTTCACCATTACCTGGCGAATTCAACAATGTGTACTTGCAAATATTAGGAGCAGAAATATTGGTATATATGCTCCTGTTTATATTAATGTTGTGCTTTCATGTGAATAAAATAACATTCAACAATGCGTTTATTCTATTTGGTTTGGTATTTACTTTTCTTGTATTTCTTTTTATTGGTTATATAACTACCAACGCCGGTGCACTTGTTCGATATAGAAGTATCTATTTTCCTTTTTTAATCGTACCTATGCTTTGTAATATTGACTGGCAACGAATAAGATCATTGGTAAAGCCTTCAAAATAAATTTTATACTTTATAAATTCCAATAAATTCTTATGCAAGAAGATGTAATTATTGTAACACCCATAAAATATCCGCTGTTGGGAGATAGGGTACAATCTACTTTTATAGATACCATACTTATCATCGTATCCATGTTTATTATCTCGGCCATTTTAGAGCGATATGATAATGTACCAGATTGGGTTAGGATTGCGTTGTTTGTAAGTATTTGGTTGGCCTATGATCCTCTTTGTACTAGCTTGGGTTGTACGCTCGGCAATTATGTAAAAGGGCTTAGGGTTAGGCAGCACAACAATCCCACAAGAAAAATAAATATTGTGCTTGCAATATTCAGGTATGTTGTAAAAATCTCTTTGGGTTGGGTTTCTTTTCTTACCATCAATACCAATCATGAAAAAAGAGCTATACATGATTTTGTTGCAGGCAGTGTTGTTATCAAAATCTAATTTCCTTTACTTTTACGCTTTCGTTTATTTGCTGAAAAGATTGTAGGCATATTTAAATTAAATGTATGAAAAAAATCATGCTCCTTGGCTCGGGGGAATTGGGAAAAGAATTTGTGATAGCGGTAAAACGCCTAGGGCATTATGTTGTGGCTGTAGACTCCTACAACGATGCACCTGCACAACAAGTATCGGATGAAAGAGAAGTAATAAATATGCTGGATGCTGTAGCGCTAGACAGCATTGTAGCAAAACATAATCCCGATATTATTGTACCCGAAATAGAAGCTATACGCACAGAGCGGTTTTACGATTACGAAAAAGAAGGAATACAAGTTGTACCTAGCGCAAAAGCAGCAAATTTTACGATGAATAGAAAAGCCATTAGAGACTTGGCTGCAAAAGAACTGGGACTAAAAACGGCAAAATATGAATATGCAAATAGTTTTGATGAGTTAAAAACTGCAGTAGATATAGTAGGTATACCCTGTGTTATAAAACCACTCATGAGTTCATCTGGCAAGGGGCAATCTGTAATAAAATCTATTGATGATATAGAAAAAGCATGGGACTATGCCCAAGCAGGCAAGCGTGGAGATTATACAGAAGTGATTGTAGAGGCTTTTGTTAAATTTAATTCAGAAATAACCTTGCTCACCGTTACACAAAAAAATGGCATTACACTTTTCTGTCCACCCATTGGCCATAGGCAAGAGCGAGGCGATTACCAAGAGAGTTGGCAACCTGCTACAATTGATTTTGCACATTTAATAGATGCACAAAATATGGCTGCGCAAGTTACAAAAGCGCTTACTGGTGCAGGTTTGTGGGGAGTAGAGTTTTTCTTGGCAGATGATGGCGTATATTTTTCAGAATTATCTCCCCGCCCACACGATACTGGCATGGTAACGCTGGCAGGCTCACAAAATTTTTCGGAATTTGAATTACATGCCCGTGCAGTTTTAGGATTACCTATTACAGAAATAACATTGGAAAGAACCGCTGCCAGTGCCGTTATATTGGCAGATAAAGATGGCGTAGCCCCATCGTATGAAGGATTGGAAAAAGCTATGAACAACAGCAAAAGCAATGTATATATTTTTGGAAAGCCATTGTGTAGACCATACAGACGAATGGGTGTGGCGGTAGCTTATGATAATGTAGGATCAGATACAAATAACTTAAGAGAACAAGCAATGCGAATAGCAAATATGGTAACGGTGATAACAAAATAATAAATTATTAAAAGAAAAAAATTAGCGGTTCCAAAAACACTTATATACATTTGTTAAATGATGATAGACTTACGTTCAGATACTTTTACAAAACCTACTCCGGCTATGTTAGATACGATGTTTAAAGCAGCCGTTGGAGACGATGTTTTTGGGGAAGACCCATCCGTAAATGCAGTAGAATCTTACTGTGCCGAATTATTTGGAATGGAGGCTGCATTGTATTGCCCTACGGGAACCATGACAAATCAAATAGCTATTAAATGCCATACACAACCTGCCGATGAAGTTATTTGCGATAAAGTGAGCCATGTGTATATTTATGAAGGCGGGGGAATTGCTTTTAACAGCGGCTGCCAAGTAAAAACAATAGACGGCATACGTGGCTTGATAACAGCTGAGGATGTAGAAGCTTCTATAAACCCAGATGATGTACACAAAGCAAACACCTCTCTTGTTTGTTTGGAGAATACGGGAAATAGAGGTGGTGGTAGTTGTTACGATTTTGATGATATTATAAAAATAAAAGCAGTTTGTGATAAAAATGGGCTTAAGCTACATTTAGACGGTGCCAGACTTTTTAATGCTTTGGTAGCAACAAAACAAACAGAAAAACAATACGGCGAAATATTTGATAGTATTTCTATTTGCCTAAGTAAAGGACTTGGTGCTCCTATAGGAAGTGTATTAATAGGCAATACTGCCTTTATTAAAAAAGCAAGACGAGTAAGAAAAGTGATGGGTGGAGGGATGAGGCAAGCTGGGTTTATGGCTGCTGCAGGATTATTTGGTTTGCAAAATCATGTAGAAAGATTGGAAATAGATCATATTCATGCAAAAGAAATTGCAGAAGCCTTGTTAAAGAAAGATTTTGTAGGCAAGATGATGCCTGTAGAAACCAATATTATCATTTTTGAAGTGCTAAGTGAGGGAGGTCCCGTTTCTTTTTGCGAAACAATGAAACGCAATAGTATTTTGTGCTTACCCATATCTGCCACACAAGTACGCATGGTTACCCATTTAGATATTAGTAGGGATATGACAAACCATGTGTTACATACTATTCATTTGATGTAGTGTATGTTGATAAAAAGTTAGATGCTGTTTCAAAAACCGCTTCTTTTTTTAAATCTTCAATTAGCCGAATTAGGTTTTCAGAAAGCTTGCCTGCACTGTGTTTTTTTAAGTAAAAAGGCAACTTCCAATTACTGATATCTGTAAATTCCCACGGGTGAAAATAAAGCGATAGATAGCCATCTTTTTTTAAAGTATCCAATGCCATTTTTTTATACAACGGATAAGGTATATTCTTAAAAGCCATCCAAAATAATGGGAACCTAAGAAATGGAGATACTGATACAGGTAACCTTAAAAAGTGCTGTTCTTTATAAACTGTTCTAGAAACCTTCAAATTATTGTACCTACCGGGCATATAAGTTGGGTTTATGGAGGAATCATAAGAATAGCCAGCTTCTTTTACCCACTCCATATCCACTTTTTTAAAACGAGGCATTCTAAGTCCATTAACTGGCTTTCCTGTAATTTTTTCCAACACCATTCTTGAATTTAATAGATCTTCTTTTTTGAAACTGCTATGAAAAAAAGCATGTGATGCAATTTCATTTTTCTGCGAAAGTTCATTAATTAAACCAGGGAAATGTTCAGCAAAATTAGCCGTCGTAAAAAGGGTGGTTGGTATATTTTGGGATGCTATAATTCGTTTCATTTCATAAGTACCCAGCTTGCCTATTTCCATTTGTTCTTGCTTGCTTATTGGCAAATTATATTCTAATGGAAGATCAAATTCCTCTACATCAAAAGTTAATAGGATAGTAGGATTTTTCCTGATCATACCAAGGTAGTTTTTTGTAAATCTATTTTCAAGAATTGTTTTGTATACATCTGCCAACAAATAATAAGCCAGGTAATAAAAGAAGGCAACGCTTTCAATGAATAGGGTCTTACAATATGGGTTCGTACATAAGGGGTGAGTATATCGGAATAGGAAAGGGTGGTTAATATGAAGGCAAAAATAAAAAATATGGTAACGACTTTGGATTTATTTTGCAAAAAATACCAAAGGCATATTGCGGGAAAAGCAATGATATATGTAGGAGACTCGGAGCTGGTGCTAAAGATAACAACCATTATTAAAACGGAACAAAGTAAATAAAGCCTAAAACGGATGTCTTTAAAATAGTTTATTTGCAAATATTGTAATCCAAATAGTACAACTGCTGCTATGTAAATAAATGTATTATTCAAATGGGTTAATTTAAAAATCCTGCGCAGCATACCCATCACACTTATATCTTGAAAATCGTTTTGTACAAATGTATTGATGTTTAATGCGGCTTTTTGTACCAAACCGGCGTACCAATCTTTGTATGATTGCACAATAAAATGAAAAGAAGAAATGCTCATTGGTAAAAAAAAGAAAACGGCCGACCAAACAATAAACCAAACAATAAACTTCCATTTATTATTACTAAAAAAGAAAAAAGCAAGCCCAACAATACCGTAAATTTTTATGAAAGTAGCCAATAAAATAAACAGCAACGCCCAGTGCTCTTTTTCTTTGTGAATAAAAACAAATCCAAGTATAATACAGGCTGCAATAAGCGCATTGCTTTGATACCAAGATGCTACATTCATCATTTCTATAGCATTTAAAATAATAATCCCAATCCGTATTTCTTTCTTTACCGGCAATTGCATAATGGCATAAAACAGCAACGCAGCCGATGCCAACACCCAAAGTGTAGATCCAAGTGCGTCGGGCAACAATGCAAATGGTGCTATTACAATACTAAAAATAGGACCATACAAATTTACATCTCCATATTCCTGCGGATAAAATAGATAGAGGTTTTTTTGCTCGACGGTATGTGTAAAAACATACCGAAAAACCATGTAATTGTTTATCCCAGTATGATGTAAAAACGAAAGCATGGTAGCTATAAATGCTAATCCAAACCAGAGCAACATGGCCAATTTGTAATCCCTTAAAAAATCACCTGTAAATAAATATGATTTTATTTTGCGCATCAATCCTCAATATTAGATTCGCTGATAATAAATTGTGGCCTACCTTTTCCCTGCATAAATGTTTTACCAAGGTATAGTCCTACAATACCCATGATCATCAGATTTAAGCCACCAAAAAAAGCAATGGTTACTATTACAGATGCCCAACCAGAAATGGCTATTCCGTTTATCTTACTAAAAATGGCGTAGGGAATATAAAGAAGCGAAACGGCGGAAAAAATAAAACCCAAATAGATAGCGAGGGTAAGCGGTTTTGTACTGAATGAGGTAATGCTATGAATAGCCAATTTAAAAAGCATGCGGGTTTTATAACTCGTTTTGCCTGTGTTTCTTTCGGCAGGATTGTAGGGCAAGCCCAATTGTTTAAAGCCTACCCATTTTACCAAGCCTCTAAAAAACAAACTATCTTCTTGTAATGCTGCTAGCGAGTTCACTACTTTTTTATCTAAAATCCGAAAATCGGAAATGCCATTTTCCAATTTCACATCGGAAAGTGTATTGAGTATTTTATAAAAAGTGGCAGAAAAAAAACTCGATAATGTACCAGCATGGCTATTCCTATTTTCTCTATAAAAATAAACTACTTCATATCCACTCTCCCATTTGGTAATAAGATCCGACATTAATGTGGGCGCATGTTGCATATCTGCATCCATCGTTATCACCGCATCACCCGTACTTTTGCGCAGCCCAGCACAGAGCGCATTGTCTTTTCCAAAATTTCTCGAAAAACTAATGTATAAAACTTTTGCATCGGCTATTGCTATTTGCTTAAGGTTTTGAAGTGTATTATCTGTACTACCATCGTCTATAAATATTATCTCATAATCATACATTGGTAATGATGAGAATATATTTTTAACAGCTGTATATACAGCCGAAACATTATCCTGTTCATTTAAAACGGGCAAAAGAATACTTATCTTTTTGGTCATAAAGCTTCGTTAAATGTTAAGTATTACAAAGTAAAGTAAATCTGCGCATAATAAATTTAGTTCTAATCAATTCATATTGGCATATTGTTTTAACTTTATGGCTAAAATAATTTTAACATGTTCCCATCGGTCAATTTAAAAGACACAACAGCCTGGAAATCCTTGGTATCAGATTTTGAAAACAAAAAAAACGTACAAATAAAAAGTTTATTTGCGGCTGATGTCGAACGTTTTAACAAGTATACTATTCAATCGGAGCATATTCTTTTCGATTTTTCTAAAAACAATATTGATGATGAAACATTAATGCTGCTTTTGCAACTTGCCGACGAATGCAAGTTACCCGATGCAATAGAAGCTATGTTTACTGGAGAAAAAATTAATAAAACCGAGGATAGGGCTGTTTTACATACTGCTTTGCGCAATTTTTCTGAAAACCCTGTACTATTTGAAGGAGAAGATATGATGCCGGCTATAAAAGCTGTTTTAAGTCAAATGAAAGAATTTTGCAGTAAAATTCACTCCGGAAATTGGAAAGGCTATACCGGAAAAAAAATTAAATACATTGTAAATATTGGTATTGGTGGCAGCGATCTTGGCCCTGTAATGGTTACAGAAGCTTTGAAACCATATTGGGTGGATGGTATACAAACTTATTTTGTAAGCAATATTGACGGCTCCCATATTGCAGAAACTTTTACAAAAATAAATGCAGAAGAAACCTTGTTTTTGATAGCAAGCAAAACGTTTACAACGCAAGAAACGATGACCAATGCACACTCCGCTAGAAATTGGTTTTTAGCAAATGGGGGAAAAACTGAAGACATTGCAAAGCATTTTGTAGCACTTAGTACCAATAAAATTGATGTAGAAAAATTTGGAATAGATCCACAAAATATGTTTGTTTTTTGGGATTGGGTTGGTGGCCGTTATAGTTTATGGAGTGCCATTGGATTGAGCATTGCCCTCACCATTGGATACGATAATTTTGATGCATTGCTTAAAGGAGCTCATGCAAGCGATGTTCATTTTAGAGAATCTTCATCAGCAAACAACATACCTGTTTTAATGGCTTTGGTTGGCATTTGGTACAGAAATTTTTATGGAACCAGCAGCGAGGCCATTTTACCTTATGACCAATACTTACATCGTTTTGCGGCATACTTTCAACAGGGAAATATGGAAAGCAATGGCAAATATGTAGATAGACAGGGGCAAAAAGTAACTTACAAAACAGGGCCTGTTATATGGGGAGAGCCCGGCACCAATGGGCAGCATGCTTTTTACCAACTCATACACCAAGGTACAGAAATGATTCCGTGCGACTTTATAGCAGCAGCGCAAAGCCATAACCCAATTGGAGACCACCAAATGAAACTAATGAGTAATTTCTTTGCACAATCCGAAGCTTTAATGAATGGCTCCGAAAATGACAACCCTTATAGAATATTTGAAGGCAATAGACCAAGCAATACTTTTTTAATAAATAAAATTACTCCCTTCACACTTGGGCAGCTCATTGCATTTTATGAACACAAAATTTTCGTGCAAGGCGTTATTTGGAATATTTTTAGTTTTGACCAATGGGGCGTAGAATTGGGTAAAAAATTGGCCATCAATATTCAGAAAGAATTGGTAACAGATGAAGTAGTAAGTAGCCATGATAGCAGTACCAATGGGCTTATAAATCTATATAAGAAATGGAAAACAACGTAAACAATTAAACAAATAAACAATTGAAAAAGTTTTCATTCATTACATTGATTGCCCTATTGTTTTCGCCAGAGGCTTTTTGTCAACAATTTGAGCAGCCAGATATTGAATTAAAATTTAATAAACCAACACAAAATTTTAAAATTTTTATACCAAACACGAAGCAGAATTTTAAGTCAATCACTCCAATTAATACTTTGTATAAATCCAACATACTTTTGTACAAAACATTTACAATAATGTTATACAGCGATAGGGTCATCATTTTACCACTGGACAATATGCCTTGTTTTGTACCAAGAAAATACAATTCGGCAAAAATGCCAATAAATAAAGGAAATGAGTATGCAGTTAAAATACCAAACGCTTTAGAAAAAATACCTTTTTAAATTACAAAAGCCCCTAAAAAAGGGACTTTTGTTTATAGAAAATTTTGTTATTACCATTTGTCTACTTCTATCGTACTTCCATTATCTACAGGAGGAGTGTCTTCAACAATAGTATCATTAGCAATAGTAGCCGCATGATCTTCTGCTGCTGCAGGTTGCTCTTCTGTTGATACAGCTGCTACTACGGGAGCAGTAGCGTCATCACCTTCATAAGGAGTATCGTGGTTGAATGCGTCAAAGTCAAAGTCAGGCATTAAATCAGTCTTCACATAATCTACCGCTTCGCTCAATCCTTTTACAAACTTGTTAAAGTCTTCTTTGTAAACAAAAATTTTATGACGGTCATACCCATCAGAATCAAATCTTTTACGGCTTTCTGTAATGGTCAAGTAGTAATCGCTACCACGGGTTTCTCTTACATCAAAAAAATAGGTTCTGCGTTTGCCAGCTTTTATTCGCTTACTGTAAACGCTTTCTTGTTTTCTTTCGTTGTTCTCGTTGTTTTCTTTGTTTTCGTACGCCACTGTAGGTTGTTTTGTTTATAGTAGATTGTTAAAAATTAATCGTTACAAAGATAAAAATGTTTTTGATATGGCAAAATTTATAAAGAACTAATTTACCTGGTCATTTTCTTGTTGTTTTTGGTACATAGTAAAATACAACCCTTTTTTCTGCATCAAAGCTTCGTGGGTACCTTGTTCTGCTATTACGCCATCGTCTAATACTAAAATTTTATCAAATTTAAATAGTGAAAATATCCTGTGAGTAATGATTACTGCCGTTTTATCTTTTAAATAGTTGTACAAACTTCCAATAATTTCATTTTCTGTTCTCGCATCTACTGCGCTTAGGCAATCATCAAATACTACTATTTCGGGTTTCTTTATCAAAGCCCTTGCTATAGATATGCGTTGTTTTTGTCCACCACTCAACGTTACCCCCCTCTCTCCTACCATTGTTTCAAACTTTTCGTCAAACCCATTTATTTCATTAAAAATACTGGCTTGTTTGGCGGCATCCATAACTTGTTCGTCTGTTGCATTTTTTGCTCCAAAACGAATATTGTTTTTTATGCTATCGCTAAATAAAAAAACATCTTGCGGTACATAACTTATTTGCGATCTAATGGAATTTATTTTTATATTTTGAATAGACAGCCCATCATATTTAATTTCGCCTTTTTGAGGATCGTACATACGTAACATAAGCTGGGCAATGGTACTTTTACCAGATCCCGTTCTTCCCACAATGGCAACTTTTTCGCCTTTTTTTATTTCTAAAGAGAAATTTTTTATTGCATGAATACCTGTGTGAGGGTAAGTAAAGTCTACATTATTGAATAAAATATCGCCTTGCATAATTTCCTCTTTGGCCGAAGGGCTGTCTTTTATGGTAGGTGCAGTAAGTAAAAATTCATTTATTCTTCTTTGTGATGCTACTGCACGTTGGGTCATGCTTGCTGTCCACCCAATGGCACTTACAGGAAAAGTGAGCATTTGTATATACATTACAAATTCTGCAATCTTACCTACCGATGCG
Organism: Ferruginibacter sp.; assembly: GCA_031430735.1. Taxonomy (GTDB): domain Bacteria; phylum Bacteroidota; class Bacteroidia; order Chitinophagales; family Chitinophagaceae; genus Ferruginibacter. The sequence goes on along the minus strand of JANPCB010000036.1, from coordinate 62,300 downwards.
CCAGGTACATTGTTCACGACATCTAACCCACCTACCAATATAGTTATGAGTGTACTTATTCCAATGAGCAAAGCCATAGATGGGAAATAAATGGCTTCCGTTTTAGCTAAGCTTAATGCATTGTTGCGATAAGCTTCACTATTGCTTCTAAAAAAATTGAGCATGGCTTTTTCTTGCACAAAAGATTTTATGACCCGTATGCCAGCGTAAGATTCTTGTGCATTCGTTGTAAGGTCGCTCAAAAGAGATTGTATTTTTTCGCTTTTTTTATTAATAATGGTGTTTACAAAATAGATGGCAAAAGCAAGTATTGGAAGTGGGCAAAGTGATACAATGGTAAGCTTTACATCTGACCGTAGCATAAAAAACAAACTAAACCCAATGATAGCTGCCAAGTTGATAAAATACATAATGGCAGGCCCCGTGTACATGCGTACCCTACTTACATCTTCAGATATGCGGTTCATCAAATCGCCGGTACTATGTGTTTTGTAGAAATTTGTATCCAATTTTTGGTAATGTGAAAACACCTCATTTTTTTGATCAAACTCTATATGGCGGCTCATTACAATAATTGTTTGCCGCATCAAAAACATAAAGAAACCACTAATGATGGCTATTACAAAAAGTATCAAACCTGTGTATAATATTTGACTTTGAAATGATTTATTGTTGAACCATTGGATAATTTTTACAACAATCACATCGTAATTATGCAGATTTTCAACAGGAGAAGTACCAGCATTTCCCTTTAAAAAAGAAACGACTGCATTTACCACATATCCAGTAAGCTGGGGAGCCAGTATTCGAAAATAATTGGTAAGAACTACAAAAAGTATCCCTAAAAGAAATAAAAATTTATATTTTTTAAAATACTTGTTAAGCGTGGAAAGTTGCGTCATTAAAGCAAAAATAAAGAAAGCAAACTGATTAAATAATGAAATAAATAATGAAAAAGATGCAAACAGTTTTGTTATTAAAATTTGAACCCTTACTTTTGCCGCGGAGAGCTGGCAGAGTGGTCGATTGCGGCAGTCTTGAAAACTGTTGACTGTTACAGGTCCTGGGGTTCGAATCCCTAGCTCTCCGCTAAAACTAACCCTTGGAAACGATAAGTTTTCAAGGGTTTTTTGTTTTACTAGACACTTCATTACCCCCCTCATTATCAATACCATAAATTTGTGGTAAGGTAATTGCTTATTACCCACGATTGTTTATTTTTACCACTAATTGACCCATACTGAAAAAATTTTTTAAAATATTAATGGGCTTTGCACTTGTGTTACTGTTTTGGGCGGTGCTTATTGGTATGTACTTTTTCCTGTATAATGCCAATAAATGGCTTTTTTACATTTTACTTCTGGTTTGGGCCTTTATTTGGGCTTTGGTATTTAAAGGCATTAAACGAAAATTACTTTTCTTCAGTGCCTTGTTGTTATTACTGCTTCTATATGGCGTGTTGCATTTTTCACCAGTACAAACTTGGCTTGTAAAAAAAGTATCTGCCAATCTTTCTGAAAAATTACATACAAAAGTTACGGTTGATAATGTTGATTTTCGGTTTTTTAATAAATTGCTCATAAAAGGAGTAATGGTAGAGGATTTAAAAAAAGATACGCTTTTATATGCTGGCATTATAAGTGGTACTGCAAACGACTGGTTCATCTTTAAAGAGAAAATTACCATAGAGAATATTGGCTTGGAAAATGCCATTGTAAATATGAATAGAAGGGATTCTGTATGGAACTATCAATTTTTAATAAATTATTTTTCAAGCACTGATACAACCAAAAAAGGAACAAGCAACAAGACGGATATTGATTTAAAAGAACTTCATTTAACCAATGTAAAATTTAATAAAATTGATCAGTGGATTGGGCAAAATATGGTAGCAAACATAGGAAAACTAGACCTAAAAATGGAACTGTTTGATTTAAAAAGTAAAAAAATACATATCAAGGAAATACTTTTAGACAAACCCTTATTTGCACAAAGTGATTATGATGGTAACAGACCACCGAGAAACAACCTCCAACAAGTAATTGAAAAAATACCCGTAATAGGAGCTTTTAAATGGAATCAAAGTGGTTGGCAAATACAGATGGATAACCTGGAATTGAAAGATGCTGTTTTTAGAAACGATAAAAACAATGCCCTTCCGTTCACAGATAGGTTTGATGGGCAACATTTATTTTTTTCGAGCTTAAATGGCAGCATGAAGAACTTGCTTTTTTTACATGACACACTAAAAGTAAAAATTTCATTAAGCGCCAAAGAACGCAGTGGGCTTATCATAAAAAAATTGGAAAGTAATATGAAGCTTACCCCAGTTCTAATGGAATTTAATAACTTGGACTTACAAACAAATAATAGTAGACTAAGAGATTATTATGCGATGGATTACACTAATTTTAATGAGGACTTTAGCAGTTTTTTACACAATGTTTCCCTTCATGCAAAATTTAAAGAAAGTAATATAAACAGCGACGATCTCGCCCTATTTGCACCAGCACTTAAAAATTGGAAGCGCATTTTTTATTTAGAAGGAAAGGCAGATGGTCCTATAGATAACTTTTCTGCCAAAGAAATGAAAATACGCACGGGCAATACTTATTTGGAAGGCAATATTGCATTGCGTGGGTTACCAGATATAAATACAACTTTTATTGATTTTCAATCAAAAGCACTGCATACAAATTATAAAGATTTGGTATCAATAGCTCCTCAAATTAAAAATATTGACAAGCCCTCCATACCGAAACTTGGTTCTATAGATTTTAAAGGAAATTTTACAGGGTTTATCAGGGATTTTGTGGCGTATGGTACATTTAATACGGCTTTAGGAAATATTACTGCAGATGTAAATATGAAAACACCTATTGGCCAACCTGCAAAATACTCAGGAACTATTTCTAGTACAGGATTTAATATTGGTTCATTTATAAACAGTACTTCTTTGGGTTCGATAGCGCTAGATGTAAAAATAGATGGTACTGGATTTGCTTTAAACGAATTAAAAGAAAAAGTAGCTGGCAAAATAAGTTTCATTAAAGTTGGTAATTATACTTACAAAAACCTTACAATAAATGGTGATTTTGAGAAACAATTATTCATAGGCCATGCATCGATAGATGACCCAAATCTTAAAATATCCAGCCTAGATGGCGCTATAAATTTTATGGAAAAAAGTCCTGGGTTTAAACTACAGGCAAATGTAGAAAAAGCAGATTTAAAAAGCCTAGGACTTGTAAAAGATACCTTTTTATTTTCGGGCGATTTAGATTTAAATTTCACTGGGAATAACATTGATAATTTCTTGGGTAATGCAAAAGTTACCAATGCAAAATTGCTGCAAGGCAATAATAAATTATCTTTTGATTTTTTAAATATAAATTCTGAAATAATAAATGGGAATAAATCACTTAGCTTAAATACAAATGAAATAGACGCAAACGTAACAGGAAATTTTAAAATAATGGAACTGCCTGATGCAGTCACTGTTTTATTGGCCAAATATTACCCATCATATATAAAAGCACCATCGTATATAGTAAAAAGCACGCAAGATTTTAGCTTTTCTATACAAACAAAAAAGGTAGATGAGTATATTAAAATTTTTGATAAAAAATTAAGTGGGTTTAACAACAGTACCGTAAATGGTCATTTTAATTTACAGAATTACGATCTTCAATTGAACGCTTCTATACCTCAATTTACTTACGATGGCAAAATAATAAATAATATAACACTCTTAGCTAGGGGCAATAAAGATACTTTGATGACAGATATTGCTATTGAAGATATTACCATACAAGATAGTTTGCACCTTCCATTTACAAAATTAAAAATTGCAACAAACAATGATTTATCGGTAATAAAACTAAACACAAGTGCGAGCAAAATCTTTGGCGATGCAGAATTAAATGCTAGTATACAAACCATGAACGATGGTGTAAAAATACACTTCTACCCTTCTTCTTTTATTATAAACAAAAAGAAATGGCAATTGGAAAAAGATGGAGAACTGGTGTTGCGTAAAAAATTTATTGACGCAAGCGAAGTAAAGTTTTATAGTGGAAATCAAGAGATAATTTTATTTACCGAACAATCTCAAATAAACAATAGTACTGACTTGATTGCAAAATTAAAAAATATAGACATAGAAGATTTTGCTTTTGTATTACCCAAAAAACCTTCTTTGAAAGGTATGCTAACGGGTAATCTTACCATTAAAGATTTGCTGGGTAAACCATCCATCAATTTTAAAGGGTTTGCTGATAGTACCCACGTAGATGGAAATAATATTGGCAAAATAAATATTGATGCAAATGTAAATACCAATAGCGGTGCATTTGACTATAAAGGAAATGTAGATGAAAAAGATAACAAATTCGACATTAGTGGAAAAGGCAATTTTAAAGATACTTTAGGTAATTCTTTTGAAACTTATGTAAAAATAGAAAGGTTTGATTTAGCTTTTTTAAAACCGTATTTAAAAACAGTTTTTTCAGATGTGCAAGGCACTGCCAATGGCGAAATACAATTAATTCAAACGAACAAGGCGCTTTCCATTATTGGTAATCCAACTATAACCAATGGTAGTTTTAAAGTTGGGTATACGCAAGTTCGCTATAATTTCGACAAACAGGCACTGCGGTTTGGAAAAGATTTAATAGATATAGGTACACTTCAAATAAAAGATACATTGGGAAATACTGGAACGGTAAGTGGCAAAATTTACCACCAATTTTTCGATAATTTTTCTTTTGAAAAACTACGTTTTTCTACTCCAAAAATGTTGCTGTTAAATACCACCAAAAAGGACAACCAACAATTTTATGGCACCGTTATAGGCCGGGCAAACATGACACTAGATGGTGATATAGCAAACATGAAAATGAACATTGAAGGAGAACCAAGCCTTACAGACAGTAGTCATGTATATTTACCAACAGGCGATAGCAAAGAAAGCAATGTAATAGATTATATAGATTTCATCCAGTTTGGTTCTTTAATGGATAAAGATATTTCATCAAAAGCCGTAACAAACCTCTTAATAGAATTAGATCTTACTGCAAATCCAGCTTGTAAAATTGATGTAATATTGGATGAAGCTACCGGTGACATAATAAAAGGGCAAGGGAATGGAAAACTTAATATTAAAGTTAGGACAAATGAAGCTTTGAGTATGAGGGGGAGATACGAAATTACCAAAGGAGAATATACATTTAATTTTCAATCATTATTGAGAAGACCATTTACTTTAAATAGCGGTAGTATTACATGGTCTGGCGATCCTTTACTAGCTGTAATTGATATGAATGCTGAATACCTTGTAAAAAACGTAGATATTTCAAGCTTTACTTCTTTAAGTAACACACAACGATTGCAAGAAGACATTACAGTGTTGTCTCACCTCACTGGTACTTTAAAAAAACCGGATATTGATTTTGAATTTAGGCTTCCAGAAAAAAGCCCTTTTGCCAAAGATTTTTTGGTACTAAAAAGATTGGCCGATTATAAGACTGATGAAACCGAAATGAACAAACAAGTAGCAAGTTTATTGTTGTTTAATCAATTTATCAGCGCAAATCAATCTTTTTTTAGCGGTGGAAGTATACCTTCTATTGCCACTGGTACAATTGGAGGAATTGTAAGTGCATGGCTTACGAGTATTTTAAATAAAACATTGGAAAAAGCTACAAGAGGTGTTGTATCTTTTGTAGTAGATTTAAATCCATCACTCAATACACAACAGGCAAATCAATTGCAAGCAAATATCCGTTCTAGCTTACAGTTTAAATTGCGTAAAAATATCAGGCTATTGGTTGGCGGGAATCTTGATTATAACAATGCCATTGCACAATTATACAATACGGGCAATAAAATAACACCAGATTTTACTTTAGAATGGCTTATCAACAAAGATGGTAGTTTAGTTGGTACGCTTTATAATAGAACGAGTGTTGACCTTACTTCTGGGCAACGCAATCGCTCAGCAATTCAACTTGGCTATAGAAAAGAAGTTGACAGATTCTGGGATATTTTTAGAAGCAAAAAAAGAATCAAACAGTTAGAAGCATTAAGAAATAAAGGGAAATCCACTAAAGGATAAGCATCCTTTACTTTCCCTCCAAAATCTCATGCCCCATTTTATCTCTTTTAGTAAACAAATATTTTTCGTTGTGGCTATTGGGTACTATTTCAATAGGAACAGTATCTACAATTTCTAAACCATATCCCATAAGCCCTGCACGCTTGCGAGGGTTATTACTCATTAGTTTCATTTTTGTAACTCCCAATTCCCTTAATATTTGGGCACCTACTCCATAATCTCTTTGATCGCTGGCAAATCCGAGTTCTACATTAGCTTCTACCGTATCTCTACCCTCTTCTTGTAATTTGTAAGCCTTGAGTTTATTAAGCAAGCCAATACCACGCCCTTCTTGGTTCATATATAATACAATTCCCTTACCTTCTGCTTCTATAATTTTTAATGCATTTTGCAGCTGGTCTCCACAATCGCAACGTAGCGACCCCAAAATATCGCCAGTAACACAGCTACTGTGCACACGTACCAGTACAGGCTCATCTTTGTGCCAGGTTCCTTTTTTTATTGCAAGGTGTACCTCACCTGTATTCAATTGCGTAAAAGCAATCAATTCGAAATTGCCATATTTAGTAGGCATTTGTACACTAACTTCTTTTTTTATAAGCGTTTCATGTTTAAGCCTGTAAGCAATTAGGTCTTTTATAGAGATAATTTTAAGGTCAAATTTTTGTGCAATTACTTCTAGTTGTGGCAATCTGGCCATACTTCCATCCTCATTCATTATTTCTACCAAAGCACCTGCTGGTTCAAAACCTGCCAATCTAGCTATATCTATTGTAGCTTCTGTATGCCCTGTTCTTCTTAATACACCGGCATTCTTTGCTTTTAGCGGAAAAATATGCCCTGGCCGTCCCAAATCTGAAGGCTTTGTATTTGGATTGATTAAAGAAAGTATGGTTTTGGACCTATCATGTGCAGATATACCAGTTGTACATCCATCTCCAAGTAAATCAACACTTACTGTAAAAGCCGTTTCATGCGAGGAGGTGTTATTAGATACCATTGGTTGTAATTCGAGCTCGGCGCATCTTTGCTCTGTAATGGCGGCACAGATAAGACCACGCCCATGTGTACTCATAAAATTGATTACTTCGGGAGTTACATGCCTTGCCGCAGCAATAAAATCGCCTTCATTTTCCCTATCCTCATCGTCTACAACAATAATTACTTTACCAGCTTGTATATCTTTAATTGCTTCTTCAATACTGTTCAACATGCTTTTTTTTTGCAAAGTTACCTAGTAATTAATATGATTAGCTCAACAATTTCGTTTATCGAAAAGCAACTAAATGACATCATATAACGATTTAGACTATATCATTTATAAACTTCATAATAAGTTGTTAATAAAACTTGGCGTTATTAACTAATTATTTAGTTTCTTTGCGCCATAAAAAACCAAGAAAATATGTACTTAAAAAAAATTATCCCTATTCTTATAGCAATGTTTGCTATGCCTTTTGCAATGAAGGCCCAGGTTACGACCAGTAGTTTATCGGGTGTGGTGAAAGACGAAGAAGGTAAAGCGCTTATTGGAGCTACTATTTCGGCAATTTACACTCCATCTAATATTCGGTATAGTACCGCATCTAATGCTGGTGGTCGTTTCAATATTTCCAATATGCGTTCTGGTGGTCCATACACAATAACTGTAACCTATACAGGGCATACGCCTCAATCATTTGACGATATTTATTTACAATTGGCAGATGTTACAGTTTTAGACCCTAAAATGGTAAAAAACAATGTAGAGCTTACTGGAGTTGTTGTAACTTCTACAGCTAGAAAAAACCAAATAATAAATTCAGGCAGAACAGGTGCATCTACCAACGTTGGCCGTGCTGAAATTCAACGCTTACCAACAATATCCCGTAGTTTGAATGAAGTTACAAGATTAACTCCACAATCTAATGGTCAATCTGTGGGTGGAGGTAACTATCGCCAAAATAACGTAACGGTAGATGGCGCTGATTTTAACAACAACTTCGGCATTGGATCTAATTTGCCAGCAAACGGATCACCAATATCCTTAGATGCCATTGACCAGCTTTCAGTAAGTATTACGCCTTTTGACGTTCGTCAAGCGGGGTTTATAGGAAGTTCATTAAATGCGGTTACACGTTCGGGTACAAACCAATTTTCGGGTTCTGTTTATAAATATTTTAGAAGTGGTAATGAGCAAGGAGAAGATGTAGGTAATAATAAAGTTATCAGACAATCTTTTAACTTTCAACAATACGGCGTTCGTTTTGGAGGTCCAATCATAAAGAATAAATTATTTTTCTTTGGAAGTTATGAAACAGAAGATAGACCAACAATCGTTCAAAATAGGGTAGCCTCTACTCCTAGCAATCCTTTTAGCGCAACAAATACTGGTGTGGCAAGGCCTACAGCAGATTCCTTGAATTATATAAGGAATTTTTTAAAAACCAAATATGGTTACGAAACAGGAGAATATGACAATTACAGCTTAACAAACGGAAATACAAAAATATTGGGTCGTATAGACTGGAATATTAATAAGAACCACCGTTTTAATGTTCGTTACAATCAAGTTGAGGGAGGTTCGCCTAGTACTCCAAGCGGATCTACTTCTGGATTAATGCCTACTGCGTATTCGGGTTTCCGTAACAACCAAAACGCCATGTGGTTTAGAAATTCAAATTATTTCCAAGGTGCAAATTTTTATTCCGTAGCAGCAGAACTTAATTCCACTTTTGGCAAGCGTTTTACCAATACCATTAGAGGCAGTTATACCTTACAGGATGATTCTAGGACTTCTGAAAGCGCTATATTTCCTTTTGTAGATATACTAAGCAGCGGAACTGGTTTACCTGGAGGTTCAAGTAACAATGCGCTTACACCATTCACCTCTTTTGGTTACGAACCATTTACTTTGGGGAATCTTCGTAAAGTGAAAGCTTATTCATTCATAGACAATTTTACTGTTAATTTAAATAAGCATTTGATTACCGGTGGCGTTCAATTGGATTTTAGCGAAACGACCAACGGATTTCAAAGGGCAGCTATGAGTTATTATACTTTCAATACTTGGAATGATTTTGAAACAGGTGCTTTACCATCCAATTTTGCCCTAACCTATTCATTGTCACCAGGATTTGCACAAGCTTTTCCTAAATTCAAATTTGCTCAATACGCTGCTTTCGCACAAGATGAAATTTCACTTTCTGACCGTTTCAAACTTACTTTGGGTTTGAGGGCTGATTTAGCAACTTATCCAGATGTAGCTGAAATAAAAACACATCCATTGATTGCAGCTATGACATTTGCCAACGGAGAAAAAATAAATACAGGCGCTTTGCCTAAAAAACGCATTATGTACTCTCCAAGGTTAGGCTTTAACTGGGATGTATATGGCGATAAGAAAATGCAAGTACGTGGTGGTGCGGGCATATTCACAGGAAGGGTTCCTTTTGTTTGGATCGTGAGCCAATCTGGAGACGCCGGTTTGTTACAAGTTACACAATCTTTTGGCCCAGGTTCTGTCCCAGGTGTATTTAATCCAAATCCTGCCGCCTATTTACCATCTACGGTTCCTGCCGCTGGCACTGTCGTTCCTTCATCAATTTCCTCATTAGCCAACGATTTCAGGTTTCCTCAAACCTTTAAAGCAAGCTTAGCTTTTGATAAAGTTTTTGCAAAAGGTTGGATATTGACAATGGAAGGTATTGTGAATAGAGATCTTTACACAGCAATATTTGATAATCCAAATTTAGTTGCACCAACCGCATTGAATGTTGCTGGCTATGCTGACAATAGAATGATATATCCAGGTACAGCTTCTACAAGACAAATAAATTCTTTAAACAATGCTGGTTTACCAACAGCAGGTGGTACAGGTGCTTTTAATACATTTGTTTTGAAAAATGGTAAGAAAGGATATTATGCTTCTCTTACTACAAAAATTGAAAAACAATTTTCGAAAGGTTTCTCTGCTATGGTAGCCTACACGGCTTCTGTAGCTGCCAGTTTATATGATGGAGGTGGAGACCAACCTGCTTCGGCTTGGCAAGGTACTCCTACTGTTAATGGATCAAATTCTTCTCCATTATCGTCTTCAAATTTCGTAGTTCCTCATAGAATTATTGCATCTGTTTCTTATGCTAAAGAGTATTTAAAGCATTTGAAAACGACTGTTTCCTTATTTTATCAAGGTTCTGCTCAAGATAGGTTTTCATACATATATTCTGCTGACTTTAACAGAGATGGTAACAACAACGACCTAATGTACGTACCAAAAGATGCAAGTGAAATAACATTTGTAACAAAAACTTTCGGTACGGGTGTTTCTGCAGTAACACTTACACCACAACAACAAAGCGATGCCTTTTTTGCTTATGTAGATCAAGACAAATACCTAAGCAAGCGTAAAGGTCAATATACAGAAAGGAATGAAGGCTTGTTTGCTTTTAGAAGTCAACTTGATTTTAAATTGTTGCAAGATGTATTTGTGAATGTTGGTAAAAAAAGAAATACCATTCAATTTAGTTTAGACATTTTCAATTTTGGAAATTTTATAAACAAAGATTGGGGTGCATTTAAATCATTAACAGTAAATAATGGTCAACTTTTGGTACCTACAAACATAAGCTCATTGGTAGCTGGTGGAACAGTAAGACCAACTTTCCAACTAGCATCTGATTTTGCGGGTGGTGTTCCAACATCTACTTATAGAACAACGCTAACAACAGCTTCAACTTACTTTATGCAATTTGGTTTAAGATATATTTTTAACTAAAACAAATAGAAAGAACTCAATCAAAATTAAAAAAATGAAAATGAAAAAATATATTCTTTCGATAACGACTGTCGCTTTAATAGCCACATCATTATTACTAAGCTCATGCGAAAAAAGTAAAACAGAGATAGGAATAGCCGAAAGCTATAAATTAATAGGCAGAATAGATCCTTCTAGAACTACTATTACAACTGCTACTATAACAAATGCGGAGTTTATTATAGCATACAATAGTGCAAATAGTTTTGGGGATGCACAAAGTGTATTAAATGGTAATCTAAGATTAGCTGGCTATACTGGAATCACAGGTAGAGATACATTAGCTTTCTTTGCTTCGCAAGCATCTGGTCCAGCCATTTCTTATATAACTGCTGCAAATAGTGCTATAGGAACCACCAATACAAATATGCTGTATAATTATTTCAATGGAGCTGCGGCAAATTTTAATGCTACTAGTTTTCCTTTTTCAAATGAAATAACTGCTACTTTAAAAGAGGGTAAAGGTTTCTTTCGTATTGGACAATTTCCAAAATACGTTTTTGTATTATTAGACAACGTAACAAAACTCTAATAAATTACATTTTTCTAAAAAACCTCCGCCAAAAACGGAGGTTTTTTTATGCCCACAAACGGTTGAAATTTTACTATTTTATCAACATTTCGTCCTTCGCTATTTTCTATTAGAAAAAAAGATTTGTTTTTAGTACATTTGAACATATGAGTATTGAACAAAACCTGCAGGAAGCAGTCGTAAAAAGTTTAAAAAACCTTTACAATCAAACCTTTACCGAAAAAGATTTTCAAATAAATCTTACCAAACCCGATTTTGAAGGAGATTATACCGTTGTACTTTTTTCCCTACTGAAGAAAACGGGCAAAAGCCCCGAAGCATTAGGGCAAGCGCTAGGCAATGATTTATTAGCAAATTACCCTACACTTTTTACAGGATTCAATATAATAAAAGGATTTCTTAATTTTTCGATAGCCGATGATTATTGGCTGCAATTTTTGCAAAAAAATTATGCTGATATCTGCTATGGAAAACATCCGCTAAATGGTAAAAAAGTAATGGTAGAGTATTCATCACCCAATACTAATAAACCCCTTCATCTTGGCCATTTAAGAAATAATTTTTTGGGCTGGTCGGTAGCCGAAATTCTGAAAGCTTGCGGCTACGAAGTTTATAAAAGCTGTATTGTAAATGATAGAGGAGTGCATATTTGCAAGAGTATGATTGCATGGCAGCTATTTGCAAATGGCGCCACACCAAAAACCAACAACACAAAGGGTGATCATTTTGTAGGGGAATACTATGTAAAATTTAATGATGAACACAAACGCCAAATAGCATCGCTTGTAGCAACTGGCATTACAGAAAAAGAAGCAGAGAAAGAAGCGCCCATCATGAAAGCTACCCAACAAATGCTGCAAGATTGGGAAGCGGGTAAACCAGCTGTAATGGATCTTTGGAAAGAAATGAATGGTTGGGTTTACGAAGGTTTTGAAGTAACCTATAAAAATATTGGTAGTGATTTTGATAAAACGTATTACGAAAGCAATACTTATTTGTTAGGTAAAGAAATTGTACAACTTGGTTTAGATAAAAATGTTTTTTATAAAAAAGAAGACGGCAGTGTGTGGATAGATCTTACGGCTGATGGGTTAGATGAAAAATTGGTTTTACGCAAAGATGGAACCAGCGTTTATATAACACAAGATATAGGGCTTGCACAACAAAAATACGATGAGTATAAAATCGATGAAAGTATATATGTAATTGGCGATGAGCAAAACTACCACATGAAAGTGCTTAAGTTAATTGCACAAAAATTGGGCGTATCTTCTGCCGATGCTATTCATCATCTTTCTTATGGGATGGTAGAGTTAACCACTGGCAAAATGAAAAGCCGTGAAGGAACTGTGGTAGACGCAGACGATTTAGTGGAAGAAATGATAAATACATCGAGAAAACATACAGAGGAATTGGGTAAAGTAAAAGATTTTACAGAAGAAGAATTGATAGAACTTTATAAAACAATCGGACTAGGAGCTCTCAAATTTTATCTACTACGTGTAGACCCAAAGAAAAGAATGATTTTTAATCCGGAAGAATCTATAGACTTTCATGGCTTTACAGGACCATTTGTACAATATACTTATGCAAGAATAAAAAGTATATTAAGAAAAATAACAGCAGATAATAAGGCAGCAATCTCTACATCATTGTTAAAAAATGAAAAGGAAATATTAGTAGCGGCAGAGCAATTTCCTGCGGTATTAATGGAAGCTGCTAAAGAACTAGATCCATCAAAGGTTGCTGTTTATATTTTTAACCTTGCCAAAACATTTAATTCTTTTTATGCAGAATTATCAATAGCAAATGCAGAAAGTGAAGAGAAGAAGCAATTGCGTATACAATTGGCTATGATGACAAGTAATATTTTAAAAAGTGGAATGCAATTGTTGGGAACTGCGGTACCCGAACGGATGTAAACCAGTTGGCAGTTGGCAAAAAGCAGTTGGCAAACAAACGCTGCAAGAACGCTGTTTACTCTTGTCTCAGCGGTGAGAATAAAAAAATAATATTTTAAATAGAATAGGATAAATGAAAAAGAAAATAACGAAAATTGGCGTGCTCACCAGCGGTGGCGATAGCCCGGGAATGAACGCCGCAATACGTGCAGTTGTGCGTACAGGCTTATACCATGGTATGGAAGTATACGGAATTATGCGAGGCTACAGTGGCATGGTAGAAGATGATATACAAAAATTGGAAAGTAGAAGCGTAGCAAACATTATACAACGTGGTGGAACTATTTTAAAAACATCGAGGTGCCAAGAATTTTTTACTGAAGCAGGCAGAAAAAAAGCGTATAACAACCTCAAAAAACATGGAATAGATGGACTGGTAATAATTGGTGGTGACGGAAGCTTTAGAGGAGCACAAATTTTTAGCAACGAATATGATATACCTTGTATTGGGTTGCCTGGAACGATTGACAAGGATATAGCTGGTACAGATTTTACCATTGGCTTTGATACCGCTGTAAATACTGCGGTAGAAGCAATAGATAAAATTAGAGATACTGCAGATGCACATGACAGACTTTTTATCATTGAAGTAATGGGCAGAGATGCAGGTTATATTGCTTTGCATAGTGGTATATCTACTGGCGCAGAACATATTCTTATACCAGAAAAAAAGACAAAAGTAGCCGATCTTATCGCATCTTTTCAAGAAAAAGAAAAAAGGCAAAAGCTGGTAAATATTATTGTAATTGCCGAAGGGGATGATTTTGGTGGTGCCAACGAGCTCGCAAAATTATTAAGCAAGGAAATTCCAAATATAGATTTGAGGGTTTGTATACTTGGCCATATACAACGTGGAGGTTCACCAAGTTGTTTTGACAGGGTAATAGCAAGTAGAATGGGCTATCATGCTGTAGAGTGTTTTTTAGAAGAAAGATTTAATGTATTTATAGGAATCGTAAATAACAAGATGCATTATATTCCTTTAGATGAAGCTGTAAAAAGAAAACAACGCATTAGCGAAGAGTGGATGAAAATTGTAAAAATATTAGCTACATAAATTCTACCATAAGAATACTATTTTAGATTAAAAATAAATACAAAAATAATGGCAAAAAATTTCAGTAAATACTTGCACGAGGATATGGATAAGGAAGCGGGGATTTTACATTCGCAAAAACGAACAAAAATAGTAGCAACGGTAGGCCCAGCTTGCGATACATACGACAAACTTTTATCCCTTGTAAAGGCTGGTGTAAATGTATTTAGATTAAATTTTTCGCACGGTGCATACGAAGACAAGCTGAAGGTAATTAACAATATTAGAAAAATAATTAAAGAAGAACCCTATAATATTGCCATCCTTGGAGATTTACAAGGACCAAAATTGAGGGTTGGAGAATTGGAAAATGGGAAACTAATTTTAAAAGAAGCAGATGAATTTATTTTTACCATCGAAAAAATGGTAGGAACCAATGAAAAGATTTATGTATCCTATCCTAATCTAACAACAGATGTAAAAATAGGAGAAAGAATATTTTTAGATGATGGAAAGATGGAGTTAAGTGTTGTAAAAATATTGAACGACAAAGAAGTTCTAATGCGTGTTACACTTGGCGGCGTACTTACGCCAAAAAAAGGGGTGAATCTTCCTGATAGTGTACTAACCATGCCATCTATGACGGAAAAAGATTTTGAAGATCTTGAATTCATTATTGAACAAAAACTAGATTGGGTGGCGCTTTCCTTTGTAAGAAAAGTGGATGATATCATCAACTTAAAAAAGATATTGAAAGATAGAAGCAGCAAAATTAAAGTTATAGCCAAGATTGAAATGCCAGAAGCACTTAAAAATTTAAGGGATATTATTGTAGAAAGCGATGGCATAATGGTGGCTCGTGGCGACTTAGGTGTAGAAGTTCCCATTGAACAAGTTCCTATTATTCAAAAAGACATTATAAGAAAATGCATGCACAGGGCCAAGCCAGTAATTGTGGCAACACAAATGATGGAAAGCATGTTAGACCGCACCAAACCAAACAGAAGTGAAGTAAGTGATGTAGCCAATGCAGTTTTAGAAGGTGCCGATGCCGTAATGCTTAGCGGAGAAACTGCCACAGGGCTCTACCCCACCCTCGTTGTGGAAACAATGAGTAAAATAATTTTAGAGGCAGAGAGAACCCTTTATGATTATGACAGGGATGATATACTTACCCCACAACCGCACTCACCCTCTTTTGTGAGCGATGCTATTTGTTATAGTGCTTGCAATTTAGCAAAGGACAGCAATGCAAAGGCTTTAATTGGAATGACACAGAGCGGCTACACTGCATTTATGCTTAGCAGCTATAGGCCAAAATCTCCCCTTTATATTTTTAGCAAAGAAAGAAGTTTAATAAGCCAACTTAGTTTGAGTTGGGGGGTGCGAGCTTTTTATTACGGCGAAGAAGAAAGTTTAGATGATATTATTTTTGACCAAATTAATATTTTGAAAAAACGTGGCTTTGTACAAAAGGGCGATATTGTTATTAATACCGGAAGTACACCAATAGAATTACATTTGCCTACCAATATTATCAAAATTACGCAGGTAGATTAAGCAGACAATAGATATTAGATACAATATCTTAGATACAAGATGTTAGATAAAGCAAGCGGGTAAAAAAATTTACCCGCTTGTTTGTTTTAATAAGATTTAGTTTTTAATATCTTCCTTTATCTGTGCTTCGGTAGGAGTATCATATTTACTTACAATTGTTTTTATATCTGATGCCTTACCTACCATTACAAATTGAAGTTTATCTTTTGGGAAATAAGTAGCCACAATTTGTTTTGCCTTTTCAGCGGCTAATGCCGTTCGCTACTAAAGGTATTGTAGCTTTTGTAGATAATTTTTTTGCTACATTGTCAGCAGATTGATTAAAATGATTATACCACAAGGCCACAAGATATTATGTTACTGTATACTAAATCTTGTGCCCTTGTGTCCTTGTGGTGGTTATATCTTATATAGAAATTAGCAGTAATCATTAAACGTGTAAACAGCAGAAAACCTATAGAACACTAAATCTTGTGCCCTAGTGTCCTTGTGGTGGTTATAACTTTTTTTATTCAATGCCCTTCAGAATATAATTAATACCAAATTCGAGAAGAAAAACAACATGAAATTATGGTGATATTGACCTCGTGTTTAAAGGACAGTTTGTTAATTTTACTCAAATTATCTTCTGTGATTACAAAAAAGCAAGTTCAAAAGGTTTCTTATGATGTAATGTCGTGTGCTATTGAAGTACACAAATATCTTGGACCAGGCCTATTAGAAAGTATTTATCAATCATGTTTGGTACAGGAGCTAAGGCTTAATAATTTTTTAGTAAAAGAACAATTAAAAGTTCCCATTATTTATAAGGGGATTCAAGTTAAAGACCCGTTGCGATTAGATATTCTAGTAAATGATTTAATTATTGTTGAAGTTAAATCTGTTGAAAAACTTCTTCCTGTTCACCATGCACAAATCATTACATATCTTAAGCTAAGCCAAAAACCAAAAGCATTTCTCATTAATTTTAATGCCGTAAACCTTGTGCAAGGAAGCAAACCATTTGTAGATGATATTTTTACAGCATTACCAGAAGGCTGAATATAAGAATTAAAACATAAGGACACAAGATATTACGATCCTGTAGAAATGTATAGATGAGTAGCAGTATTCATTAAACGTGTAAACTAGACAAAAAATAAAGAAAACTAATCTTGTGATCTTGTGTCCTTGTGGTGATTATATCTTGTAGAGATAATTAACAATATTAAAAACACATAGACTTTAGAATACTAAATCTTGTGCACTTGTGTCCTTGTGGTGATTAATATCTACAATCATTTCCAACAAATCACTTCCCCCTTTTCTTCAATTTCTTCTTCTTCATAAAATTATATGCCACATTCAATTTTATGTTTCTGGTTTTAGTGAAACTATAATTTTGCAAAATAAAATTACTTCCAATAGTCTCTGTATTATTACGCTGGGATGTAAAGGGATCTACTGCGCTTAACGTAACGATAATCATTTTCTTAAAAAACTTTCTTTGCACATTAAAATTCATACTCACGTTACTTCGAACTGAACCTTGCGGATTTGCAAATCGGTTATACGTTACACCCAACCCCCATTGCATTATATCTTTGGGGTTGTAGCTTCCATTGATATTGGAGGTAAAACTGCCCCCATCTCTGTAACGCAATACAGCTTTATCAAAATTGCTGTACACGTTATAATTATAACCCAAACTTGCACTAATTTTCGAATTTTTAGCTATTGTATAAGCTCCCCATAAACTTGCCTCATATTCTTTGCGGTTGCTTATATTTTCGTACGTAATGAAAGTTTTACCATCGGTCTGTAGTGTACGAATAGGCACGTACAAATTGAGTAAAGCGTTGTACCCAATGCTGGCATTGTAATTAAATTTCTTATAGTTTTTCCCTACAGCAGCATCAAAATTATGCGCATAAAAGGGCAACAAATAAGGATTTCCGAAGCGAGTATTGTAAGGATCGCCAATATCCACTGCAGGGTTTGTTTCGTTTATACCAGGGCGTTGTATACTCTTCTTATAACTCAAAGAAAAAGTAAAATCATTCGCCCATTTTTTTGTAATCAAAGCAAAAGGTAAATAACTAAAATATTTCTTATTATAAGTATTACCAAGCGATAAATGATCAAAACCTTGTCTGGTATTTTCTATCTGTACACCCCCTGTTGCATATAAATCTGTTTTAATTCTATACTTTAACGCTAGCCTTGCTTGTAGTATCTTTTGAATAAAATAAAACTCATTATCAAACCCTCTTTGGGGGAGCATGATATTTTCAGGCTTTTTTAAAAATTGAGCATCTAAATCATTGTAACTATTGTTGTGTAAATAATTTAAACCCGTACTAAAAAAATATTTACCACTGTCAAAAGATTTATCATAATTTATTCGCAAAGAATAATTTTTTCCGTTAACAAAATTAGATTGGAACTGTGTAGAATCTATACCAAGCGGTACTTTACCCAAACCAAAAAACTCTTGAAAAAAGTTTCTTTGATTTGTATTATTTACATAAACAAATCCATTGATGATTTTAAATACCCCCGTCTTCTTTTTATCTTTCCATAAATAACTGGCTGTAACATTTACGGTATGGTTGTCTATATCAGAAACGATAGACCTATCATTTATTTTATATGCCAATAAGTTTTTGTTGATATTGGTAAACTCACTCAAGGAATTATTGTTTCCTCTATTTGTATTGTAATTCACCGAGAGGTTTACGCTGTTGCTTTTGTTGAAATCATAATCTGTATTCCAACGGATTGTTTTCTTAAAACTTTTATTGATAAAATCACTTTCAGATTGTAAAAAATTGGAAGAATCAGTATAGTTATTTTGCCTTTGGTAATTAGAATTCCCTTCAAACCTATTGTTGGACAGTGAAACATTAAGTTGCGTAGTAATTTTTTTCTTACGATAAGAAGTGGAGAATGAACCGCCTTCTTCTCCCCTGGTTCCGTAATACATATTTGCCCTAAGTGTAAATCCTACTTTACCTTTTTTACTTACAATATTTATTACGCCACCACGCTCATTGGCATACTGTGGTGGTGGGTTTGTCATTACTTCAATCTTATCTATAAAACTACCCGGCATACTTTCCAGCATTTCTTGCAATTGCTTTGCATTTAATTCTACCGGTTTATCGTCTATCAGTATTTTTACTTCTTTGCCTTTCAATAAAATTTTCCCTTCCGCATCTATGGTTACCAAGGGTGTTTTTTGTAATAACTCATTTACATTGCTAGAGTTGGCTGCAGCTGTTTCGCCTACATTAAAGATAATTTTCCCGTCTTTATTTTCTATCAAGGGTTTTTCTGTGTATACAATTACTTCTTCTTCTAATGTTACTTTGTTGGCTAGTATGATCTCATTCAAATTAAAGTCCATTCTATCTGCCCTCAAATAAATACTATCTATTCTTTTGGTAGTAAAACCAATGCTCGATATTTTAATAGTATAATAATTTGCTGTAAGCGAATCAATCTCAAAAGAACCTATCTTATCAGTCAAAATAGTTATACAATCTTTGGTACTACCAGATACACATAAAGAAACAGTTGCAAATGCCAAGGGTTTGTTTTCTGATTGAAAAACAGTACCCACAATATTGCCATTTGCCTTTTGCTGTGCGTGGCTTTTGAGAGAAAAAAATAACAATAAAATGATTAATATTTTGGGGAAATGTTTCAATACCTGCAAAATAATAATTTAAGTGTTGCAAAAGAAATTTTAGTTTGCTAGAATCATACAAACAAAATATTTCTTTAATTGCAACCCGATGCCCTAAAAATTATTTCCCCTGTACTTGGCGCAGCTATTAAACCAGGTGCAACAAAAATAGATGGGCTCACAAAACCTGCTACCACACTGCCATTTAGCGTTACATTATTGCCTGTGGAAAGACTAGTAATAGCAGATTTAAACTGAAAACCATTGCTAACATTAACGTTATTGTAGGTTAAAGTATTAGGAGAAGTTGTTTGTACAAGCGGGGCATAGGTATCTATAAAACTATTTACACGGCAAACTGCCCACTTGAAAAATTTATTCTTGTACGCCCAAAATTGTACCAATAACTCATTATATTATTGTATGGAGGAGTCCAGTTAGTTGCACCAGTTGCATCATCACAAGTGCCCGTATAGCTACATCCATTGTTTGAAAAACATGCGGCTTCTTCAAAACAATATGGGTCTGCAGGCGTTTCACAAACCCTATCTCCGGTAACACTGCAAAATGAACCAGAAATGAAAGAGCCTCCACAATCTGTATGAGTGTGCATTAAACCAAAATTATGTCCTACCTCATGCGTCATACTTTTTGCTGCACCTAATCCATCTCTGGAAACAGAACAAAAGTCGTTGGGAATGCCGTAAGCATTACCTCTATAACCAGCCAGTTCTTGGTGAATAAAAATGTTTACACAATTTGGTACGAGAAAGGGTAATAACCAAGCTTCGTTTGAAGATACATCCGGATCAAGATTATAATTTATATCAGTACTGTTAATAAAGTTTGTACCCATATTAGCGAAGCATAAACCCGTGGGCGAGTACTTTGATACCATCATATTAAATTCTGTTTCTACCTCTGCATTTGTAGCTGCAACATCACTACCATTATCATTTCTGCATATATGAAAATATACCCTTACCAATCTAGAAACTGCTGAAGGTGCTCTTTGCAGGGCATAATTTTCTGCTGCTAAATAAGCTGCGGTGTCAATGGGAATGTTGCTACATTCTTTGGTTGTTTGTCCAAAAATATTTGAACACAAAATAAAAATTGTAACAACCAATAACAATTCCTTTTTCATAACTGCAATTATTTTAAATCATAAAATACACTTTACATTAATACACACAAGTAGCTTTTATGGTAGTAGAACCAGTTGTAGGCAAAGCTTGAAACCCTGGCGGCACGGTTACAGATTGGCTTTGTATTGATGATATAGTTGTACCCGTAATATTTAATGTAGGGCTAATAGTAATGCTGTTGCGGGCCGTTCTAAAATAAAAACCAGTACTAACTGTACCTGGCCCTGCTGCAGTGGTAGCAGGCGAAACAGTAGTTAGTAATCCTGCATCTGTTTCTAAAAAAGAAGTTGCTCTTGCAAATTGCCCCGTTGTAAAATGAGTAACAGTACAACCTTCGGAACCCCAATAGCTCATTATATTTTGGTAAGGTGGTGAGTAATTTGTAGCACTGGACGGATCTTGGCAAGTACCAGTATAATTACAACTGGTTGCAGAAAAACAACTGGATTCAGTGTAAGGGTCTGCCTGTGTATCGCAAACCCTGTCGCCACGGGTAGAGCAATTAGAGCCACTTATATATTCCTCACCATAGTTTGTTTCAAAAGTGTGTAACAGCCCAAGGCAATGTCCAACTTCGTGTGATACAGTTCGCCATAAACCTATATTACCATCGTCAACAGAACAAAATGTGTTGGGAATATTGTAAGCATTGCCACCATAACCAGCCAATGCTCTATGGTAAAAAATATTTATACAATTGGGTACTAAAAAAGGTAACAACATATTTACATCTGCTTGTACATCTGGATCTAAATTAAAATTAATATCCGTACTGTTAATATAACCAAAGCCAACATTTGCAAAGCAAATATTATAAGGAGCGTAGTCTTCTATCAAGTCATTAAATTCCTCATTAATTTGGGTTATAGTTGCTGCATCACTACCGCCAGCATCACTTCTTAATATATGAAAATAAACCCTCACCAGTTTGTTTACCGCCTCAGGGCTTCTTTGCGCAGCCCATGTTTCAGCTATTTGCTGGCTTTGTATATTTATGGTGGGGCTCTTGCATTTTTTTGGTTGCGCAAAGCAATAAACATGAATCCCTGTAAATAAAATAATTGCCAAAATTCCTTTAAAATTTAATTGTAATTTCATGACTATTTATTTTGTTTTAATGCATCCATTTGTTTTTGCAAATCAATAATGTACAATGTAAGCTCTTCAATTTTCTCCATCATCTTCTTTTGCATATCGCCTACTTCAATACCATTTTTTTCTACTTCTACAGCAGAAGGTATATTTGGAAGGTGTTTGTTTTTTAAAATAAACTGTTCTACTTCTGATAATGATTTCAACTTGTATTTTTTATCAAAAACATAATCTGGCCATACACTGCTTACCAATTTTACTTTTAGTTCTTCGCAAATTATTTTACCTGTTACGGTAAGTTTGTAAGCAGATGCGGCGGGTATTACATTGCCTATAGCTACTTGGCCTGTAGCATCTAAGTGAAGATTACCAGCATTTACTCCTATATACAATTCGCCTGCAGATTGATTTATAAATGAACGGAAAACTCCATTTTGGTAAAACGACATGCCAGGATTATTACCATTTAATGCAAGTGCCTCCCCGGCTCTATTTATGGTAGTTCTTGCTCCTACCGTTACTTCACCACCATCATTTTGAATAGCAAGCGTACCAGGCGTTGTATAATTACTTCTTACCATTATTTCATTATTATCTAATAGCAAACTCGTGGAAGAACCAGTACCCAACATGATAAATCCGTTAGCAGCAGATGAAAGATCGGCATCTTCCCCAGCTGGTATCTGAAGTTTAGATAATGGTGTTGTTGTACCAATACCCACTTCGCCTTCTTGATCTATAGTTACTTGATCCGTGGAATTCTGTCGGAAAATAATTTTACCGGTATTATTGCCTGAGTTGGTACCCAAGCGCAAATCATCAGTATTAGATAATTGTATAAATGCTTTTTTGGTTTCTACATCGCCAATGAAGGTGGGAGGCTTAGTAAATTGTATTACACCATCTACATCCCTTATTACAAAGTTATCTCCGGTATAGTTGTTTAATTGTAATTGACCAGCTGGGATATTGGTACCAATACCTATTTCGCCATTGGTATTAATGGTAAAATCATTGCTTTTACCCTCTTTACCAACCCCAATGCGCAAATAATTTGCAATACCCACGTCTTCTACATAATTTAGAGAAGCAAGTGTATCACCGGTACGGTTAAATTGTAATCCTCCCTCATTGCCATCAACATTTGGTATATCGAATATTACATGTGGGTCTTGCCCCGTTCTATTATCTTGCACATAAATTTTCCCGTTTAATACATGCAGTTTTTGATCAGGACTGGTAGTTCCTATCCCAATACTGTCGTCACTATTAAACACCCAACTTCTTGTAGCAGATGTATTCCAAACATTGTTGTTTAATACCTTTCTCCATGTAGTTCCATCATGGTGATAATATTCTTTAAAATCAGTATCATACAGCATTAAGCCTGCTACTGGCCCTGATATTAAATTGCGTTGTACAGTGCTCATTCTTGGAATTAACAAACCTTTGCTGGTACTGCTTACATCTAATACTGCGCTGTTGTTTGGTGATGTGGTTCCTATACCTACGCTTTGTGCATGTAAAAAATTACAGCTAATTGCTGCAAATAAAATGGTGAGAATCTGTTTCATATTGTTGTTTTTTTATTTTTGAAATTTTTGTATGAATTATTATATATTTATTTTACACAAATAGCATTTTTTTCTTTCCAATTAATAGTACCTGCTTTAGAATAGTGGACAACGATTGTTTTTCTCTTTTTAAAATAGATGGGTTTACTGTATTCTCCTCCACTGGATTTATTTTGTTGTTAATTTCTTGCACATGAAATGGTAAAAAGAAACTACATGTGATGATTGAAAGAAAAATTATTTTTTTCATCTCATTTGGGATTATGTTTACTAACTATTTCCAGCTTGTAAAAACAGTTTTTTTAAATTATGGGTTATTAGTTTCTAAAAGAATTGCTTCTAATTTTTCAAGTCTAATTTTTAAATCATTGTTTTTTTTATTTAATTCTTCCATTGTTTTTTGCTGTTCTTTCACTGCATTAATAAGCATGTAAGTCATGCTGCTATTATCTACATTTAAATATTCATTATTATTTTGGGTAAAACTGCCTACCATGTAAGGCGCTATTTCTTTCAACTCTTGGGCAATAACTCCAATGTGTTGTTTGCTGGTATCGTAGCTCGTAAAATGGTTGTATTGAAAGTATACCGGGTTTATTTTTAGCAATTGTTGCAAGCCATCGCTGTATGGTTTTGTGTGTTGCTTTAATCTTGCATCGCTGGTAGCACTCCAACTACCGCCACCGGGTTTTGATGCTGTGCCACCCACTACCAATGCTCCGCCACTGTTTTGTAAAAATAGGGTTGCGTCAGCACCATTGTTTCTGGCAATAATTTCATTGTTATCAAAAACAAGGTTACTGTTTAAGTAATCGCCTATTAGTAAATAGCCTGAGTTGTTGGCAAGACTTGCATCGGTACCACCATCTACCTGTAGTTTGGTTACAGGTGGCAATAAGTTACCAATACCTACATTTCCGCTTTTTAAAACCACCAATGCATTGCTAAGCTCATTTTGATTATTACCATTCCCTACAATAAACAAAGGTGTACTTGTTGATACAGAAGTTTGTGGAGTAGCAACTACTGGAAAATTATACATGCCTACAACTGTGCCTGCATAGCCTTTTGAAGTAGTATGCTCACCTAAAGTTGATGAGTATCTGCCTTCGGCATTTGTAAATGAGCCCATGCTAGTAGAACCTGAGCCGCTTGCATCTGTGAATTCTCCCAAAGCTGTTGAATAAACGCCAGTTGCTCTACTACTTTCACCAAATGCAGTTGAAGCATAGCCCTCAGCTAAACTAAAATCGCCCCCAGCTACAGAAAAATCTCCCCAAGCCTTACAAAAACTACCAAAAGCTGTTGAGCCTTTGTTTTTAGCTTCTGAAGCATAGCCAAATGCAGTAGATCCTTCTGATAATGCCGAAGAATAATAGCCCATTGCTGTAGAATATATACCGCTTGCAGTAACTTCATAGCCTAAAGCATTTGAAAAATTGCCTGTAGTGGCATTGTTTATACTTCCACTTTTTAGAGCACCCGTTTTTGTATTGAAAAAAAATGCCCTTGTGGTAATAGCATTAGCATCTGGCAAAGATGAGCTTGCATCAAATAATCTGCGAAACAATAACGAAAACCCACTACCTACATTAGCATCGGCATTACTTTTAAAAACTATATTTAAACCCGATGCATTAAAAATAAATTTACCGGTAGTATTGTAACCATTGCCCACAGCAAATAGAGTTATTGTAGCACTAGATGCATCTTTTATTATCAATGAATCTCCAATGCCCAACTGCAAACTTGTAAAAATAATTTCGATACCAACACAAGAAGTAGAAATGATACCAGCTGTAGCATTTAAGTTGGGTAAATAATTACCTGTGGCACCACCTGGGTCGTAAATAATACCAGTAGAATCAATTTGTTGAAATACAATGTTGCTAGCATTTATCATTGTTTTGGTTTGTGCTGCAGTGGGTGCGGTGGCAGTGTTTGTAGAGGGTGTATTTACCAAAAAATTACCTACAACCTGCAGTTTGTTTAACGGCTCGGCGGTTCCTATACCCACGTTTTGGGCGTTTACAAATTGGGAAATAAAAATTGCTGATAGTAATATTGGTATTTTTTTCATACTCTATTTTAAATGACTTATTTTTTCTTCATTAATACATTTACCAGTACTTTGAGTTCATCAATTTGTTTTTGCTGTTTTTCTATAATTACCTGCTGCTCCTGTATAGCTTTTATAGCCACTGTACTAAACCCTGCATAATTCATTTTATACAAATCTTTTTCTTTGCTATAACTCACTAATTCTGGAAACAATTGGTGTGCCTGCTGTGCCAGTAAACCTATTTGCCGCTGTTCATTTGGCTGCTGCCAGTTAAATTGATAATAGCTGGGATTTAGTTTCATCAGCAGCGGAAGAACAGGCTGCATACTTTCTATATTTTTTTTAAGGCGGATATCACTAATGGCATTAAAAGTGCCGGTTACATCATCTATATCGGCTACTTCGCTACCAGCATTATTATAAAAAGTAAGATTGTTATCTCCACTGGCGGAGTAGATGCGCCATTTGTTATTGTCAGAGGCATTTTCTAATATCAAGCCACCTCCGCTTGCATGTTTTATGTGTAGGTTGGCAGAGGGTAAATCTGTGCCAATGCCCACATTGCCGTCTTTACGAACCATCATGGAATTGCTTAAATTTCCAAAATCGCCATTGCCAATAATAAACAATGGGGTGTTGGATGTTACAGATGTTTGTGCAGTAAAAAGAACAGGATTATTATACATGCCTATGACTGTACCCGTATAACCTCTTGAAATAGTATTTCGCCCCATTGCTGTTGAATAACTGCCACTGGCAACGGCATTGCCACCCATGGCAGTTGAATTATCTCCGCTGGCAGTTGTTGAATTTCCCATTGCAGTGGACAATTGCCCACTGGCAATAGTCTGCTCTCCCATTGCAGTAGAAGATAAACCTGATGCTACTGTATAATTTCCCATAGCAGTAGTGTATAAGCTTGATGCGTTTGAACCAATCCCCATGGCAGTTGCATATTGTCCACTTGCAGTAGTGCCGCTTCCCATTGATGTAGAGCCATAGCCTGTAGCGTTAGTAAGGTTTCCCATTGCGGTGGAATAATTGCCAGTAGCTTCTGTGTTAGAACCCATTGCTGTTGAATAACTGCCATTAGCAGTTGTGGTAAATCCCATTGTTGTTGAATAGCTGCCATTAGCAGATGTGGTAAATCCCATTGCTGTTGAGTAATTACCAACTGCGTCTGTATTAGCTCCTATAGCTGTTGAATTTTCGCCACTGGCGGTAGTATTACCACCCATTGCAGTTGATAATTGTCCACTGGCAATAGAACCCTCACCCATAGCAGTAGAACTCAAACCTGATGCTATTGTATAATTTCCCATAGCAGTAGTGTACAAACTGGAAGCTTTAGAACCAATTCCCATGGCAGTTGCATACTCTCCACTTGCAGTAGTGCCGCTTCCCATTGCAGTGGCTGCAAAACCAGTGGCAATAGCTCCGCTTCCCAATGCAGTTGAATAATTGCCTCTAACAGAATTATCTATTCTGCCCGCCCTCAAAGAACCTGTCTTAGTATCAAAAAGTAATCCTTTACCAGTAAGGCCAGCAACATCAGTTAGCAATGCACTTTTATCGTACAACCTGTGAAACAATAATGAAAAGCCGCTACCAACATTTGCATCCGCATTGCTTTTAAAAATCATATATATGTAAGATGAATTAAATACCCATTTGCCCGTACTAGTATATCCATTGCCTACAGCCAATAAATAATTTGCAGAAGCTGATGTTTCTTTTATTATTAAAGAGTCACCTATGCCCAGTTGCATTGTTTCAATTATAATTTCAATACCAACAGTCCCTGTCCCGAAGTTGATATCTACATTCCCAATATGGTTGGCGTTATAATTACCTGAAGGTCCTCCAGGGTCGTAAATGCGACCGGTAGAATCTGCGTTTGAAAATGATTGAGTGCTTGCATTTACAATTGTTTTTGTTTGTGCCACAGTAGGTGCTGTACTGGTGGCAGTGGTAGGTGTGTTTATAAGCAGGTTACCGTTTACCTGTAGTTTGTTAAGCGGCTCGGTAGTGCCTATACCTACGTTTTGGGCTACAAGTTGCTGTATGCTATTCAGCATAAATAATAATAATAATAATTGTTTCATTTTTTATTTTATAACAAAGAATCCAACTCAATTAACAATTGCAACAACCTACCTTTCTGCACATCTTTACCAAAAAATTGTATAGCCTGTGGCACTATGTATTTTTCTGTGCCCATGCTGCTTCTGTTTTCCAGCTGCATCATATTGGGTATGTACACAAATTGCAACCACTCTGCAAAATCTTGTTCCGTTTGTATTGCAGTTTGGGTAAATTCATTTACCCAAAAAGGCACTTGCTTTTTCCACAATCCTATTTGCTTCATCTCTGCTTTTAGCTCGATTATTTTATCGGTTATTGTGCTCGTCATAACCTTTGTTTTAATATTTAGTAAAAGTATTTTGCAATAGCTATATGAATACTAGCCAAAAAGACAATGGTTAATGTTACTTATACAACGGTTTATTAAACATTCTTTATTTATGTAATGGTATATTTGATAGAGAAAATGGTGGTAGAATGATTAAAAGGTTATATACTTTTGCTTATAATGAAACTTACTGCTTTTATATTTAAACTGTATCACGCTGTAATACTAAGCCTACTACTTTCTTTTTCGGCAAAAGCACAGCATCTTTCTTTTCAGCATCTTTCTGTAAAAGAGGGTTTAAGTTCATTTACACTCGCTTGTAATACGTTCGATAAAAATGGTTTCTTATGGGTAGCTAGCAACGATGGTTTAAATAAATTTGATGGGTATGATGTAACACAGTACTTTAAAGAGACACACCCGCAGTTAATTGCAAACGAAATAGGTTATTTGTTTTGTGATAGCAAAAATAGAATATGGGTGTGTACCAATATAGGACTTGTAATGCTAGACGAGAAACGCATAATGAAAACGATTGTAATACACGACAGTCTAAAAAAAATAAATGTGCTTATTTGTTTTGAAGCGCAAGGCCTTGGAATTATTGCTACAACAAATAAGGGCTCCTTTCTTTTAAAAGAAGGAGAAACTGTATGGAAACCTTATGCATGGTTCAATACAATAATAACAAAAAGAAATACCAGGGCTATAAGCTTTTTAAATAATGACACAGCATTGATAGTGGCAGGGGGAGAAAAAATTGTAGTCGTAGATTTCAAGCATCAAAAAATATTATTAGAGTATAAACTTGATAATGTGTTTGCAGCTTCTTTTATAAACGATAAAGAAATACTAGCAGGTACCAACCGATATTGGAATTTGCAAAGAATAGATATTGCTACTGGCAAATTACTACAATCATATACAAATATAATAAACCAGCAAAACGAAATAATACAAACGGGCATTTTTCATATGCAGCTTGCAATAGATAAAAATGTGTATATTTCTACTGTACGAAACGGACTCCTCAAATTTAAACCTGCAACAAATAGTTTTGAAAGTTATGTTCATTATCCGATGGATGAAAATACTATTAGCAATAATTCCCCTAGATGGATGGCTGCTGATAAAAATGGTAATTTATCCATATCATCCAACAGAGGCCTAAACATTACGAATATCAATTATTCAATGATGAAGGTGATTCCATATTTTACCAGCAAAGATTCAAAACTTATAGACGAAGATGTAACCGATATTGTAGAACTAGATAATAAAAGAATTTGGGTTTCTACTACAGAACATCTTCTAAGTACAGATATAATTACAAAACAAACCAGCATAATACGTGATATACGAAAAGAGTTTCCAAAAGCCACCAATTACCCAATACCCTTATCACTCGAAAAAAGTAGCAATGGAAATATATGGGTTGCTTATTCAGGCGAAGGAATAAGTATTTATAAAAATACAGGTGTACTCATAAAAAAACTAGATAGTACCAATGGCTTACCCATAAATGCTTTGCGTATCATAAAGAAATTGGAAGACGGCAGCATGCTTGTTGGTGGAGAAAGGCGCTTATTTAAAATAAACCCCACAAATTACACAATAGACACATTTGCAAATGATATTCCATTACAAAAAATAGCACACAAGCGCATCATAGATATATTACCAAATGGAAATGAAGTTTGGATAGCAGTATCTCCTAATGGAGGTGCCTATTGTTATAATTTTATTACAAAGAAAATAAAAGAAATTACTACAAAAAACGGATTACCAAGTGACAGAATATATTCAATACAAAAAGACAAACTGAATAATATATATATTGCCGGATATGGAGGATTGAGCATTTTATCTAGTGATGGAAAAATTAAAAACTTTGATAAAAGTAATGGCTTGATAAGCACAAGAATTGAAAATTTATTAGCCGACGACAGTGGCTATATTTGGTTTACAAATAATACAAATATTACAAAGTATAATCCCTACAATAATACATTTTCGTATTTTGATGAACACAATGGATTAAATGTATTAAGCTATACAATTGGGAGTGCGCATAAATCTACTTCAGGAGATTTAATTTTTGGAAACAAGCAAGGGATAGTATTTTTTAATCCGACAGAAATGAAGGACTATGTAGCGCCTCTCAAATTATTTATACACTACACCAAAGATGGAAAAGATTTTTTTCCTACAGAAGGGAATAATAAAATAGTATTTGAATATAACGAAGGAAAAATTAATTTTTCTATTAGTACATCAGACTTATTGAGCAATCAAAAAATATTATACAGCTATAAAATGAAAGGTTTCGATACAAGCTGGAGTACGCCTACACTAAATAGGAATATTATTTATAACCTACGTTCTGGAAATTATATATTTGAAGCAAGAGCTACTTATAATGGAAAAGATTGGATAGTGTTTAGTAATTCTGTTGAAGTAATAGTAAAATTTCCTTTTTGGCAAAAAGCTTGGTTCATATTATTGGTAGCAATTTTGTTATGCTTAACAACTTTTTTGGTTTATAAAAGTAGAATAAAAAGTATAAAAAAACGTGCAGCTATACAACAGCAAATTACTGAGCTAGAAGCAAAAGCGCTTCGTGCACAAATGAACCCTCATTTTATTTTTAATAGCCTAAATGCCATACAAGAATTAATTATTACAGAAAATATAGAAGATGGTTACCGCTATCTATCTAGTTTTTCAAAACTACTCCGCATGGTATTAAATTATTCTGAGAAAAATTTTATATCGCTTAGCAATGAAATAGAAGTACTCAAATTATACTTATCCTTAGAAGCATTGCGCTTTAGGCAATCTTTTGAATATGATATTGTAGCAGATGAAAATATAGATGCAGATATTATCCAACTACCTTCCTTACTCTTACAGCCTTATGTAGAAAATGCAGTATGGCATGGGTTAAGGCATAAACAAGGAGAAAAAAAACTAACCATTTTTATAATAGAAAAAGACAATCAGTTAGAAATTATCGTAGAAGACAATGGTGTAGGTAGAGAAAAATCTGAAGCCATTAAAAGTCAAAAATTGGGGGCAGAAAAATTTGAATCGAAAGGTACTTTACTGGCCACTCAGCGTATATCTTTACTAAACCAACAATATCCTGGCATGGCCACAACAAAAACAATTGACCTAAAAGACAGTGAGGGAAAAGGTATAGGCACTAAAGTTATCATAACACTTCCTATTATTGAACAAAATAAATAACGATGCTTAAAATTTTAATTGTAGATGATGAAGAACCAGCTGGCAATGTATTAAAAGTACTCATTGAAAAATATGTGCATATACCCAAAGAAATTTTGTTTTGCAATAGTCCTGAAAAAGCATTGGCAAAGCTGGATGAGTTTAAACCAGGCTTGGTAATGCTGGATATTGAAATGCCCAATATGAATGGATTTGATTTTTTAAACAAAGCTGCCAATTGGGATTTTGATGTAATTTTCACAACCGCTTTTGATAAGTACGCTATAAAAGCCATACGCTTTAGTGCATTGGATTATTTGCTAAAACCAGTTGATATGGTAGAGTTACAGAATGCCATTAATCGCCACATAATCAAAAAAGAAATAATTGGCCCACAACAACAGCAAACCTTGGTAGAAAATTTAATCAGTAACCTTAAAACGAAGAAACCTGAAAATTTTAAACTTGCCATTTCGGTAAAAGAAGGCGCTTTTTTGTACGATACAAAAGATATCATTTGTCTAGAAGGTACAAATAATTATACAAAGTTTTATTTCACACATCAAAAGTGTTTGATAGTTTCAAAAACATTGAAAGAATACGAAGATATTTTAACCGAGTATAAATTTTTACGTATTCACAAATCCTTTTTAGTAAACGAAATTCATGTGAAGAAAATGGATACCGAAGGTATTTTATGGCTCACAAATGATGTAAATTTTCCTGTATCTAGAAGAAAGAAACAAGAAGTAATGGCTTTGTTTAAATAAGATTGAAAATAATATCCAAAATTATTTTTTTATA
The DNA here is from genome assembly GCA_031430735.1 of Ferruginibacter sp. GTDB lineage: Bacteria > Bacteroidota > Bacteroidia > Chitinophagales > Chitinophagaceae > Ferruginibacter. Next base: position 30,310 of record JANPCB010000036.1, on the reverse strand, counting down.
ATAATTTTTTAATGACTATCCGCAATTAGGTGCAAGGAATATAAAATTGTAGAAAATTAAATATAAACTGTATAGAAATTTATTCTTCATTTAAAGAATTTACCTATATAAATTTACCCATATTATCTGTAATCTATTTGGTAATAGTTAAAAGATAATATACAAAACAGCTTTTCTGTGAATCTGTGGCAATATTTTTGCCACAGATTCACAGAAAAATACAGAAATATCATTTTAATCTACCCCTTTAAAAATCATAAATTGCTTATTTCATGCATAAAATTCTTTTGCACCCAATAAGGGATAGTCATTAGTTTTTTTAATACAATATTATTTCGAAGAAGATTGTACGGAGAAGCCAGCTTTAAATTTCTTTAAAAAATACCCATTGAACGGTATATGTATATCCTACTATTAAACTTAGTTTGCAAATATTCTTAAAACAAATAGTTAGATATGAAAAAGACAGTTTTCGCAATATTGCCATTATTATTCGGAATGCTTGTACTCAATGCTCAAAAGAAAGTTGCAAAAAAAGTTCCTATAAAAGCAATTTCCAAAAAAAACAACCAATCAAAAATATATTTCACTATTCCCATAATAGTAAAGGATGAAGATGGCGAAAGTACTTCAATAGATATTACAAAGGGTACTCAACTAGTATATGAGGTAAATGCAAACGGAAATAAGTACGATTTTATAGTAACCTTAAACGATTATACCTATGAAAAAGGTATAGATTTTAAATATATGATGACCAATGAAAATAAAACAAAAGGGCATGTAAAAATAACCAAGAATGGTAAAAATGAAACCAGTAAATATGTAAACTATTTTACTGGTGGCGAACTACTTTTAAAAGATGCTTGTACGGTATGGCTAACAAATAAAAATTTTGCTGAAATGCCCGATAAAAAAACCGACATGCAATTTGATAATGCTGAGCCAGAAACATTTTACAGGCAAGAAAAAGATGAAGTATATCCTGAAGTAATTATTAAAGGGAAAGTGCAAAAAATAGATGGATTTATCATAAACAATGGAGCGGAAGGAAATGGCAATAAGACGATTTGGATTCAAAACACAAGTGCTAACCCGCTTATCTTAAAAATGGATTTAGGTTGGACTATAGCGTTAAAGGAAATTAAATGATGCCCAAAATGACACTATAAATGTACATTTTTATGGCGCTTTTAAAATTTATAGATATTTCAAAAAGGTATATTATTATAACAATTTAACTATATGAGAAATTTTATTTTTCTCTTCTTTATAATTAGTCATTTTGCATGCACACAATCTTACGATAATAAAATAAGCAACATTCTAAAGAAACACATGGAACCAAAAGAACAGATAATGAATAAGCTTTCTGTAGGCAAAACCATTGTTTTTCAATATGGAGAAAGGATGGGGATAGACAGATCAAAATACCCTTCGCCCATTTATGAAAAAAATATTGATACCAAATATTTTCAATACATAAAAACAGAAACTATAGATGATGGAAGCGATGGTGGAATGGAGTATAGTTTTGAAATTTACAAAACGCTTAAAGCTGGAACTACTAAAATAGAAGTATATAAAATGGATGGAAAGAAGCTAAATGATTCAAAGCAGGCAGATACTATTGCAACGCAACATAAACAGTTATCTGCTACCTATAATTTTTCGATTATTGATTAAAAAGATATTAATCTTCAGCACTCCTTTGCATAAAATTCAACAAATTCCTTCTGGCATTATTTTTTAATCTCCTTCTAAAAAAACCAGCCCAACCAAAAAATTTACCTGGCAACCCTATTGCTTGTGCACTCCATTTTGCAAGGCTCCAGCCATCACTATGCTCGATAATCAATCCATTTTCTATTTTCATGTGGGCTTTGCCATTGTTTACCACCCTCCTACCCGTTGCAGAAAATTTGTACTTGGCTTGCCAGTTGCAAGTGTAATAACCATCTTCCATATTCTTTATGCTATCAAATTCTAACGAAAATTCTTTGGCGTTCTTACACAACATTTGCCACATAGCCCTTGCTTCATCGCCCCTGAGCAACTCAAACATAGGATCATAAAAAGCTATATCGTTGCTGTAGCAGGCATTCATACCATTTGCATCTAGCTTTTTAAATGCTGTAAAAAATCTTTCTACCAACTTTTCATCATTATTCATAGCAAAGCAATTTTGTTTTTATTAAATTTGAAGATATAAAAATTAAACCCATGCGCAAAATACTATCTTTTATTGCTTTTGTAAGTATTTCTTTTAACACTATTGCACAAGAAATTACTGAAACTTATTTTAAAGAAAACTACACTAAAAAAGAAGTGTATATACCCATGAGAGATGGTGTAAAATTATTTACGGCAATATACACGCCAAAAGATAATGGAGAAAAACATCCTTTCTTAATGACTCGTACGCCCTATTCATGCTCGCCGTATGGAGAAGATAAATATGCCTCTATTGCAGGAGGATACAAAGCCGCCTACATTAAAGAAAATTATATTTTTGTTTTTCAAGACGTACGGGGGCGCTACATGAGCGAAGGTGAGTTTGAAGATGTGCGACCTTTTAATAAAAATAAAAAGGGAAACGAGATAGATGAAGCAAGCGATACCTACGATGCGCTGGATTGGCTTGTAAAAAATATAGAAAACAACAATGGCAATGCAGGAATACTTGGAACTTCATACCCAGGCTTTTACAGTACAGAAGCTGCTCTGAGTGGGCATCCTGCATTAAAAGCCGTATCGCCACAAGCGCCCGTTACCGATTGGTTTATTGGTGATGATTTTCACCACAACGGCGCTTTTTTTGCCATGGATGGGTTTGGGTTTTATCCAACCTTTGGCAAGCCCCACCCAAAGCCAACAAAAAATTATGGGCAAGGGTATAATTTTACTATAAAAGACAACTATAAATTCTATTTGGAAAATGGCACGCCAAAAAATCTGGCAAAAATTATTGGCGACAGCATTAAATTTTGGCATCAAATGATGGAACACCCAAACTACGATGCATGGTGGCAGGCTCGCAATGCCCGCAATGGATTATACAATGTAAAACCTGCCATGCTTTGGGTGGGTGGCTTGTTTGATGCAGAAGATTGTTGGGGTGCATGGAATGCCTACAAAGCCTGCGAAAAGCAAAGTCCACAAACAAATTCCAGCATCGTAATGGGGCCATGGTACCATGGGCAATGGAGTGGCGAAGGTAGTTTTTTGGGCAATGCTAGGTTTGGTAGCAATACATCTGAATATTACCAAAAAAATATTGAAGTACCCTTTTTTAATTATCATTTAAAAGGCAAAGGAATTGTAAGTGAAATAACAGAAGCCAATATATTTTTTACAGGAGAAAACGCATGGAAGAAATTGAAACAATGGCCGGCTGCGGAAGTAGAAAATAGAAATTTATTTATTGACCCAAATGGGCTATTAACTTTTAATGATTTTACTACGGAACTAGATTATCGTTATCAAAAGTCTAAACGCATCAGCGAATACACAAGCGACCCTGCACACCCGGTACCATACACAGAAGATGTGCACAACAGACGCACCCGTGAGTATATGACAGACGACCAACGTTTTGCAGAAAGAAGACCAGATGTATTGACTTTTAAAACTATGATACTTGAAAACGATATAACTGTTGCTGGCCCTGTAATTGCTGATCTTGCCGTATCTATCTCTACAACCGATGCAGATTTTGTGGTGAAAATAATAGATGTTTTTCCAGATGATTTTACCTACCCTGGTGGTACAAAAGGCAATGGTAAAGAATATCCAATGGGTGGTTATGAAATGCTGGTGCGTGGCGAAATTATGAGAGGAAAATACAGAAATAGTTTTGAAAAACCGGAAGCATTTGTACCAAATAAAATTACCAATGTAAAATATGCTTTGCCAGATATTGCGCATACATTTAAAAAAGGGCATCGCATTATGATTCAAATACAAAGCAGTTGGTTTCCACTGGCAGACCGGAATCCACAGCAGTTTCTAAACATTTATAAAGCGGAGGAAAAAGATTATATAAAATCGAATATCAGGATTTTCCATGATTTTTCAAACCAAACTAAATTTATTTTACCAATACTTAAAAATTAAAAAAATGCTGTAACTTCATACTGAATTAAAAAAAAGATTTTAGGGGAATGGTTTATGCCGATATTGAATTAACAAATACTACCGATATTGAACTTGCCAAAAGACATATTATTGGACAAGAAGAAATAAAACGGATGAATGTAAGTATGCTTGCTGATAGCGGGGCATATATGATGGCAATAAATGAAACTATCCAATCTCAATTAGAATTACCGTTTATTGAAAAACGTAAAGCGGTAATGGCTGATGGGTCAATTAGAGAATTCGATGTTGTAGGTCCAGTAATGGTGAAGTTTAAAAATAGAACAGGCGTATGTAATGCATATCTTTTAGAAGGTAATTCAGAACCATTATTAGGAGCTATACCAATGGAAGAATTGGATGTTTTGATTCATCCTCTTAGACAAGAATTAATTGTCAATCCCGAACATCCAAATTATGCAGTGCTATATATGAAGTAGTGATTTAAAATAATAAAACGCTCCAAATAATTTCATACAATGAAGACAATACTTTTTATAGCAATATTTTTTTGCTACATGAATTCTTTTGCACAAACAAAACCAAATTTTGTAAAAGAAAATTACAATAAAATAGATACCAACATTGTAATGAGGGATGGTATAAAACTAAAAACCATCATCTACATTCCAAAGGATGAAACCGAAAAATACCCATTTCTTATAGAGCGTACCCCCTACTCGGCTGGCCCATACGGCGATACAACTTTTGCCAATAGAATAGGCCCAAATAAAAACTTGATGAACGAAAAATATATTTTTGTATACCAAGATGTGCGTGGCCGCTATATGAGTGAAGGGGTAAACCTAGAAGTAACTCCGCATATTGCCAATAAGAAAACAAACAAAGATGTGGATGAAAGCAGCGATACACATGATGCAATAGATTGGTTGTTAAAAAATATAAAAAACAACAATGGTCGTGCTGGTTTGTATGGCATATCTTACCCTGGGTTTTATGCTACAGCATCTTTACCCAATGCACACCCAGCCATAAAAGCAGTGAGTCCGCAGGCACCTATAACAGATGAATTTATTGGTGACGATGTAAATCACAACGGTGCATTTTTTTTGATGGACAATTTTAGTTTTATGAATTATTATGGTAAGGAAAGAAAAGGTCCAATAAAAGATTATGGAAGTCAGGTTTTTGAGTATAAAGCCAAAGATGTATACAAATTTTTCTTAGAACTTGGCCCTATAAAAAACACTCAATCAGAAAAGTATTTCAACAACAGAAGCTATATATGGAATGAATATTTGCAACATGATACGTATGATGCTTATTGGAAAGCAAGAAATATCCGTACACACTTAACCAACATTAAACCTGCTGTTATGGTGGTTGGCGGTTGGTTTGATGCAGAAGATTTATTCGGTGCATTAAATACCTATAAAGCAATAGAAAAAAAAAATCCCATCAATAAAAATTATTTGGTAATGGGTCCATGGACACACGGTGCATGGGCAGGTGGTAATTGGAATAAATTTGTAACACACGATTTTGGTAGCAATACATCTAAATATTACCAAGATAGCTTGGAAACATTGTTCTTTAATTATTTTTTAAAAGACAAGGGAAGTTTTAATGCCGCAGAAGCTACTGTTTTTGAAACAGGAAGTAACCAATGGAAATCTTACAACGTTTGGCCACCAGCAGAAAGCAAACCAACTGCTTTTTTCCTTAATGAAAATAAAAAGCTTTCACAAAAAAAATCTACTACTACAAATAGTTTTGATGCATACATAAGCGACCCTGCAAACCCAGTACCTTACACAAAGCAAGTCCAAGGAGGTCGCAATAATGGATACATGGCCGAAGACCAACGTTTTGCAGCAGAAAGAAACGATGTTATCTATTTTGAAACAGATACCCTTACAGAAGATATAACCCTCGCTGGAAAAATCATTGCAGATTTACAAGTAGCTGTTTCTACTACCGATGCAGATTTTATTGTTAAACTAATTGATGTACTACCATCAAATGAAGTTACACCATCGTGGATACCAAAATCAACAACACTTGCAAACTTACAACGCTTGGTGCGGGCAGAAGTAATGCGTGGAAAATTTAGAGAAAGTTTTGTTACGCCAAAACCATTTGTGCCCAATAAAATTACCCAAGTAAAATTTGACTTAAACGATGTAGCACATACATTTAAAAAGGGACACAAAATTATGATTCAGATTCAAAGCAGTTGGTTTCCATTGGTGGATAGAAATCCTCAAAAATTTATGCGGATACCAGATGCGGATGAAAAAGATTTTCAAAAAGGCACTATTCGCATTTACCATGACAAACAAAATAGCAGTAAAATTATTTTACCTGTTCTAAAATAATAAAAGCCCGTTCATTTTGAACGAGCTTTTATTATTAATAATTATAAATATATTAGTAGTTTATCTTTTTTTACTATTATTTAGTAAGTTGACCTCTAATTTCTCCTCCCGGATAAGTTGCAGAATGAATATTTACGTAATACAAACCCCTCATTAAACTATCTTCTTGATTGGTAGTAAGTGTTCGTACAAAAGCTACTGGCGAAGTCCATGGACCTGTACCAAGGGGAAATAAAACACCACCGTTTACACCAGCTGGTGCTCCATGTATGTGCATAGCTACAGCAGTAAAACCAGAATAAACTACAGAAAGTGAAAGAAGTTTAGTTGATTTATCGTAAGTGGCAATCCCTACTCCTGTGTTAGCAGAAACATTTACTGGAACTTCATTTCTACCATTTAAAATAGCAGAAAAATTTAGACTGGATGAATCTTTAGGAAAAACTGGCGCAACTTCGGGTTCTTTTTTACAAGATATTGCAAACAAAACAAGACCTAAACAAAATACTAATTTTTCAATTTTCATAACAATTATTTTTAAATTTCTTTATTAAGGCATAAATATATATCATAAACGTTAAATAATGCAAAATGGTTGCGTATTTCTTAGCTTTTAAAGAAAATAATTCTACCAATTAACGGCTACTCTATTAAATTAATATATAAGAATTAATAGAAAAGATTGTACAACCATTTATATATGATTGAATAAAGAGTTTACTACACAAAGCAATAAAAAATAGGCTTTTTTTGCTACTAATTAAACTGTAGACCAATCTAGATACAATAAAAACTTAAAAGAAAATTAAATAATTTTAGTCGGTCGGCATAGTATTTTTAAGCCTTTTATTATTGTAAATGAATGCATTAGAATAATTCTAAATTAATAAAGCGCTCCAATATGCAAATATTAAAGTAAAAATGTATTGGATTATATTGTTAAATACATCAGTAAGGACATTTGTAGCAAAAAACGATTGCAATCTTACAATTTATTTTTTTAAAAAAACGTAGCCTGCTTATCCTCTATCATAAGCACAAAATCGCCTGGTTCTGTTATTGTTAATAATTGGCTAATTACAAAGACCAAGTCATCGTTATTTATAGCAAAACGCACCGTTTGACTTTCACCGGCCTTCAAAAATATTATTATAAAACCCTAAGTCTTTTCAGTTTGGGTCCTACACTTGCATACAAATCTCGGGTATATAACTCTATGGTATGTTTACCAGCAGGTTTGCCAGCATTTTTTACAGATACCGATATATTTAATTTTTCATTTCTCTTAATGATAGTTGAGCTTAATAAAATATCCCCCATTTCAAACTTTGCAAAACTAAGCCCATGCGCAAAAGCAAACAATGGGTAATAACTAGTATGAATATCATGATTAAATACCTCCCTTGCATCTTCAGTAGGTTTTCTATCATACATTACTATTTCTCCCATACAGAGAGGTTAACTAAAAGGCAATATTCCTTCCGGTTTGTAAACCCAAAAAATAACATCTAAAAAAACTTTAGCCGTTTTTTTACCACTGTATTACAATATGAATAAAACATCAAATTAAAAATCTATTCTAATAATAATAATTATATAATTTTTTTAAATAATCATGTAATGCTAAATCGGTTAAGCAAATACAACTTTGCAAAGTGAAATTGAATGCACATCAAAAAAATGATTTATAGATGAAGAAAATGATTTTAATACTTTTTGCAATGGCAAGTATAAATTCTCAAATTAGCACTCAAAATACAAAACAATGCTGTAGAATTTAATAAGAACATTACATTGTTGTAATTACCTAATTCAAAAATAAACTCGTCTGATTAAAATTAATTCAAAATAAAACTAAACTTTAATTATGAAACCTAATATTGGTCTTACACAAAAATCACTAAATAGTGCAACAGGAATATTATCGGTTATACTGGCAGATGAGCACACTTTATACATCAAAACAAGGAAATTTCATTGGAACGTTGCTGGCGAAAGTTTCATGGAATTACATAAATTATTTCAGGAGCAATATACAGAGCTAGAAGAAATTATTGATGAAATTGCCGAACGTATAAACAAACTGGGTAGCAAAACAATAGGAACAATGAAAGAGTTTTGTGAATTATCAAGAATAAATGAATCTGCAAAAAAATATCCTGAACAAAAAGAAATGCTGAAGGAATTATTAGCAGACCATGAAACATTGATAATTTCTTTACGCAAAGACGTAGAAGAAACTGCTAACAAAATAAAAGATGCAGGTACAGCAGATTTTTTAACAGGTATTATGAAACAACACGAAACGATAGCCTGGAAATTGAGAAGATATTTAAGCTAAAAATACTATTAGACATGTCAAACATTCAAATGAGAAATTCTGAACCTGATAATTGAACAGAGGCAAAAGGCTTCACAGTAAACTATAAAAAAATATAGATAATGAACATCATAGAAAACAAGAATCGTAAAAATCTTTTTGTACTTATACTTTTAATTTTTTCACTTAACAGTTTTGCTCAAACGGTAGATTACTCATTGATACCTTATAGAAAAGCTGATAAATGGGGTTATGCGAATGTTGAAAGAAGCATCGTTATAACACCGAAATATAGTGAAGTAAAGTGGTTCTCTGAGGGGCTAGCAGCAGTAAAGATTGGCAAAAAATGGGGCTATATTAATAAAGTTGGAAAATTAGTAATTCCAGCAAGATATACCGTGGCAAAATCGTTTAGAAAAGGTTTTGTGCCAAATAAAAACAAGGAAGGTGGAGATTCAATCATATTTACGGGCGCTTCGTTGGTTGCAAGTGGCTATGAGATATGTATCAATAAAAAAGGGGTTGTCCTTCCTAAATGTCCAGCCATTGCAGAAAACTCAGTAGCAGAAAATAGAATTCCCATAGAAACAACAATAAGAGAAAAGACATATTCTATTACAAACAATAATGGGCTTTTCGACAAAATTATAGACGATTATAAAATAATGGGTAGTAATGAAACATTTTACATTGCTCAAAAAGCTAGCCTATATGGTGTATTCAATTCTAAATTTGAAACCATTGTACCATTTGAATATAATAGTATCACCAAAGTAAATTCGGGCGGAGTTCTATATCTACAATTAAAGAAAAGTGAATTAAATGGACTTATAAAAGCTGATACTGTATTAAGCAATATTGCTTATTACAACAATTTGATGCTGGTGAAAGGTATAGATAACAAAGACTATATCATTGTAGAAAAAGATGGCAATACTTATTTAAAAGATGTAGACAATAATAGCATCATTCCAACAGGATATGCCAATATGAGTTATGATGAGAACGGTGGTTTTATATTAACAGATAAAAGCAACTTGCGTGGATTTTATTTTACAGAAAATAAAATAATCTCACCAAAATATGCAGACATCAGGATTGTAAATAAAGGAAGTAATTATTTACAAATAAAAACTACTTCCGGAAAAACAGGATATATAAATTCTACTGGTGATGAATTTTTTGAAGAATAATACTTAATAAAATACCCCCTACGTTGAACATTCATTATTCATTGAAGCCATTAATTTGATGATTCAGCAAATTCCCAAGTATAAAAATTGGGAGACTAAATTGAATAAAATCGAATGAATTGTAAGATGGAGAAATGAATAATAATTTGCCCGCATAATTTGTTGGGCATTTTTTTAAATAAAAAGATTATATGAAATATAAAATAAATCGTTTATGCTTTCTGATGTTATGCTTAATTGCTTTTTCAATATGTATATCTTGCAAAAACAAACAAACAAAAAAGAATAAGAAAAAATCTATAACAGCTATATCATCTAAAGAAAACTACAACGATATACTTTTAGATAGTAATAGCATCCCTTTGTTTTTTAAACATACCAAAGTAAATGATAGTATACAAAATGCCGTAATAGGATTTTACAAAGAGCGTGACATGCAATTTGCTTGGATTAACAGCAAAGGCTTAACCGTAGGAGCTAATAACTTTTACACGCAATTGCGAAACTATAAAAATGATTTTGCAGACAATAGATTTATAAATGCAAAAATGGATTCATTATTGGACGACATTAATGACAATGAAAAAGAATTTTTGGGAAAAAAGAAAGACTTAGAGCAATTAGAATTATTGCTAACTACTACATTTTTTCAATATGCAAACTTAGTATTTGCAGGTATTACAAACGAACCGAAAGATTTGCAATGGTATATTCCCAGAAAAAAGAAAGATTATACTGCCTTATTGGAATCGATGATAATAAATGAAGATAGGGAAGATTTTGTAGAGCCGGTAAATAAATATTATACAAGTTTAAAGGCAAAATTAAGGACATATAGGGAGATCGAAAAAAGTGGTAGATACCCAATTGTACAATTTCCGAAGAAAGTAATGGCAGTGAATGATAATGATAGTATTATTCCAAAAATAAAAGTACAACTACAAATACTGGGCGACTTACAAATAGCAGAAAGCAGCACCATTTTTACCGACAGCCTTCAATTTGCCATTAAACATTTTCAAAACAGAATGGGTTTAACTGAAAATGGCTTATTGGATAAAGAAACCATTTATGAATTGAATGTGCCATTGGCATTGCGTATAAAGCAAATGATGATAAATATGGAACGCTTAAGATGGGTACCAGTAAAAGTAGAAAAAGATTATTTACTTGTAAATATACCTGAGTACAAATTACATATTTTTGAAAATGACCAGTTGTCATGGGAAACCAATATTGTTGTAGGCAAAGCTGTTTCCCAAACCAACATATTTAAAGGAAACATTTCCGAAATTGTATTTAATCCTTATTGGTATGTGCCCTACAGCATTTATAAAAAAGAAATAAAACCAAGACTCACCAATAGGTATTTGGCTAGAAACAATATGGAAAGGTATAATGGAGGCGTAAGACAAAAACCTGGCCCTCAGAATTCGCTTGGAAGAATTAAATTCCTATTCCCCAATAGTTATAATATTTATTTGCATGACACCCCTAGCAAAAGTCTTTTCGAAGAAACAAAAAGAGGTTTTAGCCATGGTTGCATACGTGTACAAGAGCCGCAAAAACTAGCCTTGTATTTATTGAGAAAAGATAAGGATTGGAATATTGAAAAAATAGAAGCCATTTGGAAAACAAATATAGAAACACCTGTAAAATTAACACCTACTGTTCCTGTTTATATTGTATACTTCACATCGTGGGTGGATAGCAAAGGAGTATTGAATTTTAGAAAAGATTTATACAATTTAGATAAAAAACTAGATGCCGAAATATTTGCAAAGTAAAATCATATTCAATTAATAAGCCATTAAACTTTGCAAAATTAGCCATCGGAATTTTACCTGCATAGGTAGAAATGCAAAATAAGCATATGTAAATGTTACAAGTATTAGAAATAATTGTATAACAACATATATTCCAAATGAACGCACCTTTACCATCTAAAAAAAAACATATGCCTTTACTGAACATCTTCATAGTACTTATCATAGTTGGAGTATTATTATATTTAATCAACAGATTTATTCCCATGGATGGTAATATAAAAAGCATTCTAAATATTGTTGCTGTTATAGCAGTAATAGTATGGTTGCTAAAAGTATTTGGAATTTTTGGATCTATATCTAATATTAAACTTTAACCATATAATAAAAAACAAAATTCAATGAATTTAAAAAGAATCTTTGGTGCTTTGCTTACAATGCTAGGGATAGCTGGCCTCATTTATACTGCGGTATTATTTATGAATGGAAACTCTAAAGGCGTAGATTATAAGGGACTCATTATATATGGTGTACTGGGAGTTGTATTTTTTGTGGCTGGTATCAACTTAATAAGAACCACAAAAGACGAGTCTTAAAAATTAAAAAAATAAAAACGCTTACTCGAATTTTAAAATTCGTAAAAACTTTCTTTAACAATAAACAATAAAAAAAATGAAAAAATCAAATTTAATTTTTACTGCCTTCGTATTTATGGGGCTTGTATCTTGTAAGAATAGCGCTTCAGATGAAGCAAAAACGGATGCAACCAACCTATCTATGTATGTAGATTCTGTAGAAAACAGTACACCATTGTACACAGTAGAGAACTGGACCACACTAGATAATGGCTACCAAGAAAGGGCAATGAAAGCAGAAAAAAATGCTGCAACATTGGAAGCTGTTGATAAAGAGAAAATGGAAGCAAGTAAAGCTAAATATGCAACTTTAAAAGCCAATTACGAAGCCAAGCTAAAGGAGCAAGAAGCTTCTTCACAAATGAAAGTAGCTACAACTGAAGCAGAGCTGCAAGCAGAGAAAGATAAAAATGCTGGCATTTCAACGTCCCCCGATTATAGAATGACACTTAGAAACAGATTATTTGGAGAGGGTAAGATAGGTGCGGATATGAAGTTTGAATATGTGACTGCATCCAATATACTAGGTGTATACAAAAACTTTGTAAACAATGTAGCCGATAATAAGAGTAACTATACCCGTGAAGATTGGGATGAAATTAAAGTTTTGTATGAAGCCCTTGATACAAGAAAAAACGTAATAGAAAAAGATTTATCAGGACCAGATAATAGAGAAATTGCTGGATTAAAAATAAGGTTTGCCTCTATAAAAGCAACACATAGAGGTGGTTCAAAAGGTGAAGAGAATAAAGATGCTAAAAAATAAGGTTTGGTTTTAGATTAAAAAAACGTTTCAAGCAATTGGAACGTTTTTTTTTGCCAATCTGTGAATATTGAAAATTATTATTGATTTTGTGTAATAAGTAATTAACGATTTATAATCAACTTTGATAATTATAATATTTTTACTGTAAATCAAATTCATGAAAACTATTTTGGCTAATAAAACATCCATACTGTATAATGTAGGTTTGCTCATTTTATTATTTACTTATCCGGTGGCGAACCTTACAAGAGCTAGTGCAGTAGAGAATAATACTGAATTAGATGAGAAGATTTTACCAAATAGTTCAAATATTCAAAATCATCAACAAATGAAATTTGATATTACTGATAGTACTAAAATAATTTCTAACAATATCTATTTAGTAACAAAATTTAAATAGCATTAAGCATATAATTATTTATCATTTAGTAAATAGTAGAATTCTGTTTGGCTACAACGAACGAGTTTAGATAGTTTAGAAGTTTAGTTTGCGTTCTAAATTTCAAAGTAAAAATATGTGTACTTAATTTAAATAATAATTTATGAAAAAGGTTTTGATATATCAGATTGTATTAATTATGTCTCTGTGCATGCTTTTAACTTCTTGCAGCGCTATTGAAGGTATCTTTAAAGCAGGAATGGGTGTTGGGATATTTATAGTGGTAGCCATAGTTGCCTTAGTGGTTTTTGTAGCAATGCGATTTGGTAAAAAGAACAATTAGGTTAAATTTATTCATTGACTTTTCTTACAAATTTAATTTTTATGGAATACAATTTCAATAATATAGAAGACAAATTTGCTGCCATGATATCGTCCTTGAAACAACTTTCTGAAAAAGTAGAGATGATAGCGGAAGAAATAGACAACGAAAATTTGAAAAATGCCATGCGTTTGTTTGCTACTGAAACCTTTCAGTACGCAGAGGAACTAAAAGCAGAAAGTAAACAAATGAATATTACAAAATCTCTTATAGATTTCACAGATTTAATGGAAGAAGTTACAGCCAACTTCTTACCTACTGTGCCAGAAGAAAAAGGGAATGAGGTATTATCTTTTTGTGTAAACTGTGAAAATTTCTTTCAAAGAATGTACAAAGAATTTTTAAAAGACTTTCTGTATAATAATTCATTAGCGAATATTATCGATGGACAGTTATTGGGTATAAAATCAGCTTTCATGCGCATCAAAAGATTGAACGCTATTCGTTTCAATCATTAATCAAACAAATAAAACATTTTGCTAGCTAAATTAAAGAATGGTTTTTACGACGCAGGCCATGCAACACAATTTGCTGGTCGCTTTTTTAAGGAATTGATAACACCTCCTTACGAATTTAAAGAATTTATAAAGCAATGTTATATCATCGGTTATAAATCATTACCGTTAGTAGGAATTACTGGCTTTATAATGGGATTGGTATTAACACTTCAAAGCAGGCCAACATTGGCACAGTTTGGAGCGGAATCGTGGCTGCCAGGCATGGTGGCCCTCTCTCTTATAAGGGAAATAGCACCAGTAATTACTGCACTTATTTGTGCTGGAAAAATAGCATCGGGTATTGGGGCTGAGCTCGGTTCTATGAAAGTAACAGAACAAATAGATGCTATGGAAGTGTCTGCAATAAATCCTTACAAATATTTGGTAGTAACCAGAATTTTGGCAACAACATTAATGGTACCACTGTTGGTAATTTTTGCGGATGGCATAGGAATATTAGGCGGTTATGTGGGAATAAATATTCACAGCGACTTAACCCTGTTCAGGTATTTTGCTCAGGTGCTAGACTCCTTAGATTTTATTGACGTATTTCCTGCAACTATAAAAACATTTTTCTTTGGCTTTTTTATTGGGATGATTGGTTGTTACAAAGGATACAATGCAGCAAACGGAACAGAAAGTGTAGGCAAAGCCGCCAACGCTGCAGTAGTAGCTTCTTCGCTTACCATTTTTATTATAGATATGTTGGCTGTACAAATTACTGATCTTTTTTATTAATTTTTAGATGAATATAGAAACCCTAATACCAAAAAATATTTCACAAAGCGAAAACAGCGAATTCGCTATCGATATTAAAGGGTTGTATAAGTCATTTGGTACAAACGATATCCTAAAAGGTGTAGACTTACATGTAAAAAAAGGGGAAAATCTGGTGGTATTGGGTAAATCAGGTTCTGGTAAATCTGTTGCTATAAAATGTTTGGTTGGCCTAGTAAAAGTAGATGCCGGCGAAATAAAGGTATTTGGTACCGACATTACTACTTTGAGTGAAAAGGAATTAAATAAAATAAGGATAAGGATTGGATTCCTTTTTCAGAATGCTGCCTTGTACGACTCTATGACAGTAAGGGAAAATTTAGAATTTCCATTGAGACGCCACAATAAAGAAATAGGACAAACAGAAATTGATGAAGACGTAAATGAAATTCTAGAAAGTGTAGGACTTTTAGAAGCTATTGATAAAATGCCTTCAGAATTATCGGGTGGTATGCGCAAAAGAATCGGACTGGCTCGTACACTTATTTTGAAACCTGATATTATTTTGTATGATGAACCTACTACTGGATTGGATACAATAACATCAAGGGAAATAAGTGAACTGATTTTATCTATGCAAAAAAAATATAAAACTACCTCTATCATCATAACACATGATATGGCATGTGCAAAACTAACAGGTGATAGTATTGTTATTTTAAAAGACGGTGTGATAGAAGCCGAAGGCAGTTATGAAATATTGGAGAAGAGTGACAACGAATGGGTGCGGTCATTTTTCATTTAACAAAATCAAAATAAAATTATGAAAAAAGAATCAGGAGCTACCTGGAAATTGGGAATGTTTGTAGTAATTGGATTGGTACTTTTTGTAGGAACCATTTATTTTATTGGCAAACAAAAGAACTTGTTTGGCGATACATTTAGACTACAAACTAAATTTAAAACAGTAAGCGGTTTAAAAGTTGGAAACAATGTACGGTTTTCTGGTATCAATATTGGCACCATAGATGACATTGAATTACTTACCGATACATCGGTATTGGTGAAATTGGTTTTAAAGAAAGAAGTGCAGAAATTTATACATACGACTGCTAGAGCAAGCATTGGTTCCGATGGCTTAATGGGTGATAAGGTATTAACAATTTTTTCAGGAGCTGACAGCACTAACACAGGTAACAAAATGACAGTGAAAGACAATGACTACATCTTATCGAAGAACCCAATAGAAATGGATGATGTTATGGTTAGTGTAAAAAGCAGTGTAGATAATGCAAATATTATTACCCAACAATTGGCAGCATTTAGCTATAAAATGAATAACAACGATGGCCTATTGTCTAAACTCATGTCCGACAAGGAATATTCAGGAAGCATAAAATCTACACTAGATAATTTAGAAAAAAGCTCTGATGAATTTTCTAAATTTACCGTTAAGATGAACAGTGGAAAAGGCACTTTAGGCAAGCTTATGAATGATGATAAATTGGCCAAATCTTTGGACAGTACAATGGCAAATCTTCAGTCAAGCACAAAAGGATTGAGCGAAAATATGGAAGCAGCTAAAAGCAGCTTTTTATTAAGAGGTGCATTTAAGAAACAAAAAAAGTCAGCAGCAGCAGCGGCAAAGAAATTGGAACAAGAAAAAAAGAAAAATAAAAAACTACCCATAAAAAATAATATAGACAGTTTACCAAAATAACATAGGGTACTAAATGAATAATAAGCCCATAGATAACAATCGTGTATCTATGGGTCATCATATACCCAAATACTGTGAATGTTATAACTCTTTAAACTAATTGTGTAATGAGCTAGCAAAAATAAAGTGCCAACTTTAATAAAAATAGATTTACGCAAAATATGATGTTTTACTAAAATATATGACAGCTTATAAACTGTTGTATTTATAGAAAAACAGGAATTCATCATGACAACTTCAACTAAGATTTTAAAAAGAATAACTAAAATATTCCTATGGATATTGATCTCGTTGTTTTTAATAACAGTTGGCATTTTTTTATTAATTAACACTAATAGTGGTAAAAAAATTGTAAAAAATCAAGTTACTAAATACCTCAAAAGAAAACTGCAAACCAATATCACCATTGGCTCTATAGATTATAGTTTACCCAAATGGATTGAAATAAAAAATATTTACATCGCTGATAGGAAAAATGACACGCTGTTATATGGCGAAGAATTATCTGTTGATTTAAATATGCTCAAACTAATACAAGGCAATACAGATATCAAAAAAATATTTTTGAAGAATATCAATATACAGGTCTCTCGAGCAGTAACGGATAGCCTATTTAACTACCAGTTTATTTTAGATGCTTTTACCGGAAATAAAAGTACCACTATTAATAAAGATACCGCTGAAATGAAGTTGACATTGGCTGCCTTAATTTTTAACAACGTAAGGTTATCATTTAAGGATAGTTTACTGGGCAATGACTTTTATGCCTCCATCAAAAATCTTGAACTGGTTACGAATAAATTTCAACCAGACAGATCGAATTTTGGTTTAGACGATTTAAAAGCCAGCCAGATAATTTTTCGCATGCAAAATTATAAAAAGCCGCCTGAGGCTACAACTGCCATGGTAGTAGATAGCATAAAAAGCAATCCATATAAATTATTCATAAATGCCAAAAATATAAACATACAATACATTGATGTTTTAATAGACAATAAAAGCAATGGAATGTACTATGCAAATAACATTGCTACACTTTCCGGAAATAATGTACTGTATAGTGTATCTCAAGCCAAGGCAACGGCTGATAAACTTTTGCTTGATAGTGCCATTATAAGGTTTGTGATGCCAAAGAATAATAAAAACGATATAGCAGACAGCGCTAAACAAACCAACGCTAATTTGTGGGTTTATGCCGCAAAGCAGCTTGACATAAAAAATAGTTTTATAAAATTTGATGATATCAACAAACCTGCTTCAAAGGGTCTGGATTTTGCTCACCTAGATGCGAAACAAATAAAAGTAAATTTAAAAGACTTTCTTTTTTCTTCAAAACTAACTACTGTAAACATAAGCCAGTTTTCATTTACAGATAAAAGTGGATTCGGCATAGATACCACACATGCTCAAATTTTATTGAGCGATACAGCTTTAACTGTTACTGCTTTGTATCTAAAATTACCAAAGTCTCTCATACAATCGGATATACAACTTAGCTATGATAGTATTGCTGGAATTGCAAAAAATCCGATAAATAGCTTTTTGTTGGCAAATGTAATTCATAGTAAAATTGCATTTGATGACATTTACCTGCTAGCTCCCGCTTTAGAGAAACCCTTTCCAAAGAAAGAATTTGCAGGAAATTATTTGAACATACACACGCTCGTAAAGGGTAATTTAGATAGATTGTATTTTCCCTTTTTACAACTCAGTGGCTTATCGGGTACTACTATAAATGCTAAAGGAACATTGCATCAAGTAACCAACCCTAAAAATATTTCTTTCGATTTAGTATTTGGAGCAAGTAAAGTATATAAAAAAGATTTATTAAAATTTGTACCTCCCGCCAACCAACAAGCCCTAGCCAATTTACCGGCTATCATTTCTTTGAAAGGCTCTTTCGTTGGCAACAAGAATAACCTGTTAGCAGATATACAAACTAATGGAAATGATTTGGTATTTAACGGTAAAATTTCTTTACAAAATTACAGTGATCCTAGCAAGTTGCAATTTAATATTGCAGCCAAGCAGGCTTCATTTTCTAAAGAAATTATCATCGGCTTTTTGCCGGCATCCTTGCTGCAAAAAATAGAGATTCCAGCACAAATTTCTGCTATGGGAACATTAAACGGTTCCAGCAATAATATCGTCACCAACTTACAGGTAGTATCTAGCTATGGCAAATTGAACGTAAAAGGATTTATAAAAAATATTAAGTCCGCAAACCAAGCCAATTATGACTTGCAACTAGGTCCACAAAATTTTGAGATAGGAAAACTAATAAAGCAAGATTCTGTATTGGGGAAGCTGACCGGTGTTTTTAACGCCAAGGGTATTGGATTCGACTATAAAACCATGCAATCGGTTATACAGTCAAAAGTAGCTTCCTTCGGATATAACAAATACGACTACAAAAATATTCTAATAGATGCAAGATTAAACAATGGCACCATCAATAGCAATGGAAATATAAATGATAGCAATTTAAAATTGCTTTACAATCTAACCGCAGATGTACGCAATGCTTATCCAACTGTAAATGCAATTATCAGGATTGATACCGCACAATTAAGACAACTGCACTTTACCAAAGACACATTGAATTTCTCCCTAAGTGCACTGATAAATGCTATAAATCTTCAACCTCGACATTTGCAAGCATCCTTATTGTTGGATAGTTTAAAATTACAAAACGGTATAAACAGGTATCAGCTAGACAGTACCTCGTTGATAGCTACCAGTGCCAATGGCATAGATTCGATTGTATTGATTTCTCCTATTGCAAATGTGCAAGCGGGTGGCGCATTTGATTACGATAAGATTGGTATTTCATTGCTTCAGTACGTAAACAGTTATTATAAAATACCAGGCTACCGACCAATTTATAAAAATACACCGAACCAACAATTTGCTATAAATGGCGTTATTAAGTATGGCCCGCTTATAAAAAGTTTTGTTCCAGCGCTGGTAGGCTTTGATGATATAACGTTTAGAGGAAGTTACACATCTGCCGATACTGACTCTGCGCTGCTGTTTAATGCCATCATACCAACGCTCACTTATGGAAACAAAAGGATAAGCAAAGCGGCCATAAACATATTTGCAAAAAAAGCCAAATTAAATTACAATGTTGGCTTTGATACGCTCACAACCGCTAGCAATATTTTTTATGCTACCAATGTAAATGGTGCTGCAGCAAAAGACAGTATTTCCTTTACAGCAATTACAAAAGATATAAATAATAAAAACTGGTTTGCCATTGGAGCAAATGCATTTGCAAAAGACGATAAGTTTTTCTTTCGTTTACAAGATAGCTTAATGCTTAATTATGAAAAATGGAAAGTAGCTGCCGATAATCTTATAACCTATTCTCCCGATGGCTTGGTAATAAATAATTTTTTAATAAACAGCGATACGGCAAGCATAGCCATAAAGAGCCAACAATTATTTCCGGATAGTCCCATTAATATTGATATCAATAATTTCAATTTAAAAAGCATAAGCTCTTTGGTAAATAAAGATACCGTATTCATTGGCGGAATTTTAGATATGAAAGCTACGGTGAGTGACCTTAAAAAGTCGTTCCCATCCTTCAGTGGAGATGCTACTATTACAGATCTTCAGTTTAAACAAAATCCACTGGGCAATATTGTTCTTAGTGCCCAAAAAACAACAGACAATTCCGTTGCAGCAAAACTTACGCTCATCGGATTTGGAAACGATGTAGCCTTAAAAGGAAATTATTATTTAAACGATGTAGCAAAACAATTTGATGCAGATTTAGAAATCAACAAACTAGCTTTTAAAACCCTCGAAGCTTTTTCTAAAGGCCAATTACAAAATACCGAAGGTGCCATCAATGGTAATATAAGCCTTACAGGAAAATTCGCAGAGCCTCATTGGAAAGGCGAATTGAATTTTGATACGGTAAAATTTACTTTATCGCAATTAGGTACACCCTATAAAATTGACAAACAAAAAATTGTATTTGATTATCCTACCATAACTTTTCCGTCTTTTACCATTACAGATACAGTAAACAACGCATTGGCAATAGATGGAAATATAGTGTCTAACAGCATACTGGATT
Organism: Ferruginibacter sp.; assembly: GCA_031430735.1. Taxonomy (GTDB): domain Bacteria; phylum Bacteroidota; class Bacteroidia; order Chitinophagales; family Chitinophagaceae; genus Ferruginibacter. Next base: position 9,369 of record JANPCB010000036.1, on the reverse strand, counting down.
ATAATTTGGCGCTGAATATTAAGGCAAAAGATTTTGCCATTGTAAATGCTAAAAAAGCCATTAATAGACAAGTGTACGGTTATGCTGCTGTAGATGTAGATGTTTCTGTAAATGGCAATACTTCCTATCCAAAGATTGAAGGCGAAATAATTTTGAATGACAAAACGGATGTAAAATTGGTTTTGCCACAAAGCGGTTATACAAAGAATGATGGCAAAACGATTGTACGTTTTATAGATATGGATACGTTTAAAATTGAAAAACCAAATACTGGTTTTGAGCCTGCGGTAATTGCTAATGCAGCATTTGCTCAATTTTTAAACTATAACTTAAATGTAGAGCTTACCAAAAAAGCATCCGTAACTATTTTGATTGATCCTTCTACTGGGGATGAACTGAAAGTGCAAGGCGATGCTAGATTGAATATTGGTGTAGACCCTGGTGGCAATATAATATTGGCTGGCGTATATGATTTAGACAATGGTTATTACGATTTGCATTATCAAATACTTCAAAGAAAATTCAATTTGATAAAAGGCAGTACCATCAGTTTTGCAGGAGCACCTTTAAATGCCACTATCAATATCATTGCAGAATATACTGCCAATACAGCTTCCAAAGATCTATTAAGCAGTGAAGTGACTGATGTACCTCCTACCCTATTAAATTCATTTAATCAAAAAATACCGTTTAGGGTAATACTATATTTAACCGGCCAATTAAATAAACCGATTATAAATTTTGATATCCAATTACCAGAAGAAAGTAGACTAATAAACAACGATTTGCGTACAACCATTGAGAACAAGCTAGCACAGATAAGAAATGATCCAGCATCTGTAAACAAGCAAGTATTTTCCTTATTGCTATTTGGCAGATTTTTAAGCGAACAAAGCAGCGATTTCTTTAAAGGCAACGGTAGCGGATTCAACGATTTGGCTAGGCAAAGTGTGAGTCAGTTTCTATCATCTGCAATAAATGAAATAGCAGCCGATATTTTTAAAGGAATTGATATTGATTTGAATCTAAACTCTTACAACGATTACAGTAATGGAGGAAATGAACAACGTACAGACCTAAATGTAGCCGTAAGTAAAACTTTTGCCAATGATAGGCTAACAGTAAGTGTTGGAAAAAACTTTGGTATTGAAGGGCAAGATGCTGCTGCAAAAGCATCTGGAGCTAATTCAGGTTTTAAGCCAGATATAACCATATCGTACAAACTCTCTGCCGACGGAAAATATATGATTAGGGCATATACAAAAAACCAATTTGAAGTAACCTTGGATGGATATGTAGTAGAAACGGGCGTATCGTTTTTGGTTACAATGGACTATGATAAATTTAAGGAACTGTTTAGGAAAAAGAAAAAGTAATATGAATATTAAACAAGGCGCAACAATTTTTTGTACTATACTGCTTATTTCATCATGCAGTGTGCGCCGATTTTTGCCTGCTGGAGAGCGTTTGTACAAGGGGTCTACCATTAAAATTGAAAAAGATTCAGCCACTTCTACTAGTATAAAATCATTAAAAAAAACAATTAAACTTGCTGTATCACCCAAAGCCAATAAATTTTTTTTAGGGCAACCTTATAAAGTGTGGTGGTGGTACAAAATAGGCGAACCCAAAAAAGAGAAGGGCCTAAAAGCATTTTTAAGAAAAAAACTTGGCGAACCACCTGTACTTAGTAGCAGGGTAAATGCAAAAGCCACAGCAGAAAACATACAATCGTTGTTAGAAAATATTGGTTATTTTCATAGCACTGCACAAGGCGACACAAACCATGTGGGGAGTTACTTTATAAAAGCTAATTATACTGCACAAGTGAAGCCTGCATACACATTAGCAAAAATTGAATGGGTAGATGACAGCAGTGCTTTGTTTAAAATTTTACAAAAAAATAGCAAAAGAAATAGCTTGCTAAAAATTGGTACCAACTATCGCTTGAGTGATATAAAAACCGAAAGAGACAGGCTGGATTTATTTTTGAAAACAAAAGGGTATTATTTTTTTAATCCCGACTACATAATGGCTTATGCGGATAGCACCGTTGGAAATAGAAAAGTAGCATTGTATCTTAATATAAAAAAAACAACACCCCCTGAGGCAAAATATGCATACAGCATAAATGATATTACTGTTTATCCAGGTTATTCTCTTACTGGTAGCAGTATAGATACTTCCAAATATAATTTTATAGTATATGATAAACTAAAGATAAACGATCGGGAAAAAAAATTTAAACCTAGTTTGTTTGCCACTACCATTACTTTTAGGCCAGGTAGTATGTATAACAGTAAACAACAAAACGCTACACTAAATAGGATAATTGGTTTGGGTGCATTTAAATTCGTAAAAAATCGTTTTGAAGCAGTGCCCGATAACAATAAAAATGATACGAGCCACTTGTTAAATGTTTATTATTATCTCACTGCTGCCAAAAAAAAATCTATACAGGCACAATTAGATGTATCTACAAAAGAAAATAATTTTGTAGGCAGACAAGCAAGTGTAAACTGGAAAAATAAAAACAGCTTTAGAGGTGCAGAGCAGTTGGGCGTGTCGGTATATGGCGGCTTTGAAACATCGGCTGCAAATGGAGTAAGAATAAACAATATAAGAATTGGTTCTGAAGTTTCTTTAACCATGCCTAGATATGCTATACCGTTTTTTAAAATAAAAGAAAATAATTTCTATCCGCCAAAAACAATCTTATTGTTGGGATACGATTGGTTTAAAAAAGATATTTCATTTATAAAAAAATTAGTGCGTTTTCAATATGAATTTACCTGGAAACCAAATTTGCAAACACAATTTAATGTAGCGCCTATTTCAGTAAGTTATTTACAGGCAACCAACGTAACGGATTTATTTAAAAAAGAAATTGCACTCAATCCTTCATTGCAACTCTCTGTTTTCTCTGAAGCGGTATTGGGTACATTTTTTTCTTATACACATACATCAAACTTTAGGGCTAAACGTAATAAAACATTTTTTAATGCCACTGTAGATTTATCCGGAAATGTAGCGGGATTGATAACTGGAGCTAAGGAATACCGTTCAAAAAATATATTTGGAGTACCCTTTGCCCAGTACGTAAAATTAGATGTAGATTATCATTTTACTAGAAAATTGTTTAATAAAATAGAATGGGCTAATCGTATACAAGTTGGCATTGGGCTACCTTACAACAATTCAAGATTGTTGCCCTTCACAAAACTATATACCATTGGTGGTTCTAGCTCTATACGTGGTTATCGCAACCGTACTTTGGGGCCAGGCACTTACAAGCCCACTATAAACGACCAACGATTTTTTCAAATAATTGGAGGCGACTACAAATTACTAGGTAATACAGAAATGAGGATTCCATTTACCAAACAACTAAGTGGTGCACTGTTTATAGATGCTGGCAATGTATGGACAAAAGATACAACCCTCTTTGGCAAAAAAGGTCAATTGAGCAAAGATTTTGTAAAAGAAATTGCAGTGGCTACCGGATTTGGAATACGGTTTGATGCCACTATTTTATTAATAAGAGTAGACCTAGGCATCCCCATACGAAAGCCATATCTGCCCGCTGCAGAAAGATGGGTGCTAAACAAAATAGATATAGGATCGGCCGCTTGGCGTAAGGAAAATTTAATATTAAACATTGCAATTGGATTACCGTTTTAAAAATAAGTATGAAAAAGCTATTAACATTTTTATTTTTAATGTTGCTGCTAGCAGTAGCCAGTGGCATTTTTTGGTGGCAGAGCAACAAAAAAGCCCTCGTAAAAAACCAAATAGAAAATGCTGTTACGAAAGCAACAGATAGCGCCTATTTTATACACTATGATAGTAGCAATATTGATGAATTGACTGGCAATGCGACATTTTACAACATTGTCATGCAATCTGACTCACTGCAAAAACTTAGTTACCTAAAAGATACAGCAGGAATACCAGCAACCATTTTTAATATTCGGATACAAAAATTACAATTAATTGGTGCAAACATTCCATCGTTTGTAAATAAAAATACAATTGAAACAAACAGTATAGAAATAACCAAACCTGTAATTACCATTATACAAACGGGTGCTACTGACGAAAGTAAATTTACTGCTGCCGATACGCTTGCACTGTATGAAAAATTAATTGGAAAATTTAAAAGCGTAAAAGCAGGCGAAATAAAAATAATAGATGCCAATATTAGTTTTACCAATCATAAACAAATACCCAAAACAAATTTAGAAGGAATAAATATTTCCTTAAAAAACTTTGCCATAGACAGCACAAAAAATTACGATAACATAATAAGTTACTTTATAAAAGATGTTGTGGCAACTGTAGCAAAAATTGATATAATAAACCAATCCTCTAATAAATTATTGCGGTTTCAACAGACAGAATATAATGCAATTGAAAAGTTTTTAAAGATTGATAAGATAACCCAAAGCGATATTATCTCTAATAGAACGTTGATGCAACTTTCGAAAAATAAAATTGTAGGAATTTCTACTAATGCGTTTATTTTAAATAAACAACTTAAAGCCGATTCGCTCATAACCAATGGAGGCGAATTGGTAATTTATAAAAAGAAAAATGCCAGCAGCAAAAAAGAAACCATAGAAATGGATAATGATTTTTTTGATGAAGCTTCGCTTAAAAATATTGCAATTGGCAGTACAAATATTACTATATACAATTATAATGATAAAAATGAAACGCCATTGATCTTAAAAAATGTGCAATTTAAGGCCACAAACATCGATAATGTATATGCAGGTACCAATATAATGCGCCTCATTAGCAATAGCAATTGGAAACTATCGGGTGATGGTACATCGTTTTTTAGCAAGGATAATATGTACAAAATTAATATTGGCGCATTTTTACTGGATAATTACAATACAGTTACAACTTGTAAAAGTGTAGAAGTATTGCCTGTACTTTCCGAAACTAAGTTTGCCAAACAACTGAGAGTACAAAAAGACAGGTACGACCTTAGGGTTAAGAATATTAGCATCGAAAATCTAGATTTTAAAAAATTGATTGGCGAAAGTGTATTGGTAGCAGATGCTGCATCGCTCTCTCCCGTTTTTAATATATACAACGATAAAACTGTAAAAGAAGACCTATCCAGCAAAGTAGGAAAATACCCACAACAGTTGTTGCAGAAACTTACAACCAAAGTTTATATAAAAAAAATTATGATAAACGATGGTTATATTAATTACAAAGAAAAAGGCGAGTTTTCAAAAGATATAGGGGAAGTATATTTTACAGCATTAAACGGCAATGTTACCAATTTTACCAATATGGCCAAGTACATACAAACAAATAATATAATGAAGGTAGATGTGAGTTGTAAATTTCTAAATGTTGCTCCAGTTTCAACTGCATGGCAATTGCCGCTCAACAGTAGTAGTGGGTCGTTCACGATATCGGGCAAAGTGGGATCTTTTGACGCAACAAAATTGAATGCTGTTGCAGAGCCACTTGGTTTGGTTTCTGTAAAAAACGGGCGGATAAACAGTTTAACATTTGAAATGAATGGCAATAATTACAAAGCAACTGGAGAAGCTGTGTTGCTTTACGATAACCTACAGCTAACATTGCTTAAAAAAGTGGCAGGAGAAGTTGATTTAAAAAACCAGGGAGCATTAAGCGCTCTAGCAAATGTGTTTATAAAAAATAAAAATCCGACAAATGGCAACACCAGAAAAGGCGATATGGCTTTTAATAGGGTAATCAACAAGTCTTTCTTTAACTTAATTTGGAAAAGTATTTTTGCTGGCGCAAAATCTTCTACGAAATAATGCTGCTAAACTTTTTCGGTGTCGCTATTGTTAAACAATCCTTCTTTGTAAGCCCGTTCCAAATCGGTTTCTTTTACAGCTGGAATAACTTTCACAGTTTTGTTGCTTATTATTTTTTTACCAGTATTACATTTGGTATCTGGCATTTTAATTTCTGTTAATTTTTTTTTATTTTTCATGTCGGTAGTTTATTAATTATGCAGCTTAACTGCATTGAAAATATAATATAAAAAGTGACTAAAATTGTAAAACTTCAGCTGAACTCAAAAAAATAACTTGCAGATCATTTTCCAAATTATGTACTATTATTTCTAAAGGTATTTGATAGTTTTAGGCGCTGACTTAATAATTTTTTTCGGTATTTTAATATTAAATTTTCCAATTGGTGGTTGGTTATCTCCTAATAAAAATCCGAATGGTTTTAACTGATCAATTCTGTCGAAAATTACTTTTATAATAGCAGTAAGTGGTATGGCTAAAAACATACCTGAAATTCCCCACAAAGCACCACCTATCAATACAACTACAATACTAACCAATGCATTTATTTTTACTTTGCTGGCTACAATTTTTGGCACAATAAAATTATTGTCTATGAACTGAACAATAATATATAAAATAAAAACCCACAAAGCTGTGATGGGCGATTTAGTAGCAAGCGCCATGAGCATAGGCAAAGCAATAGCAACCAATCCTCCTATATAAGGAATCATATTTAGCAAAGCCCCAATAACCCCAATGAGAATGGCATACTGGACTCCTAACACCAACAACCCAATAGCATTAAGTGCAGCTACTACAGCAGCCTCAAGCAATAATCCAATCAAATAACTTTGTATCAAGGTTTTTGTTTCTGATAATACTTCTGCTACTACCTTTTGCTCATTATTTTTAAATAATTGCGCTATGAATTCCAGCAAAAGTGGTTTATAAAAAAGAATCATAAAGGTATATACTGGCAGCAAAAAAAGCATCACCAGCATTCCACCAAATGTTGTAATAACAGAACCGATAACTGCAGAACTGTTACTCATGCCTTCTGATTTTGTTTTATTAATCCATGCATCAATCTTTGGTTTGCCAATATTTAAATGAGTAGAAAACCAAAGAATACAATCGTTAAACAAACTTGTAAATTTTTGTTTAAACTGTGGCCAGGTTTCACTAAACATGGCTGCTTGAGATACAATAAAATAGGTAACGGAGCTGATAACAAATAATGCCAAAAGGACTGCAATTAAAATTGCAACTACCCTATTACACTTAATTCTAGTTAATAAATTTACAAATGGATTTAATAAAATAGCTATAATAGTAGCAAAAATTATTGGTACAATTATGTCGGTTCCTATAAATAAAATAAAAAAGAAAGCCAATAATCCCATTATTATTTGAGACAGTTTTAAGTACAAGGGTAATTTGTTGGTAGTATTATCCATATTTATTTTTGTATTCTATAAGGCTTATTATTAATACCATAAAACTGCAATAAACTAATTTACTGCAGCTTTTAGTACGCACGAAAATCTTACATTTAATCATATACTACTTCTTCTACCTCTAAATTAATTATAGAAAAAGCCATTTTTGAAAATTTTGAATCGGTGGTTTTTTCTTTTAATCGTATTTCTGCAAGTAAAGACGATGCATCTGTCAAACCAAGTTTCGTAGCAAATTGATGAAGCGCATTGTAGCTTGCAATTTCATAATGCGCTACCTTTTGAGATGCTGTTAAAATACCTGCATCACGCATGACCCCCTTTTGGCATATTACCATTAATTCTGCTACTTCGCTAATCAATCCATCAATTGCTTGGCATTTTTTTTCAACAACCTCTTGTTCAATAATGACAAATACTCGCTCTAAGCGACTAAGTTGTTCATTGGTTTGTTGTAAAAGCGCTTTTAATGCAGTAGACAATTTTAAATTTGTGGCTTTTTTAATCATCTTAGGAATAAACTTTATCAACGCTTTTTCTGCCCAATAAATATCTTTTAACTGATCTTCAAATAATTTCATCAGTTGATAATGTTTAATCTTTGCACTTGCAACAGCCAATCTCCCTTTGCCTGAAGCAAAATTAGAAGCAGCATATGCCGTTTTTTTTGCAATTAAAATTTCCATGATATTATATTTCTGTAGTTGATATTTCTGAATTAACATGTTTATCTCTTGCACCCACTTGTGGTATTGCTTCTACGTCTCCATCTGTGCCTACTTCGGGTGACTGTTCAATTTCAATGACTTTGTTTTTATTAGGGTCGGCCAGGTTGGGCGCCTGGTTGTTAAAATCTTGATACGTTTTATTAGCCAGTATTTTGGAATCAACCGGCATAATAGTAGTTGCCTTTTTTTTCATTGCATGTTGTTTTTTGAATAAAAAGAATTGACTACAAAAATGAAATTCTTTCATCAATAATATATTACAATATTTTAATTAATCATTATATTATTCACAGTTCTGACACAGCGTCCATTTTATACCCATGCAGGCAGTAATAGATGTATACAAACACGGTTTTAAAAAATTGTAGTGCGCAAATGATATAAATTTTTATATGAATTGTGTAACATTAATCATACAAGTGTGTAGAACTTAGCATTATTAAAATTATAAACTCAAAACATATCATTATGAATAATGAAACAAATTTGCAAGGCAATGAAGCAATAAAGATGGTAAAGAAATTGGTAAAAGATATAAACATATGTCTTTTTTGTACAAATTTAAAAAACGGCGATGGCGCTACTACAAGGCCAATGGCTGTACAAGAAGTAGATGAAGAAGGGAATCTTTGGTTTTTTAGTGATAAGGATAGTGAAAAAAATGATGAAATAAAAGAAGACAACAAAGTGCAATTGTTTTTTGCTGATAACAGTAAAAGCACTTATTTGGTTTTAAACGGCGAAGCCGAAATAATAATTGATTATAAAAAAGTAGAAGCGATGTGGTCGCCATTGGTAAAAACATGGTTTAAGGAAGGAAAAGACGATCCAAATATTAGTATTATAAAAGTAAATAGTAAATCTGCATACTATTGGGATACCGAGGGAAATAAAATGATCAACTTTTTTAAAATGATAGCTTCTGTAGCTACTGGAACTACATTGGTAGATGCCAAAGAAGGATCATTGACATTATAATTTTGTAGGATAAAATGTTTTGTTCCCAAAACATAATAAGATATAGGTTTGGTAGTTTTTACTTTTTGTCTTGATACAAAAAGTAACAAAAAAATCAAGGCTTAAGAAAAAAAGCTAAAAATTTGAATATTTGTCTAAAATGAAATCAGTTACAACAGTTGAATAAAGCCCAGCAGGGGTGCGACTTACAAGCATTCAATAATTTTTCAACATTGGTAACATTGATTTCATTTCTTAATCCCGACATAATATCGGGACAGGCTGACAAACATTCAAATTTTCTTAACCTGCCTGCCGGCAGCTACCCTGTACACATATCTTTAGCAATGTTAATTCCTTCTATAATTGCATTAAACCTATCGAGTCCTTTTTTCAAACATATAACCCCTGGCGGACCTTGAGAGTCGTATCCTT
>JANPCB010000035.1:0-8380 GCA_031430735.1 Ferruginibacter sp. | reverse complement strand
AGTTGTACCATATTTAGTAGATTAAATACAGTATAAATATATAACAATCAATTATATATAACAAATTTATACCCCTCTTTTTATACACACAAAAAAATGTTTTGTGTATAAAAAGAGGCTGCCCTTTTGAGACAGCCTCATTGCTGTTGGCGGAACTTTTCAAACCGCAGCAAGTGGCACTGCAACAACACATGCCCTTTCTTTAGCGGGTAATCTTACAAATAATGGCACATTGGATTTCAGCACCAGTACGGGAGGTAATACCGCAGGCGGTAATATTACTTTTACCGGCGCAACAAATAATACATTTAGCGGCACAGGCGTTGTAACCGATTTACGAAACCTTACCATCACAAAAGGTACAGGTACAGTCACTTCTTCGAGCCCTGTACTTGAAATGAGCCTCAGCAACCTCACTGTTAGGGGATTAAGTGTGGATCCAGTCGGTTTTTTAACGCTTAATAACGGTATATTTAAAATATCAGGTTCTAATACTGCATCTTCAGTTGTATTCCTCACAACGGGTTACTCCATTGCTAGCACCGCAGGTTTTTGGTTAAACAATGCAAACTTTACCGTTACTGGTTTGGGTGGGTCTCCTACAATGTCGGGTTTATTACGAATGACTGCCGGGACCTATAATGTTGGTACCGCAAGTGGCAATGCTATGAGCGGAGCTGCCACATCCATTTTTATCATTGAAGGCGGCACACTGAATTTTACAGGGCGTTTAAATGTTACCAGTGCCGGTGCTTCATTTAATATGAGCGCAGGTATCATTAATGTTACAACAGTTGGTAATGCATCAAGTGCTACAGCTGGATTTGGTTTTACAAGTGCTACATCGGTATTTACTATGAGTGGCGGTACCATTAACTTAGTGAATAGAGCTACGGGAGCAACAATACTGGATTATAACGTTGCTACTACTTCACCTACCATTACAGGGGGTACTTTAAATGTGGGTACTGCTGCTACCGCAACCAATTTTAATTTTGGTATACAGGGCGCAATGCCCAATGTAGTGGTTGATAATACTACTAATAATAAAACGGCTAACCTGGTTGCAACAGCCAGGGTTTATGGCAATTTAACTATAAATACCGGCGCAACATTTAGCGGCGTAGCCAGTACAATAACTATGTTTGGTAACTCTACCAATACCGGAAATGTAATTAATAATGGAACCATTACCAATACATCAGGGGGAGGAACAAATCGATTCCAGTTTTCGGGCACTTATGGTGCACAAAACTACTCAGGTGCAGGCGTTTTTGGAACTGCAGCATTACCATATTCAGGTCTTAATTTAGATAATGCAGTAGGGGTAACTTTCAGTAGTGCCGTAGTTGCAACAAGAGCCAATTTGTTTCAGGGTACCAATGCAGGTACTAATATTACATTAGGTGGTACAACTAATTTGCCATTTATACAAATTGGTGGAACATCAACAGTAAATGCTGGTTCATTTTCATCTGCTCCTACATTTGATGTCACAGCTGGGTTACCTTCTTTACTTTATTCTACTGCTTTATCCGCAGTAACAACAGGGTTTGAGATACCGGCTACAAGAAATATAGGCTCTTTAAGTATTAATAATACCAATGGCGTTACTTTATCTGGTGGAGCTTTAAATTTAATTGGCGCAACGCCAACGTTTACAATGTCTTCAGGAAACTTTAATTTAGGATCTAATAACCTTGTTTTAGGCGCTTCAGCTGCAATACCTGGTACATTGACTTATACCGCTGGTTTTATTACAACTGCCACTGGTACTTTTACACGCTGGTATCCAACAACCGGATTACCAACTGCAGTAAGTACATCTATAGGCTATTATCCTTTTGCCAGCGGTTCAAACAACAGGCAGGTTCAGTTATTTTTTAGCAGTGCAACGGCCTTGTCAGCTGGCGGTACTATAACTGTTGGTCATGATAATACAACAGGGTTAACTTCAATAGGTAGCTTCCTCGATGGAGGTATCAATGTGGATAAACGTTCAAATGCCAACTGGCCAATGAGTGTTGGCGGTGGTATAACTTTATCGGGTGTTGAAACCATTTCAGCTGCGATAAGGGCTGATAATGTTTCTGCGGTTGTAGATTTTACACAATTAAGATTGATCAGGGCAGCTGATGCGGTTGCTACCTCAGCAAACGGTACGGGTTCAAATACATCTCCAGTACTTAACAGGACTGCATTGGATATTACTACGATTGCAAACACATTTTATATGGGTTCAACTTCTGCTAACCTTGGTACTACTTATACTGCAATAACAAACGGTAATTGGGGAGATAACGGAACATGGGATTTACCAGGTTCACCAGGGGCATCTGATAATGCCATTATCCCTTCACCATATAATGTAACAGTTGACGGAGCAACAACACCTTACCAATGTAATAATCTAAACATTAATTCTGGTGGTACTTTAACATCTTCTGCTAATACATTGGCTGTTAATGGCATTATTACAAATGCAGGTACTGTAACTGCCAATGGCGGTAACATAACTATTGCTGGTGCGTCGGCGGCAGGTGTTGCCAACACAGGTACATTTAATCTGTCTGCAGGTACAGTTACGGTAGGCCCTGCAGGTGGCGGAAACAGAACATTTACAAATTCTACGGCTACCGGCAACCTTGCAGTAACCGGTACAGGTACATTAAATATCAATGGTAATTTATCGGTTGCAACAGGATCATTCTTTAGCCAAAGCGGTACCAGTAATATTAATGTAGATGGAAATGTAGGTCCAACTAATAGCGTAATCACCGGTACTCCGTTGGTGAATTTTGCTTCAAATAACTTAACACTTACTGCAGGAACTTTAACAGTTGTTGATCCGCATCAGGCAAATTCTGCCTATTCAATACAGTACAATAATGCCAGTAGTGTTAATTTACCCACAAGCTATTTAATAAGGTTTGGCGATGGCATTTCTACAGAAACAGGCGGTACAAATGGTTTTTACTTAAATACAAATGCAGGTGCCGGGCGTTTAGCTTTTGGTAATGTTACAATTGAAGGTTCCGCTACCGGAACAAATCGTTTTGTATCATTGTTTACCGGTGCTGTTGGTATTGCAGGTAACCTCGTTATCAATGGTGCAACCGGCGATTTATTACTTCAATCAGGGCAAACTTTACATGCAGCTGGTAATATTACTGTTAATGCCGGTGCATTCTTATCTAACTACGGTACATCAGTGCTGGCACTACAATCATTTGCAAGCGGAACAGCATCTGCAACTACATTGGCACAAACAATTAGTGGAAGCGGAACGTACAGAAATGCACTTGCACCAACAGCTAATTTCTTCAGTTTATTGATAAATAATAACAATGCAAGTGGTGTAACTCTTTCAACGGGAAGTAACCTTTCCATAAGCAGTGCATTAACACTTACAGCCGGTGTAGTAAATACTAATTCTACTAATGTATTAACACTTACACCTACTGTTACAACTCCACCGAACGGCTCTGCAACATCTTATGTAAATGGGCCATTGGCTATTCAGGTAAATACAGCAATAAATACTTCCAAAACATTTGCAATTGGGCAAGGTACATTCTGGAGGCCGCTTGCTTTAGCAGCTTTCCATTCAAATGGTGCATTGCAAACATACACTGCTGAAGTAATTAATGGTGCAACAGGTGGTACATTCAATGCCCCCTTAGTAAATATAAATGCTGCCCGTTATTTCAGGATACAGAATACAAACAATATTTTCAGTACAACTACTGCAACTGTACAATTAAGTTATGGCGTTGATGATTTGTCTGCAAGTCCGGCTGCATCAGCAAGAGTTGCACAATCTAATACATCTAACGGTACTTATATTTCAAGAGGCGGTACAACAACAGCATCACCCACTACCGGTATCATTTCTGCAACCGCTATTACGGTTGGAGACGATTTCTTTGTAATTGGTAACGAATCCAATCCTCCAATTACATGGGTTGGTGGTAACGGAGTTTGGAGCGATCCTACCATGTGGAGCTCTAATCCTGTTATACCGGTTTCTACTGACAATATTACCATTGCACCAGGGGCGGCAGCTATCATTACAGTGGATGGTAATTACGCCGTAAATGATATGAATGTTGGAACAAATGCAACCATTAATCTTGGTTCAAATACATTAACTGTTAACCGTGATTACACACAAACCGCAGGTACAATTGATTTAGGAAGTGGCACACATACTGTAAAGAGGAACTTTACCAAATCAGGCGGTACTTATACTGCCGGTAACAGTACAACGATTTTTGATGGTACTGCACAGGCTATTAGTGCGACAGGGTCTTCAACCACTTTCAATAACCTTACTATCAATGGCGGTACTAAAACTTTCACTACCGGCGCAACTTATGCAACCTCTGGTAACCTTTCAGTAGCAGCAAGTGGAGTCATTGATTTAAGTGCAGCTACCACCACAACGATAAACGTTGGAGGAAACCTGTCTTATAGTGCTACTTCAGGCGGTGCTAATCTTGGAAGTCTTACGCTTAACCTTACAAATATATCAACCGGTGCTATTTCTTCTTTAGGATCAGGATTGGTTACTCCTAATATTATTATTGCATCTACAGGCGTTTATTCACTTGCTTCAAATTTCGAATTAAGTACAGGTAGAACAATTACCCTAACTACTTCCGGTGGCAGGCTAAATTCTGCAGGTTTTGTTTTGAGTGGCGCAGGTACATTGGCTTTTGGAAACTACTCATTTTTCGGAGTAGCACATGCAACCGGAGGATTTGGTGCAGCAGCAACAATTACAAATAAGACATATCCAACCACTTCTGCTTCTGCATACATTGATTATAATGCAGCAGGAAACCAGGATATTGATGCAGCTTCACATAATGCCCGTTTAAGTATCTTAACTGGAGGTAGTGGCATCAAAACATTAAACGGTGCCTTGTCCATTGATGGTTCATCTGGCAATTTAGGGCCTGCATTGTTATCTATAGGGGCAGGAACAACTTTTGCAGATGGTGGAAATATCATTCAATTTACAAATTCCGCTGCAGGTTATGCGAATGTTACTGTAAACGGAATATACAGCAGTACAGGCACTGGCGGATTTACTTATCCGGGTACTTCCAATCTTAGTGGTAGTATTATTTCGTTTGTGGACAATACTACATTTGGAGATATCAATATAAACACAACCAGTTCAACTGGTACATATTCATTTAGATCATTACCTGCAGCCACTACAGTAAATGCTTCTATAAGAAATGCAAATTTTGGTGGTGTTGCAGGTGGCTTGCTGGTATTAAATGCAAGCGGTACTACAAATATAAATGTTACCGGAAACGTAGTGATTGCACCAACAACCACATCAAATAGCGGAGGTGGATTTGGTGGTACTTCAACAACTACCGGAACAGTAAGAGTTAAAGGAAATATCAGTTCTACTAGTACAGCAGCAACACAACCAATTTTAAATGCAACGGGTACAAATACATTAATATTAGATGGAGCTGGTGCACAGTCAATTACTTTAGCAAGTAGTGCAACGATATTAACAGGTGCTACCCTGCAAGTAAACAATAGTTCTGGTGTTACTTTTGGTGATGGAACTACTAAAACCTTTACGATAAGTGCCACTGGGGTTGTAGATATGAAAGCGGGCAATATAACGCCAACTGGCACAACTACACTGGCTTATACATCTGGTGCAATACTCCGTTATTCAGGCGCTGCAGCTCAAACAACTGGTGGCGAGTATCTAGCCTCTATGCCAGCCGGAGTTACAGTAAATATAAATAATGCAAATAATGTAACTTTAAATGCAAACAGAACAATAAATGGTACACTTTCTTTTACATCTTCGGTAGGAAGAATAAATACAAGCACTTTTACGCAAGTAATTTCATCAACAGGTACTGTAAGTGGTGCTTCACAGTTAACAGGCTGGGTGAATGGTAATCTGCAAAAAAGAGTTGTAAACGGCGCCAATATTTTTGAAACCGGAACAACTGTTTATGCCCCTGCCACAATTACAATGACAGGAGTATCAGGAACCGTAGACCTTACTGGGATTGTAACAAATGGCACACCAGCTTCGGAAGGTACGCCTATTGCTAATTCATCAGGGATTAACCAATCTGCAAAGTGTAACCATTTTTGGAATTTAACAAAGTCTAATACTGGTACTTTTACTAGTTATACAGCCTTATTTAATTTTACCAATACAACAAATACAGGATCTACTGCGAATTACATAGTTAGAAAGTATGATGTTTCACCAGGCTGGGTAACAACGACCAGTTCTGTTGCTGGTACAACAATTACTGCTACTGGGCTTACCAACTTCAGTGATTTTGCTGTAGGGGAGGTTAATACCATAACTGTGGCAACCGAACCCATTGATGTTACTATTTGTTCAGGTTCTAATACAACTTTCAACAGTACTTCAATTTCTTCGCCATTACCTGCTGTTAAATGGCAACGTGATGCAGGTGGTGGTTTTATTGATGTAGATGGGGTTATCGATGGTGGGGTTTACTCCACTTTCGCCACTGCTACATTAAATATTACAGGGGCTACTGCTTCAATGAATGGCTATTTGTACAGAGCGGTATTTACAAATATTAATGGCACAGTAAACTCAACTTCTAAAACATTAACCATTAACCCTGCCGCAACAGCAAACGCAGGTGGCCCTCAAACCATTTGTGCAGGAAATACCGTTACACTTGCGGGCAGTATTGGTGGTGCTGCAACCAGTGGAACCTGGACTGGTGGTGCAGGTACATTTACACCAAATGCAACAACCCTAAATGCAGTATATACACCAACTGCAGCAGAGATAACAGCAGGTACAGTAACCTTAACATTAACAACAGACGACCCGACCGGCCCATGCGGTGCAGTAAATGCAAACATGATTGTAACCATTACAGCATCCGCTAGTTCATTGGCTGCAACGGGGTCGTGTAAAAACATGAATGTTGGTGTTGTTGTTACAGGTGCTGTATACACAGATGTAAGCTGTAATAGCATTGTTAAAGTAATACCTAGTGGTGCAACACCGGTAAGTGGTATGGTAAATTCATGTGTAACCATTGATGCCACTGTTCAAACCTATGGTAGCACTGCTTATGTGCAGCGACACTTTGATATTACACCAGCTGTAAACCAATCAACTGCCACAGCAAGGGTAACCTTGTATGCGTTGCAAAGCGAGTTTGATGCTTATAATCTTGCCAACGGAACGGAACCCGATTTAATGACTGGTCCATTAGATGCAACAGGCATTAACAACCTTCGTCTAACCAAGTACAGCGGAAATGGTACAGCCCCGGGCAACTATGTACCAGGAGTTGCAACATTCATTGATCCTTCAAATACAGATATTGTTTGGGATGCTGTTAATAACTGGTGGACGATAAGTTTTGATGTAGAAGGATTTTCGGGCTTTTACATCCATTCTGGATTAGGGGTTCTGCCTGTTACTATCGAATACTTCCGTGGAAGCAAACAAGCTACGAGCAACGTTCTTGACTGGAAAATTACTTGCACCAGCGCACCTTCTGTTACCATTAGCCTAGAACGCAGTGCAGACGGTAGAAGCTTTACAGCAATCCAAGATCAAAATGCCACTGCAGCCCGTTGCTTACAAGGATTCAATTATACTGATGTAAGTCCACTTTCGGGTGCTAATTACTATCGCTTAAAAATAACAACGCCTGATGGACAATTTAGGTACAGCACTATTGTTGTATTGTTAAACAAACAAAAGGGTTTTGAATTGATAAGCTTAGCACCAAACCCAGTAAAGAATAGCGCCATGCTTACGCTTACAAGTGCAAAATCAGGAAAGATTGATATTGCTGTAAGTGATATTGGAGGTAAAATAGTTGCTTTGCAAAATGTGACTGTAATTGCTGGTAACAATCCAATAGATATGAACTTTACCAACCTTGGTGCAGGTACATATTCTATTACTGCAATAAATGCAGATGGAGAAAGAAAAACGATTCGTTTTGTGAAATATTAAAACGAGTTAGATTTTAATAAATAAAAAAGAGGCTGCTCAAAAGAGACAGCCTCTTTTTTTATGTGTGTAAGGCAAATAATTAATAACTTTTGTACTTGTTAAATAGTCCAATGTCATTCTTTGCGCCATTGCTCCTTTGCGAGCCTTGCGTGAAAATAATTGGATTAAATAATAAATAGATTTAATGACTATCCGTTATTGGGTGCAAAAGAATTTTATGTATGAAATACACAATTTATGATTTTTAAAGGGGTAGATTAAAATGATATTTCTGTTTTTTTTCTGTGAATCTGTGGCAAAAATATTGCCACAGATTCACAGAAAAGCTGTTTTGTATATGATCTTTTAACTATTACACAAATA
>JANPCB010000034.1:0-4378 GCA_031430735.1 Ferruginibacter sp. | reverse complement strand
ATATGGTTTGGTTTTCAAAATTTGTTTTAATTTTGTTCATAGTTGAGGTTTTTATAATAAAATTAAAAGTTTTTGTGGCGATATACTGACTACTTTTTTAAACTGCCTCAACTGCTTTTAAGGTTACATGGAGACTTTTGTACAAGTGTGGCGGAAGGAAGCCCAATGAGCAGCGGTTCATTACTGGGCTTTGGTTCGGGCAGAAGATCATAGCCTAGCTTTTGGTTCTTATCATTATCATTTATATCTTTATTCGGCTTTAGTTCCGGGCTGAACGGAATTCTAATTCCACACCTGCACAAAGCGCTACCGTTGCCTGCAAGCCAAGCTACTCAAGAATTGACACTTTATTTATTTTATAATGAGATTAATTTTTATTTCAAATATCCTCTTATTTATTTCGACACATTCCTTTTCACAGAGTAAAACCAATGAAAGATTAGAACTTAAACGACTAGAGCTAGAGAATAAATATCGCTCTGTTGGACAATTTGATTCAATAACAGGTATTGCAACTGTATATGACAATATGAAAATGGGATACATTGATACTTTGGGTAAGATCATTTTCCCCATAGGAGAATATGTTACAAGGCCTTTTTACAATAACTTCGGAATTTGCGAAAAAAAAGGTGAAGTATTTGCCGTCAATAAAAAAGGAGAAATTATTAGGAAGTTCTCAGACTTGTTAAGTCATTCTGAATTTAAAAATGGGGTTGCGACAATAACTGAAAAAAAGGTCGGAAATGGTAAATACGGAGTTGTGGATTCAAAAGGAAACAAGCTTATTGACTGCAAATACGAGTATATTGAAAAGATTTCAAACGATTACTACTATGTAAATAATAACCATACCGGAGCAGGAATTATTAATAAATCAGGAGACACAATTTTACCACTTATATACAATATCGATTATTTTGACACTACCACTCTTAGTTTTATTGGCGTTAATAAAGAAATTGGTTATGGAATTTTTACTAAGGACGGAGAACCAGTAAAGGTGTTAGGAAAATCGGCATATACAAACTCTTCGTATGTGGAGGGTATCCACTATTTCCAAAGAGACGGCCTAATAATTTTCAAAGACAAATTTTCTGATGACGGCACCAAGTATACAATTCTAAATCTCAAGTTGGACACAATAATTCCTTTGGGGAAATACTATTTTATTTCTGAAATAAATGATGGGCTAATAAAGTTTTCGGATTCTTTGACAACAGATAAAATAGGAAACAGAACTAATCCGTACCAATACGTAAAATGCGGCTTCCTTGACATAAAAGGCAAAGTAGTCATTGCCCCGAAATTCGACTTTGCACACTACTTTACAGAAGGAATGAGTGGCGTAAGAGTAAATAATAAATGGGGTTTTATTAATAAAAAAGGTGCAATTGTTATACCGCTAAAGTTTGACTATGTTCTACCTTTCAAAAATGGTTATGCTAAGGTAAAACTTAAAGACAAATTTTATATTATTGACAAGACTGGAAAGATTGTATTAAACTCAAAATCGTACTAAAATGGCCAGCAGGCAACAAAAGGTTTGCCGCAAGGCTGGCGGACGGAATAACAATCGGCAGTTGTACTACTATCAGCTAATATTTGGCTTGAAAGAATTCTATTTGGTCCCTACAAAATTGTAGGGATTGTTAACTTCAACATCAGGTTTTTCAACCTGCCTTTGCCGGCAGGCAGGTCGGCTTCAGTTGCCGGGCGGACACAGCAACAATTCCAGCAATGCGTCAAGCATCAAACGTTATCGGCTATTTTTGCAGACATCAAAATTATCATCAATAAAATGAAAACGACAATTTTCACAATTCTATTTTTAGCGACAATCGTAGCTAACGGACAAAGTATTTACACCAAAATATTTGGAAACAGTAAAGACAAGCCAGTAATTTTCCTACACGGCGGACCTGGCTATAATTGCGTAAACTTTGAAGCAACGACTGCACAACAACTTGCAGACAAAGGCTTCTTTGTAATAGTTTATGACAGACGGGGCGAAGGACGAAGCAAAGACCCAAATGCAAAATTTACATTTAACGAGACATTCGACGACTTGAATAATCTTTATAGCAAGTACAATCTAACAAAGTCTATACTTATCGGACACAGTTTTGGTGGCGTAGTTGCAGCTCTTTTTGCAGAAGCCAACCCCAAAAAAGTTCAGTCTATTATTCTTATTGGTGCACCAGTTTCTTTACAGGTGACATTTAAAAACATTATGGCGAAATCAAAGATTATATACGAATCCAAAAAGGATAGTGTGAATTTGAATTATATTTCAAAGTTAGAAAATATGGACACTACCAGCATTGAGTATAGTTCATATTGCTTTGGTCACGCTATGCAAAACGGTTTTTATACATCCAAAAATCCAACTGCGGAAGCTAAGAGTCTTTATTCAACTTTTCGTACTGATACATTGTTGATAAAATATGCATCTCAAATGACTTACCAAGCACCTCAAGGCTTTTGGAAAAATGAAAAATATACAACTATTGATTTGACGAACAACATAGAAAACTTAAAGAAAAAGAAAATCAAAATCTTTGGACTGTACGGAAAAGACGATGGGCTCTATTCATCACAACAAGTAGCAGACTTACAAAAACAAATTGGGATGAACAATCTAAAATATTTTGACAGTTGCTCTCATAATGTATTTATCGACCAACAAAAACAATCAATTGAGGCAATAACAATGTGGACGAAATAAAACCGCCGCTAACAAAAGCATTGCTGCAATTGGGGAAGGACGGAAGCCCAATCAGCAGCAGTGCATACCTGCCTGCCGGCAGGTAGGTCCAGGCTTTGGTTTCGGCGGATGGAATTCTGCCGGGTATTAGTTCTAAACTTCAGCTTTTAGTTAGAAATTTAGCTTCAATTCCGGGCAGACAGTTGGTCAATTCCACAACTGCAAAAATCCCTGCCAGTTATCATCAACCAGCAAAACACTATAAATTTTAACCCTTACTTCAAGTAATTATAGATTTACACTACTAACCGACTAAAAAAAAGGTTCAAAATAGGCTAAAAAGGAGTAGGCAGCCTAAACCACCTACCCATGTTGTATTTTGTGGTTGCAACACCTAAAAAACAACATGAGCAAAAATACAGAGATAAAATTAGTCGGTCAGCCGATTTTAAGTCAGATATTACAATTGGTAGATAAATGGTCATTTAATAAAATAGTTAAGGAAAAGAAAAGTGACCATTATTACAAGGCTTTTAAGACTTGGCCACACTTTGTTACGATGATGTTTGGGATATTTAGCCGTTGCGACTCAATGGCTGAAACCTGTGAGGGGCTTAAGGCTATGAGTGGCAAGCTGAATCATTTAGGCTTAGAAAAATCACCTGCCAAGAGTTCTGTCGGTGATGGGCTACGTAACCGGAGCAATGAGTTCTTTGAGTCGTTATATTATGAATTGATTAAACGCTATTCCAGTTTTTTGTCGGACAGCCGAACACATGGCCTGACTATTAAAGAACTTTTTATCGTTGATTCTACTACCATTAGGTTGTTTAGTGATATATTAAAAGGAGTAGGCAGAAGTCCGATAAATGATGGCAAAAAGAAAGGCGGGCTAAAAGTACACATGCTTATTGATGCCGTTCAGTCAGTAGGGAAGTTCATAAAAATCACGGCTGCTAAAATGCATGATAAAAACTTTTTGAGCGAAATAACGGTGCCACAATTTAGTATGTTGGTTTTTGATAAAGCTTACAACTATTACAAACAGTTTAACGAGTGGACGGAAAAGAAAATTTACTTTGTTACTCGTCAAAAAAGCAATGCTGTTTATACGGTATTAAAAACTATTTCTGAGACAGTATTGGTTAAAAAAAAAGCCGGAGTACTAAAAGAACAAGAAATTGAAGTAACCTATAAAGAAAAGAAAGCGTTGATAACATTGGTACTTCGGCGGATAT
This sequence comes from Ferruginibacter sp., assembly GCA_031430735.1. Taxonomy (GTDB): domain Bacteria; phylum Bacteroidota; class Bacteroidia; order Chitinophagales; family Chitinophagaceae; genus Ferruginibacter. The sequence goes on along the minus strand of JANPCB010000034.1, from coordinate 433 downwards.
GTTATCAGGATGAAAAAGGTAGGCAGTATGTATTTATTTGTAACAATTTTATAATTACAGCAGAGGAAATAGCGTTGATTTATAAAAAACGATGGGGTATTGAATTGTTATTCAAAAAAATGAAACAAAATTTTCAGTTACATTATTTTTATGGAGAAAACGAAAATGCGATTCGTACACAAGTTTGGTGTACACTGATAGCACAGTTGCTTTTAACTGTATTACAAAAGAAAGCAGCTATAAAAAAAGCATTTTCAACTGTAGCGACTTTAGTACGCATCCACTTAGTGAGTATGCTAGATGTGTATGAACTATTAAAAAATACCAGTCGGGCATGGGTTAAGGTAAAAACTAAAAAAGCTGACCAACCGTCCCTTTTTCCAAAATAAAAGGGAGGTCTACTTTTTTAAAAAATATATAACACAGTAAAACA
>JANPCB010000033.1:0-31320 GCA_031430735.1 Ferruginibacter sp. | reverse complement strand
AAGAAACCCACCCCGTCTGCCTTTGGCATCTGTGGTGAAGAAACCCACCCCGTCTGCCTTCGGCATCTGTGGTGAAGAAACCCACCCCGTCTGCCTTCGGCATCCACCCCTCCAAGGAAGGGAATTTCCTACAACTGCTTAAACTCCTTAAACAAATTCACTTTATTTCCTTCCACCAATGTTTGGTAAGCTTTCCACTTCCCACTAAAAAAAGTATTTATTTTGGTAATGGCTTCATCAATTTTTGTTTCTGCTTTTTTTACCAATAATGCTTCTTGATTTGTAGGAGAAGTATTTTTACTAGTAATATTATCTATCGCTTCTTCAAATGCTGTTAAAACAGTTTCCTGTGGTATTTGGCCATAACCTTGGCGCTCAATTTTTTTACCTTTTACAAAATCTGTTATAGCTTTTATTTCTTCCTGTATTTTTTTACTTTGCTTACGTATGCTGTCTGCTATCGGTTGTTCTACTTCTTTTAGTTGTGCTTCAAACTTTTTAGCAATATCTTCTGCATCGGCTAGCTGGTCCATACCCTGTGTAAGTTTATCAGCAGCAGTTCTAAGCTTCGTTGTTAATAGTTTTTGGGCTTTTTTTATTTCGCTGTTATCTGGTTTTCTTGGATCAGCTTTTATGGTAATAAAACTGGAGTCTAGTTGTTTGTTAAAACTAAAAACGATTTTATATTTACCTGGCAAAACGGCGTCACCACCTGGTTCTGCTGCTCCTGGCTTTGGTTTTACAGAGCCCGGGTATCTAAATCCTTTCTCATCCATCCTCCAATATTTTTTGTTGTAGCCACTATCTGCAGCCCATTCTAGTGTTCTTATTATTTCATTTTGTGCGTTGTATATTTTTATGACAGCCGTATCAAGTTTTATTTCTTTTTTTACGGTAGCAGCTGAATCAGCTAACTTTTTAACGGCACTGTCTTTTGATTTTGCAGAGAGCTCAGCATAAAAATTTATAGCTGCTCCTCTTTGTTTATTATCTGCATTCCACACACCCCAAGTACTCCACTCATAGCCTGGTTGGTTTTTGTAGGTAACTTGGTATGCATCGTTGTTATCAAATGCTATTAGCTTTTTGTTTAGCAATCCTTTTTGTGCAGCAAGCTTCCTCAATGGACGAATATCATCTAAAACATACATGGCCCTACCGAATGTAGCAATACATAAATCTGCTTCACGCTCTTGTATGGCAAGGTCGTAGGTACTCACGCTAGGATAACCATTTTTAAATTGTTGAAAACTGGTGGCATTGTCAAAACTAACCCACAAGCCTTGTTCTGTACCTAAAAAAATTAAGTTCGGTTCTGTGGGGTCTTGAATTACACACAAAGCATACCCCTTGGTATTTTTATTTTGCAAAATATTTATCCAAGTATTACCATAATCCGTTGTTCTAAAAACCATGGCTGCAAAATTCCCTCTGCGATAATCGTTGGCTACAACATATGCCTCGCCTGCATTGTACCTACTTGCACGCACTTGCGGCAACCAGCATCCTTTTGCAAGTCCCGTTATTTTATCAGTAAGGTTTACCCAAGTTTTACCAGCATCTTTTGTAAGTTGTACCTGCCCATCATCAGTTGTAACCCATAAAATATCTTTGTTTAGTTTGCTTGGTTCTATTGCCAAAATGGTACAATGATTTTCTGCACCAGTTATGTCAATACTTATTCCACCATTTTTACTTTGGTCTATTTGTGTACTATCATTGGTAGTAAGATCGGGGCTAATGGTTGTCCAGCTTGCACCTTTATCGGTACTCTTGTGTACAAATTGGCTACCATAATAAATTGTTTTTTTATCGAATGCATCTTGTGCTATGGCTGCATTCCAATTAAAACGTAGTCTATCTTTATTTATGGTGTTGGCCACACTGGGCGGTTTAATATCCCAGCTATCACCTGTTATTATATTGTATCTACCCACATTTCCACCTTGGCTCATGGCGTATATCCAATTGGCATCTTCAGCATCTGGCATTACATCAAAACCATCGCCACCCCAAAGGCTTTCCCAATAATAATTTTTCAATCCACTTTGTGTCCATGTGTATGCAGGGCCACGCCAGCTTCCATTGTCCTGCATACCACCCATTACATTGTATGGTAATTCATTGTCTACACTTATATGATAAAATTGCCCCACCGGAATTTTTTCATCAAACTGCCAATTCTTTCCTTTGTCTCTCGTAATACCTATCCCCCCATCGTTTCCATCAATGATAAAATTTGGGTCATTGGGGTGTATCCAAAACGCATGATGATCTGGATGTATGCCATTGTATGGAATAACTGTTTTGAAAGTCTTTCCGCCATCTTCACTCATGCTTACTATTTGGTTTATCAGCCAAAGGCGATTTTCATTCTGAGGATCTGATATGATATCTTGAAAATAAAAACTTCTATTGGCTGTATAAGCAGCATCTTCATTTACTTTATCCCATTTGGTTCCACCATCATCACTTTTGTATAAAGCACTTTTGGTACTTTCTATGAGTGCATAAATTCTGTTTGGCATATCATGGCACATTGTTATCCCAATTCTACCATAATCCCCTGTAGGCAATCCACCCTCTCCATTTAGTCTTTTCCAGTTTTTCCCCGCATCCATCGTCATATACAAACCACTGCCTTTCCCGCCACTATTCAAGCTCCAAGGGGTGCGGCTGTGTTGCCACATGGCCGCAAATATCTTATTCGGATTCATTGGATCCATTATCATATCTGCCACACCACTTGTATCGTTTGTATACAAAACTTTGTTCCAAGTTTCTCCGCCATCGGTAGTTTTAAAAACACCTCTTTCGCTGTGCACGCCATAAGGATTGCCAATGGCACCTGCATAAACTATATTCGGGTTTGTAGGGTCAATGATAACACGATGTATGTTTCTTGTTTTTTCCAAGCCCATGCATTTCCAAGTTTTGCCAGCATCAATACTTTTGTAAATGCCTTCTCCAATACTTACAGAGTTACGAGGATTGCCTTCGCCAGTGCCCACCCATACGATGCTTGGGTTGCTTTGGCAAATAGCCAATGAGCCAATATTTTGTATGGGTTGTTCATCAAAAATGGGTACCCAACTATTGCCGGCGTTTTCTGTTTTCCATACACCACCGCTGGCAGCCCCCACATAAATTGTATTACGATCATTGTGTAATACATCTATGGTTGTTATTCGTCCACTCATACCACTCGGGCCAATTGCACGGGGTTTTAGGTTTTTAAATTGTTTGGATAGGTCAACCGTTTGGGCAAATGTGTTCGTAAGGTAGGAGAGAGCAAGAATCGTAAAAAATATGCGCATGACAGAAAATTTTTATTTTGTAATATTTTTTTTGTTTAATAGGCTGTAAAAAATAAGCAAAGTATGTAGTAAGTAACTTTAAATTTGTTTATTAAGCGAATTTGTTTTGTTCGTTTTTTGCACTTCCTTGTGCTTTTGGTATTCAAATAATATTATTTGTATTCTCCAAACTCCGCCCTCAACACATCCGCAATTTCCCCCAGCGTGCAAAAATGCTCCACAGCATCTACTACAAAAGGCATCAAGTTATCTGTTCCTTTTGCAGCATTGGCAATACTTTCCAAGCATTGTTTCACTTTTGCATTGTCCCTTCTTTGTTTTAATGCTGCTAATTTATCTACTTGTATTTTTTGTATGCTTTCATCGATTTTAAAAACGGGTGTTTTGTACATTTCTGCTGTTACAAATTTATTCACACCTACAGAAACCTTTGCGCCGCTCTCAATGTCTTTTTGGTATTGGTATGCACTAGCTGCTATTTCATCCTGCATAAAACCCTGTTCAATGGCTTCTACACTACCACCCATAGCATCTATTTTTTCTATGAGTTGCCATGCTGCTTTTTCTACTTCATCTGTTAGACTCTCTACAAAATAACTTCCGGCCAACGGATCTACCGTATCGGGTGCGCCACTTTCAAAGGCTACAATTTGTTGCGTACGCAAAGCTATTTTTGCAGCTTCTTCTGTGGGCAAACTTAAGGCCTCGTCGTAACCATTGGTGTGTAAGCTTTGTGTACCGCCCATTACAGCCGCTAGTGTTTGTATAGTTACCCTACAAATATTATTAAGGGGTTGTTGCGCAGTAAGGGTGCTGCCGCCAGTTTGCGTATGAAAACGCAGCATCATGGCTTTATCATCCGTAGCACCTAGGTCTTTCATAATCTTGGCCCACATTCTTCTTGCCGCCCTAAACTTGGCCACTTCTTCAAACAAATTATTGTGTGCATTAAAAAAGAAGGAGAGGCGTTTGCCAAAAACATTTATATCCAAACCTTTTGCCAATGCAGCTTGTACGTATGCTTTGCCGTTGCTCAAAGTAAATGCAATTTCCTGCACAGCCGTACTTCCTGCCTCCCGTATATGATAGCCGGAAATAGAAATGGTATTCCATTTTGGAACATCTGTACTACACCATTCAAAAATATCGGTGATGATGCGCATAGATGGTTTTGGCGGATAAATATAAGTACCTCTTGCTGCGTATTCTTTTAAAATGTCGTTTTGTATGGTTCCCGAGATCTTTTTTAAATCTGCCCCTTGCTTTTTAGCCAGCGCTACATAAAATGCCAACAAAATAAAGCCTGATGCATTTATCGTCATCGATGTAGATACTTCTTCTAAATTTATGCCTGCAAACAAGCGCTCCATGTCTTCTATGCTATCTATGGCCACGCCTACTTTTCCTACTTCGCCATCTGCCAATTCATGATCGCTATCATACCCAATTTGTGTGGGCAAATCAAACGCAACGCTTAGCCCACTTACACCCTGGCTCAATAAATAATGATAGCGTTTGTTGCTTTCTTCTGCAGTAGAAAACCCTGCATACTGCCGCATCGTCCACATTTTTCCCCTGTACATGCTGGCTTGCACGCCACGTGTAAATGGAAATTCGCCTGGCAAAGAACTATCTGCCTTTACAGAATTATCAGCCGTGTACAATTCTTTTATTTCTATACCTGAATCTGTTGTTATTTTTTCGCTAGCCATAATAAGTCTTCTAATACTATTTGATATCAAGTTTCAAATTTAATGAACCCCCTTCGAGTTCCCTCTCCTGTGGAGAGGGGTTGTCCACAGGACTCTGCGAGGGGAGAGGCTCCTACTCCGCACTTGCTTTCATTACTTCCTTTGCCTCGTGCTGTATTGCATCCAATACAAATGTATTTAACTCTGCATTTTGTGCTAAGCTGTATTCTAAAACCCTTTTACTCAAATCTAACGAGGTAGCTTGAGGAGGCAACATGGCTGCCAACTGGTTGATAACATAAATATTTTGGTCTTTTAATTTGGTAATGGCAGCCCAAACTTCTTTGCTCACATATATTTGTTGGCTCACATTGTAATCATATTCTGCTTTTATATTTTGAATAAGCACACCATGCATTACGGCAGCACTTTCTCCTTGCACATCCGAACTGCTTATCATATTTTTTAAACCAGCTCTTTCTGCAAATACGGCCAATCTTTCATAAGCCAATAATTGTAATTTTTTGTTTTCTGGATTTGCTTTTTTTAAATATTCCCTCAGCATTATCACTTCTCTTATCAAGTAAGCAATTGCAGCAATACAAACAATCAATAAAATGGAAAAGCCATTTTTAAACAATACGTCCATGTAAATTTTTTTAGATTGTAAAAATAACCAATGAAATTTTAAATGAAAGATTGATTTTGGACTATAACCTTGCTTTTTGTATTAAATCATTTATATTAAGAAATAAAAAATGTTTTGTTGCGCATTTAGTCATTATCTACCCATACAAATACAGTTTCACCCAGTTTTTGCTTAAAATTGGATTTCATGATAATGGTAAAATTGCCCGAACGGACATCTAATTCGTAATAATTTCCCATAAATCGTTGTGCTATTATGGTGCCTTTTATGGTATCGCTGCCCTCGGTTGAGTTTATAAATTGCGCTGGTCGTGCATAAATATCCTTTGTACTATCACCCATTTTAAAATAGGGCGAATCTTCTTTTTTTATTAGGCAATAATTACCTAGCAACCCCGCTGCATAAGCACTTACGGGTTTTTTATACACTGCTTCAGCCGTTCCTTTTTGAATAATCTTGCCTTGTTGTAAAACCAGTATTTCATCTGCCCAAGGCAATATATCTGCTGGCTCATGCGAAGTAATGATGCAAGAAATCTCATATCGATTGCAAACATCTTCCACCACTTGTTTTAAAATATTTCTATGTATTAAATCTAAATTGGAATAAGGTTCATCCAATATCAATAACCTGGGTTTCGAAACCAATAATCTTGCCAAAGCAATGCGTTGCTTTTCTCCACCCGAAAGCTCATAAGAATTGCGTTTCATCAGATGGTCTATTCTGCAAATTCTATAAAGTTCATCTGCTTCCTCCTTTGCTAGTTCATTGGCATACAAGAGTAATTCTTCCATCCTATAATTGTTGCGGAGCTCAAAGTGTTGCGATAAATAAGCTATCCCTTTTTCACCTGCTACCAATTGCCAGTCTGGTCCCATAACCTTTTTACCATTAAAAAGGATGCTGCCGCTTTTTGGCTGAATTAAACCTGCAATGGTTTTTAGCAAGGTAGATTTGCCAGAACCCGTTTCTCCAATAAGCGCCAATTTTTGTAACTTATTTTGGGTGAAATTGATATTTTCTAAAGCAAAATCACCCAGCAGTTGTTCGGAAAAAAGGGCAGTAACGGAAAGTAATTGCATGTTTGCAAAGCTAATTTATTTCGCAGTAGGAAACAAAGATTGCTGCCAAACAGGGGATTTTTAGTAGCTTGTTTGCAGCTATCAATCTCCATACTTTTAATTTTTTATATTTACTTTTATGAATGAGCATTTTCTTTTGCTAAGTGAAACCAGGGGTGTATCGTTTTTATAATTATATCATATTATTTGAAAATTGATAATATTTAATTCTTTTGGTTAAAATTGGTTAATTTATGGCTGATTATAATAGGCACTTAAATTTTTTACATTTTTAATTTTGATAAAAAATACAATATGAGCATAATTTGGAAAGGCGTTTTTCCCGCAGTTACTACAAAATTTACAGCATCCGATACGTTGGATTTTAATCTTTTCGAAAAAAACCTACAAGCACAATTAGATGCAGGCGTGCATGGCATTATACTGGGCGGTACGTTGGGAGAATCGAGTGTATTAACGATTGCCGAAAAGGAAGCATTGGTAAATTTTACTATCCAAAAAGTGGCAGGCAAAGTACCTGTAATATTAAATATTGCAGAAGGGTCTACCAAAGAAGCTGTACATCAAGCAATGCTATCAGATACTTGGGGCGTAGATGGACTAATGTTACTCCCTCCCATGCGTTACAAAACGGATCATAGAGAAACTGTAACTTATTTTAAGGCTATAGCCAATGCGGTTAATCTTCCAATAATGATTTACAATAATCCGGTAGATTATAAGACAGAAATAACATTGGATATGTTTGATGAGTTACAAGCATGTTCCAATATTCAAGCCATAAAGGAATCTACCAGAGATGTAACCAATGTAACCAGACTGAGAAATCGTTTTGGCGACCGATTTAAAATTTTGTGTGGTGTAGATACGTTGGCTATGGAAGAACTTTGCATTGGAGCAGATGGATGGGTAGCAGGATTGGTTTGTGCTTTTCCCAATGAAACTACCGCAATTTATAATTTGGTAAAGGCTGGAAGAATAGAAGAAGCTACAAAAATTTACAGATGGTTTATGCCATTACTCGAACTAGATATACACGCAAAATTGGTACAGTATATTAAATTGGCAGAAACACTTGCAGGTATAGGAAGCGAAATTGTAAGAGAACCGAGGCTTACCTTGGTGGGAGAAGAAAGAGAACGAATTGTAAAAATAATCAATGATGGTTTGGCAAATAGACCCATATTAGAAAAATTGGTTTTGGCTTATTAAACGTTTAGTAAATAGTACCGTTTTGTTTGGCTACAACGTATGAGTTTAGGGGGTTTAGAAGTTTAGGTTGCGTACTGAATTGCAAACTTTTGTTGCAAGGGTTGTCAACCTTTTTTTGGCAATATCAAAATAAATGTATATTAGCAAGGTTGACAACCCTATTTGCAAACTGCTACATTTTTTAAATGCAGCTTTGAAAATTTGTTTTTGACTTAAAATTAATTTACTTAATAAATAACATCCGCTGCATACGTTTATGCTGGCACAACAATTATTATGAACGATAACACAACCGCTGTAGATATTGATAATGTAATGGAAGAAGCCTCTAAAGCCTTTCATTTATACCGAAAGCTATCATTAAAACAAAGAGCCAATTTTATGCGCAGCATTGCGCAAGAAATAGAAGCATTGGGCGATGAATTGATACAAGTAGCAGGCGAAGAAACCAACCTACCAGAAGCAAGATTAAGAGGAGAGCGAGGCCGAACAATGTTTCAATTAAATGCCTATGCCGATGCTTGCGAAAAAGGCACCTGGTTGCAAGCAAGTATTGATACGGCCATACCAGATAGAACTCCTCCAAAGCCTGACATTAGAAAAATGTTGGTGCCACTTGGTCCAGTAGTTGTTTTTGGTTCTTCTAATTTTCCTTTTGCATATTCTACTGCAGGGGGAGATACGGCAAGTGCATTTGCAGCTGGTTGTACGGTAGTTGTAAAAGCGCATCCTGCTCACTTGCGTACCGGCAATTTGATGGCAAAAGCAATATTAAAAGCGGCCAATGATTGTGGTATGCCAAAAGGAATTTTTGAAAATATTTTTAGCCCAGGTTTTGAAATAGGAAAAAACCTTGTGATGCACCCTCGCACCAGTGCGGTTGGTTTTACAGGTTCGTTTACTGGAGGTAAACAATTATTTGATTGGGCAAATGAGCGTATTTCACCTATCCCTGTTTTTGCAGAAATGGGAAGCACAAACCCCGTGTTTTTATTGCCAGAAAAAATAAATCAATCTGCTGCAGAAATTGCCAAGCAATGTGCAGGCTCTATCACATTGGGTGTTGGACAATTCTGTACAAAACCAGGTATTATCATTGGCATAGCAGGAGCGGATCTAGATATTTTTATTAATACACTTGGGGAAGAAATAAAAAAGACAATCCCTTCAACAATGCTTCACACAGGTATAGTAAAAAACTTTGAAGAGAATAAAGCAATTGCATTAGGGCAACAAGATATAAGTACAATAGCGTTAGCCGAAGCGGGGGCAAAAGAAAATCAAGGAACGGCCGTTATTGCGAAAACAACTAGCCAAACGTTTTTAAATAATCCGTTGTTACATCAAGAAGTATTTGGGCCTTATTCATTAATAGTGGCTTGTAAGGATAAAGAAGAAATGCTGCATGTAGCCATGTGTTTAGAAGGACAACTAACAACTACCATCATGGCTACAGAAAATGATGTACATAGTTTTGGTGAATTGGTATCTTTTGTAGAAACAATTTGTGGGAGGCTTATATTAAACAATGTTCCTACTGGTGTAGAAGTTTGCCTGAGCATGCAGCATGGTGGTCCATTTCCTGCCTCTACAGATGCCAGATTTGGTAGTGTAGGGGCAGATGCTATAAAACGATTTGCACGACCATTGGCCTATCAAAATTGGCCGGATAATTTATTGCCCGCTGAACTTAAAAATGACAATCCATTAAAAATTTGGAGAACCGTAAATGATGAATTGACCAAATAAAAATGTACAAAATGGATTCGGAGAAAATAGCATCATCTTACACACAAAATAACAAGTCTGGTACATTTCATTGTATAGATGCCCATACTTGTGGCAATCCTGTTCGTTTGGTAAAAGCCGGAGGTCCTCCACTTATTGGAAATACCATGAGCGAAAAAAGGCAACATTTTTTAAAAGATTATGATTGGATACGCACAGGATTAATGTTTGAGCCTCGTGGGCATGATATGATGAGTGGAAGCATATTGTATGCACCCCATGATTCGCAAAATGATGTAGCCGTTTTATTTATAGAAACCAGTGGCTGTTTGCCCATGTGTGGCCATGGAACCATTGGCACCATAACCATTGCAATTGAAGAAGGCCTCATTGTACCAAAAGTACCCGGCCAAGTTCGCATGGAAGCACCTGCTGGTTTGGTTATGATTGAATATAAATCTGAACTAAATAAATACGATAAATTAAAAGTAAAATCGGTAAAACTAACCAATGTGGCCTCTTTTCTTCATTCTGCAGCATTACCGGTTGTATGTCCAGAGCTGGGAGAAATACTAGTAGACGTTTCTTACGGTGGAAATTTTTATGCCATCGTAGATGTACAGAAAAATTTTAAAGGGCTGGAGCATTATACAGCAGATAAATTAATTGCTTTCTCCAGAGAACTCAGAAAAAACATCAACGCTTTGTATGAGTTTGTACATCCCGAAGATTCAACAATAAATGGATGTTCGCATATCTTATGGGCAGGTGCGGTACTCGATAAAAATGCTACCGCTAGAAATGCCGTTTTTTATGGAGAGAAAGCAATAGACCGCTCACCATGCGGCACAGGCACCAGTGCAAGAATGGCGCAGTGGTATGCAAAAGGGAAATTAAAAAAGGGCGACGAATTTATTCACGAAAGTATTATTGGTAGTAAGTTTGTTGGACGCATTGAGCAAGAGCTTTTGGTAAATGGCATACCCGCCATCAAACCAAGTATAGAGGGGTGGGCAAGAATTTACGGATACAATACCATCAGCATAGATGGGGAAGATGATCCTTATGCATTTGGGTTTCAGGTAATTTAATTTAAAAAAATATTTTGTTGACTTATTTAATTAAAAAATAAAATGAGGGTAACCATTATTGGCGCAGGTGTTATAGGTTTGTGTAGCGCCTATTATTTACAAAAAGAAGGGTTCGATGTAACGGTGGTAGACCGAAACGATCTTACCCAAGGTTGCTCTTTTGGGAACATGGGCTACATATCGCCATCGCATTTTATTCCCTTGGCTTCTCCTGGTATCATAAGCCAAGGAGCTAGATGGATGATGAGTTCCACTTCACCCTTTTACATAAAACCTCGTTTTAATATTGATTTAATAAAATGGGGAATACAATTTTGGAAAAAAGCCAATGCACAACAAGTAGAAGCAAGTGCACCGCATTTGAACAACCTTTTGCAATTAAGTAAGGCATTAACGATTGATTTAAAAAATGACTTAGCTGCCCCTTTCGACTTTATGGAAAAAGGCATATGGATGTTGTATAAATCAGAAAAAATAGGGGAACATGAAAAACAGTTAGCAGACCAAGCCAATGCTTATGGGTTAAAAACAATTATCTGCAATGCCCAGCAAGTGCAGGAATATGAAACAGCAGTAGAAGTGAATGTAGCTGGAGGGGTTTTGTATGTAGACGATAGTCATTTAAATCCAACAGCTTTTATGCAAACATTGTATAAGCATTTACAAAAAGCAGGCGTTAGCTTTCAATTAAATACAGCGGTAATAGGTTTCGAAAAAAAAGAGGGTAGTGTTGCTAAAGTTATTACAAACAAAGGCGATATTTTATGCGATGAATTGGTAATTGCCAATGGCTCGTGGATGCAAACTATTTCGAAATTGCTTGATATAGATTTACTGATGCAACCAGGGAAGGGCTATAGTTTTGAATACAAAAACCTTTCTCAAAATTTATTGTATCCTTCCATATTGGTAGATGATAGGGTTGCTACCACACCAATAAATAATTGGCTGCGCATGGGTGGTACGATGGAGTTAAGCGGACACAGCAATAATATTCTTCCAAAAAGGGTACTGTCTATTTACAATGCATTTAAAAAATATTATCCTACACTTGATATTCCCGCACCAGATGTAAACAAAGCATGGTTTGGTTATCGTCCAGTATCGCCAGATGGAATGCCGTATATTGGTCGCCATACAAAATATAAAAACCTAAGTTTTGCAGGTGGCCATGCCATGCTTGGCGTAAGTGCTTCCGCAGGCACAGGACTTTTAATGTCAGAAATTTTGCAAGGCAAAAAAACAACCATCGATATAGCTGCTTTTAACCCTGAGAGGAGAAAATAGAATATTTGCGTTTGTATGATAGCAGTTTATAGCAAATTTATTTATTATTTAGTCCAACTATTTTCACGCAAGGCTCGCAAAGGAACAAAGTCGCAAAGAATGACATCGAACTATTTTACAAGTCCAAAAGGTATTACCTATTTGCTTTGCGCCTGTTTAGTTTAAAAAAGAATACCCTCGAAAAGTTCCGAGGGTATCTACAAAAATCATTTTTATTGCGCCTTAGTTTACTTAGAAACTTAGCGGAAATCTATTTTATTTCTTTGTTAATCTTACTGCTATTCTTCTATTCTGTGCCAAACAAGCTGCCGAATTATCCGTTTCACATAATGGATGCTGCGGGCCATAACCTTCTGCTTCTATTCTATTGGCAGCTAGTCCCAATTTAGCCAAAGCCGCTTTTGCAGTCTCTGCTCTTTGTTGGCTTAGTGTAACATTTTTCATGCTATCACCTGTATTGTCTGTATAACCACCCAGCTTTACGTTTAAGTTGTAAGCTGTAGCCATTTCATACAAGTTCTTCAACGTTTTTTCAGAACCAGGTTTTAATTTGTTACTACCACTTTCAAAATACAAATCTTCCAAGGTAAACCAGGTGTTTTTATCGTATAAAATAGGATCTTCCACTTTTATCTTTTCGTTCATTTTATACAAGTCACTTCCTACAGCAAGCTCTATTTTAGCATCGTTTGGTAAGTCAATAACTTTTACTTCGCCCGTGTTGTACACATAATCTCCGGCAGCGTTTACTGTGCCCGATATTGTAGCCGTATTTGCAGCAGCTTCAGTAGCCTGTGCATCTTTTAGCATATCGTCTGCTTCTGTAACAGCTTTGGTTTCTGCAACAGTACCTGCAGCCATCTTTGTCAATGTTTCTATTTGTGTAGCCCTGCGTTTTTCAATTTTATCGTGATGCAATTTTGCAAGGGTAGGGGCTATTACCAAACTTACAATACTCATCAATTTAATCAATATATTCATTGATGGACCAGAAGTATCTTTAAAAGGATCACCCACTGTATCACCCGTTACAGATGCTTTGTGCGGCTCACTTTTTTTGTAATACATCGTACCATTTATGTCAACTCCTTTTTCAAAAGATTTTTTAGCATTATCCCAAGCACCACCTGCATTGTTTTGAAAGATTCCCATCAACACACCACAAACGGTAGCACCTGCAAGGAAACCACCCAATACTTCTGGGCCAAAAACAAAACCAATAATGATCGGCGTCAATAAAGCAATTGCACCAGGTAGCATCATTTTCTTCAATGAGGCTTCTGTAGATATGGCCACACATTTATCATATTCTGGTTTTCCTGTACCTTCCATAATACCAGGAATGGTACGGAACTGGCGACGAACTTCTTCTACCATTGCCATGGCAGCTTCACCCACCGCTTTAATAGCCAAAGAGGAGAATATAAATGGAATCATACCACCCACAAATAAACCAGCCAATACATCGGCATGGTAAATATCTATACCATCTATTTTTGCAATACCCACAAAAGCTGCAAACAATGCCAATGCTGTTAATGCAGCAGAAGCAATCGCAAAACCTTTACCAGAAGCAGCAGTAGTATTACCTACCGCATCCAAAATATCTGTTTTCTCACGCACATCAGCAGGTAACTCACTCATTTCGGCAATACCACCAGCATTATCAGCAATAGGACCAAATGCATCTATTGCCAATTGCATAGCAGTTGTAGCCATCATACCCGCAGCTGCAATAGCTACACCGTATAAGCCCGCACATGCATACGAACCATAAATACCCGCAGCCAATACAATGATAGGAAGCAAGGTACTTTCCATACCTACCGCTAATCCACCAATAATATTAGTAGCATGCCCTGTAGCACTTTGGCGAATGATACTCATTACAGGGCGCTTGCCCATTGCAGTATAATATTCAGTAATTATACTCATTAAAGCACCCACACCTAAACCTACCATTATAGCACCAAATACACCATTTTTTGTAAATTCAATACCACGCAAAGTCATATTTTCGGGCATTAAGAAATTTACCAGAAAATAACAACCGATAGCCGTTAAAACCATGCTACCCCAGTTACCCATGTTCAAAGCATTTTGTACTTTATGTGTGCTCAATCCTGCGCTCTCGCTTATGCGTACAAAGAAGGTTCCAATTATAGAAAATATAATACCCATTGCAGCTATAAGCATTGGCAATAAGATAGGACTCATGCCACCAAAAGAATCGGTCATGGCATTTGTTTCTCTTCCCAAAACCATTGTAGCCAAAACAGTAGCCACATAACTACCAAATAAATCGGCACCCATACCAGCTACGTCACCTACGTTGTCGCCCACGTTATCTGCAATGGTTGCAGGGTTACGAGGATCATCTTCCGGAATACCAGCTTCTACCTTACCCACAAGGTCTGCACCCACATCGGCAGCTTTTGTATAAATACCACCACCCACACGGGCAAACAATGCAATAGATTCAGCACCTAAAGAAAAGCCCGTTAATATTTCTATCGTACGCTCCATTTCTTCGCTGTTTACAGCAGAATGCGGCGCAAATATTTGCTTCAAAATAATGAACAATCCACCCAAGCCTAATACAGCTAGGCCGGCAACACCCATTCCCATTACACTACCACCGGTAAAAGAAACAGAAAGTGCTTTGCTCAAACTTGTACGAGCAGCCTGCGCTGTACGTACATTGGCTTTGGTAGCTATTTTCATTCCTATAAATCCTGCCAAAGCACTAAAAAATGCGCCTAGTACAAATGCAACAGCAATACTCCAATGGCTATTGGCATTGGTATAACCCATTACACCCAATAACAAAGCGCCAATTATTACGAAATAGGTAAGTATTTTGTACTCCGCTTTCAAAAATGCCATGGCACCTTCTGCTATATAAGTACTTATTTCTTTCATACGGTCGTTGCCCGCATCTTGCTTAGATACCCAAGCGTACTTTACGAAAGTGTACAACAAGCCTACAAGACCCATTGCCGGCACTACGTAAATTAAATTTTCCATCATAGTATTAACATTTTTTTGGTGGGCAAAAATAGGGAAAAAGGGCTAAAAATGCGGATTTATGATTGAATAAGTAAGATTTAAGATGTAAGATGGAAGATTTAAGATTGAAAATGGAGGCGGTAAGCGAAATAGTAAAGTTGGTGGCAGGTGAAGTTCAAATAATCTTACATCTTACATTAAAAATCTTAAATCGTTTTTGGGGC
Organism: Ferruginibacter sp.; assembly: GCA_031430735.1. Lineage (GTDB taxonomy): Bacteria > Bacteroidota > Bacteroidia > Chitinophagales > Chitinophagaceae > Ferruginibacter. The sequence goes on along the minus strand of JANPCB010000033.1, from coordinate 16,030 downwards.
TGTTAACTTTTTAAATCTATTCAATAATAGTTACGCAGTTTCAGCATTTGATATGGGGATTATTTGTTCCAATTTTTTTACGCATTTATTAAATCAAAGAGGAAGTGGATGTCATCTAATTAATGTAAAAACTCCTTTTTCTATTTTCGTTGCTTCATTGTAAAACTGATATTTACAAATCCAGATATATGAACCAATTTCTTGATTTACGCCTAAAATCTTACCATCCCAACCTTCCTTCACATTGCTAGTTCTGAAAACAAGTTGTCCATAGCGGTTGTAAATTTTCAATTCATAGTTGGAAACATTGCCAAAAAGCAATGCTTTTATTTTGTCATTTTTATTATCAGAATTTGGAGTAAAAGTATTTGGAAAATATAAACCTTTCATGCAATCTTTTTGAACAAGTATTATACTGTCAATACCAATGCATTTATTCTGGTCGCTTACTTTTAGCCAGTAAATATCGGGTTTTGTTATTGCAATGGAGGAGGCAGTGTTACCGGTATTCCAAAGATAAGATTGAAAATTTTGGTTAGGCTTAATGATAATTTCATCATAACTACAAATTGAAGTGTCCTTGCCTAAAAACTTGGCTGGTGAAGTAACCAAACTATTTACGTACGAAGTGTCGCTTGCTATGCAACCATTAATATCTGTTACAGTAACATAGTATGTACCTGTTGTTTGAACTTGATATGTTTGTTGTGTACTTCCATCTTGCCACAAGTACGAAATAAAATTACCAGCGTCTAATTTTCGGCTGGTTCCAATACATAACTTATCATTTTTATCAAGGTTAATATTTGGTTTACTGTACTTGTTAAGTAGTTTAATAGTATCGGATGACTTACATCCATTTATATAAGTTGCAACAACATGATAATTTCCTACAGAATTTATATTGATATTACTACTAATGCCTCCGTTACTCCACAAATAATTATTAAAACCTAACCCTGCATTTAAATTAAGCGATTGGTTGTAACAAATACTAGTATCATTGCCTAGATAAATTGCTGGTGAAGAATTGACTTTTATTTTTATTGTGTCATATCCAAAACACCCAGGTGATTTTTCAACTTTTAAAAAATAGGTTGTATCTATTTGAGGATTTATAATTACAGAAGAAGTTGTTAATGAACTTATCTTATAATTTGGCGACCATGTGTATCCAACATTTCCAACAGGTGCATTTAAATGAAGCGTATCGTTGTTACATTTAATTCTATCAGGGCCAATATAGTTATTCACAATTGGACCTCCAATAATATTGATAGTATCAGAATATATTTGCCCACATGCTGAAGTAGCTGTTATGTAAAATAATCCTGTTTGTGTTACCGTAAAGGTAGAATCAGTTGAACCATCTTGCCAGATATAGTTTGTAAAACCGCTTCCGGCATTTAATTGAATTACATTGCCATTACAAAGGGTAGAATCCGGTGGGCCTATATTCAGGGAAGAGGAAACAGTAGAAACATTAATGGTGATTGTGTCATTTAAATTGGTGCAATAATTATCAATACTTGCTATTAAAGTATAAGTTCCTTGCTGTAGAAAATTTAAGCTCAACGTACTATCATTTAATTTGATAGAACTTGTATTTGGTCCTAAAATTTGCCAATTAACGGGTGAATGACAACTCGAATTTCTTCTTCCGGTATATATCACCGGCGATGTTGTACATATTGAAGTTGATCCCAAAATTGAAAGAGAATTGCAAGTATTTATTGCAGAGCAATAGCTTCCTATATTATAAGTTAAATCGTTAACGACGGGGCTTACATTTGGTAATGTTATATAGTTTGAACTATCCCTTGCCTCAATAGAAGCAAATGATTTAACAGTGGGTATGGGAATTTGATTAAAATTAAAATTACTTGTAGTGCAATTAGCAAAAGAACCATTTTCATCTGTTTTGGAAATAGATAATGCAGAGCCAAGTGTTCCTGTTCCTACATTATTCCAATTTCCTGAGGCTACAAGTAAAAGCCCTCCATCATTCGCCTTCAATGATTTAATAGGTCGTGTTCCTCCTCCAGATATGGTATAGCGACTCCAAAGTAGGCTGTCAAATTGAGACATTTTAAAACGAAAATGAGTAAAGTTTTGGGCACTCCATGTTCCATAATAACTTCCATCCGCTTCTGGAATCAATGTGAGGGCTGCATTATCAAAAACAGTAGGTAGCCTGTAAGAGTTTATTATTTCATAATTATTATTTAAACGAATAATGACGTGATTGTATGATGCGCCACTATATAGTACAGTTGCCAAAAAGCCATTAGCGTATTTGTAAATATTTGTTAGTTGGGTACCAAAATTATCTGTTTTATAAGTCAGTTGATTTAGAATATTGCCATTTAATGGGTCAAAGCACATTAATAGTCCAAATTGAAAAGAACCTCCAGTGAGATAGATTTTATTATTCAACAGACTCATTTTGCCTAAATAAAGATACCAGCTAGAAATATGCTTCATCCATACTACAGTGGAAAGATCTGCTGATAAACAAAGGAGAATATAACCATCTTTTCCATAAGTTGAATAGTCTTTGGCAAAAACGATTTTTTTATTATCAGGTAAAACTTCAAGGCTTAAAATACCAACATTATTATTTGGTAATTTTATTTCTTTCATTGATAAAACATTGCCAGATGGGTTCAATAAAGCGACTGCTGTTGCATTAATATCTATAAAATAGTTTCCATTGCTATCAACTTTTCCGCTGCATTTTTCGGTATACGTTAAAGCTTGTGAATAATTATAAGATTTAGCCCAAACTTCATTACCATTTAAATCTGTTTTAACGACAGCGTTTCTGTAATTTCTTATATTTCCAAATAGGTAACCTGTATTTTGAATCTCCTCAAAAAAACCACCATATCCAAATCCATCAAATCCATACGAGATTGAGAACTCCTTTGAAGGACAAGTTTGCCCAGCAGAAAAAAACGGCAGTAAAGAAATTGAAATTAATAGTAAGTATGAAAAAAAATCTTTGTAAATTTTTTCAAATTTTTTCATTATATTGATAATGTTAGTTTTAATTAACCAAGCTTTGTTTGCAAATCTAATTCTTTATTTATTTAATAATTCAAGAAAACTGCTTTTTGTGACTTTTCTAATGGTATGTTCATAAATCCGACCAAGTTGGCTTAGTATATAAAAGACAACGAAAACATAGTTCATTAAAAAGAAATAGCAGTTTGTTGAAACTCAAAATTGAATATAACTGGATTACTCGTAGCTTCTTTTAGTGTTCTCCAATCTGGCAGAAATGAGGCCAAGCCTGTGGTTTAGCTTTCTGTGCCATAGTAAAGCTGTTTTGCCCCTCGTTGAAGGCAAGAGCTACTAGTATAGCAAGGCAGGTAGGTTTGCAAAAAGCCCTCGTACCTTGGGCGGGATAATCTTTTCCTGTCTGCCGTCAGGCTGGTTCAGCATTTAATGGCGTAGTAGATTTTAGCGATCGTTTTGTGGGGACACGAAACGAGGCGTAGAAAATATTTAGAAGAATATTTTTGTATGGATATATATAAGCCGCAATTAAAAATAATAATAGGAAGCCCTATTAAATATTTTAGATAAAAAAAAAGCTGTTCGTAATGAACAGCTTTTTTTGTAAAACTTTATTTTATTCGTATCACGGGTTTGAGCATATAACTGCCAGATCCATTTTGACTTACAGACATGGCTGCATCAAAGTCAATCAATAAGATATTTATACTTTGATCTAATTTTTTACTAAATTTTATTTTTAATCCCGATTCTCCACCACTCGGTATGGTTAATGGATATATAGTACCATTATTTTTGACCGTATTATTTGGTCCAAGTATTAATCGGATTTCTTTAATTTGTCTTTCAGGAATGGTACCTGTAGCTAACAAGGTGTCAATACCATTTTGTAAGGAAAGCAAATTGTAAACTCCGGCTTGGGTATTAAGTGTAACCCAATTCAAAGTACTGTCATTGGCATCATCCCTGTACTTTACCATTACAGTTCGTATATCAACATTTACCTCTTCTAATGCTGTTGGCGCATCCGTCATTCGTATTTGAAGAGTAGCTTCATCGGCATCATCCGATTTTTTGCAGGAAATAAAGCTCGTTACCATCAAGGAGCTTAAGAGAAGGAATAAAAGATTTTTTTTCATATTCATATTAATAGTTTCCTAAGCAATAGAAAAAAACGTGCCAATTATTTATATGTTACATATTGATAATAGGACATTACAACGATTTCAAGGTTTTTAAACTGCTCCGTAATTTGAGCTACCACAAAAGAAAATTTGCGAATCACACTTCGTATAATCATAGTTTGTCCAGTGGGCCTTGTGCAGGAGAACTTTTCCTGTCTGCCGTCAGGCTGGTTCAGCTTTTATTAGCGTGGTAGTTTTTAACGAACGTTTTGTGGGGACATGAAACGAGGGGTGGGTTAACAACTAAATGCCTAACAGAATCCCATCAGGCAGTGCTGGAGCCCTGCGCCTGGGTGCTGTTTAACAATCAGCTGAATCTTGGAGGGCGCCGCAGCCAACTCTGTTTTAAAAAGGATGAGAATTAAAACCGGTTAAGATTTCCAAACTTCTATTTCAATATCTTATTCCAGATAATAAAAACATAAGTACGAAAATTCGAACACAGATTTTCTTTAACTTTATTTGGCGAACAACATGTACATGAGTTTGGGATACTTACACTTTTAATGGATGTAAAGTAACGCAGGCAATAGTGGGTGTACATCCACCACGGGTTAAGTTCAATTTGATTATTTGTTCTTTTTTAGCAAACCGTTTTTATAATTACAAACAATGCGGCCTGCAACTACAGATTTAAAAATAAATCTTAATGCAATTCTAATTTACCTTATCGCCATTTTTATTAATGTTAAAACTAATTCCGTCTTTTGTCACTATGGCTTTAGGTTCATCCATAAAGGGTTCTCTAAAGGGTTGTGCTGAATCGTAAATACATTGGATAACTAGTTTTCCCTCTAGATTGACGTAGCCATATTTTCCATCTTTCATTACAACAGCTAAACCATACCGAAAATCATTCACTTTTTCAAATTCAAATTGGGAAATTTGTTTTCCTCGTTTATCAATGAAACCATATTTTCCATCTTTCATTACGGGAGTAATATCGTAAATAAAAGGCCCCGCTCTTTCAAATTGACACGGGATAACTAGTTTTCCACGGTCATCAATGTAACCATATTTTCCATCCTTCATTACAGAGGCTAATCCGTAATAAAACTCCTCCGCTTTTTCAAATTGAAATGGAATAATTAAATTGTTCAAAATATCCTTGTATCCCCACAAGTTATTAAGTCGTACAGCTTTTTTCTCTTCGCTCAAACGGCCTACCTCTCTACCTTCCGTATCTATCCAGTATCTATCGCCTTGGCCATCTTCTTTCACCATGGCTTCCCCTTTTATAAATTTAGCTTTGTCCTTGTAAATAAATGGAATTACTACTTTACCAACTGTATCAATAAATCCATACTTTCCGTTTAGTTTTACACAGGTTGGATAATAAGCTGGATCAAATTCGAATTCTTCATCATATACGATTGGTACTAATATTTTCCCCATTTCATCAACAGCACCAAATTTTCCATTCATTTTGGCAACTGCTCTTTTATAAAGTGGATATGTAAATGAAAAAATTGAGTCATATATAAAGGGGGAAAGTACATTTCCCACACTATCTATAAAACCATATTTCCCATTAAGTTTAACATTTTGTGATGATGCACCCAAATAAATAGGAGATTCATAAATAAAAGGAATAATCTCCTTCCCCGTTTTGTCTATCACACCGGATTTTCCATTTAACATAGCATATGCCCTGCCTTTATAAAAACGAGATACAAAATCGTATTTTGGTTCTAGAGCTATAGCATTAGTAGAATTAATAAATCCATATTTCCCATTCTCTTTAAACTGTGTTAAACCTTCAAAAGTTTCCCCAACTTCCCAGCCTGTTTTATTAACCTTGTAATTCATTCTGTCCCATTTTACTTCGGCCATACCATCCTTAAACTCCTTTACCTCTTCATAAATAAATGGTACAATCACCTTATTTGATTGGTCAATAAAACCGAACTTACCGTTAAAGTTTACAATTGCCAGCCCATCTATAAATTCATTTGCCTGATTGTATACCGTTGGAATAATCGGTTTATTTGCTGTATCAATGTACCCGTATTTGCTGTTGAGCTTAACAATGGCCAGCCCGTTCTTAAATTCATTGACCTGCTCATATATTGTTGGAATTCTTAGTTTATTTACTTTATTTATATACCCAAATTTGCTGTTGAGTTTAACAATGGCCAGTCCATCCTTAAATCCACCTGCGGAATCATATAGATTGGGAATAATCATTTTATTTGCCTTATCAATAAAGCCCCATTTGCCATTAAATTTAATGAGGGCAAGCCCTTCTTTGTACTCCTGGAAACTTTCATATTTTAATGGAATAATTATCTTTCCTTTTTTATCTATCAGGCCCCATTTATTATCGAGGGCTACTATGGCAAATCCTTCTTTAAAGTCGTCTGAGGTCCTATCATATTGGGGAGGGATTACAAAATTTCCCCAACCGTTCGTAAAGCCAACCTTGTCTGAATATATTGAAGCTCTCTTTTTTATAATAGTTTTCTTCATTGTAGCTGCTATTAACGCCGGATCTTTTAAAGCAATGATTGTTTTGTAAATTCGGTCAAGCTCATCTAATTTCTCATATTGCTTGTATACTAGTAGATTACTGGTGTGCATTTTATAGAAAGAATCTAAAGTAGCTAATGGCATTGTTCCAAGCATTTCAGCTGCAACATTAGTTCCAACGTATTCAATAGCTTCAACCGACCTGGTCCTGCTAAATTTGTAGAGGTTGTCCAGCAAGGTTCCCCGGACAGGCAGGCAGTTTGCGCAAAAAAGAGGTAAGTACTCCAGATAATCAATAGTAGCCTCCTTGTCTCTTACGTATTCATCACGTTCCTTCAACCAAGCCTGATCTGCTTTTTTTTTGTTTTCCGCTGCTTTTTTTGCTGCCTCAGTACTCTTTCTGTCTTCTTCTGTTTTTCTTTCGATTGCAGCAAGTTCTCCTTTCGAATAAGTTCTCGAATTATTATTCGATTTTGAATCAGGTGTAGTAGTTGCTTTATAGGGCTGCGTTGGGGGGCGGTAGCGTTCCGCGGTGGTGGAGGGTCGAAATCTCCCGTTTTCATAAATATATGTCTGGCAATTTGATTTTAATGAAATCAAGATACTTACTACGAGCAACAGTAATTGAAGAAAAAGGTTCATAAATTATTTAGGTTTAAGCATTGACAATATACCAAGTTGGAGTTTGATAAAATTATATAGTTTGTTCCATTTTAGTTGAATTTTTTTAAAAAGTTTCAGAAAAGCTACTTGACCAAATCATTTACTACCTGGTAAATTAAAAAAATATTTATCCCGGCGGGTTTTTCACTTTTTACACATTGAATATAAAACCGCAACTGTGAAACCCCGACGTTAAATACTTTTAATACGCTTAGTATTATTAAGCATTCACTCTTAGATTTGAAAAGAGACTTTATTTATTTAAGAGTGGGTGTATTTAGTTTATAGACTCTACTACGTCGGGGTTTCGCTGGAATAGTTTTAATAATTGAAGAGTAGTCGGCGAAAACGCCGCCGGGACATAAAACTGTGTCCCGTACATTCATGTCGGCAGCCCTTGTGCAGAAGAACTTTTCCTGTCTGCCGTCAGGCAGGTTCAGCTTTTATTGGCGTAGTAGATTTTAACGAACGTTTCGTGGGGACACCAAACGAGGCATGACAAAGTCCATGTTATGCCTTCGTTGTTCTTTCATTCTGTCTGCAGATACAGTTTCATTGTTCCTTTTTTAAACAACACTTCATCCAAATGACCCATTTTTTTTCGGTCAGTTGTTATTAAGTGCATATGCAAATAAGTATCGTGGTGTGTAAAAATTGCTTTATGCTCGGTCGAGAAAAATCCAATTATTTCAGATTGTTCGTTTTTAAGTTCGTAGTTCTTTTGTCCTTTGTGTGCTTCGTCTGGCGAACTAACTTTTGAACCTTTTGGCAAATTCACAATATGTATTGTCGCTTGTTCAACTGTCCCTGCGAGCTTAAACATAAATGGTCGTGGCGAATTTATGGTCACATTATTGAGATATGTTTCAAGCAGTTTAATGGTCTGAATACTGTCGGGTAAAGTATGTTCGTTCCACTTGGTAATGTTAGCATAACCAAAAAATGGGGCTTTAATATTATAAGTTTCTTCAACTTTCATTGTTGTGTCGGAAACAACTGTTGATTTGTATGATTTTCCGTCAATGATTAAAATTTCTCCTGATAAATATTCAACAGGTCCAAGCCCATATAAATTTGTCTTGTTAGAAATGCTGTCAAGTTTTATGTTCCCATAAACTTGTCCTTTCCACATTACATTTTTCATCTCGCCAACTATTTTTACTTCGTTGGTCGTCTGTTGAGCTTTTGAACTGCAACTTGTTAAAGTCAAAATTGTCAGTCCGAGAAGCGTTGTTTTAAAATTCACTTTTATCATTTATTGTCTGTTGTTTCGGTGTGACCCGTCCTGGAAAAGTTGTCTGTTTTACTACTGCTGATTGTACTTCCGTAAAGCCCCACTATTGGCAATACCCTTGCTGTTCGTTCTTTTTCAAAGTTTGATTGTCATATTTGTTGTTAGTGAATAATTATTGCTTTCATTTGCGAATATTTTGTCTTTCGAGTGTAACATTTTTCCTTCAATTCTACATTTTATTTTGTCGTTTAGATCATAGTCAAGGTTTGAAGAAAGTCCAAAAGTTTGAAAGCCATTTGTTGTGCCTGTTGAAATAATAATTTGTTTTGGGTCGCTATAATATTCTCCACGAAATGCAATGCTTGTTTTTTTGTTTATACTTTGTTTGATTATTATAACGGGTGAGTACCAAGTACCATAACTAGTGTGATTAAATTTATCCTTTCCAATGTCAAAACCTGCAATAATTCCAAACTTCTTTGTCGGCTCGTATTGCAAATAAAAGTTATAAAATTGTCTAATAGCTTTAATACTATCAGGTTTGTCGGTACCAAAAAAAGTACTGTAATTAAGAAGTAATTTTTTAGACAGCTTATAGTTTATTTGTGTTCCAAATGAAGGTTTTTGAATATAATCTGGTTTGCTAATTTTTTGCCATCCATTTAGATATAAAGCTGATATGTTTAATTTTTCATTTTTCGATGTGTAACCTAATTTAATACCTGTTTCATAGTAAGGTGAGTTTTCGGCAAGCAAACTTCTTGTTAAAGTCCAACAATCGGCACTTATAGCACTTTCAAAACCAATATGTGAAGGCATAATTCCTGCGTCTAACCATATATTTTGCTTTTTTGATAATTTGACACCAACATTTGCTTCATATATAAATTGAGCCCAAGTTGGTTCAGAACCCAGGTTGTATTGGGCATAATTTCCTGCCATTAGTCCAAGGTTGGCTCTATAATTTTTATCTAAATAGGTTGCTTTTAGTAAAATTAGATTAGCATTTAATTCATTGTGCCGTTTATGATTGTAAAGGAAATTTGACTTTTCGTGGTTTTGAGGATTTGAAAAATCATAGCTATAATACAATTCCCCGTAAGCAATAAAATTCAATTTTTTCAAACTGTCATTTTGTGAATATGCTTTTATAGTTGTTAAAAGTATAAAAAGTAAAAATCTAAAGTTCATAATTCGTCTGTTGTAAGTTTTTGACATCTTTTGAATAACAGCCAACGGTAGCGTTTTATGCAAGTGTGGAATTATTCCGAAATTTCGGGACTACCGCCCGGAATCCCTACACGGGTGTAGGGACTGAACTTGCCTGCCGGCAGACAGGTAAAGAAATAAAAGTACAAGTGAACAACAAAAGCCCAGCGAGGCTTATCCAGCCCAGATGAAGCACAACAGCAATCGCCGATTGAACTTCCCTCTGCCGATCTTTTGCCCATTCTTTTGATAGCGGTACGGCTTTTTACAACTTAAATTATTTGATCACTTTTAAAAGTTCTTTGTAAGTCCACTCGTTGCCCTTCAAAAAGAAACCATACGTTTTTTCCCAATCTTTTCCTTGTCCCCATCCAATCATCGATGAAATAATTTTTGTCTTTCGAGGGCCAATAGAATCAAATTGAATTATCTCTTGGAGGTTCTGATCTTCGTCTTGCAACTTTTTAGAAAAGTTATTATTTAAGTCTACTTTCAAAATCAAAAGTTCATTTTCTAGGTAGCTAATAATCCCAAGTTTGATTGAGTTGCTGTCAGAAAGTGTTTTCGTTTTGTCATAATTAGTAACAATGTAGCCTCCATTTTTTAATTCAATATGTGCAATAGGCGCTATCCATTCGGAAAGTTTGGAATCTGTCGAAAAGTATTTCCACACCTCTTTTACTTCCAATGGAACAACAATAGAAAGCTGAAGTATGCGCTCATTTGACTTATTGATGTATGAAGTATTTTCAACTTGAGCTTCGGAAGTGATGCTAATGCAAAGAGTTAACAATGAGAATATCCATTTCATAATGTCCATTTTAAAAGAATGTTTGCGTTAAGTTTACCGATAAAGGTAGCGCTTTTTGCACGTGTGGAGTTAGCATCCTTCCGCCCGGAATCCCTACACGGGTGTAGGGACTGATTGTACTGATTAAAGTTATAAATGATAATGATAAGTACAAAAAGCTAGGCAATAATTTTCTGCCCGAACCAAAGGCCAAGAAGACAAAAGTAAAGTAACCATAGCGAAAGGTTCGTGGGGACACGAACCTAGGCGAAAAACATAGCAGAATAAATGTTTACTCAAGATAAGTACCGATCTTCTTTCTGGTTACAACATTTACGAAGGCAAACTGTGCTTTTTTCTTGTATGGCGCAGCATACGAGATAGTACATACAGGTGAACGTGGTGCAAAATAAAAGCCTTTACGGTTTCCTGAGCCGAGGATCAAGCTTTCACGTTCAGATAATTTACCGGTGATAATATCAATACAGCGTATATCGTTGCCATCCATAGATCCGGTGTATAACATATCTTCTTCCGTAAGGCATGCCTTTGGAATAGTATAACCTAGTCCTGCTACTGGCATTGTAAATCTTGTTTCACCGGTTTTTATTAAAAAGATCTTTAGTTTGTCTTCTGTACATGTAATAACAGAACCTGCATCGTTCGACACTTGTATAGACTCCAGCTTTATTTTTGTATCTTCTTTATGTGTAATTAATACTTCATCTGTTGCTACATCAATTATTGTCCAGTCGGAATAAGATAATGGTACCACGATCTTTTCAGATGTAGCATCTAACGTACATGGGGCAGCGTCTTCACTTATAAAATCGGACAATGTAATAGATTTTTCTTTGCTGAAACTATTGGCGCTATAAACATTCACTATCTTTTCTTTTATAGTTACCAGCTTGCCTGAGTTAAGGAAAAGCACCTTTTCAATTCGGTCTAAAGCAATTACTTCTTTGCCGCTGGCAATGTCCATTACTTTTGCAACTGCAAAACCGTAGGCCACTGCTAAGTATTTTTTATCCGGAGAAATACTAAGTGACTTGGCTCGTTCCGGGTATTTGTCTTTAGTACCTTTTATTGTAAATAAACGCTTACCTGTGGTAACGTCGGTAACTTCCACAGCTGCATTTTCGTATCCGCATGCAAACATTGAACCATCATTACTAAATATTATCGTTTCTCGATTTGCATCCTGAGCTTTAGATGTAAGGAAAAGCAAACATGGAAACATAAGAAGTATCAATTTTTTTGACATGTTGTTTTTGGTTTTGTAAAGCAGAAATCTGCTTATGTGTTAATCAAAGTAGTTAATAAAATCAGTTATTTATAATCATCTATTATTTTCTTTTGTGCTTCAGTAAGATCTCCGCTCATATTGTTGACCCTTACATAATATGGCCTCGCCTTTTTTGGTTTACCGGTAGCTACCAATAAGTCACCATAGTTAAGCAGCGACAGATAAAATTCGGGATCTTCTTTTAATGCTTTAGACAAAACTTTATCAGCTCGATCGTATTCATTTTTGCTGATGTAGAAAGTGGCACATTCATTAGCCGTAAATTTATCCGGGCTTTCTTTGTAGAGTTGATCATAAATATCCAGTGCAGCTGTAAGGTTGCCTAACTCCGCCTGGCATGTTGCTTTTTCTGTCAGGGCTGTTTTCTTTTGGTCAGCATCAGTAGCAAAGGCAATTACATAATCATATTGGGTGATCGCTAAAGCATACTGTTGTTGACTTTGTTCCAGTTGTCCCAATAGCATGGTAACTGAACAATAGTCCGTTGTTTTTTGCGGTAGCAAAATTGCAAGGTCAAGGGCATAGGTAGTAGCAGTAGAGTAGTTACCCAGCATATAGTTTCCTTTTATAAGTTCCAGCTTTGTTACAATTTTTTCGTCATTGTCTTTTGCAGCATCGTACAATTTTTGCATAGTGGAAACTGACTGACGCAGCAGGCTACTGGTCGGCTTTGCCTGGTTGATGATGTATTTACAAATTTGATATTTAGTACCGTTTCCTGATAATGATCCATTTAATAAACTCGAAAACATTTGGTTACTCTTAACACTGTCGCCACAGGTTTCGTATAATAAAATAATAGCAGGATCGGTAACTGTATTGAAGCCCTTCCTGCTAAAAAAAGCGATGGTTTTATTCAGATGAATTAACGGTGTTTCGTTCCGGAATAATTCTGCAAAATATGTATCCTTTTTGTCATTGTCTTTTTGTAAAAGCAATTCAGAAAAAGCCAGTTCTACTTCAAACCATTGTTTTTCGGTAAACCGATCCTGGATTGTCCTTGCTATCCGGGTTCCTGGATCATCGAGGAGCCACGATTTGGTAGTGCCGGGTATATTTTTTTTATTGACATGATCATATTCGGTATGGGTAAACCTGCCAATGTAAGCCTGGAAGGCTTTGCTAAACTGCCCTAGTTTGGCAGCTGTTAAAAAGTCAACCAGCGAGTATTTGTCGTTTAAATACCTGTCATCCTGTATTTCTTTGGTTTGAAGAATAGCTTGCGCTGCAGCGTAGTCACCTCCTTCATAAAGGTTATACGCTTCATCCAGTTGTGTTGATATGAACTTTTTTTTGTCGTCAGCTTTTTGCATCTCTATCCTAAACTTTTCATTTCTCTTCAATAACCGGTATAGTTTGCCGGACATATGATAACCACCACTGCTTGCAGTTGGGGAATAGGAGGTATAAGTATATGTTTTGTCTTTACTTAACAGGGCCTTATAATCTGTAACTTCCATTTGTAAGGGGTACTTTTTGCCATCATAAGTGTAGGTAGTATTAATAGTTTTTGTTTGACTCAATACATGTAAAAAACTTAAAATTGAAATAATGGAAGTAATGAAGTGATAATTGTAGCGTGCCATAAAAAAGGTTAAGTGGTTTCAATATTTTAACGCAGGGCTATTACGAAACTAACGTTTTTTTTTGGCAACTCTTCTTTTTTTAAAAAATGATAATAAAGGATGATTAAAATGTAAAAAGTTTTTACGCCGTTGCTGGTTTTCAACCAGGCCTTGTGCGCCGGCATTATTAGCTCTTTTACAAGGTTGGCTTTGTGTCTGGGTTTGTGTGCCTAGCAAATGTGCTAAAAATAGCGTAGGGTCGGGTGGCAAAGTCATGTTAGTTTTAATTTGAGTAGTAAAAAATTACGTACAACGGTAGCGCTTTTTGCAGTTGTTGAATTTGAAATTCTTTCACCCAGAATCCTTACACGGGTGTAGGGATTGAACTTGCATGCTGGCAGGCAGGTAAATATATAAATGATAATGATTAGAACCAAAAGCTAGGCAATGATTTTCTGCCCGAACCAGAGCAAAGGCAAAAAAAGTAAACTGACCATAGCGAAAGGTTCGTGGGGATACGAACCTAGGCGAAGTTCGTGGGGACACGAACTGAGGAGAAGAAATTGTCAACTTACTTGGTTTCAAAAACGATTGATCCTGTATAAAAACAGCCGGCTTAAGTTAGCCGGCTGTTTAAAAAAAAAGGTAGGTTACTTCTTTGTAAAAGTGAATTTCCCTCCGCCCTGTTCCAGCACCATTTCATTTTTCGTTGGGTCAAATACAAATACAGCAGCATCCTGTGCAAACTCAAATTTGTTTGCAGCTGTTTGTGTTAAACTAATTTTAGCCTGGCCGGTAACTTCGGCATTTAACTTATTTCCTTCTTTAGTAAACGTGATTTTTACAGGAATAGCGGCTGAAGCATATTCTCCTAAAAATTTATCCAGGTCTTCGGCTTTTACAGCCGCCGCATTAAATACCACGTCATTGGATTTTCCCCAACTGTTATTGCTTACATCGGCATCCATAAAAATCCCATTATCTAATTTCAGGTATTGAATTTTTTTATTGGTAGAAATAGTAACAGTAGTTTGTTTTTGATTTTTCTCCCAAATGCCGGCTGTTTGATGAATTTTTTCTTTACTGCCATCTGTGTATTCAACCATTAAATTTGTGGGTACAGCAAAGCCACCGATATTCTGAATTGCAATGCGGTAGCCATTTTTTGCAGGAGTTACCGTTTGCAAAGCCAAATCAGGATAGTAATTGGTAAAGAACCAGTTTTGCCAGTACCAGGTTAAATCTTTACCTGCCAGGTTGGTAAAGGAATTAAACATATCCCAGGGAATAGGATGTTTACCATGCCAGCGATCCATAAAACCATGCAGGCATTTTCTAAACAGATCATCACCCAACATGTCTTTTAAACCTAAATAAGCCAGGGCGGGTTTGCCATATTGGTTATCGCCAAGTGCTGCGCCAGATAAAATATTGCCGGGCGTAATAATGGGTATTTGATGTTCATCGCTGGGGTCCATTACCCAGTTAGACACCCTTACCTGTTTAAAGAATTCATCGCCGGCAACTTCTCCCAAATCTGCTTTACCAATCTGGTTTTCAAAAGCAGTAGTCCATCCTTCATCCATAAAGCCATAGCGATGTTCATTAATGCCCATATAAAATGGAAACCAGCTGTGGGCAATTTCATGTTCGGCAACAAAACGCTGAAAAGTAGCATCCGGCATATGGCTGTCATTTGCCATCATAGGATATTCCATATCTGCAAAGCCCTGTACAATGGTACTAGCTGGAAAAGGGTAGGGTACACCCGGCCAGTTATTGCTCAACCAATCCAAAGCATGGTGGCTGTATTCAACCGATTTTTTAAAATTTACCGATTTGTCTAAATAGGCAGCCTGTACACTCGAACGCCTGCCGGTTTTGTTATCTACCACTACACTGGCTGCATCCCAAACATAATGATCGCTGATGCATGCCGCCATATCCGAAATATTTTGCGCTTTCCATTTCCAGGTATTGGTTTCATTTTGTGTGGTTATGTTTTTTGCATTTAGGTCTGCAACGTTTACAATATTGATGGTTTTATCAGATGTTTTGGATGCATTGAATTTTGAAATAAAGGCCGGTTGCAAAACATCATTTATATTTTGTAATTCGCCTGTTGCCCAAACCAGGTAATTTTTTGGAACGGTGATGCTAAGGTCATAATTATTAAAATCGTTGTAAAATTCCTGCGCATCTGTAAATACCATCCTGTCCCAGCCATGAATATCATCGTACACCGAAATGCGTGGATAGAAATACGCTAGGAAGAAAGTAGTAGAATCCAGCATACCTTCGCGGCCGCTTTCTTTGGATATTTCGTAATGCCAGTCAAAACTTAATGTAACAGATGCCTTGGACGCCAGTGGTTTTGTTAAAGGCACTCTTAAAGAAGTATTGCCATTGGCATCTCTTAGTTTTTTTTCTGTTCCGTTTTCTGAATATTTATCTATGATGATACCCTTGGTTAAATAATCTGCCGATGCCGAACTTTGCCTGGCAGCACCCGGTGCATGAATATTCAGGATCAGCTTCATGATGATATTTTGCAAAGGTTCCGGACTGTTATTGGTATATACAATG
>JANPCB010000032.1:0-4414 GCA_031430735.1 Ferruginibacter sp. | reverse complement strand
AATTGTAATTTGCTCATGTTATTTTTTTGAACCACAAAGGTTTATTTGAACCACAAAGGCACTAAGGTTTTCACTAAGTACACAAAGGGGTTTGTGAACCTTGTGGTTTTTCTTTTGTGTGCTTTGTGGTTAATTTTTTTTGACTATTTTTTTAAATACTTTTTATTTAATAGCAATAAAGTTTAATAACGGTATGCCGTGCAAGTGAGTGACCCCTACGTAAACATAGAGGCAAGCTACAACGATGATGCCATGAAAACCAAATGCCAGTAACAAAAATATTTTAATTCATCAACACCTCATCTCTCCTAAAACCCATCACCCTTACTTTCTCTACAGCGTGTTCCTTCTCATGTGGGTTGGTTATTTCTGCAATCGTCATTGGCTTGGTTATTTCAGTTTTAAATCCCAAGTGGTCAGATAATTTTTGGGCCTTTTCGATATCCAGTTTTCCAAACTCATGTTTTGCAATCAATCTTCCTTTGCGCAATAAGGCGCTATCTACCATGGTAAGGGAGTTATTAAAGGTGCATATCAATTGCACATTTAAAAAATCGGCCAACAAGCCATCGGATACATTTAATAAGTTAGATACCGATGCATTGCCACTTAATTTTCTATCCATGATTACATTTTCTGCATCTTCGATAATGAGTACACTGTTTGGGTTGCTCACCAGCAATTGAATAAAATCCGGACTAGTAATATCTCCTGCCACGCTTGGCGAAACAAATAATACACGCTTTTTTATCTTTCCAATAAGGTAGCGCAAGTAGGTTGTTTTTCCAGTACCTGGCAGCCCATGCAATAAAACAATTCCTTTGTCTTTGTCATTACTTAACCGTTTTGTTATAACTGCATCTACTTCTTTAAAGGCATCTTCATAAAAAAGTCCTATGTCTAGTTTGGTTCGTTTTACTTCAAGCTGTTTTAATTCGAAACCAGCTTTACCTCGGCTTATCAAGTTTATTTCTAAAGGCTTTCTACGTTGCTTTTCCTTAAACTGTTTCATAAGCAACGTACATTCGTTTATAAAATCATCTTGCATGCCGTCGTGATAAATTTCACAGAAATAAGTATCAAACTCCATGATACACCCATTCTGCATTATTATAAATGTTTCGTTAAAAACATATTTCTTTTTTTGCTTGTCGTAATAACGATATCCATGCGTTGATTTTATTAAATTCCCAAATGCTTTTTTTATGGCAGTGAATGCTTTTTCTCCATCTATACCATTTATATAATTTGCACTTGGTATTTTACCAAAGCAATATAGGTAGAGCGATTTACCGCATAAAAACCCATTGTCGAATATGCTGTTTGCATTAATCGTTTTTTGATTTGTATAATTTTCCATTTTTTTTAAGTTCTGTGTAAATCCCTTCTGAAGGAACATACTAATTTTTTAATGTATAATTTTTTTCATCCAAATTGCATAAGCGACGAACTGCACGTTAATAAAAATCTTGTTCGCTTATTTTTAATTCATCTAACATTTGCTTCAAATTTTTTTTATCAAGCCTGTATCTTGGCTTTCCGCCACTATTCCAAGTTCGCCAACGGCTTACAGCATGCCCAAGCAACCGGTCAAGTGTATTTCTTTTGTTTGTCCTATCCAAATAATCCCATATTTCATTTCTTCTGTTCTCCAATTTTTCATCAACAGCTTTTACATGTGTAATAACATTTGGTCTTATCCTGAAAACAAAACGCCATTGCTCTTTAAAAACAAATACTTTAATCAAACCTTTTCCCCACTTTTGTTTCACATATTTTTCTTCAAATAGTAATTTTTCTTTATCGGAAAAGTTGCATTTCAAAAAATCCCTTTCCTCCTGTTGTTTTACTTTCTGTTCTATCAATTCCCAATTGCCTTTTTTGCGTAAATATTTTTTCTTTGTTTTAAAGTCTTTTCGTTTACAAATTTCCACATGGTTTATCTTGTCTAAAATATTTTGGTAAAATGCTGCATCGTTGCATCTAGCTACATCTTCCCTTAAAACAAAATAGCGTTTCCATCCTCGTACAATTGGTGGGTTTAATGCGATCATTCCTAAATTACGCTGTTGCCTCCTAATGCTTGTCTCTTCCCTATGTAGGCCAAGTAACTTATTCTCTTTGGCCGTTTTTACCGCTCGCTTTTTTTGTCGTGCAGTTTTTAATTTGTAGCAGTTTATGTCGCTACCATATTTGTCAATAATTTTCTTGTCCATAAAAACTCTTTAAAATTTGATCGTGTAATACCAGCAAGTCCTGGTGAGTACCTAAGTTGTATTATGGATGTATAATTTTTTTTCATTTTTTTATTTTTTTGACAAAGTCTCCCTTAGCCCATCCGAAGAAGGGTTTACGAAGTCTTAAATTATTAAGTTTTTTGAAACTATTGTAGCGTTTCCAAGTCTCCCCTTCGGGGAGATTTAGAGGGGCTCCTACTGCACCACCTTATTAGCACAGCTACTGCTAGCAAAGGCTTCCGGCTTGGCTTTAAAGGCAAAACCCATTCCTTGTATGTAGCCCATAGCTTCTTTCAAAGCATCGTTGCTTTTAAAATTAGGGTTGGTATTTATATCGGCATGCACTTCCATATCTACATTGTACATGGTAAATATTCTGCAAAGTGCATAAGCCACTTCTATACTTTTTCCTACCTCCAATAACATACGTTCTTTGATATACATTTTTTGCTTTGTTGTTTCATTGCGTATGTACATAAAGCCGCCTTTTCCTTTTCTGATGAATACGATTACAGTAGCAAAGTCTGTGTCTTTACCTTTTACTTGGCTATCGGTACCTATGCAAACTTTTAATTCGTTGCCTGCTTCTTTTTCCCTGAGTACTGTTTGCCTTACTTCATCTTCTATAGAACCCTCTATCAATTGGCCGTTCAATTTTCTCCACTGATGTTGTTGTTTCATCCGATTTAGTTTTATTAGGTTAGCATTCGTTGAGTAATTTAACTCAATTTTTTTTTGTTATTGTTTGTTAATCATTTTATAATATGGTTTTCCACCATTTTATTTCGTTTGTGGACAAAATAGTCCCGCACTCCTGCGGGAGAACCTACACTACTGCGGCATCAACGCAGCACTCTATCCCTATTTTAGTAGGGAAGTTATTTGTCCAAGAGATGCGTCAAAATGAGTCCCTGTCTGCCGACAGGCAGGGAACTTTGTTCCCCCGGTTTGCAGTCGGGTGCATACGCCATGTCTGCCAACACATCTTAAAGTGGACAAAATAGGATTCGAACCTATACTACTGCGGCTTCAACGCAGCACTCTACCATTGAGTTATTTGTCCAAGAAGATATATTTAAAAATTCGTTCCGACTAACATTCGTATAACAACGCTGTGTCTTTAAATACATCTTTAGCGGAGAGTAGAGGATTCGAACCCCTATATCGAGTAAACGATGTCAAAGCTTAGCAAGCCCGCACAATACCATTCTGTCAACTCTCCAAAATACTTTTTGCGGAGAGAAAGCGATTATTCACAAAATATTTACTTCAATTTTCGTGTTCATGAATTACGCTTCGCTCCATTTCGAACGCTTGAGGCTTTTATACCTAGACTGTTTTCAATCCCGCAATTCTACGGGACCGAGACCAACTGGACTCTCTCCATTTTTTTGAGGATGAAAAAAGATTCGAACTTTTAACCTTAGGCTTAACAAGCCTCTGCTCTGCCGTTGAGCTATTCATCCATTTGTTGGCCCGATGAGATTCGAACTCATATTTCCGGATTAAAAGTCCGGAACTCTAACCGTTGAGTTACAAGCCAATTTTATTTTGTTGCGATTAATGGACTCGAACCATTAGCCTTTACCGTATCAGGGTAGTGCTCTACCATTGAGCTAAATCACATTTTTTGTAATGACTGAAAGACTCGAACCTGCCTTTGCC
Source organism: Ferruginibacter sp. (assembly GCA_031430735.1). Classification (GTDB taxonomy): domain Bacteria; phylum Bacteroidota; class Bacteroidia; order Chitinophagales; family Chitinophagaceae; genus Ferruginibacter. The sequence continues at coordinate 512 of JANPCB010000032.1, read as the reverse complement.
GGCAGGCAGGCTTTCAACCTGTACGGTATAAGCGTACTGCTCTAACCATTGAGCTAAATCATTATTTTTAATTGTCGGCCTGAACAGATTCGAACCTGCCTTTGCCGGCAGGCAGGCTGTTAACCTTGAACGTATAAGGTTCCTGCTCTCATCCCGCATTTCTGCGGGAAGCTACAAGCCAATTTTATTCTTGTTGCGACCATAAGATTCGAACTTACTACGCTCGGCTTATGAGACCGACATGTTACCATTACACCAAGTCGCAATATTTTTTGTTGGCTCAGAAAGATTCGAATCCTCCTTCGGCGGACAGGCTTTTCATTACTTCATTCGTAGTGAAGTATTCTAATCCATTGAACCCCGCCTGCCGGCAGCTACCCTGTACACATAAGTTATTTGTAGTTTTAAAATAGGATATTTGAAAAAAAATGGAAGTTAATATATCGCCATTAAGTTTTATGGCAAATTATAAAGGTATGACCGGAGACAAACGTTTAGATGCCCGAGCCGAA
>JANPCB010000031.1:0-17668 GCA_031430735.1 Ferruginibacter sp. | reverse complement strand
CTGCAAGACCTATTGATGCTGTATTGTTTGTCCAATTGTACACAATCGTTCCGCCCGTTGTTGGGCTGCTAAATGTTACTGCCGTTGTTGGAGAACCATTACATATTACTTGACTTGTAACTGCTGTTACTGTTGCCGTTGGATTCACCGTGATCGTAAATGTTCTTGGCGTTCCTACACATGTTACACCCGCATTTGTGTACGAAGGCGTAACTGTTATAGTTGCAGTTACTGGTGCAGTGGTTGTATTTGTACCCGTAAAGCTTGCAATGTTTCCTGTACCACTTGCTGCAAGGCCAATAGATGTTGTGGTGTTTGTCCAATCGTACACTATCGTTCCGCCAGTTGTTGGGCTGGTGAATGTTACTGCTGTTGTTGGGCTATTGTTACAAACTACCTGATTGGCTACTGCTGTTACTGTTGCTGTTGGATTGACCGTATAAGTGTAAGTGATGGCCGTTCCTACACAAGTTACACCGCCATTGGTATAAGATGGCGTAACCGTTACAGTGGCTATTACTGGCGCTGTACCAGTATTTACTGCCGTAAAGCTTGCAATGTCTCCTGTACCACTTGCTGCAAGGCCAATGGAAGCTGTATTGTTTGTCCAATCGTACACTATCGTTCCGCCCGTTGTTGGACTGCTAAATGTTACTGCCGTTGTTGCTGTATTATTACAATTCACTTGGCTAGCAATTGCATTTACAGTTGCTGTTGGGTTTACAGTTATTGTTTGCGTACATTCTGTAAAATTGCCACAACCATCTGTTGCTCTATATGTCCTGGTAATTGTGTAAGGAGTAAGTAATGAAAACCCATTTACCACATCTCCTTGATGCGTTATTGTAATAGCACCAGGACAGTTGTCTGTTGCTACAACAGATGCTGTATTCGGAATTGGTACTCCCGCTGCACCACAAACAGTTATTGCTACCGGGCATGTTACTGTTGGTGCTGTATTGTCTATTCTTGTGTTGTATGTAATTGCTGTTGCATTACCACAACCATCGGTGGTTGTAACTGTAATTACAGCGCTACAAGTACCTACCGTTGAAGCTACTATGGTTAATGCACCCGGACAATTATCCGTTGCACTTGTTGCTGCCAAGGCTGCTGCCTCTGCTGCTGCAACTGTTGGATAACAACTTCCTATTGTTCCTACGGTTACTGTTGGTGCTGTATTATCTATTCTTGTATTGTAAGTAACTGCTGTAGCATTGCCACAACCATCGGCGGTTGTAACTGTTATTACTGCGCTACATGTTCCTACTGTACTAGCAACTTCAGTTAAAGCACCTGGGCAATTATCTGTAGCAGATGTAGCTGCCAAGGCTGCTGCTTCTGCTGCTGCTGCTGTTGGATAGCACGAGCCTATTGTTCCTACTGTTACAGTTGGTGCAGTGTTATCAATTCTAGTATTGTAAGTAACTGCAGTAGCATTGCCACAACCATCGGTGGTTGTAACTGTAATTACTGCGCTACAAGTACCTACCGTTGAAGCTACTGCTGTTAATGCTCCAGGGCAATTATCGGTTGCGCTTGTTGCTGCCAAGGCTGCTGCCTCTGCTGCTGCAACGGTTGGATAGCAACTTCCTATTGTTCCTACAGTTACTGTTGGTGCTATATTGTCTATTCTTGTATTGTAAGTAACTGCTGTAGCATTGCCACAACCATCGGTTGTTGTAACTGTAATTACTGCGCTACAAGTACCTACCGTTGAAGCTACTGCTGTTAATGCTCCAGGGCAATTATCGGTTGCACTTGTTGCTGCCAATGCTGCTGCCTCTGCTGCTGCAACTGTTGGATAGCAACTTGCGATAGTTCCTACTGTTACGGTTGGTGCAGTGTTATCTATTCTTGTATTGTAAGTAACGGCTGTAGCATTGCCACAACCATCGGCGGTTGTAACTGTTATTACTGCGCTACATGTTCCTACTGTACTAGCAACTTCAGTTAAAGCACCTGGGCAATTATCTGTAGCAGATGTAGCCGCTAAAGCTGCTGCTTCGGCTGCTGCAACTGTTGGATAGCAACTTGCGATAGTTCCTACTGTTACGGTTGGTGCTGTGTTATCTATTCTTGTATTGTAAGTAACCGCTGTAGCATTGCCACAACCATCGGTTGTTGTAACTGTAATTACTGCACTGCATGTACCTACTGTTGAAGCTACTTCGGTTAAAGCTCCAGGGCAATTATCCGTAGCACTTGTTGCTGCCAAGGCTGCTGCCTCTGCTGCTGCAACAGTTGGGTAGCAAGAGCTTATTGTACCTGCTGTTACTGTAGGTGCTATATTGTCTATTCTTGTATTGTAAGTTACTGCTGTAGCATTACCACAAGCATCAGTGGTGGTAACTGTAATTACTGCACTACATGTTCCTACAGTAGATGCTACTTCTGTTAAAGCTCCAGGGCAATTATCCGTTGCACTTGTTGCTGCCAAGGCTGCTGCCTCAGCTGCTGCTACAGTTGGGTAGCAACTTGCGATAGTACCTACAGTTACTGTTGGTGCTATATTGTCTATTCTTGTATTGTAAGTTACATCAGTAAAATTACCCGCCACATCTGATGTTCTAACGGTAACTACTGCACTACAAGTTCCTACTGTAGAAGCAGTTTCTGTTAATGCACCAGGACAGTTATCTGTAGCACTTGTTGCCGCTAGGGCTGCCGCTTGCGCTGCTGCTACAGTTGGGTAGCAACTGCTGATAGTACCTGCTGTTACTGTTGGAGCTTGTGTATCGTTGATTGTTACTGTAAATGAACAACTGGCACTACCACAGGTATTGGTAACAGTAACAGTTACATTGGTAATACCTACATTAAAGGTAGAACCGCTACCATCACCACTGCCACTTCCTGTTGTTGCACCTGTAAAGACGAACGTAACGGCAGGTGCTGGAGTACCTCCTGTTGTTGTGGTGTAAGTAACTACTCTGCTGCATTGACCAGCAGTATTATTTAAATTGATATTAGAGGGGCAGCTAATGGTTGGTGTTGTGCAGGTGGAAATTGTAACGGTTATACAATTGCTGTTTGCTGTACAGGCAACTGCATTGAGTGTACTTGTCGTTACTCTTCTGTAATAAGTTGTTTGTGTTAGTCCCGATGGTGCATCATAGGTTGTTGCTGTTGCACCTGAAATATTGCTGAAGCCGCTAACACAACCTATTGTACTGCTTTGCCACTGGTAACTTAGTATTCCGGATCCTGTTGATGCAACAGTTTGCGTGAATGCTGCAGGGTCAGCTGGAGATATTAGATTTTGATCTGCCCCAACTGTTCCGCCAGTTACATCATTCACCGTTACGGTTACTGTTGCACAGGTGGTGGTATTGCAGGTGCCATTATATCGTACATAATAAGTCGTCGTTGCAATGAGTGATCCGGTGGATAAAGCATCGCCTGTAAATACAAGTGTGCCACCGCATGATCCGGTGAACCACTCTGTGACAGCTCCCGTACCTTTTGATCCACCTGTTACAGTAATAGTAGTACTGCCTCCATTACAAACTGTAGTTACACCGGTGGCGCCTGTTGGTGCAACCGATGGCTGATTTACAGTTACAACCTGTGTAACTCCAGTGGTGGATCCTGTACATGGTGCGGCAGTATTTTCTATACGCACCCAATAAGTGGTGGTACTGCCTGGTGACACTGTAAGTGTAGAAGCAGTTTGCCCAGTCAAAGCTGAAGTTCCAACAACAGCGCCAGTTCCCCACTGATAATTGGCGCCTGTGCCTAAAGTTCCTCCGACTACCGTTAATGTTGTGGAGTTCGGGCTGCAAATAGTTGTTGTGCCAGTAATGCCTGTGGGAGCAACGGATGGCGCATTCACCGTACCAGAAACGGCTACATTTACAGTAGTTATTCCAGTAGAAGCAACCGTGATATTTCCCGATGGTGTACCCGTTGCCGATGCCGCCATGCGTACATATATAATTGTATTAGGTACTGAACCGCCAGCTTGCGTCAATGTAAGTGTAGAAGCAAATCCGCTACCACTCGTTGTTGAAATTTCAAAACCTATGGGTGCAGTGATTATAATATTTGCAGTAAGTGCAGTTCCAGAAACCGTAAAGTTTTGCTCGGCAGAAGCTGTACCGGCGCAATTAGTAAAGGCAGATAATGGCGTACCTGAAGTATTAATTGTTGGTGCCAACAGACCAAAGAAATTACAACCTACCGGCAATGTAAAGCCCGGAGGTGTATTGTTATTCCTGATCCAGTTGGTTTGATCGTTTAATGCCGCACGCAACGCTGTAAACGGACCGGCTATCCCCGGAGCGCCGCAGTTTCCGTAGCGGGCATTCATAAATTCGGAACTTACTACGCCTTGAGTGCCGATCCAGATAGCATTTACTCCGGTGCTTAGACCGGTGGGTAATGCACTGGAACTGCCTGTATTTGCAGTGCCATCCCAAGCTGCCGCCGAAGTGGTTACCGGATCAGCGTTGGTAGTACTATACACATTCATATGAATAGCACTGATAAAGGTAGGTGCTGCTGCTGTACCTCGGTAAGCAAGAATCTGATCGCCAATTTGTGATAATGCTAATGCAGCACCTGTTACAGTTCCTGCTGCACCGCCTCCTGATTTATTAGCAGTAAGGCCTACGATGGATATTTCTGTACCGGCTGCTAATCCGCCTGCGGGTGCAGTCCAGGTAACTGTTGTTTCTCCAATGCGGAATACGTTTGTACTCAACCAGCCATTATCAGTAAAGTTGATAGCAGTTCCAGGACCCACATTGCGCAATAGTACAAATGAAAAGTCGCTATTTGCTGTTGTAGAAGTATAGCCGGTAAAGCCGATATCTCCTGCATTAAGCGTAGTAGCCGATACAGGCAACGGAGTTATATTCCAAGAAGCCAGTAAACGGTAAGCCACATCGCAGGCTAATATTCCGGAACATCCAGCCCTGCGGCCTTCGATAAATACCCAGCCGCTGCCAGCCGCTAAACCAGTGGTACTGATATTAGAACCTGGTGTATATGGCAAATAAGTAGCACCGCCATCGATGGTATAACGGAAATCATCGGTGCAAATGGCACCGCCACTGCCCGGGTTAAAAGTGGCACTTACGGGTGTACCGTCTGCTACTGTTCCGCTTGCCGGTGTTTTAGTCAGCAGTGTAGGTGCAACGGCTAAAGGTGTAAGGGTAAGCGATGCCCCATTGGAAGTGGTTGAGCCACTTCCGTTTGTTGCAATACAACGGTATTGCGTGTTATTTATAGTAAATGGAGCTGCTGTAATATTCAATGTGGCCGTGCTGGAGCCTGAATAAATGGCGTTGTCGGTAATATTTACAAAGCCTGTTCCAGGGTCAACTTGCCATTGGTAGGTTGAGGCACCGGTTACTACAATTGTGAAACTGGTATTAGCACCTTCGCATACCGCTGAGTTAGCCGGCTGACCTGTAATACTTGGTGGTGCACCTATACCTAGGTAATTACAACCTGTTGGGATGGCAAAACCAGGTGTTGGGCTATTGTTATTGCTTATCCAGTTGGCCTGGTTGTTCAATGTTGCACGTAAAGTTGCAATAGGGCCAAGTGTACCAGGGCCTCCGCAATTACCATACCTTGAATTGTCAAACTCTGATGCGGGCACCCCTTGTGTACCAATCCAAATGGCATTGGTACTGGTGGTTAAGCCTGTAGGCAATGCACTGGCATTTACACTGCTGGCAGCCGTACCGTCCCAAGCAGCAGCCGTTGTATTTACTGCATCACCAGCTGAAGTGCTATACACATTCATGTGGATGGCACTGATAAATGTAGGAGCCGCAGCAGTTCCACGATAAGCAATGACCTGGTCACCGTTGATGTTAAGCGTTAAACCTGTACCGGTAACTGTACCTGCGCTGCCGCCACCTTGCAAACTAGAACTTAGTCCGCTGATCCTTATTTCGGTACCAGCTCCATATGCTGCATTGCTTGTAAATATTGCTGTTTCTTCACCTGTACAGAACACATTGGTACTGAGCCAGCCATTGTTGGTAAAGTTGATTACAGTACCCGGACCTATATTTCTTAATAATACAAAAGAAAATTCATCGGTTATGGCTGCATAACTACTGAAAGCGATGTCACCGGCATTTAGCGTAGTTGCTCCAGCAGGTAATGGTGTTACCACCCATGTTGCTAGCGCCACATAATTACCCTGGCAACCTGCCGAGCAATTGGCCCTGCGACCTTCAATGGTTACCGTACCGCCTGCGGCTGCCAAACCTGTAGTAGAAATATTGCTGCCAGGTGTGTAAGGCAGATATGAAGCACCACCATTGGTAGTATATCTAAAATCATCTGCACAACCGGTACCACCGCTTCCTGGGTTAAAAGTTGCACTTACCGGTGTACCATCGGCTACCGTTACTGTAGCTGGGGTTCTTGCAAGCAGCGTTGGCCCTGTAGGTAATGCTGTTACAGTGAGTATGGCTGCATTAGAGTTTGTGGGGCCTGATCCATTGGTGGCCACACAGCGGTATTGGTAGTTGTTAAAGCTGGCAGGTGCCGCTGTAATATTTAATGTAGTAGCTGTTGCTCCTGAATAAATAGCGTCGTTGGTAATATTGGTAAAACCTCCTCCGTTATCTACTTGCCATTGGAATGTAACTGCATTGGTTGCTGTAATAGAAAAGCTGGTATTTGCACCGGCACAAATAGTGCTGTTAGCCGGTTGTGTATTTATAGTAGGTGTAGCTGCTGCCACAATATATGAACAACCTGTAGGTAATATCAAACCCGATGGATCTCCGTCAGTAGTTGTCCATTTTGTTTGGTCAAAAATCAATCCCTTGATGCTGGCTACGGTAGTAAGATCTCCGGCACATACAAATCGTCCGTTGTCTTTTTCCGAATTTATATCGCCTTGTGTACCTATCCACATGGCATTGGTACCATTGGTAAGCCCTGTGGGAACAGCAGAAGAGTTGAACGTATTGGCTGTGCCATCCCATAATGCGGCAGTGGTAGTAACAGGGTCGCTATTGGTCAATGAATACACATTCATGTGAATGGCCGTTATAAAAGTGGGTGCTGCAGCACTACCCTGGTAAGCCAGCACCTGATCGCCATTGGCAGATAAGCTAAGGGCCGCACCCGTAACCGTACCGGGGTTGCCTGCTCCTGCCAAGGTGGGCGTGAGGCCCACAATTTTCACTTCGGTACCGGCATTCAGCGCAGTGGCCGACGTCCAAGCAATCGTTGTTTCACCAGCACGAAATACATTGGTACTTAACCAGCCGTTGTCGGTAAAGTTGATAACAGTGTTTGCAGTAATATTGCGAAGCAAAACAAAGGAAAATTCATCCGTTGTAGCGCTGGCGCCAAAACCCTGATAGCCCGTAATGGCAATATCGCCAGCTACCAATGTGGTCTGTGCGCTAATTGTGCTATTTAAAATGGTAATAAGCAAAAAAGCAGCAAGTAGCTTCTTTGTTAGTTTTGCGTAGAATGTGCTCATGGTTTTTGTTTGGTTCTTGGTAAATTAAAAACTTATTTTAGTCCTCATTGTGTTAAAAACGAATCTAATTATAATTTATTCTGCATAAAGCAAAATAAAATCTGGTTTAGTAATTATATAAAAATATTTAAACAATAGAAACAGTTTAAATATTTATTCAAAATATATAATACCTAAGACATCAAAAAAATTTTGGGGCAAATCTTTTTATTACATCATTCATACTTTTAAGCAAAACCCAAGTATAGGGATAGTTAGTAATAAGAATATTGCTGTCAAATTTTAGCGAAGGTATTTAAAAAAAATATAATTAAAACAGGTATAATTACCTGTTTTAAGATGCTGTTGCCTATTTAAAATTTTCTTGGCTAAATAACCTACTTAATTGTTTTAATGAGTAAAATTTAATATTAAAATGATAACATTGAAACATGAATGTTATTACAATATCAACAGTTAGGTTATTAAATGGGCGTATTTTTTTGGTATTAAAATCTACAAAAAAACAAACCCATAATATAATAATTAGCTAAAAAGTTTTTGCCTTTTCCGTAAGTAATTTAATAATATACTAAAACAAAGAGCGGCTAACTGAGCCTGCTCTTTGCAAATAGAATAATCATTATTTAATAAATTTTGTAACCATACTTCCAGTTGTAGTGGTTACACGCAAGAAATAAATTCCTTTAGATAAGGTAGCTGCTTCTTGTAGTGAGATACTGCTCCTTCCCGAATTTATTTGCAATTGTTTGCTAATAGCTATTTTCCCATTTACATCTGTAATTTGTATGATAACAATACCTTTCGTTTTTACGGTAAGATTAAAGTTAAGGTTATCGTTTATTGGATTTGCAAAATTATCTACTAAAATAGATTCGTCTTTATTATTGCGTACCGTCACAATATCGGAGTAACTCAATTTACCATCTACATCAATTGATTTGAGGCGATAATAAATTAGCATAGAGGCCATCTTCAGGCTTTCGAGATCGGTTAGACTGTAACTTTTATCGCCAGCACCTGCTTGTACAGCAACAGTACCTATTTTGTCAAAATTTTTACCATCAAAACTACGCTCTACTTCGTAATGGCTTACATTTATTTCGTTAGTAACTTGCCATTTTGTAATAATATTTGTAAGATTGTTTTGGGCGTGAAAACTAATAATTTTGACAGGTACAGCACTTAATGTAAAACAACCTGTAGGTAAAGTGAAGCTTGGGGCATCATCATCAAGCAACCAATTAGCTAATGTATATACAGCTGTGCGAATTCCTGCCACAGTATTGAGTGTGCCTGTGCAAACAAAGCGAGAATTATCATATTCCAAAGCGGGATTTCCAGGTATCCATATAGCGTCTACACCGTTGGTTAAAAAATTATTGGGTGATACTGAAGTTAGGGCTGGCAGACCGCATGCATTGAAAGTAACGTAGTTGCCATCCCAGTTGGTAGTATTTGTTATTGGCTCCCCTGTACCTCCATTGTAAGAGTTCATATTAATAGCGCATATAAAAGTGGGTGTAGCAACAGCTCCCTGGTATGCAATAATCTGGTCGCCATTAGTACTAAAACTGGGCATGATAGTAGCTGTGGTGGCAGTACCTGCACCTCCGCTTGTCATCAAATAAGTAAAAGTGGCAGTGGCTGTAGTAGTACTGAGAAATTCAATTTTGATTTCGGTACCTTTTAGGTAGGCTGCATTACTTGTCCAAGTGACAATTCCTTCAGCATTTGTTGAATTCCAAGTGCCCGAGGTGGGACTGTTTCTAAGCCAACCAATGTCGGTAAAGTTTACCACAGTGTTGGCTGTTATATCACGCAACAGCACAAAAGAGAATTGGTCGTTGCCTGCAACTATACCGTTGCCAATATATCCAACTATGGCAATATCCCCTTTTACCAATGTTGTTTGAGCCATTGTTGCAAAAGAAAGACCACTTAAAAAGAGTATAACAAAAAGTTTTGAAAAACGTTTGTAAAGTTTGTTCATGGTAAAAATAATTGAATTTATTATATCACAAAGTTACTATATAAATCACACTCAAAAACCAAGTAAAAATACCTGATTTAAAAAAATCATTCAAAAATATCTCCTTTTTTTAAACCAAATTCTTTTAATCGCCATCCACTTAATATACCTTCTTGCAAATAGACAATATTAATTTTTAAAACTTTTTTATCGACCGTTTTCACCAATAGCCCGTTTTCTTTATCCAGCTCCACAATGCTGCCCGGCATGTCTGTTTCCGTAGAAATGTTGTGGGATATTTCTGCTTCTGTAATACCAATCATCCAATTGCTTACAACGGCTCCGGCAGCTTTGTTCCATGGATTACAAGCATTGATGGTACGCAAAATTTTATGGCAATCCATCTCCTTAAAACTAATTGTAAGATCTTTTGCAGTTGGATTTTTAAAGTAAGCAGCTTTTGTTTCGTCCTGTGCGGTAGAAGGAATGATGCTACCAAAGCTCAGTATTTTGAACAATGTAGCGGCGGATTTAGCCCCTAAATGTGCCAGTTTGGATTGCATAATGCCATAAGTATCATCTAGACCAATGGGCAGTTTTTCCTGCAATACGATGGGGCCTGTATCTATACCTTCATCAAGTAAGTGAAGTGTAATACCAGCATTAACATCGGCATTAAGTATATGCCATAAAATTGGCTGTGGCCCTCTGCATTGTGGCAGCAGCCCATAATGGAAATTGATAAACCCTTTTGTAGGTTGTTCAAGGATGCTCTTGGGCAGTATAAACGGGAAAGTCATTACCAAGCCAACGTTTATGTTGTATTGGGTAATGGCATGACTGATTTCTTTGGTATAATTTTTTTTATCTACTTGCAATACAGGTACTGTTGTGCCTGCCGTTAGCTGCTTCAACAGAACTTGCATTTCCACATTACGCTTTGTAGTTACCAAGGCGCCCACTTTACCATAAAATAAAAACTCTTTGATACCTGGTAGGGCAATAGGGTTGTTGCAGAGTATGATGGCTTTTATATCGGACATAATGGTAATTTATTAGAGAAATTTAAATGCACAAATAAGTATTGCGCCAAGCAGATTGTGAGTCGGTGGCAGATAATGCTACATCTTCCGTAAATCTTTTCCACTCAACATCCATATCCAGTTTGCTATCTTCTATTGTGAGGTTAAAATGGTTGCTCGATTTTACCAACCAGGCTGGTCCGTAAATATGATTGGATAAAGGATCGAGTTTTATCCATCCTCTCGGACTTGCAAGTGCAGCCCCATTACCCATTGCTTTTACAGCCTTGGCGGTATTATTATTCAATTTTAAATGGTTGTAAAATTCCGCTATAATTAAGGCGCTATCCCATCCAAGCAATGAAAATAAATTAGGCTGTTTATTGAACAAGGCATTGTATGATTTGATAAACTGTTGGTTGTTGGCATTACTCAACATGGACAACCATGCTGTATAGCCTTGTATATTATTTACAGAAACTTCACCGTTCAATTCTTTTATGAGCGTATCTTCTAGCATCATGGGAGCAACAAATAGCTGGCAATGTAGGTTTTTTTGTATTGCAGCAATTTCTTTGTAAAACAATGCTGCCATATCTGCACTAAATAAGCATAGTAGGTTTTGGGTACCATTTTCCGCAGCCATAAATTCTTGTAGCGGCTTTAACGTAAATTCGTCTGTTTTTAAATGGGTGATATGGTTGTACAAAATGCTCCCGCCATTTTGTTGAAACCTTGTTACCATACTGTATAATTGGTTGTATCCGGCATCATAGTAAGAAGTGGCCATGGCTCCAGTTCCGCCAGCGGCTGCAAGGGTACCTGTAAGTGCAGTGTTGAAACAAAAATTGAGCGTATGAATGATGGTAGTTGGCTGTGCTTGCCAGCCTTCGGGTAAGTTGGCTCCCATGTTTGTTACGAGCAGTAGTTTGCCCGCTGCAGTAAAAAGTGGCTGCAGCATGGCTGCTATGCGGCTATCGCAACATGCTATCACTATATCGGCATTATCACCCAACAACATTTTTTCTGCTTTGGTATATATTTCCGCTTCATCGGTTCCAAAACCTATATTATCCGTAATTAAATTAAAATCATTGCTTAGATTGAGTTGAGCCAAACTCGCTTTTAGCCCGTTAAGCATATCAAAAGCCATTGTAGGATACAAGGTAGAACGTGGAGTGAGAATTCCTATAATAAGCATAATTGAATAAAAAGTTTAATAATTGTCGCAAGTTAACTAAAAAATATCCCTCTCCTTATTACTGGAGAGGGATAAAAAATATGTGTGGTGGTAACTAGTTCCTACTAGGAAAAATACCTTCAATACAAATAATATAGTTCATACCTAAGTAAGGTTGCATATTGCTGATCGGCGAACTACTACCTGAAATGGTTGTAGGTAGATTAATTGCTGTGGGAGCCATATTTACAGGATCGCTGGCTGCATAAAAATTCCCTGGTCCTACATATTTACCAGCAGGATCGCTTGACAAAGCACCGTCTGATGCAGCTTGTACATTGATGTTACCTGTAACCTGATGAGTATGCGCTGGTAAATTGGTGGACAGTAATGTAGAACTGTTGGAGCCTCCTGCTTCACCCAATTGTACACTGGGCAGACCAGCACCATTGCCAGTACCTACTGCTATTCGACCTCTAAAATCGGGCATACCGAAAGTAACTTGACCATCGCCCCCATATGTAGTGCCTACAAGCGCAAATACGGCCGTATTTTGAGCAATGGATAAAAGTTGTCCATTACAGAACAGCCATGCCCTAGGTGCAAAATTTCCGGCAAACATTCTAATTTCTGCTAATGTTCCTTCCATAAAAAATAATGTTTAAAATGTTTTAAATAAGGTTAATATTAGTTTCTAGAAGGGAAAATACCGAACAAGCAGATAATATAGTTCATACCCAAGTAAGGTTGCATATTGCTGAACGGCTGGCTGTTTCCAGCAACAGTTGTTGGTAAGTTTATTGCAGTAGGCGCCATATTTACTGGATCACCTGCGGCATAAAATGAACCTGGTCCTACATATTTACCACTAGGATCGCTTACTAAAGCGCCATCTGAAGCAGCTTGCACATTTATATTACCTACCACCTGGTGGTTGTGTGCAGGCATATTGGCAGTTGTAAGCGTGGTCGTATTGGTTCCCGCACTTTCACCCAATTGTACGTTGGGCAAGCCTGGGCCTGTACCAGTACCTACTGCCACACGACCTTGAAAATTAGGTAAGGCAAAAGTGGTTTGTCCATTGCCACCATAGGTAGTTCCTAATATTGAAAACAGGGCAGTGTTTTGTGCAATGCTCAATGTTTGGCCGTTGCAAAATGACCATGTTCGAGGATTAAAAGTTCCAGCAAACATGCGAATTTCTCCGATAGTTCCTTCCATAATAAATAAGTTTAAATAGTTAATTTGATAGATTAAAAATATGTAAAAATTATTAATTAATTATTTTTTTTTAAAATATATACCACCAACTAAAATTTATTTAATATGGTTTTTTTACAATAAATTACTTAATTTGCTGTTAAATTAAAAATTACCCCAACATAACTTTCTAACTTCAAACACTGAATTATGAAATCAAGGAGACAATTTATTTGGCAAGGAAGCCTTGCTGCTACTGCACTTTTGGTTGCAAAACCATTTGAAGGGATTGCAAAATGTTCTAATTTTTTTCAAACTAATATTGGCTTTGGCAACACACTTACGCTTTTGCACACTGCAAACATTAACAACATTACCAATGCATTAACCAACAATAAATTTGTTGGGTTAGGTGGTTTTGCCAACACCTCAAAAGCAATTTCACAAATTAAAAGTAGCGTTGCTAATACTTTGTTATTGGATAGTGGAAATATGTATTCAAAAAATAGTAAACCAGATGAACACCAACAGTTATTGGGGATGATGAAGCAATCTGGCTACGATGCATTGGCAATGGGTAAACACGAACTAATTGATGAAAGAATTGAAACATTACAACAGTTTGGTTTGCCCATATTACACAACACAAAAAATCCATATACCATTATAAAAAAAGGAAACATCAGGGTAGGCATTATAACTGCTACTGCAAATAATAATGTATTTGATGGAGATATCTTTGGTTCTATAAACGATTTAGCCAAAGCATTATCCGATACACATGGTTGTAATTTAGTAGTTTGCTTATCTAGTCTTGGGTATAAAAACAATAGTAATATTGATGATGTAAACTTAGCAGCATCTTCTGAAAACATAGATATTATTTTAGGAAATGAAGCAGAATTATTTATGAAAAAGCCACACGTTGCACAAAATAAAAATAAGCACGAAGTAGTTATTAATCATGTAGGAAACGCTGGTGTGGTGCTTGGCAATCTACAAATTTCTTTTGATGAAGAAGGCAAAAAGAAATCAATAAGTTTTGATAACTTATTGGTGGGTGCTGCCAATTATCGTTGGGGCAATATTAAGGGTTAGGATACATTAATAGATTTACATAATAAAAAAATACTTTCTATATTTGAATAGAAAGTATTTTTTTTAAATTGATATTTTACATTGCAATAAAATATTGCGCCTTTGCTTACGAATTTTTAATAACCTATGCGGTGGCTCTAATATTATATTTTTAGCATGATTAGTTACTTACAACTCCCGTTTCATTTTGATGTATTGCGTATGCAAGAAGAAGTATCAAAGCTAGATAAAGCGCTTTGGCAAATGCATTATCAAACCAAGCATTATGAAGGCGAATGGAGTGGTATCCCTCTTAGAAGTGTAGATGGTAAAATAGACAATATCATAATTTCTCCCAACGAAAATGTGCAATATTGCGATACTAAATTTTTGCAGCAAAGCCCTTATTTAATAGAAGTGTTAAATACTTTTAAATGTGAATTGCAGTCTGTAAGATTACTAAAATTAAATGCGGGCGCAATCATAAAACAGCATAAGGATGCAGATCTTTGTTACGAAAAAGGAGAAGTTCGCTTTCACATCCCTGTTGTTACAAATGCTGTTGTAGCATTTTATCTAGCAGAAGAAAAAATGGAATTGCAAGAAGGAGAATGTTGGTATATGAATTTTAATTTGCCTCATAGATTACAAAATAAAAGTAATGTAAATCGGATTCATTTGGTTATAGACGCATTGGTAAACGATTGGGTAAAAGAATTATTTGCTAGTGATAGAATTACAAATAAAAAAGAAATAACCAATGTTGAATATAGTGAAGAACAAAAAAAAGAAATGATTCATCAATTTAGAAAAATGAATACAGAAACTACCAATAAAATGGCCGATGATTTAGAAAAAGACATGCTACCTATAGAATAATAGTTTTAAAGAATATGGAATGTTGAAAATTAATAAAATTGCCAAATCTATTTCGTACAGAATTTATTCCTCTCTTATAACGTTTATTATTGCCTATATACTTACTCAAAATTTTAAGGCGTCTATGAGCATTGGAATTTTGGATTCCATCATCAAAATATTTTCCTATTATTTTTTTGAAGGATTGTGGGCAAAAATAACAGGTATAAAAAACAAACCTTGTGTAATTTTTTTAACCGGGTTAAGCGGCGCTGGAAAAACAACTATTGCAAATGCTTTAATGGAAAAGTATAAAAAAAATGACATTGTTCCAGTATTACTAGATGGTGACGAAATACGAAAAGTAATTCAACAAAATGGCTTTGATGAAGCGTCTAGAAAAAAACACAATTTAAATGTGGGCTATATGGCTTCCTTGCTAGAATCGCAGGGTAATGTGGTAATCGTTTCTCTTATTTCTCCCTATGCAGATGTGAGAGATACTATAAGGAAAATGTGTAAGAATTTTATTGAAGTATATTTATCTACAGATATAAAAGTGTGTATAGAAAGAGACCCAAAAGGCTTATATGAAAGAGCAATAAAAGGAGAGATAAAAGATTTTACTGGCATTTCTGCACCTTATTTTGCTCCACAAAAACCAGAAATAAAAATTGATACAAACGTAGTAAGTGTGAAAAACAGTGTTGAAAATATTTTTAAAGTTGCAAATAAATTATAATGGAAAATAATGTTTTGATAGCTTTGAAAAATTGGATTCCTATAAAATTGTTGGAAGAACCAAACAATGATTTGTGTAGATGGTTATTTGTAGGCGATGAAAAATTTTCCGCTCCTTTTTTTGATGAAACAATATCAACATGTAGACGACTGCCAGAAAATTCCCATTTAAAACGAAGCATTGCTAGTACTAGCCTATTACCAGTATGGGCCAATGGCATAGAAACTGTACCTCCAACAGCTTTTATTTTTCATATTTCTAGGTGTGGCTCTACCCTTGTTTCGCAGCTATTAGATATCCCAACCAATAATTTGGTTTTATCTGAAGTTCCTTTTTTTGATGAACTATTAAGGCATGGACGAAACAATAATTGTATGGAAGTTTCTCTTCAACAATTGCAAGCAGCCATTAATTTTTATGCTTCGAAAAGGAACGAAAATTGCCAAAATTTATTTATAAAAACAGATAGTTGGCATATACATTTTTACAAAGAGTTGAGAGCGATTTACCCTACAACTCCTTTCTTCTTTTTGTATAGAAAGCCAGACGAAGTATTACATTCTCAGCAAAAGAAAAGAGGAATGCAAGCGATTCCTAATTTACTTGAAGCCGTTATTTTTGGTTTCAATTCAGAAGAAATAGCTTCTAAGCCTTTGGACGAATATATGGGCATGGTGGTAGAAAGTTACTTACAAAAATTTTACGAAATTATACAACAAGATACAAACTGCTTCCCTATTAATTATCACAATGGCGCTATGGATATAATTAATACCATTGCTACAATCACTAATGTAACCATAAGCGATATAGAAAAATTAGCCATGGAACAAAGAGCAGGTTTTCATGCAAAATACCCTGAGCAGGTTTTTACCGAAGTGCGTGAGGAGGGGGCTATTCCTTCGTATCTTCAAAAATCGTTTGATTTGTATCATAAAATTGAAGAGATAAGATTGGAAAACTTATAATTACACATCTGCCCACATCCTAAATAAATTACTATGTGTTTGCAACAGTAAATTGGTTTCTCCTGCATTGGGTGCTTGCTTATAAAGCGAGGCATGAATTTGATTTAACTGGTACAACATTTGCCTTTGTTCCGGATTTTTTACGTTGCTCTGTATCCAAGTTACTGCTGCTAGCCTTTCTCCACTTTTTACTTCATTTACACAATGTAAATATTGGCATGGGTACAAAATTGCATCACCTTTGGCAGGCTTAAAACTAGATACATTTCCTGCTTGTTGTATTAAAAGTTCTCCGCCTTCATAAGTTGATGGATCGCTCAAAAAAATGGTCATGGCCAAATCAGTTCTTATAGGTGGGTTACCCATGATTGGACTATCTACATGCCAACCATAATATTTACCAACTGTGTATTTACTTATTAAAAAAGGATAAACCGTTTTGGGCAATGCTGCTACATTAAACAAAGGGCTTTGCTGTAATGCTCCAAGTAAAATAGCTTGTAAGTCTTGTAGCGCCTTTTCATCTGTTTGCATTTGCAGATTGTTTTTTACATCTTTTGCAGCCATGCTGGCAGTTAATTTACCATCAACAAAAATTGCATTGCCGGTACGTTCATCTATTGCTGTTAATTCGGCTTCGGTAAGCAAGGATGGGATATGTAAAAAAAATTGGCTCATTTTTATTTTTTAATATATTGAATTGATAATTTGTTATTACAAAATATAAACCTTTTCAAAAAAAGTTAAAAAATTATAATAGACTAGCAAGTTATTGTTTTTGTTTCAAATTTTCTAAACAGATAAAGTATCTTTTTTCAAGTTTCTCTAAAATATCGAATATACCTACACTTGCGCTTCGGTTTAAAATTTCGTAAAAAAATTAAGCTGTAATCATTATAAAAAAAGGCCAACTTTTCAGGAGGGCACTGAAAAAGTCATTTAAGACTTATTAACAAAGGGGAGTAAAAAAACGAAAGTTTTTATACTCCCCTTTGTATTTTGTGTCAGATTTAAAAACTTAATGTAGATGCTGATACAACAAGTAGAATTTCAATTGAGTGCGTATAGCTCCCTTTATAATTTGGTTGTTCCAAAGGAAAATCTTCTGCGTAAGATCAATGATCTCATAGATTTTTCCTTTGTTTACAATGAACTGGTAACTAAGTATTGTCACAATAATGGCC
>JANPCB010000030.1:0-119585 GCA_031430735.1 Ferruginibacter sp. | reverse complement strand
CGGATGATGAATCAGTAAACGAATCAATTCACCTGCTGTATAACCTGCTCCACCAATAATACCTATATTAATTTTTGTGCTCATTTTTGATTGTTGTGCGTGAGGTTGTAAATGGTATTTTGATTGCCAAATATTTTTGCGAAACCCTTTACATCATCGCCTGTCCAACTATTGTTCATTTCGCCATAGCTGCCAAATTTGTTGTTCATCAAATCATTTTCACTTTCGATACCGGTTACCAAAAAACGATGGGGCAATAGTGTTACAAATACTTTTCCGGAAACATTTCTTTGTGTATCGGTTAAAAAACTTTCTATGTTGCGCATAGTTGGGTCTAGCAATTGCCCTTCGTGCAACCAGTTCCCATACCAAGTGCTCAACTGGTCTTTCCAGTACAATTGGTTTTTTGTAAGGGTATGTTTTTCTAATAAATGATGCGCTTTAATAATGATGATGGGCGCTGCAGCTTCAAAGCCAACCCTTCCTTTTATCCCAATGATGGTGTCACCCACATGTATATCTCTACCAATGCCATATGGTTGTGCCATTGCTTGTAAAAATTGTATTGCTTTCACTTTGTCAGCAAACAATTCATCATTAATGCAAACCAATTCACCCTTCTCAAAAGTTAAACTGATTTTCTTTTCTGCTGTTTCCGTTACTTGTGTAGGCCAAGCTGTTTCTGGTAAATACTCTTTGCTGTTCAACGTTTCTTTTCCCCCAACCGATGTGCCCCACAATCCTTTATTGATGCTATAAGCCGCTTTTTCAAAATTCATCAATACATTGTGTTCTTTCAAAAAATTAATCTCTGCTTCCCTGCTTAGTTTTAAATCTCTTATAGGTGTAATTATTTCAGCGTCAGGAATCATTGTTTGAAAAACCATATCAAAACGTACTTGGTCATTGCCTGCTCCGGTGCTACCATGAGCTACTGCGGTTGCGCCAATTTCTTTTACATATTCAGCTACCGTTATTGCTTGTATCATTCGTTCTGCACTTACGCTAAGCGGATAAGTTGCATTCTTTAAAACGTTTCCAAATATTAAATACTTTATACAACTTTCGTAATATTTCTTTGTTACATCAATGCAGGTGTAAGATGCAACACCCAAGTTTTCTGCATGCTTTTTTATTACAGCTACTTCAGCATCATCAAAACCACCCGTATTTACTGTAATAGCGTGTACCTCGTAGTTTTTTAATTTATTTAGATAAATAGTACAGTAGGTTGTATCTAATCCTCCACTAAATGCAAGTACAATTTTTTGTTTCATAATTTTTTGTTTTGCCACGAATAACACGAATGTCCAATAATGGTTTTTAATCGTGTTAATTTGTGTCATTAGTGGATACTAAGAAAATATCGAAAAGAATTTTACAATTTCTTTTTTCATAAACGGTCTTAACAACTTCGATTGCTTTATCCGCATAAAACGCTCATACAATTTTGAATGCTTTTTAAAATCTTCTTTAGTTTCTGCTGGTTCATAATGGTCTTTAGGGTCGTACAACATGCCAGTACACATACAATTTTTTCTGTCCTTACTCATCAAAATTTCATAATTCACACAGCTTTTACATCCAGCCCAAAAAGCATCATCTTGCGTAAGTTCACTGTATGTTACAGGTTCGTATCCCAAGTCTGAATTTATTTTCATCACAGCCAATCCCGTTGTTAATCCAAATAATTTCGCATCAGGGTATGTTGTTCTGCTAAGTTTAAATATTTTTTTCTTGATGGCTTTAGCCAAACCACTTTTTCTGAATTGTGGTGCTACTATTAAACCAGAGTTGGCTACATATTGCCCGTGGCTCCATGTTTCTATATAACAAAACCCAGCCCAAATGCCTTCTTTGCTAAAAGCCACAACCGCTTTACCTTCTATCATTTTTTGCTCTATGTATTCAGGCGTTCTTTTTGCAATTCCGGTACCCCTCGCTTTGGCAGAAGATTCCATTTCGTTTGCTATTACAAGAGCGAAGTCTTTGTGTTGTTCTGTGGCTATAATTATATCAAATTGCTCGTGCATGATGATAAAGTGTTTTAAGTAAATTGAAAACTGTTGGATAGCATTTATTTGAATATGCTAAAATCAATGTGTTGAAATAGTGGATTAATGTGCGTTATATCAACGTCGCACAATAATGGGAGTAGGTCTTGTTGGCGTAAAGGTATACACATCTGCTTTGAAACTGATGCGTTTTACACTTGTAAAGTTATTAAATTGATATGTACTTAAATGAACGATTGCGTTTTATTTATATTCTTAAAAGAATAAAATTACATAAATATTAGTAAAATGATGGAAAAAATATTTTTTTATAATATCATTAGCAAAAAAAAATACCGACCGATTGGTTGGTATAAAGATAAAAATATTAAAATTTAAGGTGATATCAAACTTCATCCTTAGGGAAATCTGCACCAACGGTAGTATCTTCCCAATTATCAAAATCATGCTTTAGTTCGTCTAATTTAAGCCTAGCACCTTTTAGTGCGGCAACACCTAGCAATAAACGCAATGGTGGTTTATCGGAATCAACTGCTTTTACAATAGCCTTAGCAGCCCGAACAGGATCTCCAGGCTGGTTTCCACTATAACCACGTATATCTGCTTTATTTTGGCCAGCCGTAGTTGCATAATCTTCTATAATGATGCTACTATTCTCTGCAGAGCGACCTGCCCAATCTGTACGAAAACCGCTAGGACAAACAATGGTAACTTTTATACCAAGATGAGCCGTTTCTTTTGCAAGTGCTTCCGATAATCCATCCACAGCATATTTAGTTGCATTGTAAAAACCAACAGCAGGAAAGGAGCGTAGCCCACCAATAGATGCTATGTTTACAATATGACCAGCTCTTTGTTTGCGCATAAAAGGTAAAACAGCTTGTGTCATTTTTGCAAGTCCAAAAACATTTATTTCAAACATTTTTCTTACTGCAGCATCTTCGCTTTCCTCAATAGCCCCAAAATAGCCAATGCCAGCATTGTTTACTAATACATCAATGCGCCCAAAAGTCGCTATTGTTTGTTGCACTGCCGCCTCTATTTCATCTGGCTTTGTTACGTCTAGCTTTAAAGCAATGGCATTTGCTCCAGCATTTGCAACTATATCGTTTACATCATCGGGATTTCTAGCCGTAACGGCTACTTTGTCTCCATTTTGTAACACTTCTTTGGCCAGTTCTCTACCAAAGCCAGTAGAACAGCCCGTTATTATCCAAACTTTACTCATAACTTTTTTTTGTAAAATTAGTTTGTTTTGCAATCATCTAAAGATAAATGTAACCATTCATCAATTAAATTATTTTATTTGAAAAAATAACGACAATTTAAAGGTTAAAAAAATTAAAACAGTATGAAAAAGGCAATTTTATTGGTAACAATTTTATTTACTGCAAATGTATTTTTCACCTCTTTTATTTTACCTAAAAAGATAACAGGCGAAAAAATTTTAAAAAAAATGTATAAAAGGTATTCCGGAAATTGGTATAAGAATTTCACCTTTACCCAAACAACTGAAAATTATAGAAAAGATAGTTTGGTTAAAACGTCTACATGGTATGAAGCCATCGTTTTTCCAAATTATTTTCGAATAACCATTGGAGATAGTAAAGATGGAAATGCCCTAATTTTCAATAAAGATTCTTCTTATAATTTTAGTAAAGGAAAACTTGTTAGGAAAGGCCCAAAAGACGAAGACTTAACATTTTTGTTGGGAGGCATGTATTTTTTGCCATTTGATAGTGTAAAGGTAAAAATGAACAAAGAAGGTTATGATATAAACAAAGCGTTTGAAAGCAAATGGCAAGGAAAAGATGTATATGTGATAGGCGCAGAAAATGACGAAGAAAAATCAAGCCAGGTTTGGATTGAAAAAGAAAGGTTAATTGTAACAAGGTTTATTAGATATAAAGGAGCTACAAAAGAGGAAGCCATTTTTGATGGTCATCAACAGTTTGGAAAAGCTTGGACTGAAACAACGGTTTCTTTTTTTATTAATGACAAGCTTTTTCAAAAAGAAAAATATTTTGATTGTAAAGTAAATACAGAAATTGATATGAAGCTATTTGATCCGTATAATTTTGTGAAATAAAAAATATACATCACATAAAAATCCTCCAAAATTGGAGGATTTTTATGTGATGTATAATGTGTGTTAATCCATTACCAAGGAACTAGCTCCTAAGATGGCTGCGTCTGCTTCTTGTAATTGGCTAAATAATATTTTTACTTTGTTTTGAAATATAGGTAACAGATTTAATTCCATGTGCTTTTTTGTTGGGTTCAAAATCAAATTGCCTGCTTTTGTTAAACCACCAAAAAGTACAATAGCTGCTGGCGAAGAAAACATTACAAAATTTGCCAATGCTTCCCCCAGTATTTGACCCGTAAATTCGAAAATTTCATTGGCAATAGAATCTCCCTGTATGGCACAATCATACACAGTTTGGCTGGTAAGATCATTTATAGAATAATTCCTCAAAAGGCTTTCCTTTTCTGGGTATTCTGTAAGCAATTCTATAGCGGTATCTCTTACACCTGTGGCCGAAGCGTATGATTCTAAGCTACCATGTAGACCAGTTCCTTTGTGTAATCTACCGCCGGGTCTAATTACAGTATGACCTAGTTCTCCAGCAAAACCGTCGTGGCCAAGAAGAATTTTACCATCAATGATAATACCGCTACCCACACCAGTGCCAAGGGTAATGGTAATAAAATGCTTCACATTTTTAGTGCATCCAAAAAGATATTCTCCCATGGCAGCCGCATTGGCATCATTGGTAAGGCGGGTATGAATACCAAACTTTTTGTACATCAAATCTGCAATAGGAATAATGCCTTTCCATTTTAAATTGGGCGCATATTCTATGGTACCAGTATAAAAATTGCCGTTGGGAGCACCCATACCAATACCAATTATATTTTCTATGCCACCTACACTGTCTATCATTGGTTTTAGTTTTAGATAGAGATCATCTATAAAATCTTCTACCACTTCGTGTTCGTTGGATGCCAACCGATCTTGCACTAAAATTTCACCTTTTCGGTTTACGATACCAAACTTGGCTGTAGTACCACCTATATCTATACCAATTGCAAATTCTTTCATGTATTAAAATCAAACTTTTAAAAAAAAATAACTATTAATGTCCTCCAGCAGCCTTTTCTGCATCATAATCTATTCCTTGCTTTCTCAATATACCTTTTACAGCAAAAGCAAAGAAGGCAAGGTATGCAAAGCAAACTGCTGCTATCCAATAGGAAGCATGTATACCTGAACCCGGTATGGTTGAGCCTGCTTGCAAAAAGTCTGCAAATTTCCCTTGTATTGGAGGTATGATACCACCTCCCAAAATCATCATAATTAAAAAGGCTGAACCTTGAGTTGTGTATTTTCCAAGGCCTGCTACAGATAAACTGAAAATGCAAGGCCACATAATGGAACAAAATAAACCACCGCTAAGAAAGGCATAAATTGCTACTGTGCCCGTTGTAAGGGTACCAATAACCATGGCTGCTACACCCAGCAATGAAAATATTAGTAAAGTGCGAGCCGGTTTATCGTTGCTGATAAAGAACGCTACAATTTGAATAAGTACACAAATAATATAGTAGTACAATGCTTGCATGGGGTAACCAAAAGCTGTATTTACAGCTATTAAAATGCCAAATGCTACCAACGGAACAATAAATTGTAAGATGATTCTTTTTTGTTTAGAAAACCCAAATGCTCCAACAGCACCTGCCCATCTACCTATCATCAAACTTCCCCAATACATGGCGATATATGGTGTGGCTTCAGAAGAAGAAAAACTACCAAATGCAGGATATTTCATTAATTCAGCAAGGTTACTACCTACGGTAACTTCTACACCCACATAAAAGAATATACCAAGCATGCCTAATAGCAATTGAGGGTATTTCATCGCTCCCCATCCATCAGCATTTTTCTTTGCAGATACATTCGTTAATAAAAGACTTAACACAACAATTCCAAAAGCTCCAAAAAGCCAAAGCATTCTATTCTGCTCTAGGGGATGTTTCAGGATTGCTATTTGATCATTTTCAACTTTAATTTTACTTTTTATTGCCAAAACGCCATTCACACTATTAGAAATTGCTGGTATTTTGGACAAAGAATCTAATTGAGCATTTAAAATATTATCTTTCTTATCTTTTAAAAATCCTTTTGCAAAAGCAGAGTCAGTCGGTGTTGCCAATGTTGTCTTAACAAGAGAGTCAGCAACTTTATATTCAGTATCGATATTTTTTCCAATGGACTCAATTTTCTTTTGGTCATCAGATGTGTAGCTACTAAAAACTGGCACAAACATAACCGCTAAAAGGCCAGACATTATTAATAACATGCTCAATGCCTTGTTTGCTTTTTCTGTTTTCTCTACTGTAATACCTGCGGGCACTTTTTTTGAAAAATAAAACATGGCTGCTGCACCTATAAATAATGCACCTACACAACTATATAATAAAATAACACTACCCAAACTTAGGCTTGCAATTTTTTCATCGGTTATTGCCGCAGTAGTACCAAACAATGCTATACCAACAACAAGTGGCCCTATAGTAGTTCCAAATGAATTGATAGCACCACCCAGTGTAACCCTATTTGTACCGGTAGCAGGATCTCCTAATGCAATAGCAAAAGGTTGCGCTGCGGTTTGTTGTAATGAAAATCCAAGCGCCACAACAAATAAACCTGCAAGCATACCCGGGAAAGTACCAAGATTTACAGCAAGTATCATCACTGCTGCTCCCATAGCAGAGAACAATAAACCGTAAACAATACTTTTTTTATAACCCCATTTTGCTACAGGATCACTACCTTTTAAAGCCCCTACAGCAAATATTACAAGTGCTCCTATAAAATAGGCAAAGTAAAATGCAGTATCCACCAATTGGCTTTGAAATTGATCTAAAGCAAATTTGTGTTTACAAAAAGGAATAAACACACTGTTGCCCGCAGCAATAAACCCCCAAAAGAAAAATACGGTTACCAACGTACTTAAGGCACCATAATTTGTAGGAATTGAACTACCGCTGGAAACTGTTTGTGCAGTATTAGTTTGTAAGTTTGGCATATAGCTATATCGTTTTAGTTCCTCAAAATAGGATAAAAAATTTATTAAGTTAAAATTAATTTTTTGAACTTTAAGAAAATGCATACTTTTTTTAGGTTTCTTAGAAAGATTTAATACAAATTAAAATTTACTTCATAAATTCATTTAAAATATCTAAAACAAGCAATGGAAATTATTCATGTAACGGCAGAGTGCTATCCTATGGCAAAAGTTGGTGGACTTGCAGATGTATTGGGGGCTCTTCCCAAATACCTACAAACACAAGGACATGTTGCAAAAGTGGTAATGCCCATGTACCGAACTAAGTTTCTGTATGATAATGAATGGGAAGTGGTACACAAAGGGAATTTTGATATGGAGAAAATGAATTTTGATTTTACCATCATTAAAGAAAAACACAATAAACTTGGTTTCGATTTATACTGTGTAGATATTTATGGCTTACTTGATAGAGAAAAAGTGTATGGCTACGACGATGATACAGAGCGTTTCACCGCCTTTCAAATAGCAGTATTGGAGTGGATGAACAAATGGGAGCATTTGCCAAATGTTGTTCATGTACATGACCATCATGCAGCGCTCATTCCATTTATGATGCAAGAGTGTTATGGTTACCAAAAATTAAAAGATATACCAACGGTACTAACTATACACAATGCCCAATACCAAGGTTGGATGGGTTGGGATAAAGCAGCTTATTTACCTGCATGGAACACTTGGCGATGGGGAATGTTGGATTGGAGCAATGTAGTAAATCCTTTGGCTTGTGGCATTAAATGTGCTGACGCTGTAAATACGGTTAGTCCAGGGTATATGCAAGAGTTAATGAATGAAGCCAATGGATTGGAAAGTTTATTTAGATCAGAATATTTTAAATGCGCTGGTATCATAAACGGCATTGATTATAAAGTTTGGAATCCAGAACTGGATACTTATATTCTTGATAATTTTTCGATAAAAGATTTTACGGATGGCAAGGCGCTAAATAAGAAAAAGCTATGTGATGATTTTATTTTAGATAAAAGCCTTCCTTTATTTGTATTTATTGGAAGATTGGTTGATGAAAAAGCCGCCGATCTTTTACCAGAAGCTATAAACAGTGCATTAAGTAACTATGCCGGCAAATTAAATTTCTTAATATTGGGAAGTGGCGATCCCCTTGTAGAGCAAGCACTCACTGCATTGGAAAGTAAATTTGTTGGTTATTACAATACCCAAATAACGTACAATGAAAAGCTAAGCCATCTTATGTACGCTGGAGCAGATTTTTTATTGATGCCAAGTAGGGTAGAACCTTGTGGGTTGAATCAACTATATGCCATGCGATATGGTACGGTACCCGTTGTAAGAAGAACGGGAGGATTGAGGGATACAGTAATAGATATAGACGAGGAGAATGGATATGGATTGTGCTTTGATTATGCCTCGCTAACCGATATTGATATTTCTATACAAAGAGCATTGGAACTTTTTGATGATAAAAAGAAAATGCTACTCATAAGAAAAAGAATGATGCAAATTGATAATAGCTGGGTAGCAAGTGCAGAACAATATGTAAACCTTTATAAATCCATAAATTAAAAAATAGATAAATTATGACTAGCAAACAAGTAGTAGCGGTAATTTTAGGAGGTGGGGCAGGAAGCAGGTTGTATCCGCTTACCGCCACCAGAAGTAAGCCAGCAGTTCCAATAGCAGGTAAATATCGATTGGTAGATATCCCTATTTCAAATTGTATAAATAGTGATATTAATAGAATGTTTGTTCTTACACAATACAATTCTGCATCTTTAAATAAGCATATAAAAAACACTTACCAGTTTAGCCGATTTAGTAGTGGGTTTGTAGATATTCTTGCAGCGGAGCAAACGCCCGATAGCTTAGGATGGTTTCAAGGCACTGCAGATGCTGTAAGGCAATCGCTAAAGCATATTGAGAAAAATGATTTTGAATATGTGCTCATTTTGAGCGGCGATCAATTATATCAAATGGATTTTGCCGAAATGATAGACAATCATCAGGCAGCGGGTGCAGATATAACCATTGCTACCATTCCTGTAGAAGCAAGAGATGCTACAGAATTTGGTTTACTTAAAGCAGATGCACAAAACAATATCACTTCATTCATAGAAAAGCCTGCTGCAGAATTATTGCCTAATTGGGTTAGTGATACTGGTGCAGAAATGCAATCCCATAATCGGAATTATTTGGCTTCGATGGGTATTTATATTTTTAATAAAAAACTTTTATTTAGCCTGCTAGGCGAGGAAAAAAAAGATGCAACAGATTTTGGTAAAGAAATTATTCCTGATGCCATAAGTAAGTATAAAGTAATAAGCTACCAATATGGAGGTTATTGGACAGATATTGGTAATATATATTCGTTCTTTGAAGCAAACCTTGCCTTAACGATGGACATTCCTCCTTTCAACCTTTTTGATAACAATAGGATGATTTTTAGCCGGGCAAGGATGCTGCCTCCTGCAAAAATTAGTGGTACTACCATTACTAAAACCTTAATTGCAGAGGGTTGTATCATTCATGCAAAATCAATTGCTGGTTCTGTAATTGGTATAAGAAGCAGGATAGGAGCAGGTAGTGAATTAGAAAGCTGCTATATTATGGGCAACGATTTTTATGAAACAATAGAAGAAATTGCACACAACTTTTCACAGGGCATACCCAAAGTAGGCATAGGCGAAAACTGCATATTAACCAATGTAATTGCAGATAAGGATTGTAGAATAGGAGACAATGTAAAAATAATAGGAGGCCCTCATTTACAAGATATAGATCAATCGTTGTATGTAATAAAAGATGGCATAGTAGTCATTAAAAAAGGTGCTACCATTATGGATGGGTTTGAGCTGTAGCAGAAAAACAATAAAATATTAAAAAAAAGACAGCCAATTGCTGTCTTTTTAATTTACTATAAACTTCTTTTTTAAAGAAAATTTTGTTTTATTGTAGCTACTTAAAATTGCTATAGTGCCGCCTTTTAATATTTTTTGACATTTAATGGTTTATTTAATAGAAAGAGTCTAATAGTAAGAAAGGTTGAAATACGGTTTAATTTTTAATACAGAATAATATGCAAATGAATAAATCGTATTTGTGAAAAATTATAAATAATCTATTGTAATTTTAGTTTTTCATTATAATTACGTTTTATACAACAAAATATAAGAATGGCATACGAGGACGATAATTTTATAGACACTACGAAAATGGTTTGGAATTATTCTTTTTTCTCGGAAGAAGATATTTCTCTTTTTACAGAAGGCAAACTATTTTGTGGCCATGAAAAATTTGGCAGCCATTTTATACATTTGTTAAAAACGGATGGGTATTATTTTGCCGTATGGGCACCCAATGCTACGGAGGTTTGTGTAATTGGGGAATTTAATGGTTGGAAAAAAAACTTACATCCTCTTTTTGTGAGGCTAGATAAATCGGGCATATGGGAGGGTTTTATTCCAAGATTACCAGAGGGAGCTTTGTACAAATACCAAATAAATGGATTTGATGGCATTGAAACATTTAAGGCAGATCCATATGCCAATTATAGTGAGCTAAGACCAGGCACAGCATCTATTACCAGAAACTTGCAATACCATTGGCACGACAACCACTGGATGCACAAAAGAAAAGAGCACAATGCTTTGTCTGCACCGTGGAGTATATATGAAATTCATTTGGGGAGTTGGATGCGGCCGTACAAGGACAAACCAAATATTTTTAATTCGTATAATGATATAACCGAAAGGCTGGTACCATATGTAAAAGCGATGGGTTTTACCCATGTAGAATTAATGCCTATTACAGAATATCCATACGATGGTAGCTGGGGTTATCAATGTACCGGTTTTTTTGCAGCCACTGCACGATACGGCACCTCGCAAGAATTAATGAATCTTATAAACGAATTACACAAAAATGATATTGGCGTAATACTGGATTGGGTGCCCTCTCATTTTCCAGCTGATGCGCATGGTCTGTATAAGTTTGATGGTACGCATACGTACGAATATGCCGATATGCGTAAAGGATTTCACAAGGATTGGAATAGCTATATTTTTAATTATAAGCGTGCGGAAGTAAGGTCATTTTTATTGAGCAGTGCGCATTTTTGGTTAAAGTATTTTCACATAGATGGGCTTAGGGTAGATGCGGTGAATTCCATTATCCGTTTAGATTTTAGCAGGGGAGAAGGGGAGTGGGAGCCCAATGCAAAAGGAGGAAATGACAATGAAGAAGCTATTTCTTTTTTGCAAGATTTTAATACAATGGTTTATTCTGAATTTGATGATGTGCAAACCATTGCTGAAGAAGCGTCGGATTGGTCAGGTATTACAAAATCTGTTTCAAAAAAAGGCTTTGGTTTTGGTATGAAATGGATGATGGGTTGGATGCATGATTCCTTTTCTTACTTTAAGAAAAACTGGCCAGAAAGAGCCGCTTGTCAAAACGATTTCTCTTTTAGCATGATGTATTTTTATGATGAAAAATTTATGATACCGCTTAGTCATGATGAAGTGGTACATGGAAAAAGTCCTTTAATTTATAAAATGCCTGGCAATGAGTTTGAGCAATTTGCAAACCTAAGGCTATTGTATAGTTGCATGTATACACACCCCGGAGGCAAATTACTTTTTATGGGCAACGAATTTGCCCAAACATCTGAATGGAATTTCGATTCGGAGCTTCAATGGGAATTGTTACAATTTGGCTCACACAACGGAATGCAAGAATGTGTGCGCAAGCTCAATCACCTATACAAAGAGCAACCTGCCTTGCACGAAATGCAATTTGAAAAAAAGGGATTCCAATGGGAAGATATATCTAATCCTGATAAAGGCATACTGGTTTATAGAAGAATGTGTAAAGATAGAAACAAGGACATAGTTGTAATTGTTAATATGTCGCACAATCCTTACTTCGATTGGGAACTAGTGTTAAAAGGGAAAACAGCTTGGAGAGAGCTGTTTAATTCAGATGAAACAGAATATTGGGGGGCAGGTCATTTAAAAAATAGTAATATTCCTATAGAAATTGTGGATAAAAAGAAGAAACTTTACAGAATAAAAATAGCCATTTCAGCGTTTAGCTGTATATTAATCCAATAGCGGTATAATATTTGCCCCCTTTATAACTATGAAAAACTTACTTATCCTATCGACTTTTTTTATTGCTTCTAATAGCTTTGCCAATAATCCCAATGTAGATAGTTCGCAACACTATTTTGCCAAAGGCATAGAAGAGAAGAATGCTAAAAGATACCTTGTAGCTTCAAAAATGTTTGACAAAGCCATTGGATTTAACAAATCTTATACGGAGGCTTACATAGAAAACGCATATGTAAATATAGAAATGCGTAAAACAGACCAGGCAAAAGCAAATTTTGCAAAAGCCCACGAATTACAGCCTAGCAATATGATTGTAATTAAAGAGCTTACAACCATGTATTACGATTATCGCCAGTGGGACAAAGCAATTGAGTTTGCAAAAAAATGTAACGACTGCGACAATGCAGATCGTATAATAGGTATGTCGTTGTACAAAAAAGAAGACTATGCACAAGCAGAAAAATATTTATTGAAAGCATTAGCAAAAAATGCAGCTGATGCAGAAGCCAATTATACCATTGCCAGAAATTATATGGATGCCGACCTTAATAGAAAAGCATTGCCTTATTTTGAAAAAGCAGTTACACTACAACCAGAAAAAAATGTGTGGGCATATGAACTTGGATTGGTTTATTTTGATCTTAATAATTATAAAGGAGCCGTAGTAGCTTTCGATAATGCCATAAAGAATGGGTATACAGCCAACAATGATTTTAATGAAAACTATGGCTATGCGTTGTTGTACAGTGGACAATTTGAAAAAGGAGAAGAGAAAATTCTTGACTTGTATAAAAGAAAAGGCAATAAAGAAATATTAAGGGAATTAGCACAAATCTTATATGACCAAAAGCAGTATAATCGTTCATTGGATTATTGCCAAAAATTAATAGAAGCGGATCCTAAAGATGGCAAAGCATTGTACCAAGCAGGGCTTACATTTATGAAGTTAGGCAAAAAAGACAAGGGACAGGCTATGTGCGACAAAGCAATAGAAATAGACCCTACACTTGCATCTAAAAGAACTACCACAGGAGATATGAGTGGGGCGTTGTAAGAACTTCAACAATATTTTTTAAAACCAGTAAGCCAAAAGTTTACTGGTTTTTTTATTTTGCTTAAGGAATATAATGATTATGGTATCTTCTTATAATTGGTCCTTTTTTTAAATCAATCGCATAATAAGCCCCATCAATAGATTTTCATTATACACACACAATTGTAGAAGATTATTTCTCATAAAGTGCAATCAAGTTTATTTATTCTACTCTGCAAAAAAGCAATTAATTAATAGTATTCGTTTCTCAAACCATTGAGGTAAATCAGTAAATAAACTGACATTTATCACCTGCAAACTCTTACATAAAATTTAATTTGAGCCCTTAATTAAGAACCAATTAAGCCACACCAAAACAAACAACAATGAAAAAAGAATACTGGATTAATGTAAAACACGTAGACAACAGGCTTGTCATTTTTTTAAATGGCGATACAATCTGGGATAGTGGGATAGTACATAATGACCCAGAAATTAACCAGCTTATCAATATTACAGAACACTTAGTACAACACATTAGCCATTCGAGTGAATTAATATTTGAAGGGTTCAACGACAACTACGATTCCGAAAGTTTAGATGGCGATTTAAATCCTTGGCATTTCGACTACAGGGTTTTTGCAAGAATGATAGATGCAGATGGAAATGTTATGAGTGAGATGGATATGCTGGCTCCATACAATGAAAAACATATGTCTAATTCAAATATTAGGGCAATAAATAATTGTTATCAAATAGCCAGAAAAGATGGTGAATTTAAAGTAATTTCTAATTCATTGTCTCAAAATTTTTATAATTAGCAGGTAGAACTATGGGAATATTCTAAAAGAACGTACAAATGGAGAGGCTAATTATTCTTGAAAACAAATAGAATGAAAAGGGGATTAATGCTGCAGCTATTATTTTGCCAACCGTCAAATAGAAAGAATCCTCTACAACTGATTAACTAAAATTACATGTATGAAACAGGTTAAAAAAGCTACTAAATATATTTATTATTTTGGTGGGGGAAAAGCGGATGGTAATGAATCAATGAAAAATTTATTGGGTGGCAAAGGAGCAAACCTTGCAGAAATGGCAGGCCATCCAAAACTTCGTTTACCTGTTCCTCCTGGCTTTACTATTACTACAGAAGTATGTACATATTATTACAACAATAAAAAAAAGTATCCCACCGTATTACAGGAGCAAGCACAAAAAGCATTGGCAGCTGTTGAAAAAGAAATGGGTAAGAAATTTGGCGATAAAAATAACCCATTGTTATTATCTGTTCGCTCTGGTGCACGGCGTTCCATGCCTGGCATGATGGAAACTGTGTTGGACATTGGTCTCAACGAAAAAACAATTGAGGGTATTATTAAACAATCGGGGGATGCTCGATTTGCGTATGATGCATACCGTCGTTTGATAATGATGTATGCAGATGTAGTAATGGAAAAAGCTGCTGGCATAGAACCCAAAGGAGGAAAAGGTATTAGAAAAGTATTAGATGAAAAATTAGAGAAAGTAAAAAAACAACAAGGATACAAATATGATACGGATATAACGGTTGATGAATTAAAAAATCTGGTAAAAGAATTCAAATCCACCATTATAAAAGTATTGGGCAAACCATTTCCCGAAGATCCGTATGAACAATTATGGGGAAGCATTGGAGCGGTATTCAGTAGTTGGAGCGGTAAACGTGCTGTAGAATATCGGCGTATAGAAAAAATTCCAGAGGAGTGGGGTACAGCGGTAAACGTGCAAGCAATGGTTTTTGGTAACTTGGGCGATACGAGTGCTACGGGAGTAGCTTTTACAAGAGACCCTGGTAATGGCGAAAATAAATTTTATGGAGAGTATTTAATAAATGCACAAGGAGAAGATGTTGTAGCCGGTATAAGAACACCAGCACCCGTAAACGAATATTCTAAAAACAACCAGAGTAAACATTTACCTACACTGGAAAAAACAATGCCGCTGCTGTACAAACAATTGTTTGAGATACAACAAAGGCTAGAGAAGCATTACAAAGACATGCAGGATATTGAATTTACGATTGAAAAAGGAGTATTGTATATGTTGCAATGTAGAGTAGGTAAACGCAATGGAATTGCTGCTGTGCGTATGGCAAGTGATATGTACAATTCCAAATTGATAGATGCAAAAACGGCAATCATGCGGGTTGCACCAAATCAATTGATAGAATTATTACTCCCCATGCTCGACCCCAATGTACAAAAAGTAACCAAACCCATAGCCAAAGGATTGCCTGCAGGGCCAGGTGGTGCAAAAGGTAGAGTGGTATTTTCTTCCAACGATGCAGTAGAATGGGCAAGGCGAGGAGAGAAAGTAATTTTGGTACGAGAAGAAACATCTCCTGAAGATGTAGATGGTATGCACAAATCGCAAGCAATACTTACATCAAAAGGTGGTATGACTTCGCATGCTGCATTGGTAGCAAGAGGCTGGGGGAAATGTTGTATAGTGGGTTGTTCGGATATTGAAATTCACAACGATACAAAATCATTTAAAGCCAATGATGGTACTTATATTAAAGAAGGCGATTGGTTGAGTTTAGATGGAACAAAAGGATTGGTTTATTTAGGAAGTATGGCATTGGTAGATGTAGATTTAGCTAAAAACATGGCTTACAAAAACCTAATGAAAATCGTGGATAAGGTAAAAGTAATGGGTGTACGAACCAATGCAGAAACACCAGAAGATGCATTGCAAGGATTGAAATTTGGTGCAGAAGGAATCGGATTGTTTCGCACAGAGCATATGTTTTATGGAAAGGGTAGTGAGCAGCCTTTATTTTTACTGCGCAAAATGATTGTAAGTAAAACAGAAAAAGAAAGAAGGCTTGCTTTAAATGATTTGTTTAAATATGTAAAAAAAGATATAAAAGATACATTAATTATCATGGATGGATTTCCTGTAACCATTCGCTTACTAGATCCGCCTTTGCACGAATTTGTACCTCACGATACAGATAAATTGCATGAATTAAGTAAAGAGTTGGGCATAAGCATGGGAATTCTAAAAAGAAGGGTGTTGGCATTACATGAAAACAATCCAATGCTTGGTCATAGGGGTGTAAGGCTTGGCATAAGCTATCCTGAAATTACAGAAATGCAAATAAAAGCGATATTTGAAGCTACTGCAGAATTAATAAAAGCAGGTAAAAAAGCATTTCCAGAAATTATGGTACCAGTTACCTGTACGGTAAATGAACTGATACATCAAAAAGAAATTGTAGAAAAAGTGTACAAGGAAGTGTGTGAAAAAATGAAAGTTAAAAAGATACCTTATCTATATGGCACCATGATAGAAACGCCTAGAGCTGCATTAAAAGCAGAGCAAATGGCTACAGAAGCAAATTTTTTTAGTTTTGGTACAAACGATCTTACACAAATGAGTTTCGGTTTTAGCAGGGATGATATTGGAGGGTTTCTTCCAAAATATTTGGATGAAAAAATATTAGAAGACGACCCTTTTCAAACAATAGACCAAGAAGGAGTTGGTGAACTTATAAAATTTGGAACAGAACGAGGCCGTATTACTAAACCAACACTTAAAGTTGGTATTTGTGGCGAGCATGGCGGCGATGCAGAGAGTGTGAAATTTTGCCATCGTATTGGGCTAAATTATGTAAGCTGCTCACCATTTAGAGTACCCATTGCACGATTAGCAGCGGCACAAGCAGCATTGGAGTTTCCTAGAAAATAATATTTGCTACAAGAATCCATAAAAAAGCTGTTGTTATAACAGCTTTTTATTGCTCAACAATTTTTTAAAAAAATGCAATAGAAGTTCTTTTAAGTAAGTGATGCTATAGTCGTTTTATTCTATTTAACATAATATTAATTATAGGACAATAATGTAAAATTCATAATGCTGATATTCAAGTGTTTAGTATATTAACTAAAGTATATCCATATACAAAGGCTATCTTCGCAAAATGAATATCTCAGAAACAAATAATCAGCAGTTTTTAGACAGACTAAAAATAAAGCAACTAAATGATATGCAGCTTCAAACAATGGAAGCCGTAGAAAAAAATAATGAAATACTTTTATTATCCGCAACAGGCTCCGGTAAGACATTGGCTTTTTTATTACCGGTTTTAAATTCGCTAGATGCCGATATCAAAACGGTGCAAGCCCTTATTATGGTTCCAAGCCGAGAATTGGCACTTCAGATTGAATCCGTTTTAAAACAAATGCAAACGGGCTTTAAAATTACCGCTTGCTATGGTGGCCATAAAAGAGAGATTGAAGAAAATAATTTGGTTCAACCGCCAGCCATCATTATAGGCACTGCAGGCCGTATGGCAGATCATATTAGAAGAAATAATTTTACAACCAAGGATATCAAATTTTTAGTTCTAGATGAATTTGATAAGAGTTTGGAACTTGGCTTTCTGGAAGAAATGCAATACATTTTAGGTTCATTGCCAGCCGTAGAAAAGCGTTTCTTAACATCTGCTACCAATGCAGTGGAAATTCCCGCATTTGTAAAAATGAATACTCCGGAGATTTTAAATTTCCTAAAAGACGGTGATGATGCTCCTAACGAAAATTTACGCATCAATACTTTATTGAGCGATGATAAAGACAAATTGCAAACCTTGTTACAGCTTGTTTGTTATTTCAACAATACTTCAACCATTATTTTTTGTAATCACAGAGATGCTGTAGAGCGAACCAGCGAATTTTTGGCTGATCAAGGCATCGTAAATGTTTTTTACCATGGTGGTATGGAGCAGCTAGATCGTGAAGTGGCACTTACCAAGTTTAGAAATACCACATCGGATATTTTGGTTACGACAGACCTTGCAAGCCGTGGCTTGGATATTGCAGATATTAGAAATATTGTACACTACCACTTGCCCCATACCGAGGCAGAATTTACCCATAGAAATGGGCGTACAGCACGCATGCACGCAACAGGCAATGTGTATGTAATATGGAGCGAAGATGAAAAACTTCCTGAGTACATAACGGAAAACGCAACTGAATTTGAATTACCAGAAAAATTATCATTGCCCGAAAAACCCAAATGGAGTACGTTGTTCATTGATGCTGGTAAGAAAGATAAGATCAATAAAATGGATATTGTAGGGTTCTTATCGCATGTATGCCATCTCAAAAAAGATGAAATAGGGTTAATAGAAGTAAAAGATTTTACCGCATTTGCAGCCGTAAGAAAATCTAAAATCGGCAATGTGGTAGAATTGGCAAAAGATGAAAAGATGAAAAATAAAAAGATAAAAATTGCAGTAGCCAAGTAGGTATTCGCCTGTGGCGAGTACAATTTTCTGTAGGTATTCGCCTGTGGCGAGTACAATTTTCTGTAGGTATTCGCCTGTGGCGAATACTGCCTGATTTAAATCGTAAGCTTTATTGAATATTACCATAAAAAAAGAGGATGCCAACTTATTAAAAATTGGCATCCTCTTTTTTATGATTGTGTTTTAAATATTACAGCTATGCAACATTGCATTCGCCACAGGCGAATGCTAATTCTGTAGGAATTCGCCTGTGGCGGATTCAATTTGCATTCGCCACAGGCGAATGCCTACATGCCCATCATTCGCACTTCTCCTCTACCGCCGCCTGGCATACCTTGCATACCTGGGCCGCCACTAGATGCTCCTTTAAATTTATTAAATCTATATACAAAACTTAGCATAAAATATCTTTGCAACCTATTGGTACGTGTATCTGTAATAGAGGCATCCAATGGACTAACCGTTCTACCTATATTGGTATTTTCATTCAACAAATCGAATGCTTGTAATTTTACTGATGCATTTTTATTTTTAAATATTTGCTTCTCCAATGAACCATTAATGATTAATGGATTAAAAGTTACATTATTTGAAAAACCTTGGTTTAATGATTTTGTTACGTCATAACTAAGAATGAAATCATGCTTAAAGAAAAGCCTCGAAGAATTTGTGAAATTCCAGCCTTTTATATTGGTATTGGCAGACAATGTATTTGTCACATCATTTAAATTATATGAAACACCCACATTCGTTTCTAGCCATTTTTTAATTTTGTAATCCATCGAAAAACGCTGTGTCAATAGCCAATTCTTTCCCGTATTTTTTTCTGAATTTAAAAAAGAGATATTGTTATTAAAATTTACCGAACCGCCATAATTAAAAACGTATTTTCTACTTTTTATTGGTTTAGATACTGTATAGAAAGCATTCACATTAAAATACCCATTGGTATTTAAATACCTTGTTTCTTGTAATGCACCTCTTGTTGTTCCAATTTTTACATCGTTTACTATTTTATCTCTTACAAAAGAAGCGCTGATGTTACCAAAGAAAACATCTCCACTTATAAAATTGAAATTATTGTAACGCATACTCAACGTATTTGTAAACTCTGGGCGCAAATCTGGATTTCCAAAAATTATGTTTTGTGTATTTGAAAAATCTGGTGTTGCTTGTAGTTGCAATACGGTTGGTTGATTGGTATTACCGTTGTAATTTAAATTAAAGGACTTGCTTTTAGAAAAGTTATAAGCAAAGCGTACTACAGGAAAATAGTTTACAATATTTTGTTGCAATTTTAATTTGGTTCCGGTAAAAGAATTATTCTGTATCGTAGCGGGTTGCACGGCCAATCCTATAGAATAATTGTATTTTTTAAGTGTAGTTCTAAAATTTGCCCCAAACCTATTGGTTGTATAAATATTTTCGAAAATATTTGTTTGTGCATCTATCAGTTTTGGTTGCCCAGTTATTACATCAAATGTTTCCCTATCATTTCCTACAAATCTTTTATTAAAGGCATAATTAAATTCCAAACTTCTTTTTTTAGATAACTGTTCATTAAAAGAGGCAGAAACGCCATAATTATGGTTGTTGTTGTCCTGTATTACATTTTGGAATAAAGTCCTACTAGCAGGTAACCCGTTAAAATAAAACAAACTGGTATTGTAAATATCATCATCGCTATCCGTAGCAGATTGGCCTCCCGTAAGGTTTACAGAAAGGGTTCTCCCCTTTTTTTGAAATCTGCGGTTATACAACAAACTACCTGTAAAATTTGGGGTATTTGATACACTATTGGATTTATTGGAACCACTATTGAAACTAAACCCTTTTGCATAAAAATAATTGAAATCAGTTAGGTTATCATCATTTTGTTTTCTTAAAGTAAAACCTGGGTTAAATTTAATGTAATTGAAGGAATCAATTCTGTATTCTACATTAAATGAAAAACGATGGTTATCACCTAATGAATTATTGTTGGTTGCTTGGTTGTTAAAAATGCTACTATCAATATTCTTTTTAGGGAATTCTTGAAAGACATCGCTTTCTATAAATGTACTTTTTCTTGAAAAGCTATAGCTACCGTTTACAGATATTTTTTTAGACCAATCATCCCTATAGTTTACACCAAAGCTTTTGGTAGTGGCTATTCCATCATTGTTACCAAAATTACCACCACCAAAACTTCTCATCGTACTTGCTATTGCGCCATTGGCTCCACCAGGTATTCTAGAAAAATCGAAAGTGCTAGCATTTGTATTGTTCAGATTTCCTGTAAAAGAAATTTGCTGGGCATTGTTAAATTTGTTTAAAGACAAAGAGGCAAGGTATCTATCATCTGTTCCAATACCTGCTGTTGAATTACCAAAAACTCCTTTGTTGCGATCTTTTTTTAATTGAATATTAAGGGTTTTTGTTGGGTCTCCGTCTTTTACACCAGTAAAGGCAGATTGATCCCCATAATCATCTATGATTTGTATTCTATCAACCATATCTGCATCCAACTGCCTTGTGGCTGTTTTCACATCTCCCCCAAAAAACTCTTTTCCATTTACTTTTACTTTGGTTACTTCTTTGCCCTGTGCAGTAACTTTTCCGTCTTTATCTACCTCTACTCCTGGCAATCTTTTAAGCACTTCTTCTACATTGTCATTTTTACGAAACATGGTGCTATCTATCTTGTAAGAAACGGTATCTTCTTTAATTTGAATTTTAGAAGACTCTATTGTTACTGTTTCAAGCATATTGTCACCTACGGTCATCACAATATCATTGTTTATTTCATCGCCAGTAACCTCGGTATAATCATGTAAATCGGCATATTTTTTATAACCGACATAAGAGATTATAATCATTGTCTTCCTTTTCTGCACATTACCAAAAGTATAGTTTCCTTTTTCGTTTGTGGTTGTTTTTAGCGTATCGCTAAGCCCAATGTAGTAAAGTGATACAGAAGCTTTTGCAAGCCCTTTGCCGTCTTCTGTCTTTACATTACCTTTTACTGATATGCTCTTTTGAGCATACAGGTTTGAAAAAGAAATAAGGCAAAATAGCGTAATAAATAATTTAACCATGATAATTTAAGTTGTATATTATTTGGCAAATATACAAATACGTAAGTTGTCGTAGTTGCCGTTTATCAAATAATAACGTTTGAAATTTTAAAGCTGTTGCGTAAAATGTTTGTTTTGTAAATAGTACAATATTAATTATTAAAATAAATTATATAAAGTTTTACAGTATACGTACTATTTTGCTGGTAGGTTTGGACTTTTTGCTTTACTAATATAGTCTATGATCATTTTATCAAACAAATGGGCTTCATCAAACAAAAAGCTTTGTTTTATAGGTATAACATAAATGGGCAATTCGGATAACTCTTTCTCAAATTTCTTTAACCTTACGCCATCTTTTTCAGTAGTGATAATGATTTTATTTTCCGATTTTATCTTATCAAATTGCTTTTTAATATCTTTTAGATCAATACTTGAAAATATGTGATGATCAGCATACCTGAGCATATCATAACTACGTGCATGCTTTTCTATAAAAGATTTTAACGGTTTTGGATTGGCTATTCCGGTAATCAATAAAACGTCGGTATTGGCACCAAAGCTAGATTTTTCTTGTGTGAACAAATGATATGGAGCGGAATATAAAATCTCAGTATAAAATATTGATTGATTTGGAAACAAGGCCAATTCGCTTGTAATATCCTTCTTTTCGACT
The DNA here is from genome assembly GCA_031430735.1 of Ferruginibacter sp. Classification (GTDB taxonomy): domain Bacteria; phylum Bacteroidota; class Bacteroidia; order Chitinophagales; family Chitinophagaceae; genus Ferruginibacter. Next base: position 97,287 of record JANPCB010000030.1, on the reverse strand, counting down.
TCGCTTAGCTCAGATTTACATTTAGTAACAACTATAATGTCCGCTCTTTTTCTACTGGCTTTCACATCCCTTAAATCACCAGCAGGTAACAATAAATCACGACTGTAAAGGTTTCTATAATCTGTAAGTAAAATATTCAATCCTGCTCTCACTGTTCTATGTTGAAAAGCATCGTCTAAAATAATAACTTCCGTATCTGGCCTATCATGTAGTATTTGTGGTATAGCTTCTATGCGCTCCTCTCCCACTGCTACAGTAATGTCTTTGTATTTATCATGAAATTGCATTGGTTCGTCTCCAATTTCTAGTGCTGTAGTTCTTTCGTTGGCTATTGCATATCCTTTTGTTTTTCGTTTGTAACCACGACTCAGGGTTGCCGTTTTGTATTCATCTTTTAGTATTTCAATCAGGTATTCTGTCATAGGAGTTTTACCTGTACCACCTGTAGCAAGGTTTCCAACACAAATAATAGGAAAATTAAATGATGCAGAGCTAAAGATTTTTTTATCAAATAAAATATTACGCAATACAACAGCGCCACCATATATAAGTGAAAACGGAAACAATAAATATCTAAAACTTTTTAACAATTGTACTAATATTAAAATTCATATATTTTTTCTGGTGTTATACAAAAGTCCAGCTTCTCATCCATAAAGTTTGCATCCTCAATTTCTATGGGATCAAAAAAACTAAACCCAATTTTTATCATACTGGGGTTGCAGGTACTAATAAATTTATCGTAATAACCTTTGCCATAGCCTACCCTGTTTCCTATTGTATCAAATGCCAACAAAGGTACAAGCATCATATCAATATCCTCAGGGAATATCCTTATTCCACCAACGGGTTCATCTATGCCATAAATATTTTGCTCAAACTCTGTGCCCTCAGGTACAATATAACTTTTCAAGGTATCTTTTGCAAAATCTACAATGGGATATACCAACGCAAGATTTTCTTTTTTTAGCAAACAGTATTCTTCTACCAAAAAAGGATTGTATTCGTTTTGCACTTCTATGGGGGCATAAGTCATTAAACAAAGCTTAATATTAATAGGCAACCGTTGAAATTGTATCAACATCAAATCTTCAAGCCTTTCTTTATCTGCCTTACTTATTTTCCTTCTAAGGTATTTATATTTTATTCTTATTTCTTCTTTGGTCATAGGAAAGCACTTGTGTAACTATATTTTATAAAAATGAATTTTTTAAATTATTCTCCGTTTACAAAGCTAGAAAAAATGGTTGTTCCATAATTTCGCTCTTTTACATAATGGGCATATTGCCTGAAATCGTTTCGTGGTGTATGTTCTAATATAAACATACCGCCCGGTTTTAATAGGTTTTTTTCAAAAATCTTGAGTGGTAAATCATTGATGGTTGTAAGTGCATAAGGAGGCCCTGCAAAAATAAAATCATATTGATTAGTACAGGAGTTTATATATCCAAACACTTCACTTTTTACAACTTTAAAATTGTCAAACTTTAAATCTAATGCTGTTTTTTTTATAAAGTCATACATTTTACTGTCCATCTCTACTATGGTAAGGTCTTGTACTCCCCTACTAGCTAGTTCATAGCTAATACAACCAGTACCACCAAACAAATCCAATGTTACAAGGTCTTCAAAATCTAGCTGATTCTGTAAAATATTAAAGAGCCCTTCTTTTGCAATATCTGTTGTAGGCCTAGTGTGTGGCATGTTTGCAGGTGGTTGTATGCGCCTGCCACCGTGTGTTCCGCTTATAATACGCATAATGCTAGCGCTGTAAGGTTACTGTAAAAATGTTGAGGTTGTTCTTTCATAAACTCGGCACATATTGTTTCATTGGATAATTGTGTAAAAGTAATGTTTAAAAAATATTTATACATTTCTTTGTACAAATTAGATTTCTCCTCTATCATGCCACTCAACGATAGCAATACATCGTTTATAGTTATAGCAAACTGCTCACATACATTTAATAAATGATAACATACATCCAACGGTGTTTCGTAATCAAAATATTGCACAATTTGTAGTTCACTACCTTTAAACAATATTATTTTTATGTTATGTTGGTAAATAATACAATGCAGTACGTTGGCAGATTTATTTTGCAATAATTGCAAAGAAGTGGCGTGCGAAAATTTGTTTTTTGGGTAAAGCTCATTCAATAAATCAAACATTCTTTGCGGGACCCTGTAAATGAGTTTCATCTCATTGTCCTTTACATTTTCTTGAAAACAATAAGCAGTAGTATCTTTTCCAAACATCAATTCGCACACATTTTCTTTTGTTGTATCTACAAAGTAATCGGTAGGCACAATAGCAGATTCTTTGTAATTGTATATAACATTTACAGAAGCGAACTGAGTTGGCAACAAATGATGCTGTTCTAATTCCATTTTTATACTGTTTGCATATTCTTTTGTAATAAAAATATCATCAAGTATAAATAAAAAATGGCCTTGCACTATAAATGGATTTGTTGAATACAAAAGCAATGACATTTCATTGTTACCTACTTCTAGTAGCAAATGAAGCGAAGAAATTTCTTCTACAATGGGTTGTATTTTAAAAGCAACTTTCAAAACGTGGATTTTAGCAAGCAAAATAAGATAATTTTGCTTATATATGGATAGCGGAGCAACAATAAATAAATTAAAAGTAGACGTCACAAACAAGCAAATCCTCTCTATTGCACTGCCCATAACACTTTCCATCCTTATTCCTCAATTAAATATGCTCATCAATAGCATTTTTTTAGGTAGGGTAAGTAGCGAAGCGCTCGGAAATGCTGGCATTACAGGAGTTTTTTATCTAATATTTGCAGTGGCGGGGCATGGGTTAAATAATGCCATGCAATCTGTGTTCTCTAATAATGCGGGCAGTGGTAACCACGAAAAGTTTAAAGTAATTCTTACCCAAGGTATACGTATTGGCATTATTTTTTCAATTATTGGCATTTTATTTACTTGGCTTATTGCACCATTTATTATGCAGTCTGTTGCAGATGCCTCTTCTTATCCGCAAGAAATGAGTTTTCTTAGAATAAGAATATTAGGCTTACCCTTTCTATTTTTATTTCAAATGGGCAATGCTTTTCTTATAGCTTCTCTTAATAGCAAATATTTAATGATTGGATTTATTTGCGAAGCATTGGTAAATATTATTTTCGATTATTTATTAATTTTTGGAAAAGCAGGTTTTCCAAAAATGGGATTTAATGGCGCCGCAGTGGCATCTATTTTTGCAGAGTTTGCCGGTATGATTACTGTATTTGTTGTTATTATTATTTCGGGTCTAAAAAAGAAATACAATTTGTTGCAATCATTTAAATATGAAAAAACAATTAGTAAAAAAATATTAACTGTTTCCTTGCCGTTGGTAGGGCAATATGTGATAAGTGTAACCACATGGCTTATCTTTTTTTTATTGATAGAAGCAAGAGGCGAAACAAATTCCAAAGCCATAAGCAATGTAATGCGCAATGTATTTGGGATTGCTGGTGTATTTGTATGGGCATTTGCTGCTACTACCAATACGATGATTAGTAATTTAATGGGGCAAAAAAGGGAAGCAGATGTTTTTCCAGCCATAAAAAAAATTATGTTGTGGAGTGTTGGATTTTGTTGTGTACCCGTGCTAATCCTTAATATTTTCCCCGAAATATTTTTTAAACTTTTTGGTCAAGATGATGCTTTTATAAAAGAAGGAATAACAGTGATAAGAATGGTTTCACTTGGTATGATACTCATGAGTATTGCAAACATTTGGTTAAATGGCGTAACGGGTACTGGTAAAACAAAAATGAATCTTGCCATAGAAATTATAGCAATTACGCTGTATATGACCTATACATTTTACTTTATGAAAATAAACTACATTTCTCTTGCCATGGCTTGGAGCAATGAGTTTGTATATTGGACATCAATATTTCTGCTATCCTTTTTCTATTTAAAAAGTGGCAAATGGAAGTCAAAAATTAAATAGCTATTACCACCAAATGATTAAATGGGTATTATTATTACGCTACTACTTTACTGTTATCGTAGTATCGTAACATCCCCTTTTGCATATACTTTTCGTCCATTTAGTAAAATGTATTCAATTTTATAATAGTAAGTACCGTCTGGCAGCGGCTTACCTTTATACGTTCCGTCCCATTCATTTTGATAATTTGAATTTTCATACACCAAGCTACCGTATCTATTGTAAACATTTACCTGTGCCGTTATTAAGCAATTACCGTTGCTTATTAGCCATTTGTCATTTATCCCATCTCCATTGGGTGTAAATGCTATTAAAGGTTTTACACAATAAGGAATTACTTGCACTACTACATTACCGGTATTTGTACATCCTTGCGCTGTTGTTATTCTTAAGGTATAGGTAGTAGTGGTAAGTGGAGAAGCAATGGGGTTTAAAACATTGGTAGCACTTAATCCTAAAGAAGGCGTCCAAAGATATGTTCCTGTGGTACCCGTTGCTTGTAATTGTATTGACTCCCCAGCTAAAATACTGACAGCATTTCCTGCGTTTACAGTAACGCCCTGGTTCACAAATACAGTAAAATTTCTACTTGCGCTACAAAGTCCTAATGTACCTGTAACCAGATACGGTGTAGTTTGAATAGGAGATAAAATTGGGTTAGCAATTCCGCTATTACTTACCCCCGTTGTTGGGCTCCAAGTATATCCCGTTGCATTGCTTACAATATTTGGGATAAAGGACGAACCGCTGCATATTGTTGTATCCAATCTTTGATTGAATGTTACGGTATTTACAAAAACGGTAAACGATCTGCTAATACTACATGTTCCTAACGTACCCGAAAGAGTGTAGGGCGTTGTAACCGTAGGTGATAAAGACGGATTTAGTATACCGCTATTACTTACACCCGTAGCGGGGCTCCAGGCATAACCAGTTGCATTGCTAACAACATTTGGAAAAAAGGATGCTCCGCTACAAATAGTGGTATCAAGCCTTGCTGTCATGGTTAGGTTATTGGTTTGTGTAATGCTAATATTGGAAGTAGTCACACAGCTATTTCCATCAGTAATGGTGGCTATATAATTACCAGCACTTAAATTCGTTGCAGTAAGACCACTCTGCACAGGAAGCGTATTCCAAGAAACAGTAAAAGGAGGTACACCGCCGGTTAAATTAACGGTGGCATTACCCAATGATGTACAAGTTGCATTCGTAACACTTGGCGTAACAGTTAAAGTTGGATTGGCCACGCCTGAAACAGCCAATATAATTGCATTGGGAAATGGCGCATTACTACCAGCAGTAGTCACATTGGCCACATTAATACTTGCCAAGCTTTTTTGCGCATTCGCACAGCTTAATGGGATATCTATAAAATACATTCTTGGGTTGCTGGGAAAAGCATCTGCAGCACTAGCGGGTGTTGTTCTGCTGCATCTGCCAAAGCCTGATAAAACTAAATTGGTTGTATTATTGAACCAATCTCCTAAGTTATAATTTGTAAGTGCAGTAAAAGTTGTACCATCAGAAAAAGCTAAATTGATATTTAATAAGCTAGAACCTTCTGTAGTAAAACCTAATAACCTGATCCTTGAATATTTGGAAGGCGTTGCGATGCCAATATTGCTGTTTTGATTTCGTGGAATTAAAAAACAATTATTACCTGTGTAAGCAGCCAGCTGATAGGTAGAGGTACCATTTACGATGGTTCCATTATCTACCAACCCACCTCCAGTAAAACCTACATTGGTTCTAAATGTTTGCGTATACATAACTTTATTGGAAGCTGGCACACCATCTAAAGCAATGGAAGTGGTAGTGAGCGAACTCGTACCAGATTCTGCTATTACATCTTGATTGTAACCACTAATACTAATAGGTGTAAATGTTTGTGCTCGACCCGTAAAAACCAAAAATTGGCACAACAAAAAACTGCTAAGTAATGGTAAAATTCTCATGATAATATTTTGGTAAAAGTTAGTAGTATTTCAATTTAAGGTAATTGTAGATATATACCAAATTTGTTTTAAAAAAGCATGCTTTTATGATTAAAATAAAAAAAGGTTTGATAAATTTCTATCAAACCTTTTCCCTTTTAATCTATTTTAAATAATAGTTATTTTATAAATTATATTTTACGATAACAACATGAATTTGTTTTTCACAATAACCTTTTTTTATGTTTTATTGACTCCATTTATTATTTTCATAATTCATATCGGGAAAAGCTTTTTGTGGATCAAGTGTTACCGTTTTCACCGCTTCTGTAACAGGAAGTTTAACTTTAAAAGTAGCCGTATTGTTCCAAATTTCTACAGGCAAATTCATTGTTCCTTTTATCCCTGATATAGTTTCGTAGCCAATCATAACAGGCATAGCTAGCCTATCCAAATTTTCTATCGTAACTATTGCCCCTTTTGTTTCGTCGTATGTTACCTCCTTTATGGCTTGATCCAATTTATAATTTTCTATAAACCAGCCTTTCCAAAACCATGATAAATTTTCCCCGGATGCATTATCCATTGTGCGGAAAAAATCCCATGGCGTTGGATGTTTAAAAGCCCATCTTTTAATATATTCTTTGAATGCATAATCGAAACGATCTGCACCAAGAATATTATTACGAAGCAATGTTAAACCATAACCTGGTTTAAAATAAAGTGCCATACCTATATTAACTTCTTTCATGGCATCGGGCGTGTTCAATATACTTTCGCTGCCAGAGCCAAACATCATAGAGGTAAACATTGTTGGGTCTAAACTAGCACCATCATATTCCCCCTTATTAAAATCTTTTGAAGCCAACGAGTTTATAAATGTATTAAACCCTTCGTCCATCCATCCATATTTTCTTTCATTGCTGCCTACAATCATAGGAAACCAAGTATGTCCAAATTCATGATCGGTTACACCGAAAAGATCCGCCGTTTCTGCATTAGAACCACAAAAAACTATACCAGGATACTCCATGCCACCTATATTCGTAGCCACATTTACAGCTGTGGTATAGGGGTAAGCAAACCATCTTTTGCTATAGTTTTCAATACTAGCTTTGGTATATTCAGTAGCCCTGCCCCAGCTTTTTTCTCCATTACTTTCTGCTGGATAAGCACTTTGCGCCAATGCCTTTTTACCATCGGGCAAGTTTATTTTTGCAGCATCCCAAATAAAAGATTTAGAAGATGACCAAGATACATCCCTTGCATTAAACATTTTAAATTTCCATGTAAGCGTACTAGAAGTTCTAGGTCTTGAGGAAGGATCTGTTACTTCTTTCTCTGTTCTTATCATTACAGTTTTATCACTATTCTTAGCTTCTTCCATTCTTTTTAACTGCGCTGCCGTAAGTACTTCTGTAGTGTTTTGCAACTCCCCACTTGCCACTACAATATGCGATGAAGGTGCTGTTACACTAAAATCAAAATCACCATAATCGCAATAAAACTCACTAGGGCCAATGTATGGTAGCGTATTCCAACCATCCACTTCATCGTATACACACATACGAGGATACCATTGTGCTACTGCAAAAATGTTTCCGTTTTTTGTTTTAAGAATACCACAGCGATCAGCTCCTTCTTCTGGTAAAGTAAAAGCATAATCAATTTTTATTTTGATGGCATCACCATTTGCTTTCAAGGCTTTTGGTAACCGTATTTGCATTCTGGTATCGGTAATAATATAGTCTGCATTGGTATTGTCGGTAAGGTTTTTTACGGAGGCAATTTTATACCCTCCATCGAATGTACTGGTTGCGCTGCCATATCTGCTTCGTGCGCCCACGGGCATACGTGCCTGCCCCCTACTATCTTTTGCAAATAAATTTTGATCTAACATTAACCAAATAAAAGGCAATATGTGTGGGCTATTATTTTTATAAGTAATAGTTACCGAGCCAGCAATTTCATTTGTATTATCATTCAAAGAAACGTTTATCTGATAATCGGCCCTGTTTTGCCAATAGCCAGTATTGGGCGAGCCATCTGCAGATCTTGTTATCGTTCCACCCTCTGGATAAAAAGTAGGAGAAAACAAAACATGTGGGTCGTAGGTAGATGCTTTTTGAGCGTTTACCAAAGTAACTAAGCAAATTAAAATTGCTAAAAAAGGGATGCGTTTTTGCATTTGTTGAAATTTTTTTACAAGATAAATATTTTTGAAAGAAGTTTGATTTTTTGATATTTATAATTGAACTTTTATGCGCTAAGGCTGAACAAGTAGAAATATCATTTCAAAAAATGCCGATCATAAAAAAATAAATTAAATCGCTTTTAACCAATTCAAAATCCAATCACTTTTTCTGTCATAATTTCTTTGTCACAAGGGTTGTCAACCTTTATTGGTAATTTCAAAATAAATGTATCGTAGCAAGGTTGACAACCCTATTTGCAAGTTGCGACATTTTTAAATGCACACGCTCAGTCTAGGAAAGAACTTATCCCAAGCATCTTTGTCTGTAGCCCGTAAGCAAAGGCACAATTATCAACATGTAGCCAAAACAACCAAAACATACCCATAATTCAAACTGCAACCTTTTTTTCTATATACAATTGTTGTTTATTGGATGCTTTTTTTAAGAAAATTTTCTCACACAAAATAAACAGCCCTACAAATGCAGGGCTGCTTATTTAAAATGTTTTTAACGAACCGCCATAAATTATCGCTTTATAAACTGAAGCGACTTGTTTTTTTCCGAATTAATATAGCCGCTGATATTGTATGTTCCAGCAGCCAATTTGTTGGTTTTTACCCGTATGGTATTAAACCCTGCTATCAGTGGAGCATAAAAACGCATTACTTGCCTACCTTGCATATCGCTAATTTGTAAATCTATTTTCGAGGCTTTGGTACTCGTTATATTAATTGTAAGATAATCACCAATAACTGGGTTAGGAGTAATACTTACAATTTCGTATCCTGTAACTGCATTCAGTAAAGCAATAATACTACTGTAGCCAGTCTTACCATCGGGGTCTACAATTTTTAGTCGGTAATAATTGATACCGCTTAAAGGACGTAAATCAGTAAAATCGAAAGGCTGCAGACAACGTAATGCATCGGCAGTAGTAGAATTGATACTGCTAAAACTGCGACCATCAGCACTACGCTCAAGTGTCATAGTGGCCCAAAGCGAACTAGTGCAATTAACTTTCCAATTGAGTAGATGACCAACCGCCTGTTTGGTTCCAGAAAAATAATCAATCTTAAGAGGAACAGCTGTTCCAAGAATACCCGTTCCAAAACCAGAGAAACCAGTACTACTAAAATTACCCTGAATACTATAATTTGCTCCCAACGTTCCCTTGGTACCTATTACAAAGCTTACATCTGCAGTTCGAGGAGTGGAGGGTGTTACATCAGGAATATAAAATCCATTGGATACCTTGGCCACTTGTATGGTACCGCTGGCCCAAGTTTGACCAGTAGCTGTTTCCCATCCAGCCACTTCTGCCGCAGTATAATAAAGGGTAATTTGATAACTACCAGTTGTGGTGTTATTGGTGGGTATTACCCTGCAAGATTTTGACAATAGGAAATTAGACGGTATTGGATTCCAGAATGCCACAGAACTACTACCGGCTCGGTCAATATCAACAGTGGTACATCCATAATCGAAAGCTGTTAGGTTTTTAATACGGGCAATAATATTACCGGAAGCATCATAAAAATAAACATCATCAAACGGGCCTAGGTAACCCGTTTTGGCACTGTTTAGCACTGTTGATACGGGTGTGCCTGGTATGCTAGTAGCAAAAGTTGCCCGTATTCTGAAATCAGAAACTGAAGCAGCAGCCCCGGTGCATGGTGCACTGGCCAGTAGGTTTGAAAAAGTGCTTGCCCTGGTTCCTGCTGCAATAGCTGTTGCTGTCCCTTCTGTAACATCTGCCAATGCTTCTGCTGCCGTGGAATTGTCAAAACAGAAGTTTATAAGAACATTGGAAGTACCATCCCATGCAAATGGAGTACTAAAAGTTAAAAGGTTTGTGCCGGCTACGGTCGAATAGTTGGTAGCGGGATAAACGGTTGTAAATGTTCCTGCCTGGAAACCAGTTGCTAAAGTGGTTGCAGCTGTATTTGCCATGGAAATAGTAAAGTTCGTATAAGGTACCGTACTGTTTTTTGTAACAACATACATGGTCATTGCAGTGAAATTCCTAGCAGAAGTAATGCCAGCAGCATTCAATTGAGCCGCTGTCCATAAATTCTGTAACCTGAATTTTTGCTGGTTGCTTCTAAAAGGCGAAGCAGAGCTGACATTTGCATCGTATGTGCCTACATTAAAAGATCCCGTGCCGCCGGATATCGGAGCTGCATCATTATCATTGATGTTAAAGCTCAATGTTTGATTACTTCCTCCAGCCTGTGCATTGCCTCCTGAAACTGAATAATTCAAAGTGAATGTTTCTGCGCTTTCTACAGCAATATCATCATAAACCCTTACTGTAAATGCTTGCGCTGTTCCTGAGCCACTGGCAAAATTCATTGTCATACTAGGAGCAGCAAAGTTTCCATTGGTTGTAATTGCATAATCTACCCCATTTGTGGCTGTACCCCCGCCTGCAATTGCAAGCGTAACCGTACTTGCCCCAGAAGGTGTATTGTCTATCACCATGTAATGTTTATAATCGGTATATCCGCGGCATCCGCTGGTATATGATGTGTATTCTGTACTTGATACAGTAGATGTTTGAAAAGATAGGTCTGGCGTAGCAACTACCGGAATGGTGGTTGTCCAAAGTCCACGGCCATGTGTTGCTGCTGCAATGGTACGGTCAGAGGCCCTGTATTTAATCATATCTGTCCTTACCGTTGGGAAGGTTGGATTGGCATTCCATATCGTACTAGCGCCATTGATAAGGTCTGTTTCCCATACACCTGTTTCAGTAGCAATATAAGCTTTTGTATTGCTACCCGGATAAAACATACACCAACGTACAGGCATATCCGGCAGGTTGCCATCAATAGCTGTCCAGTTTGCTCCGCCATTTGTAGAAACCCACACATTGTTGATACCGTAATTGGATTCAACACACATCAGATTCAAATCATCTGTTCCAAAATTGATGCAGGAAACTGTTCCGACAGGTAAGCCTGCAGAACGGTCTGTACCGGCAGATCCCGAAGCAATGGTATTGGCTCCATCCACTTGCACTACTCTACCGCTGCTGGTGCCAAAATAAACCCGGTTTGCGGAATAAGGCGACACACTCACTGCTGTTACACTTCCAACAATGCTGGTGATATTTACAACGGCAGAGGTGTTGCCGGTCTGTGGATTGGTCCACCTCCGGTAATTGGATGCAATATCACCGCAATACATAATGTTAGCAGTATTATCATAATCAAAAGGATTGATAAATTGTCCAGTAGATGGATTTAATGTTACATCGGACCAAGTATTACCTCCATCTGTACTCCTACGATAGTCATTAAAAACGTAGGATCCGAACTGAAAGAGTGGTTCATTCTGGTCAATGGCTGTAAAAGCACCATCACCTCCCGTAACTTCTACTGTGCTACTTAAACCGGGGTTACTGAATTGATGTACTCCGTTATCCTGTGCACCGGCTAAAAAATAATTGGTAGTAACAGGATGAATGGCAACGGAATAAAATTGTTTTATTCTCAGACCCACGTTACGGTCTGCCATGCTGGTGCCTTTGTTTGTTGAATAATGCACACCGCCATCACAACCAAACATAAGTTTATTACCATTATCCCACCACTGAATATCATGCTGGTCGGCATGTACATATAACCCCGGCGTAGAAGTAGCCCAACCTGATATTTGTACCCAGCTTGTTCCGCCATTTATTGTTTTCCAATTATCTAATCCACCAACTATACAGGTAGCCCCTGCAGAAGATGGGTCAATGGCACAACTAAGGTCATACCAGGCCTGTCCGTTGGCCCATCCTGCTGATGGCTGGCCGCCCGTAGCAGCCCAGTTTGCGCCTCCATTGGTTGATTTATAGATTGTGGGTACTTGGTCGGTACCATCAGCTACCAAAGAGTAAAGTGTACTACCACTTACACATATTTCAGCACGGTTGCTGAAGGAAGGAAATGCGGCAGCAGGAGTAACCCAACTTGCAGATGCTGCAGTTTCAGGATTATCTACATACCTATATGCTTGCGAGGTAAAGATGCCGCATACTACATGTAGTCTTCCTGCTGAACTAGTAGAACTGATCTCTAGATCACAGATATCAGAATTGGGAAATGTTGAGGGTGTGATATTCGTCCAGGTTGTTCCACCGTTTGTCGAACGTCTTAATCCTGTACCTCTTGTAGCTAGGTAAACATTTCCGAGGTAATCGCATAATATCCTTGTGCCGTTTACAAAAGTGCTTGTATTCGCCAAAAAGTTCCAAGTTGCTCCAGCATCAATACTTTTAAAAACGCCATTACCTCGCACTGCATCAGCATTAAAATAAGATTCCCCCGTACAGAAATACATAATATTCTGAAAGCCAGGTCTTGGATCCTGGGTGATATCTGCAACGGCAAGGTTGCTTAAGTTATCATTTATTAAAACCCATGTAGCCGGAGAGAATGTAATATCGGATGTTCTCCAAAGCCCACCATCAATACCACCCACCCAAACTGTTTTTTTTGTAGCATCCAATGAATCTACCATCATGGCCCTTATTCTGCCAGATGTGTAGTTTAAAGGGGGTCTTGGATTGCCAAACGGGCCAGGTAAATCACTATTCGGCCCCCTTTCCAACCAAGAAAGACCACCAATAAGTGATTGGCTAGCTTCTTTTGAATCAATGGTTTGCTGTATTGCATCCAACAATCTTTCCCTAGGCATTATGCCAGTAGAAGGGTCTTTTGTTTTTTCAAATTCTTGTAAGGCAGCCATTTCGGGTCCGTCGTACTTATCATATTCTGTTTTATTGGAAGAATTTATTTGCTTACAACCTAAAAAAAAGCAAAAAAAAGAGACAAAAAAAGAAGCAAATAAATGCTTATTTGAGATGCTAAAATTTTTCATGGTGGATTTTTTAAGAGTGTAAATTTACGCTTAAATAATAGCAATGATATTTTTAATATGCTGATGTCATAACAACGTTGGTTTAAAGTATAAATTGTTTTAAATAAATTAAAAACTACATCCATTCATAATAAATGTTTCTTATTGGTTGCTTAGTTACTTTTTTGTGCTAAGAAGAGAAAATAATTTGAGCAAACTAAGCCTGCGATATAAATTTGCCTAATAGAAAATAAAATTCATTTTTAGGATATCCACAGAATCTAAAAACTTGCAATACTTTTACAAAAATAGCCTGCAAAAAATGAAATATATTTTAGAAACCATCGCATTCAATATAGAAAGTTGTACAAAGGCACAAGAAGCTTATGCAAATAGAATAGAATTGTGCGATAACCCTGGCGAAGGCGGCACTACGCCATCTTATGGATTTATAAAAGCTGCAAGAACTGCATTGGATATTGCATTGTTTCCCATTATTCGACCAAGAGGCGGTGATTTTCTTTATTCCGAAGAAGCTTTTGAGATAATGAAAACAGATGTACAAGTATGCAAAGATTTGGGTTGCGATGGCGTTGTAATTGGTATGTTGAATGAAGATGCAACGATTGATAAAATTAGATGTAGCATACTTGTAAACATAGCTTACCCAATGAGCGTAACTTTTCACCGAGCATTTGATAGGGTAACCAATCCCGAGCAAGCATTGGAAGATATAATAGAAATTGGTTGCGAAAGGATTCTAACATCGGGATTTCACCCAACAGCTATGGAAGGAGCAGATAATTTAAAAAAACTAATAGAAAAAGCAGCCGATAGGATTATTATTATGCCTGGGAGCGGCGTGCGAGCAAGCAATATAGCATCATTGGCATCTTCAACCGGGGCTTTCGAATTTCACAGTTCCGCAAGGAAAATGATTGCAAGCAAAATGAAAGTAGTAAACCCATTTATGAATGAAAATTTACAATCAGTAGATATAGATGAAGAAGAAATAACCAATATGATTTCGGCACTGTCACATATTTAAATAAAACAACAAGCTACTTATGCGAAACATGCTCTTTTTTCTTTTACTCATTTCTGGGAACATTTTTGGGCAGTACCTTGATATTAATTTAAATAAAAACTGGCATTTTTCTAGGGCTGATAAAATTCATTGGTATAAAGCTACTGTACCAGGAACAGTACATACCGATCTACTGGCAAACAAACTAATACCCGACCCATTTTTTGCAGACAATGAAAAACGTTTGCAATGGGTAGATACTTGCGACTGGATTTATAAAACAACATTTAGTCTAGAGAAAGAAATAATAGACAATCGCTACACAGAATTGACTTTTGAAGGATTGGATACCTACGCAACCGTATATTTAAATGGCAAAATAATATTGGTAGCCAACAATATGTTTCGGGGCTGGAAAGTAAACATAAACCCATTTACAATACAAGGTAAAAATGAATTGAAAATATATTTTCGTTCTGCAAAAAATGTTACCGACAGTATTGCAAAAGCTAGATTACCTTTGGTATTACCAGATAATAATCGGGTGTATGCTCGCAAAGCACAGTTTCAGTTTGGATGGGATTGGGGGCCAATTTTTATTGGCTGTGGTATTTGGAAAAATATTTCATTACAAGTAATTAGCAAAGGGGTAAAGGCAACAATAAATCATACAAATGCGCCCATTGCAAAACTCATACAGCAAAAAGACAGCATTGGTGAAAGCTTTTATTTTGAAAAAGATGGAAAGCCTATTTATGTAAAAGGTGCTAATTGGATACCTGCCAATATTTTCTTGCCTAGTGTACAAAAATATGATTACATAAAACTATTAAGGAAAGCAAAAGAGGCTAATATGAACATGTTGCGTGTATGGGGCGGTGGTGTGTACGAAGATGATTATTTTTATACGTTGTGTGATAGTTTAGGCATAATGGTTTGGCAAGATTTTATGTTTGCTGGTGGTATGTATCCTGCTGATAAAGATTTTTTACAAAATGTAAAAGCTGAAGTAGCCTATCAAATAAAAAGGTTAAAAAAGCATCCATGCATTGTACTTTGGTGTGGCAATAATGAGGTAGATGAAGCATGGCACCATTGGGGTTGGCAAAATCAATACAATTTGCATGGGGCCGATTCTGCAAAAGTTTGGAACGATTATACAACCCTTTTTGAAGATAGTTTAAAAGCATGGGTAAATGAATTTGATGGAAGAAGACCCTATATTTCTTCGTCTCCAAAATTTGGATGGGGCAATAAAAAAAGTTATATCAATGGAGACAGCCATTATTGGGGGCTTTGGTGGGGGCTAGAAGGTTGGGAAGCATTTAGTGACCATACCGGCAGGTTTGTGAGCGAATATGGAATGCAGGCTATGCCGAATTATGAAACAATAAAAACATATGCCAGCGTAAATGAATTAAACATAAAATCCAAAGCCATACAGGCACACCAAAAAGCAAGCAATGGTTTTATGAAATTAAATTTTTATCTGGACAAATACTTTTTAGACTCTAGCAAACTCAACAGATTATCGTTGGAAGAATATTCTTACCTCACTCAATGTTTGCAATACTATATTTTAAAAAATTCCATTGCCATGCATCGGCAAAAAGAACCTTACAATATGGGTACGTTGTTGTGGCAATTGAATGATTGTTGGCCAGTAACCAGTTGGAGCATTACAGATTTTAGCAGACAACCAAAAGCAGCTTGGTATGCAGTAAAAGAAGCTTACAGAGAAGATATAAAACCATTAATAGACAGCATTTATCCAAAAAACTATGTACTACAAAAACCAACTTTCAGCATTAGTCCTGCAGGTGATAATATATTTTATATAGAAAGCAATGTAGATGCTAAATATGTTTTTATAAATATTGGCAAGGGAAGCGAAAATATTTCTGAAAACTATTTCGATTTAAAAGCGGGTGTAAAAAAAAGGCTTTCACTTTCTGACAGGTATTTTTCTATTGGTATAAAAAATAAAATGGAAATAATATCACTTTTCGATATTTTTAATAAACGATGAATCTGCGAGTAGAAGTAATAAAAAAATACAATAAAGCCCATTGCCAAACTATTGTAAATTGGGTAGGAAATAATCAACAACGATTCGATGAATTGTTTGCATTATTTGTTTCCAACGAATATAGAGTAGCACAACAAAGTGCTTGGCCAATGAGTTATTGTGTGGAGGCTTATCCTCATTTAATTAAAAAACACTTTGCTACGCTTATACAAAATTTACAAGAACAACAGCAACACAATGCCATCAAAAGAAATACCATTAGGATTTTACAATTTGCCAGCATTCCAAAAAAATATCATGGCATTATCATGAATATTTGTTTTGAATTTATACAAGATGTAAAAGAAAAACCTGCAGTAAAAGCTTTTTCACTCACGGTTCTAGAAAATTTATCTAATGAATACCCCGAAATAAAAGCAGAATTAAACCTAGTTATAGAAGAACAATTGCCACATGAAACAGCTTCTTTTATTAGTAGAGGAAAGAAAATTTTAAAGCGCAATAAAATTATTACATGAAATATGCTATAGCCATTTTATCCATCCTATTGATTGGACTATTTGTTTCAAAAAACAAATCTTGCAATAAGAAAATAGAAACATTGGCTTTAAAACGTAATCCAGTTATCATTAACATTCAGCCATTCAAAGGAATATCTCTTGCAGAAACAAACTATGTTTATACTGAATTGAAAAAATATTATCCAACCATACAATAAAAAGAAGCTATTGAATTACCATCATTTGCATTTTACCCAGCAAGAAATAGATACAGAGCAGATTCTTTGATAAGCTACTTATCTAAAACTACCGCAGATGGATATGTAACCATTGGATTGACCAACAAAGACATAAGCACCAATAAAGATGCAAACAAAGATTGGGGGGTGATGGGTTTGGGTTATTGCCCTGGAAAATCATGCATTGCTTCTAGTTTTAGGTTATCTAAAAATGAAAAGCAGAAGCAATTGTTCAAAGTATCCATTCATGAAATTGGGCACACACAAGGTTTACAACATTGTGCCATAAAATCTTGCTTTATGCGGGATGCTGAAGGCGGCAATCCTACAAATGAAGAAATAGCATTTTGCCCAAATTGTAAAAAAATATTAGCTAGTACTTATTTTATTTTTTAAACTTTCCTTTCTTTATAATTTACTTTAAAAATTAAACGCAGGTTTTGGTCTTTGGTAAAATAATTATAAAACCAGTTGAAGAAAACAGATAGCCTGTTTTTTACACCAAGAATAAGCATAAGGTGCAAAAACATCCAAACCAACCAAGCTAAAAATCCGCCGAAATGTAATTTAGGTTTGGGCATATCTACAACTGCCAATTTTCTACCCACGGTAGCCATTGCCCCTTTGTCGTTGTATTTAAAAGTTTGCATGCGATCTGCATTGCTTTTCATATTTATAAGCCTCAAATTGTTTACCAACATATCTGCATGTTGTATGGCTACGGGCGCTACTTGTGGGTGACCATTGGCGTATGCTGCATCAGTATCCATATAGGCCACATCGCCTATCGCATATACATTTGTAAAGCCATTTACCAAACATTGGTTATTTACTTTTATACGATTGCCTCTTGCAACAATAGTTTGGTCTAATCCAGGAATTATATTACCCTTAATGCCTGCAGCCCAAATTACCAATGCTGTTTCAATGGTAGTGCCATCTTGTAACGTAGCTGTTTTACCATTGTACTCTTTTAAAAGGGCATTTGTTTGCACCATTACACCCAATTTTTCTAAATACTTTTGCGATTGCTGGCTGCTTTTTTCACTCATGGTAGTAAGTGTTTTTCCAGTACCTTCTAGCAAGGTTATTTTCATGGTAGAAAAATCCAACTCGGGGTAATCTTTTGGCAGTACAAATCTCCTCATATCTGCAATAGCACCGCTTAGTTCCACTCCTGTTGGCCCACCTCCCACCACTACCACATGCATCAAACGTTGCAATTCCAATGGGTCTTTGCAAGCAGCCGCATCTTCAAAGTTTTTAAGTATTCGGTGCCGCAGCTCTATTGCTTCAACCGTACTTTTCATAGGCATAGCATTGGCTTGCATCATTTCATTGCCAAAGAAATTTGTATCAGCACCTGTAGCAATAACCAGTTGATCATATTCAAATTCGCCGATATCGGTTACAACTTTATTTTGTGCATGCACAATTTCTTTTACATCTGCCATGCAAAAACGTACATTTTTACTGTGGTGAAAAACCTTGCGAAGTGGAAAAGAAATATTACTTGCATCGAGCCCTGCAGTGGCAACCTGATAAAAAAGTGGTTGAAATTGATGGTAATTAAACCGATCTAGTAGTGTTATTTCAAAACCTGCCCTATTGCTTAATTCTCTAGCAAGCCTTAAACCTCCAAAACCACCGCCAATTATTACTAGCTTCATTATAATTAATTTAGGAAGCAAAGGTAAGTAATTTTCAATAATTATTGAAAATTCAGAATATTATTTATTTTCAGCATTACCTATCCCAAAGAAGAAAACTTACTATGTCATATTTTTCACGTAGGGATTTTTCTAATGTACCTTGAAAAGGGAATATATTTTGTTTATTTACAAATTTAATTTTTTCCTTATGAAAGGAAGAAACCGTAATTGCCAATTGAGCATACAGGTTTTCTGGTATAATTGCAATAATACTATCGAAATATTGGTGATATCGCAAAAAATCTTTCGGAGATGTCTTAGGCCTAACTTGCAGATGTATATCATTTAATAGTATGGCATACACATCGGGATAGAGTCGAAATAACTCCAAACTGAGCATAGTTGATAAGTAAGATTTAGGTTGAACATACATTCGGTTCCTATCCACAACTTTTGAAAAAAATTGTATTTTGTTGTTTAGAATTGAGTCATACAAATTTCTAAATTTTGGTAAGAGGTTAGATAACTCTTTTGGCAACTTAATTTTCTGCCGCTCCAGCCAATATTTCGGTAACAATTGCGTTTGAAATGTTGCGATAAAATTAATTTTTATAGGAATATCTTCCGTCCAAGCGGAATCTTGAACACATAGCACATATTCTTCCTTACTTAAAAGTTGGCTATCGCAAACATTGGCCTTTAGTAATTGACAATTAGACGATAAAGTACAAGAGCATATCAACATAAATAGCCAATATGCTTCAATTTTAATTTTCAAATAAAAACAGTTTAAAAAATTAATACAACACCCGCACTTTCCTTGTTCCCTTCACTTCTTTCAATAATTCCATGGCATTTTTGCTTAGGCTTTTGTCTAAGTCCAACACCACATAACCAATCATTTCATTTGTTTTTAAATACTGACCAAGTATATTGATTTTATTTTTACTGAGCAATGTATTGATGCTGCTAAGCACACCTGGCACATTGTTGTGTATGTGCAGTATGCGATGTGCACCTTCTTGCGGTGGCAATGCAAGCGCAGGAATACTGTGAGATCCTGTACTGATACCTTTCTCCAGATAATTAAACAGTTTTGCACTTACATCTAACCCAATGTTATTTTGTGCCTCCAGTGTGCTACCGCCTATATGTGGTGTAAGAATAACATTGGGCAAATCTTGCATAGGCGAATCAAATGCATCGCCATTTTTTTCTGGCTCCACTGGAAAAACATCTATAGCAGCCCCACCAATATGACCGCTAAGAATAGCCTTACGCAAGGCTGGTAAGTCTACTACGGTTCCTCTTGCATAATTAATGATGATGGCTCCTTGCTTACACAATGCCAGCGTAGATTTATTAATTAAATTTTGTGTAGTTATCATTTCAGGTACATGCAATGTTACTATATCAGATTTTTGCAACAATTCCTTCAACGTTTTACTATCAGAAGCATTCCCCAATGGTAGTTTTGTTTCTGTATCAAAAAAGATCACCTTTAATCCGAGCGATTCTGCCAGCACACTCACTTGGCTCCCAATATTGCCATAACCAATAATACCCATCGTTTTGCCCCTCAGCTCATGGCTGCCCGTCGCATCTTTCATCCATTTGCCTTCGTGTGCTGCTTTATTTTTATCTACAATCTTTCTTATAAGCATGATAGAAGCACCAATAACCAATTCTGCCACACTTCTGGTATTGCTGTAAGGTGCATTAAATACTGCTACGCCATTTGCAGATGCAGCATCTAAATTTACCTGATTTACACCTATGCAAAAGCAGCCTATTGCTTGTAACTTAGCAGCAGCAGCCAATACAGCTTCTGTAACTTGTGTTTTGCTGCGTATTCCCAGTATGTGCACATTCTTTATTTCTTTAATCAAATCTGCTTCACTTATTGCGCCCGAAAGTTTTTTTACCGAAGTATAACCTGTATTAGTGAACTGCTCCACAGCAGCATTACTTATATTTTCTAAAAAAAGAATATTTATTTTTTCTTTGGGATAACTTGTAATTTTTTTATCTGCCATAACTTAAACTGCTTATTTTGCACAAATATATCTTTAAACATTGTTTTTTGAAAGCTGTATGGCCAAATAAATAAGAATAAAATCGAATATTGAATATGAAAAGAATAAATGTAGGGTTGTTTGTAGGCATTTTAATATTGACTTTGCTTATTAATTCTTGTGCGCAAAATGACAAGGAAAAAAAAGCTGCTATGGCGGTAGAAACTGAAATACCTCCATACAAAATTCCTGAGCCAAAACCAATTTCGGCAATAGAAAAACAGTCCATTGTTGCGCAATGTCAATTGTTTTACGATACCACCCTTTTCCCATCGGGATTAAATGGTGGAATTATAGTAGCAAAAGGCGGCAACATTATTTTTGAGCGTTACAAGGGTTTTATAAATCTGGATAATCTACATCCAATTACTTCAAATACGCCCTTGCATATTGCTTCTGTAACAAAGACATTTACTGCCATGGCAATTTTAAAATTGCAAGAACAAGGCAAATTAAATATTACTGATTCGCTTACCCAATATTTCCCAGGTTTTAATTACCCAGGCGTAACAATAAAAACTTTGTTGGATCATAGAAGTGGCTTACCAAATTATCTTTATTATATGGATTATCTTGGATGGAACAAAGATTCCATCATTCAAAACAAAGACGTCCTGGCGTGGCTCATAGCAAATAAATCGCAAATGAAAGACAGCTCGAAAGCTGATACAAAGTTTACCTATTGCAATACCAATTATGCTTTGCTGGCGCTTATCATAGAGAAAATTACGGGTAAGTCCTACCCCGATTTTATGAAAAAAAATATTTTCGATCCGCTTGGTATGACAAACACTTTTGTGCATCACAAAGGCGATACGATGGTTCGTTCCAAAAGTTTTGATTGGAAAGGAAGAGAAATTCCAGACAATTATTTAGACGAAGTATATGGCGATAAAAATATTTACAGCACCGCACAAGATTTATTAAAATGGGATAGAGCACTTACGCATCATATTTTTCTTACAGCAAAAACCTTGGAGACTGCTTATACTCCGTATAGCAACGAAAAACTGGGTATCAAAAATTATGGCCTTGGCTGGCGAATGAATATTTACGGAGATGAAAAGAAAATTATTTTTCACAATGGATGGTGGCACGGTAACAATGCTACTTTTATACGATTGTTAAAAGAAGATGCAACCATTATTGTATTGAGCAACCGCTTTGCCAGGTCTGTGTACACATCCAAAATTCTTGTAAATATTTTTGGGCCTTATTTTGATGTTATAGAAGAGGATACTGAAAACATTGTTACACCTGCCATTCCAGAAGTTTTTTCCACTGAAACCAAAACCAAGAAAGGCAAAAAAGGTACAAACGATTTTTCTGATATGAATATAAAGAAAGAAGAATAATCACACCATTCCAAGCGGGCAATATCATCTTGTGCCCTTGTGGTTCCATTTTTCTGATATAAATAATAAGAAAGAAGAATAGTAACAACATTCCTAGGTGTCAATATTATTTTGTGCTCTTGTGACCTGTGGTTCCATCATCTTACCCAAAGAAAAAATAACACAACCCAATAGAAGTTATAATTCCAACCAAATCTGCCAACAGCATAGCCCCCACTGTATAACGAGTATTTTTTACTGCAACGGCACCAAAGTAGACAGCAATTACATAAAAGGTAGTATCCGAGGAGCCTTGCAAAATACAAGCCAGCCTGCCTGCAAATGAATCGGGCCCAAATGTACGCATGGTATCTATCATTAAACCCCTTGCGCCGCTACCACTCATTGGTTTTATAAGTGCAGTAGGAATACCGTCTACAAACCTGGTATCTGCTCCCATAGCTGCAAACATGGTTTTAATGCCATTTATAATTACATCGAAAGTACCACTGCTGCGCAGCATACTTATGGCCACAAGCATACCTACTAAATAAGGAATAATTTTTACAGCCGTTTCAAAACCACCTTTTGCTCCTTCTACAAAAGCGTCAAAAATATTTATTTTTTTATATAAACCGCCAAATACGATCAATACAAAAATTACGAGTATTAAACCCGTACTCAATTGCTCACTAAATAAATTAACCCCTACTGTATTTAAAGTAGATACAAACCAAACCAATGAGGCAATTACTGCAGATAAACACAATATCCACCCCAAAACAACCGGCTGAAAAATTTTAATTTTTTGCTTAAACGAAACAATAAATAATGCAGCCATGGTAGCTATAAAAGTGGCAATTAAACAAGGCAAAAAGATATCGGTAGGATTGGCTGCTTTTGAACCATTAATGCCAACTGTAGCGGCTCTTGCAGCAATTACTGTTGTAGGAATAAGCGATAAGCCAGCGGCATGCAAACATAAAAACATAATTTGCGCATTGCTCGCTTTCTCTTTGTCTGGATTAAGCTCTTGTAGGCTTTCCATTGCTTTAATACCAAAAGGTGTAGCTGCATTATCAAGCCCAAGCATGTTGGCACTAAAGTTCATTAATATATGTCCGTTGGCAGGATGATTTTTAGGAATATCTGGAAAAATCTTTGAGAAAAAAGGGCCTACAATTCTTGATAAAAAACGAATTCCACCTGCTTTTTCTGCAATGCTCAAAAAACCCATAAACAAAGCCATTATGCCAATAAGCCCTATACAAATTTCTACAGCTACTTTGCAGGTTGCTATAATTCCATCAATGGGTTTTTGCATACGCCTACTTATATAATCAAACTTTACAACCCTTACACTCGGATTTATTTTTGATAATTTTAATACAGAATCCTCGGTTGTATTATTGGTAACGATATAGCGGGTATCCTTGTCCAAAGTTGTTTGCAGTGCGTACCCATAATCTTTCATTTGTTTCGAAAAACTTTCTTGCTCGGCACGGGTGTATTTCAAACTATCTGCAACAATCACATATTTAAATTCATCTTTAGAAGTGCCAGATACCATTTTACCAAAAATATCATCCCTGCTATTGTTTGATAAAAAATGAAAACAAGCTACAGAAAATGCAATTAAAATAAATGCAGCCCAAATACGAGATAATGCCATTAGTTAGATTTTAGATGTAAGATTTTAGATATTAGACTAAACCTTAACAGATTTCATCATTATATTAATTTTGAAAATTAAGTTTTTAAATTGAAAAATGAACTTGTGAAGAAATATTTACTAAAATTCATAGTTTATAAATTTATACGTATCATAATCTTGTACATCATAAAGCTGAAGATTCATTTACCTGAAAATGCTGGTAAACAAAGAAATTTCTCTCTCAAAAAATCGAAATGCAAAAAGTTAGCAGCATTTCTTACCTTCGCAGCCGCTAAAAAAAGGTTACGAGTTAGAAGTTGACGAGTTTCGGGTTGGTTAACTCGTAACCCGAAACCTACAAACCCGCAACCATTAAACAATAAAACATTTTAACATGGCTCTAAAAGCAGGCATCGTAGGCTTACCAAACGTTGGAAAATCAACCCTTTTTAATGCAGTAAGCAAGAGTGCAAAAGCGCAAGCAAGTAATTATCGTTTTTGTACCATAGAGCCCAACACGGGCTTGGTAAATGTGCCAGACCCACGGTTAGACAAACTGGCTAGCCTTGTAAACCCCGAGCGTACAGTGCCTACGCAAATAGAAATTGTAGATATTGCCGGCCTAGTGCGTGGCGCTAGCAAAGGCGAAGGTTTGGGTAATAACTTTCTGGCCAATATTAGGGAAGTAGATGCCATCATTCAAGTAATACGTTGTTTTGAAGATGAGAATATTTTGCGTGACGAAGGGGCAATAAACCCGATAGGCGATAAAGAAATTATAGAAACCGAATTGCAATTGAAAGACCTGGAAAGTGTGGAACGCAAATGGCAAAAATCGGAGAAGCTGGGCAAAACTGACCCTAAGGCAAAAGTGGAAGCCGAGATTTTACACAAATGCAAATTGCATCTTGAGCAAGGAAAAAACATAGCTACGTTGGATTTAACCAAAGAAGACAAACTAGCCATTGCCGATTTATTTTTGCTTACAGACAAGCCCGTGCTGTATGTAGCAAACGTAGATGTAGCAAGCATGCATACAGGTAACAAATATTCCGAAGCATTAATAGAAGCGGTGAAGAACGAAGGCAACCAAGTAATTGTAATGACGAATGCGGTGGAAGCGGAGATTGCAGAATTTGAAGACCCCGATGACAAAGCCATGTTTATGGAAGAATATAAAATGACAGAGCCTGCATTGGATCGTTTGATACATTCTACATACAAGCTTTTAAACCTATCTACTTACTTCACTGCGGGTGTGCAAGAAGTGCGTGCATGGACAATACACCACGGTTGGAAAGCACCACAAGCTGCCAGCGTTATTCATACTGACTTTGAAAAAGGATTTATAAAAGCCGAAGTTATTTCTTACGAAGATTTTACAACCCTAGGCTCCGAAGCTGCTTGTAGAGAAGTAGGTAAGCTGCGCATTGAAGGCAAAGATTATGTGGTAAATGATGGAGATGTGATGCACTTTAGGTTTAATGTGTAGTTCTTTGAACCACTAAGGCACAAAGAAGAAAAAAGGAACACAAAGTTTTCATAAACGTGTAGCTGAAAAGTTGCACGTTTTTTTTATTCTATGAACGTCAGCATTGGTTTACTATTAAGCATTGGTCCCGCTTTTCGCTGCTATCTTTTTTTTCTCCCGCCAATGCGGGATCAAAAAAAGGATATCCGCTTCTACTTGCCTACCGGCAGGCAGGTCGGGCGTAGGATTTCAGCATTGGATATTCTATTGAGCATTTACCAAAGCGAGTAAAGAAAATAACATTTCCGTTGGTTTACAAAATCGTCGTACATTAATACAAAATCCCACTTAACCCTGAAAGGGTTGAATTTGCATAACCATGGGTGAAACCCATGGCTTGCATAACCATAGGCGAAACCTATGGTTTGTAAAAACCCCAACGGGGTTTAACCAATCCATCTAACACAAATATCCAAAGGGTTTAACCCCATTGGGGGTATGTAAAATGTTTTATTTTTTGCCATGGGTTTCACCGATGTTTGGCAATGGGTTTTACCCATTTTTTGCCATGGGTTTCACCCATGGCTAAGCACATTAAACCACTTCGTGGTTTGGCTACAAATACCTATGCGTTTCTAATGCCTTTAAAATTTTTAAAATTAAAGCAAGGTTTTGAAAGAACGGGGCATACTGAGCCGATGCGGATTTACAAAGGGGACGAACATTGAGCATGCCAAAACTTCGGTATTACTCCGTCTTCAATTTCGGCATCCGTTGCCTACTTTTATTGAAGATCATATTCCCTTTGTCTATTCCTTTTCTCAATTCTTTTTGTTGTTCTATAGGTAAAGCATAAATTTCTTTACACTCCTTGCTACAGCAACATTGCATTTTTTCTTTACAGCTTTCGCATTGTATAAAAAGCAAATGACAACCATCGTTTAAGCAATTGGTATGTGTATCTGCAGGTTCACCACACTGGTGGCATTTGGCAATTATTTCTTCTGTAATACGCTCCCCTAGCCTATCGTCAAATACAAAATTCTTTCCATGAAATTTATTGGGCAACTCCTGTTCTTTTACTTTGTTTGCATAATTAATAATACCACCTTCTAAATGATACACATTTTTAAAACCATTGTGCAACATAAATGCACTTGCTTTTTCGCATCTAATACCACCTGTGCAATACATGATAATATTTTTGTCTTTTGCATCTTTTAGCATGTCTACAGCCATAGGTAGTTGTTGCCTAAAAGTATCACTCGGTATTTCTATCGCATTTTCAAAACGCCCAACTTCGTATTCGTAATGATTGCGCATATCTACAATAATGGTATTTTCATCATTACTGAGTGCATTTAAAGCGGAGGCATCTACATATTTACCTCTGTTGGCCATATCAAAAGATTCATCGGTAATACCATCTGCTACAATTTTATCCCTTACTTTAATTTTGAGCACCCAAAAACTTTTACCTGCAGCGGGTCGCATGTTTTCTGCTGCTTGCTGTTGCAAAGCAATATTTAATCGCAAGCCTTGCAAACCTTCCGTAGCTTCTAAGGCTTCTTTAAATTTGGTTTCATTGCTTTCTGGAAAACTCAGCTGGGCATTTATACCTTCGTGCGCTACGTAAATTCGACCAAAAACTTTTAGGGCATTAAATTTTTTATACAATTCATCTCTGAATAAAGATGGGTTTTCAATAAAAAAATAACGGTAAAATGAAATGGTAATGCGAGGCTCTGTTTCGGCAACCAACATTTTTTTAAGCTCGGCTTGGCTTAGCCGATTGTGTAATACTGACATAACTAATTAATTTGATCCCGATATAACCGGGAAATCATGAAAAATGATTGGATGCTTGCATGGCAAACCAAATTTTGATATGCAAAGATATAAAACAGAACGCTTACAAAGGGGGTTGTCAACTTTTAAAAAGTACATTTAATTTAAAATTACTAGTTAAGGTTGATAACCCATGCAATAAATTTACAAACTAATAGAAACATTATTTCCACCGCTCCTACTTACACTTCCCCCCAAAAGGCCGCCACCACCAATTCTAAAGCCTGTGGTTACATTATTGCTCTTGTCGTACCCCACCACAAAATCGAGCCTGAATACCTTAAAGATATTTTCTAAACCACCAAATACTTCAATATAATTATTATCCTTGTTTACAAAAAATGCATTGCTACCCGCCACCAAGTTCCAATTTAGTTTTCTAAACAATGGAATTTTATTTGTAAGCAAACCATTGAAATGATGTTCTATATGGCCAATGGCATAAAATGCTTCTGTATTGCTGTACGCATAATAGGGAGCAAGCTGAAAACTATTTACATAAGTGGTAGAACCTAAAACTTGGTTCCCATTAAAATGTTGGTTGTCTTGAATGTAAACTTTCTTATCATTTATAAATCCACCAACACCAAATTTATATTTAAACGTTCCCGCTAGTTTTAAATTGGTTTCATCAAAAACATTTACACGCCATTTGTCAAAATTCACATCGCTGCCAAAAATCTTGTCTATACCCTTTGTATAATTGAATGTAATTGTTGGATATTTAGACCCTACACCCATTTTAAAATTAGGAAATTGTATGTAACGCTGTCCGGGTTTGAAGCTTAAAGAAAGTCCTATTATTGCTGCTTGGTGTGCTGCAAATTGCTGGGTAAGTTTTTCGAATGGATAATTTGGCGTTATATTTTTACTCCATTTATCCTCTTTTCTAAAAGTAAAATCAGTTGTGTTTTCCAATGGAATTCTGTCTTCATACAAAGCACTAACATTTAATTGCAATCCACTTTCGTACCTTTTATTATAAGAAATACTGCCATAATAATTTTCATATGTTTTCATATAATTTTTACCATAAAGTAAAGTGCTGATACTATTGTTAAGCGGAGTAAACGTACTTTCCTTGTTAAACTGGGTAACTCTTTTACCGCCACTAATAGCAATCGAGTATCTTTTCAATTTTGTGGTTACGCTGTCTTGCTCCCTCGTATTCATTACAAAAGTAACCGATGGATTGAGGTGCCCATTTCCAAAACCATACCTTATTACTGGAAAAATGGAAAAACCAGTTCGGCTTTTTCTTTTAAATTTACTATAACTACCTTTCAAGTTTACCGCTACCCCTTCAGCAGGGTTGTACTCAATGTTTGGACTAAGAAGACTTAACAAGGGCTCAATGCGCCAAGAATAGCTATGTGTTTGTGTGTTGTGAAATCTAGATACCCCACCAGTAATAAAATCTTGCGGCTTTATTTTCCGTTGGCTTTTGTTTACAGAATCAAGGTATTTTTTGCTCAACATCGAATCCTTATTGGCCTTAAAAGTACTGTCCTTCTTTTTATAATCTAACTCCTCTTCTTTTTCCAATGGTACTGCTCTGGCACTGTCCCAATAAGCAATCGATTTTTTGTTTACCCCCGTGTCGTACTTAATGATAACATTATCAAAATATTTTTTTCCAAAAGTTGGATTCACATCATAATCAGAATAAACCGTTAGAAAATTCCCACCCGAACTTATCCCAAACAATTTAAAGTCGAAATGCAGTAATTGATTTTTTACCCTGCGAATATCTTTACCCACTGGCACATGCAATTGTGTAATTTGCAAGGTATCCATAATTTCTAGCTGGGCAGTTTTGGTAAGGAATAAATCAAAACTATGAATACTCCATTCTTCATCTGCAATGTTTATAATGCCTGAAAACAACGGCTCATACAAGCGCCTGGGAGTTACACGTATACTGCTGTATGAACGACCATCTTCAAAAAAAGTACCTAAGAATTTAAATTTATAGAAGCCTATTGCTCCATCTGCAATTGGTGATACAAAACCCCTTGGGTTAAATTTTTCTGTAAATACTTTTACGTTGCTATTGTATAAACTGATAAAAGCAGGGAAATTAAACCCAAAGCCATCACTGCCACTTACACGGCTGCTTATTACTTCTAGCTTAAATTTATCTGGCTGTTGCACACTTACTTTAGAAACAGATTCTGACAAATACACGATACCTTTTCCTAAAGAATCTACCCCCATTTCTTTTTTATCATCTGTGCCTATCTTTTTCCCAAATACCTTTTTTGGTAAGGATTTTAATTTTACAATATCTTTTCCGTAAATATTACAAGTAAATTTATCTACTTGGTTTTTGTAATAATTTCTTTTTTTGATTGCGTTGCGTATTATTTCATAGGCAGGGTCCTCTCCGCCAGTTTTTACTATAACAGTTTCCATACTCAACTTTTGGTCTGAAAGTATAAAGCTAACTTCGGTATCGCCATTTACCTTTACGGTTTTCTCTACACTTGTAAAACCGATATGCTGGCAAACGATGGTATACGTACCCGCAGAAACATTAATAGCAAATTTTGCCTTATCATTTGCGCTAGCCCCTTTGGTAGTTCCTTTAATTGTTATGGAAGAATAAGGTATTAAATCGCCCTGCGAATTAAAAACGGTACCATAAATTTTTTGGGCTGAAGTAGATTTAGTGAAAATAAAAAGAAGTGAAAATAAAAATAGGCGCATAAGTTCGTTTAAGTTTATACGAATTTACTTGCAAATATGTTACAGTATTTATAAAAGTGTTTTATGCGGCAAATATTTTACGAAGGTACCTGCCTGATAAGCTCCCCAAGCCTGCTACCAATCCACCTATTAATCCAGTAACTAGAAATAATGCATAAGGATTATCCACTTTTATAAACAACACAGAAATTTTATGTGCCAATAAATGATCATTGGCATTGCTAATATAAAAACTCAAACCAGCCCATAAAATAAACAGCGCAAGAAACCCACATAGAAAAGCGATGCCTGCTTTTTGTGGAATGGCAAATGCTACTATAAATGCTGCAATAGCAATAAACCACCAAGGCAAAAATAAACAACCAGCAAAACTTAAAGCAGCTATTAAAATTAGGGAGATAAAAAATTTCATTTTGAGAATGGTTATTTGGTTTATACTAAAATTTATGGGTGCTTTTATTATTTACTAAAATTCATTGTCCATTTTACTCTACTGTCTTTTGTTTCTGTTGCTGTCATCATCCACAACGAATAATACTTTCCTGCTGCCCAATCATCTATAAAATTATCGTAAAACTTGCTACCCGGATTTCCATTTTGGCCACCAGGATATACGCCGTAAGCTTCTGTTTTAGCTGTTAAGTTCACAATCATTCTCCAACTTGGCCCATGATTATTTTTTGTAGCATTTATGATTCCGTTACCTCCACCTATGGGTAAGTTTGGCCTATTAAAAGGGGCCAATTTTAATAAATGGTTTATATATGTACCTTTATCTTTTGCCCATTCTAATTTACCAGCAGCTTCTATTGTAGACAATTCAATAACAGCTTGCTTAAATGAGTTGGTAGCTATATCTGCTATTGTTTCTTTAGCTGGGGTGGTTATATCATCAAAAAATTTATAAGCGCTGTCCTTTAAAGCAGCTTCTATCAATGTACTTTCAAAAGGAATCTGTATTGGTTTGGGAGCTTTGGCAAATTCATCGTCAAAAACATTTTTCCTAAACTTTTCAAACAATACATCATACACCGTTGCCCCTTTAGAATCTGCATCGTTTCTCAAATTCCAAGCAGATAATATCGAAAAATATTTTTGCTCATCCGCATTAAAAGATGTTGCATTTATACTTTTTAAAAACACCGGCATCATCTCTTGTGCATACAAATTAAAATTTTCTGTTTGCAGCGCCATCATATCTTGTGCCGTTATTTGTTCCATTGCATTCAACCTTTTGTTGATGATCAATCCGCGTACTATTGGATATTCTCTTCCTATATAATATGGATAAGTTTCATCTACCGGTTTTTGATTTGCACTGCTCACAAAACCCCGCTCAGGATTGTATTGAAAAGGTACTTCGCTCTGTGGTATCATACCTTGCCACATGTAAGAACTATCAAAGCCAGGCATAACAAAATCTCCTTGTCCTTTCCATTTTGCCGGCCAATCTCCCTGTGTACGCAAGGCTATATCTCCGTTCTTACAAGCAAACACACAGTTTTGCCCAGGTGTAGAAAGATTGGTAGCAGCAGCCGTATAATCGGCATAATTTTTTGCATGATTCAATAAATTAAAAACCATAAAATCGTTGCTTGCATCATGTGCTTTCCAACGTACTGCATAGCTTTTATTGTTGGTCTCTCTACCTCCATTAAAGTTTTCATCGTACATCACAGGGCCAAAAATGGTATATGCCACCGTATCCAGGAATGTTGGTTTGCCGGCAATTTTTATTACTTCTTCTTTTAGTTCTGTTGCTTTCCACGCATTGTTAAACCAATATTCTTTTCTTGTTTTGTCTTTAAATTTTATTTCATAATAATCCCTCACATCTCTACCACCATTGGTAAAACCAAATGCACAGCTATCGTTAAAGCCAATAATTACACTTGGAGAACCCGGAAAAGTAGCGCCATATGCATTAAAGCTTGGAGTACTCAATTGCATTTCGTACCAAATAGAAGGTAAGTTTAAACCAAGGTGAGGATCGTTGCAAAGAATAGGAGCGCCCGCTTTCGTTTTTTTACCAGCCACCGCCCAGTTGTTGCTTCCATTATCTTTATCGGGCTTTTCGTTTTCTTCTGCCGTTACAACATTGGCTTTAAAATATAACGAGTCTACATTGCTGGGTGCAACAGGTTTAATAGAGGCCTCTGCAAATTTTGTACCCCTTGGTATGATTGGATCCAAAGAATCTTGTATGGCAGGATACAACAAATTAAAATCTTCTATCGTAAAAAAATGCTTGGCATTGGTCATTTCAAAATCTATTTCATGCGATGATAAATCGTATGCCATGTATTTTAAAAACAAAGCAGATTTTAAGTTACTCCACAGCTCGGGCTTTGTACCCAGCAATTTATATTCTACAGGCAATGTACTCGCTGTAAGTGTATTTACATAAGCATTTACACCAGCAGTGTACGAATCGCAACTAGCTTTGGATATTGGATTTGACTCTAATTCCTTCAAAGCAATCTCTGCCGCATAAACCATTCCCAGCCTTCTAAATTCCCTGTCGTGCTTGAGTGCGATTTCGCCCACTATTTCGCTGGCTCGCCCTGCAGCAGAGTATGTTTGTAATTCCATTTGAAACAACCTAAACTTTGCATGTAAATAACCTTGTACAAAATAGGCATCGCTTTCTTGCTCGGCAAATACATGTGGCACCAATCGCTCATCAAAATACACAGATGTTTTGCCTGCCAACGTTGGGAAATGCAAATCTTCCGAAAAGTTTTTGTCAGTAGGTTCTGCATTTTGCCATAACCCGTGCTGCGGCGATAATAGCTTACCCAATGGCGCTGGCACAACCAATTTTGTATTAAGAACAACAATAAGCACAACCGTTAGCATAGCCGAAATGGCAAAAGATATAATTTTCATAATAGCTGTTATGACCGTAATGTAAAGATTTTATTAAAAATAGCACAAGAAAGTATTTAAGACCCTGTGGAGAAATTTTTTGGAACCTGAGCAGAAAACCATTTTTCGGCATTGGTCCCAGTTTACCCCACAGAATTGCGGGGCTTTCGCTGCAAGTCCTCACTCGTTTCTCGTTCCTCGTCACTCGTTCCGGGCTTTCCGCTGCAACTTGCCTGCCGGCAGGCAGGTCGGGCGTAGGTATTAAGCATTAAATCATTATTCAACATTTGCAAGCAAAAGCCCGCATGTTAAACTTTGTTCCTTACTCACTATGTGGTTCATTCATTTTCAATATATCTTTGCCACAATGGAAAATATAAATGTAAAAAATATTCTTGGCCTTAAACTCCCTACAGACCCACGTTGGGCAAACCTTGCCGAAATACAATTGGAAGAAATTCTGACAGACCATGCCTATTGTGAGCAAAAAGCTGCTACGACTTGCATTACACTTATTCAAAAAAATTCAGAAAAAGAATTATTGGTAGAAGAACTAAGCCCAATAGTAACAGAAGAATGGGGGCATTTTAGGCAAGTACTTGCCGAGCTCAAAAAAAGAGGACTCACCCTTGGGCGCCAACGCAAAGATGCCTATGTAAATGCACTGTTGAAATTTCAAATAAAGGGCGGTAGCAGGGATCAACATTTTTTAGATCAAATGCTCATTATGGCACTTATAGAAGCAAGAAGCTGTGAACGATTTAAAAGATTAAGCGAAGGTTTAGATGATGATTATATGCGAAACTTTTACAGAAAATTTATGGAAAGCGAAGCAGGGCACTACACCATGTTTATTAATTTGGCAGAGCATTATTTACCAAAAGATATGGTACGCAAACGCTGGCAAGAATGGCTTGTATTTGAAAAAGAATTGATGAACAGTGTAGAAGTAAGGGGTGATAGGATACATTAAAATAAAAAAATGACGGATACAGACTGGATTGGCTTTATTGGTGTCACTATTTTATTGGCAACTTTCTTCTTAAACCTGATCGGTAAAATAAAAAAAGATAGTTTGGTATATTTATTTCTAAACTTTATTGGCGCTGGTTTGGCATGTTTTGCATCCGTACTTTTACATTATTTACCCTTCATCATTCTAGAAGCTGCTTGGACTTTGGTTTCCCTAGTTGGCTTATTTATGTACTTCTCAAAAAAAATAAAATGACAGGCGAAAAGGATTTGGCAATACTGTTAAAAACAATAAACCCTATCTTGCAAGAGGGTGATTTTGTTTTTTGTGTAGTAAACCAAATAAACAATATCAATGCAGCAGATATTGTAATGTCTTTTAAAGAAAAAGAAGGACTTACGGTCATTATTAAAAAAGAATTGGCGGATGAATTATCACTACCCTACTCGTATGTTGCGTCATGGATAACAGTTTCTGTGCATTCCTCATTAGAAGCAGTTGGCTTAACGGCTGCAATTTCCACCGCACTTGCAAAAGAAAATATTAGTTGTAATGTAGTAGCAGCTTTCTATCATGACCATATTTTTGTAGATAAAAGAGATGCAGAGAAAGCCCAGCACATACTGCTAAAGTTATCTGAATCGTACTGATTTACTCACCCTTACTTTCTTTCAAAGAAGTACTTAACCCTTATTGCATACACTAAAGTCCCTCCTTCGCTGTTTTCGTAAATGGCAGGAATTCTAAAACCACTTAAACGTGGAGTATTAAAAACCTCATACCCATTTGGTAAATTTTTAAACGATACTCTTCTATTTCTACCTCCAATCCCTCCTGCAATTTCTAACTTCCATTTATCATTGATATTATATGATCCGCCAAATACGATTGCAGTGCTTAAAACCAAGGCTTTTGCTTTGTAGGAAAAATCTTTAATGATATCCCCAGTTGTAGAATTCTGAAGAAAAAGTGCAGGTGAAATATTATCTGAAAAAGAAAATCGTTTTATCCTACACTCCACTCCAACAAATGGATTTAGTCGGGCAGTTCTATCTCTCCTCTTTTTACCTAAATTTATAAGCGGTCTCCACCTTTGTAAAAAATGGTAACGATATTGTGTTAAAAGTCTATACCCATTCAAACTGGTTATATTCATATCGTAAAATATTGGCTTCATTACATAAGAAAATTCCGCAAAATATTCACTACGTTCTGTAAAACGGTTGCCAAAACCTGCACCAATGGCCATATGTGGTTCGGCTAGTGCAAGTGGATTGAAAGTGATATATTTTTCACTTTCTGCATACGAGTTTTTAGCCTTTTTGCTATTATTTAGTTGAGCATTGGCAATAGTAAAATTTGTAAAACAAAAAATTAGGATTGCTATAATTCTCATAAACTAAAATATTTAACCTCATCCAATAGACTCAGATAGGAATATTTATGCTGCATCGCTTTTACTTTATCAAGGTATTTTAATTTAAACGCCTTGTGCGCTACTGAATTTTCATTAAATGGCTTGTGACTCATAGCTGCATTTATTTCGTTAATATCTTTCATTAAAATTTGAGAAGTATCATCAATTACCGCAGGTACAAATTTTTCCCATACATAATTGGTAGCGGCATAATTAGGATGAACCAAATCTTCAGCAAAAAAACGATAATCACGCAAATCGTCTATTATCAATTCATATGCGGGGAAGTAAAATGTATCATGCTCGTTTGTAAGTGCATGCACAGCTTGTATAAGTGTAGCCTTGCTCCTATTGTTTTCTATAAACCCTTCCCGTAAATGTCTCACGGGGCTTATGGTATAAATAAATTTAACTGTAGGGTTTATAAAGCGAACAGCGGCTTGCATTTTTTCTAGCATCTTTTTTATTTCATCAGGCGCTGTTAGTCTCCTATTAAATTTATCTGTTGGTATTTTATGGCAATTGGCGGCTACATTTTCATACATGCCTTTATCATCCATGTCTTTCCATTCATACACAAAAGCAGAGCCAAGTGTAAGCAATATCCAATCTGTATTTTTAATAAAATTAATTGCTTCTTGCTGCGATTCGTTTATATATTTTAATGCAAATGATTTTTCCGGGTTGGAGAATTTTGTATGGTGTTCTCTACTTGCCCACAATTCATTAAAATAAAACAATTCTTCTTCGGTAAATATTTTTTTATTGGCATAACCCATTACTGCTTTTGCAATGCTTATTGGATTAAATAAAATGCCATTTGGATTTTCCAATACATCAAACTTATGTGCTGCTAGTTTTTTTCCTATTTGCTCCGTAAAACAAGAGCCCACCAATAATATTTTATCGGTATGCTTTATTTTTATTGAAAAAGGTTTTGGAGTAAATTCAGAACGAAATTGCATGGTTGGAGAGTTGAAATTTGTTGAATATTGTTTGAAGGGTTGAAGGAGACCCTAAACTTAAATATTTTTTGATGCTTGGTATAAAGTTTAACACATAAACCTCTTTGTCGAAATCATTTTGCAAAGCAAAAACTCCCCGCCTTCTTTCAATAAACGTCTTACCGTCCCTGCCTTAGCCGGCAGGCAGGTTCTCGGCAAAAAATATTCATTGCTCCATTCGAAGCTACACAAAAATTTCATTCGCCATCAAACTACATTTTTGCAATGCATCTTTACTAATATTTAATTCATATCCTTTGCTTTCAAGATAATTCAACATCACTTCTGTATCCATATTTCCTACCAAATCATTCCCAGCCATTGGGCAGCCTCCAATTCCTTTTATGGCAGCATCAAATCGCTTACATCCCGCTTCCAAAGCGGCTCCTATCTTTTGTTCCCTATCTGCAGGTGCAGAATGAAGATGCACCCCCACTTGTATGTTTGGAAATTGTGGAATCAGCTTATTCATCAATACACTCACATCATTTGCTGTGGCGAGGCCCACAGTATCTGCAATAGAAATAATTTTCACCCCAAGCTCTGTAATCTGTTTTGTCCTTTTTATTACAATTTCTTCATTGTATACATCGCCATAAGGATTTCCAAAACCCATAGAAATATACACGACCAACTCCTTTTTGTTTTTGATGCACAATTCCTGAATATCCTCAACCCGCTTCAACGATTCATCTATAGAAGAATTCGTATTGCGCTGCTGAAAAGTTTCCGAAATAGAAAAGGGAAATCCGAGGTATGAAATTTCGTCGAAGCAAACAGCTTCGGCTGCACCCCGTTCATTGGCAATTATGGCAAGTAGTTTTGTTTTTGAATTTCCAAAAACCAATTTCCGAACCACATCTGCAGTATCAGCCATTTGCGGTATAGCTTTGGGGGAAACAAAACTTCCAAAGTCTATCGTATCAAAACCACACTGCAGCAATTCATTTATGTACTGTATTTTCTTTTCTGTAGGTATCAAATGAGACCATCCTTGCATGGCATCTCTTGGGCATTCTATAAGAGATAAAGCCGAAGCCTCCCTAGATACCTCAGAAGGAACAGCCTCCCTAAATCCCTCCACAGGAGGGACTTCTGAACCCTGTGAATTGTTGTGGTCCGTATTTAAGTTTGAATTATTTTCTTGCATTAAAAAGTAAACTTTAAATTATTACAGCCTTTAAAGTCCCCCCCCTGGGGGATTTAGGGGGCTGGATTTACGGGGCCCTTTGCTTTGCCGCCTCATACAATATTATACCAGTAGCCACACTTACATTCAACGAATCAAAATCGCCCGTCATTGGTATTGCAAATTTTTCGTCACATACTTTCATAAGAGCAGGGTAAATCCCTTTTTCCTCTGCACCCATTACAATAGCCGATGGTTCAGCAAAATTACATTCAAATGATTTTGTGGTAGCTCCCATTACACTCGCAAATACCTTGATACCGTTCATATGCAAATCATCCACCGCTTTCATCAAACTATTTACTCGGCAAACGGCTATTTGTTCAAGCGCACCCGCACTCGTAAGAATCGCATCTTCATTTAAAGAACCCACGCCTTTATCAGGTATAATAATTGCGTGTACCCCAAAACAAAAAGCACTTCTTGCTATGGCACCAATATTTCTAATATCTGTTATCCCATCTAAAATAATAAACAAAGGCACTTCCCCATTTTCTACAACAAAGGAAATTACGTCTTGCAAATCCTGGTATTGAATCTTGCTTATTTGTGCAATACAACCTTCGTGATTGCTTACATTAAAATTATTCAATTTTTCTACCGGCACTTTGTTTATCGGTATCATGTACTTTTCTGCCAATAGCCTTATCTCATCTATTGTTTCGCCATGCACTGCAGTTTGCAGGTAAATCCTATCCAGTTGTTTCCCTTCTTTCATAGCAGCTATTATGGCTGTTCTGCCTACTACTAGGGTATTTTTCTTTGGTCGCTTGTGTTGGTGTCTAAAATCTTTCACGCTGCAAAAATAGGTTTTATAAATGGTTTAGCATTGTTTGATAAATTAGAAACTTTATCTTTTAAAATACAAAAGACCATAAGTAGTTTAATACTTATGGTCTTCAAATTCCCTCCCATGGAAGGATGCAGGGAAACTTCTATTTCAATTCAAATACTTTTTTTACTTCTTTTACGGCATCTAATTTTTCCCAAGTAAACAATTCTACTTTTTTCTTGATAGATTTTCCATCAGGGGAGAAAAATGTTTTTTCTACTGTTTCTGGAGTACGACCCATATGTCCGTATGCAGCAGTTTCGCTGTATATAGGATTACGTAATTTTAAACGCTGTTCAATAAAGTAAGGACGCATATCAAAGCAAGACATTTTCATGATTTTATCTGCAATTTGCCCATCGGTTAATTTTACTTTAGCCGTACCATAAGTAACTACATTTATACTGGTGGGTTGCGCTACACCTATGGCATAACTTACTTGCACCAACACTTCTGTACACAAGCCTGCTGCTACTAAGTTTTTTGCAATATGCCTTGTTGCATACGCTGCACTTCTATCTACTTTACTAGGATCTTTTCCGCTAAATGCGCCTCCACCATGTGCTCCTTTACCGCCGTATGTATCTACAATGATTTTACGTCCCGTAAGGCCAGTATCACCATGGGGACCACCAATTACAAACTTACCGGTTGGGTTAATGTGGTATTTAATTTTATTATTAAAAAGGTGATCGTATTTTTTATATTTTGCTTTTACACGAGGTATAACAATGTTTATGATGTCTTTTTTTATTTTAGCCAACATTACTTCGTCTTTTCCAAAATCGTCGTGCTGTGTAGATACCACAATGGCTTCGATTCTCACAGGTACATTGTTGTCATCATACTCCAATGTTACTTGGCTTTTTGCATCTGGGCGCAGGTATTTAATCGCTTTATTTTCTCTACGTACTTCTGCTAATTCTTTCAAGATATCGTGAGAAAGTGCCAAAGCCAACGGCATATAGTTTTCTGTTTCATTGGTTGCATAACCAAACATCATTCCTTGGTCACCTGCACCTTGCTCTTCTTTCTTTTTTCTATCCACACCTTGGTTAATATCGCCAGACTGTTCGTGT
Source organism: Ferruginibacter sp. (assembly GCA_031430735.1). Lineage (GTDB taxonomy): Bacteria > Bacteroidota > Bacteroidia > Chitinophagales > Chitinophagaceae > Ferruginibacter. The sequence continues at coordinate 58,429 of JANPCB010000030.1, read as the reverse complement.
ATAGCACTTATAATACCGCAAGAGTTTGCTTCAAACATGTACTCACTTTTTGTGTATCCAATTTTACGAATAACACCACGAGCTATTTCTTGTACATCTAAATAAGCTTTACTTTTTACTTCTCCTGCTAGTACAACTTGGCCTGTTGTAACAAGGGTTTCGCATGCTACTTTACTGCTTGGGTCAAAAGCTAAAAAATTGTCGATAAGTGCATCACTAATTTGGTCAGCTACTTTGTCTGGATGTCCTTCACTTACGGACTCGGATGTAAATAAATATGGCATATTTTTTTTTTAAGGTTGCAAAGATAAGGAGCTATAATTAAATTTAAGAATAGTAATAAAATTTAGCATACTATTATGGTAACCCAGCAATTTAAACCAGATTAGGCGTTGGCCGAATCCAACAATAAATTTTGTAAAAAAGATTCCATACTCAAGGCATTGTTTACGTGGTATTCGCCAATTTTTGTTCTGCGTAGTTCGCTTAGATACCCACCACAACCAAGAGCAGCACCAAAATCATGGGCTAGGCTGCGTATATAAGTACCCGTGCCACAAAGCACCCTAAAGGAAACAATTGGTAATGTTATATTCGTAATTTCAAATTCATTAATGGTTATTGTTCTTGCTTTTAATTCTACTTCCTCCCCTCTTCTAGCAAGTTCATATAATGCAACGCCATCCTTCTTTATGGCTGAATAGATGGGGGGAAATTGCTGTATTTCGCCAATAAACTGTTGGGTAACTTCTTTTATTTGTTCTTCGGTGATATGCAAAAAGTCTTTAAAATCTTGTGGAGTGCTCTCCTTATCGTAAGTTGCTGTGGTAGCTCCCAAAGTAAATGTACCTGTGTATTCTTTTTCTTGGGCCATGTACTCATTTATCTTTTTGGTAAATTTTCCAGTACATATTATTAAAAGCCCTGTAGCAAGAGGATCCAAGGTTCCTGCATGTCCTACTTTTTTTATTTTAATACTGTTGCGAATTTTTCTTACAGCATCAAAAGAAGTCCAGTGCAATGGTTTGTCTATTAATATTACTTTTCCTTGTTCAAAAGATTTTCTTACCTCCTCACTCACTTGTACATGAGGAAGCTTTATAGGAAGATTCTCTTGTTCAGTACCTGCTATATTTTCTTTGTGTTTTGCGAAATAAGAACCTTTTGCCAATGTAACTATTTTATTACCGAAGAAAGTTATTAAATTAATTTATACTGCAGAAAAATTTATACGGTTTGTTTTTTGTGCTATCAATAGTAGATCTACTAAAACCATAGCCGTTACTGCCTCCAATACAACAGGAACCCTTAATGCAATACATAAGTCATGCCTACCTTTTACCGAAAAGGTTTCTATCTCATCTGTTGAATTATTATAAGTCTGTTGAGGCTTTGGAGTAGACGAAGTGGGTTTCACAGCTATACGAAAGACTAGATCATTTCCATTTGTAATACCTCCGGCAATACCACCTGCATTATTGGTAAGCGTTAAACCTTCTTTGTTTTGAATGGCATCGTTGTGCTCGCTACCAAACATTTTTGCGGCAGCAAACCCAGCTCCAAACTCAATACCTTTTATAGCGGGTATGGCAAACACTGCGTGGCTTATGAGTGATTCTGCTGAGTTAAAAAATGGTTCACCTAGTCCTATTGGTAAATTTTTAACCACACATTCTACTATACCACCAACACTGTCGCCAGCTTCCATTGCTTTTGCTATACCAATTTCCACATTGGATTCTCCACCTACTTCTGTTATGGTTGCTTCGCATGAAATATTATTCGTATGCAATGACAATACTTTTTTTGCAACAACGCCTGCTGCTACCAAACAAACCGTAAGTCTTCCACTAAAATGTCCACCACCACGATAATCTTCATACCCACCAAACTTTTGCGATGCAGTAAAGTCCGCATGACCGGGCCTAGGTACCGCACGTTGTTTTTCATAATCTCCACTACGGGTATTGTTGTTTTCAAAAATAATGGTTAGCGGAGCGCCCGTCGTTTTGTTATTAAAAACACCCGATAAAAAAATAGGAATATCGGCTTCTTTACGAGGTGTAGTACCAGGTTGTGTTCCTCCTTGTCTTCTGGTGATATCTACTAAAAAATCTTCCTGTGTAATGTCTATTCCCGCAGGACATCCGTCAATATTAATTCCTACAGATGGGCCATGTGATTCTCCAAAAATGTTTACACTAAATAATGTTCCAAAACTGTTCATATGGTAAAGTTACGAATTTGAATATTGAAAGTTTACTGTTGGAAATTTAAACAACACAAATAGGAATTATATTTTGCATTTCAAGAAGCTTTGCCAACTGCCAACTGTCAACTGCTAACTACTAACCCCCAACTGCTTTAAGTCTTCAAAAAATGCGGGATATGATTTATTAATGGCATCCGCTTCGCTAATAGCAATAGCTCCTTGTGCCCCCAAAGCCGCTACAGCCGCTGCCATAGCAATACGATGGTCGTGGTGCGATGAAACTTCTGCAGGCTGCACAAGACCTCCTTCGATTATCATTTCATCGTTTTGCAACAAAATATTAATACCCATTTTTCCAAAAATGTCTTTCAGCGTAAGGGCACGATCGCTCTCTTTTGCGGCTAGCCTATGTATTCCTTTTATGGTGCTCGTTCCTTTGCAATATGCCGCCAAAGCTGCCATTGGTGGAAACAAATCTGGGCAATCAGTTGCATCAAAATGAAAAGCTTTTAATGGAGCATTTCCAATTTCAATAACTGTATTGGTAACATGTATTCTTGCCCCGCTTAATTTCAATACTTCCATTATGGCTTTATCAGCTTGTGTAGAATTTACATTCAAACCCGTAAGCTTTACATTGCCGGCTATAGCACCTGCAACCAACAGAAAGGATGCCCCGCTCCAATCTCCTTCCACTGTGTATTCAATTGTATTGTTTACGTTGCTATTTTTGGGAGAAATAATGAATTGTTTGTAACCTACATTTTCTACATTATAACCAAACTGTTTCATAACATCCAATGTAAGGTCTATATAAGGGCTGCTTTTTAAATCTATAACAGTTATGGTAACTTTTTCTGTAACTGCATCTCCAAAAGCAAATAGCAATCCAGTTAAAAATTGAGAACTCAATGAACCATCAATCGTAATATCTTTTGGTTGCAATGGTCCTTTAATTTGTAAAGGCAATTTACCATTTGTAGATTTGATTTGAATACCCAGTTGTGGAAATATTTCATCGAAAAAGTCCATCGGTCTTCTTTGTAAACTACCTTCCCCTTTAATATGAATGTTGGCTGCACACAATGCCGCTATAGGCGAGAACATTCTGATGGACAACCCACTTTCACCACAATTAATAGCCCTATCGCCATTTATTGAATTAGCATTAAAACCAGTAGATGTTATTTGCAGGATACCATTTACATAAACAATATCAGCCCCCAATTGTTTTATTATGCTCAAAGCTGCCTTATCATCATTGCTTGTACCAGCATTGTGTATGTGCGTAATTCCATTGTGTAAGAGCGCTGCCGCACAAGCTCGCTGCATACTACTTTTAGATGCCGGTGCAGCTATTGTTCCATCAATGTTGGAAGGAGAAATTTTTATTATCATTTCAAAGTTTGATCTACCAATGAATCTATCATACTAAAAGGCAACTTTTGTATTACGCCATCACCAATACTATTTAATAAAACAAAATTAATATCATTGCCAGCTCTCTTTTTATCCTTTTTCAATAAAGCTACCACCTGCTCATAATCTACATCCAACAAAACGGGTAAGCCATATTGTTGTAATAATTTTGTAAGCTTTTCTTTTGAAGCAGAATCAAAATTATTAATTTCTTCAGAAATTTTAGCAGCAATTATCATCCCTAAACTTACTGCATGACCATGTGGTAATTGGTATAAATTTTCTATAGCATGACCAAAAGTATGCCCAAAATTTAGAAGAAAACGTTCGCCCGTTTCGTGCTCATCGCTTACAACCACTGCTGTTTTTAAAGCCACATTCTTCTCAATAAGCAAAGCAGTTGCTAATCTATTATCAAAATAATATTCAATGTCATGTTTGGCTAGTTCATCAAACATTGCCGCATCTTTTATGCATGCATGTTTAATAATTTCTGCAAAACCATTTACCCATTCTGCTTTTGGCAGGCTATCTAAAAAAGAGAAATCAAATAAAATAAATTGAGGCCTGTAAGTTGTACCTACCATATTTTTATACATACCAACGTTCACTCCATTTTTTCCACCTATAGCGGCATCTGTCATTCCCAGAATAGTAGTGGGTACCAAGCCTAGTTTTATTCCTCGCTTGTATATGCTTGCTACATAACCAGCCATATCTGTAACCACACCACCCCCTACTCCTACCAGCATAAATGATTTATCAACATCCATTTCTAGCAATTGCTCTATTATTTGATCTATACTGGATTGTGTTTTATTTTTCTCCGTACCACTTATTTTTATTACTGCATACCCTGCAAACTTAGATGCATGCAATGAAAAAACTGTTTCATCTGTAAGCACCACAATTTTTCCTTTGGGATAAAAATCACTCATATTTTCAAGCGAACCATCCATTAAATAATTAACTATTTCGCCATCATAATTTGTTTCAACTACTTTCATTTGTTCCTTTTACAATTTTATAAAGAAAACATTTTCTGCTTGGTCATTTTATACATCCAACAGTTTTTTACCTGTATCGTACAACACTTTATTTTGATGATTTATGCTTTCTAAATGTACCGCATCAAAATACTTTATTAAAAATTCTTTGCTTAGCATCAATTTGTCGGCTTTTTCAAATCCTCTTTTCAAAATATCATTCCACCTTTCTGTTTGCAAAATAGTAAGGTTATTGTCTTTTTTATATGAACCTACCAAATCTGCAATTTTCATTCTTCTAGCCAAAAGGCTCAGTAATTCATCATCTACCTGGTCTATGCGTTCTCTTAAAAGTGCTAATTCTGTAGCTTCATCTGTTTCTTTTTTTACTCTCCAAACAAGTTCTTCCAGCATTTTTTTCAATACAGCAGGTGTTATTTGTTGTTTTGCATCGCTCCAAGCATTATCTGGGTCTATATGAGATTCAATCATTAAACCGCCAAAATCAAGGTCAATGCTTTTTTGAGAAACTTCATGCAACAAAATCCTATTGCCACAAATATGAGATGGATCGCATATTAACAACATTTCTGGATAACGCCTTTTCATTTCAATAGGCAGGTGCCACATGGGTGCATTGCGGTATTCTGTATTTCCGTAAGATGAAAAACCCCTGTGAATCATTCCTATATCTTGCAATCCTACTTTCTGCAGCCTTTCAAGTGCCCCACTCCACAATTCGAGATCTGGATTTATGGGATTTTTAACCAACACAGGAATATCTACCCCCTTTAAAGCATCAGCAATTTCTTGAACGCTAAATGGATTTACAGTTGTACGGGCACCTATCCAAAGCATATCTACTTTGTGATGGAGCGCTTCTTCCACATGTTGTGCAGTAGCCACTTCTACAGTTGTAGGCAGGCCAGTTTCCTTTTTTGCTGCTGCAAGCCAAGCCAATGCAGGCTCACCAATACCTTCAAATAAGCCAGGTTTTGTACGAGGTTTCCAAATACCGGCTCTCAAAACATCTATTTTACCCGTTGCAGCAAGGTCTTTTGCCGTTTGCATTAGCTGCATTTCTGTTTCTGCACTGCAAGGGCCACTTATTATTAGAGGTCGCTTGTTCCAAACCTGTTTAATTAAATCGTTCATTTATATAAATATCATAATTATCTTATTTTCAATAAAGTAAAAAATATTGAACTAAAAATAATTAAAAGTAAAAAAGTTTAGAAAATTAAATTAACTAAAAAATAAATTGTAATTGTGCGAAGTTAATTCCAAATAATGACTAAAAAAAGAAAGCCATTCCGGAAAACCGGAATGGCCATGATTACTTTATAAAAGAAATCGAAAAATATTAATTAAGAAATCTTAATTAATTACTTTTTTTCTTCCATTTTTTTAGTTGTATCTACAACAGTAGTAGTAGTTGTAATTGTAGTATCCATTTTCTTAGTAGTGTCTGCTACTGCTGGAGTTTCAACTGCTGGAGTTTCTGCTTTTTTCTCTTCACATGATGCGAAAGCGATTGCGATTGCTGCGATTGCGATAAATTTTTTCATTTTGATTTTTTTGTTAAGTTTTAAATTATATAATTCGGTTATTAATACAGAAACGAAAAAAAGGTAACCCTATTGTAAAAAATATATTTAAAAAAAGTTTTTTGGGTTACTAATGCCTTTATTTTGTATTAATAAACAAGGATAATAGGTGAGTACACAAGAACAAGACAAGCTTTTATTGGATGGAATTGCTGCTGAGGACAAAGATTCTATAGAACAACTGTACAAACAACACTACATTATGGTTCAATCTTTGGTACTTGCCAATGCAGGAAGTAAAGATGACGCAGCAGATTTGTTTCAAGAAACCGTAATTGTGTTGTTTGAAAAAGTAAAGAAAGGCAACTTTGAGTTGAGTTGTTTATTAAAAACCTTTATTTATTCTGTTGCTAGAAGATTGTGGCTAAAGAAATTACAACAACAACAACGTTTTACTACGCAGCCAGATGAATTAGAAGAAACAATACCAGTGGAGGATGAAATAGAACAACATTTGAAATTGCAAAACGATTTTACCATCATGGAAACTGCAATGGGTAAAGTAGGAGAACCTTGTAAAAGCTTATTAGAAGCATACTACTTACAAAAAAAGCACATGAACGTTATTGCACAGGAATTTGGATATACAAACGCTGATAATGCAAAAACGCAAAAATATAAGTGCTTAGTGCGTTTAAAAAAATTGTTTTTTGCTCAATATAAAAACACAGACTAATGGAAGATACTTTACTCATAGACGCAGCCGAAAGATTCGCAAGAGGTGAAATGTCTATCGAAGAAAAAATTTATTTTGAAGATTTAAGGAAAAACAATCCAGAACTTGATCAAGCGGTGGTGGAGCAACTTTTCTTTTTGAATCAATTAGAAAGTTACAGCAATGCCAAGAATTTTAAATCATTATTGGGTGATGTTGAAAGCAAACTTATTGCCGAAAAATTTATTTCTCGTACTACCCCACAAACGCAAGGAAAACTAATACAGCTTTGGCATAGGTATAAAAAAGATATTGCTGTAGCTGCTTCTATTGCTGGCTTGGTTTCTATTTTTATTACTACTGCAGTTTCTACTTTTAGTAAAACGGATAAGAATTTAGACCAACTCGTTAAAAAAATTGATGCCCAAGCCGATGAAACTCGCAAATTAAAAACTGCTTTAAAACAGTTGCCAGTAGGAACAACAGCCCCAGTAAAGCAAAAAATTGATGCCCGTTTTAGAGCTACTGGTTTTATGATAGATGTGAATAATAACTATATCGTAACCAATGCACACGTAATTAAAGAAGCAATTCATAATCTTATTGTTGCAGATAGAAATGGGGATGAATATACTGCTATACCTGTTTATATAAATGCTGAACAAGATCTTGCTATTATTAGAATAACAGATTCCAGTTTCAAAAATTTGCCTTATTTGCCTTATAATATCAGAAAAAATGCTGCAAACCTAGGAGAATCTATTTTTATGTTGGGATATCCTAAAGCAGAAATTGTATATGGCGAAGGATATGTAAGTGCTAAAAATGGTTTTGAAATGGATACTACCTATTGCCAAATAAGTACATCTGCAAATGAAGGAAATAGCGGCTCTCCAGTGATAAGTAAAAATGGAGATCTTATAGGGATTATTACCAGCAAAGAAACAAATGCTTCTGGAGTGGTTTTTGCCATAAAATCATCCAATATTTACGCAGCCATTAAAGAAATAAAGAAACAAAAAGCAGATGAAAAGATAAAAATCACTTCTGCACCTTCACTTAAAGGACTTGATAGGGAAACACAAATAAAGAAGATGGAAGATTATGTTTTTATGATAAAAGGAAATTAAGAAAAAATACCTTACAAAAGAAAGCGGCTACAAATTTGTAAGCCGCTTTTTTTATATTCAAATCCTATCAGTTCCATAATTTTTCAGGATATGCTCCTTGTTCAATTAAATTGTACAAACTCTTACGAACACTATCAGCATCCTCTTTGTATGTAACGCCAAACCATTGTGAGCTCGTACTTACCAAATGTATCTTTCCCTCAAATACATCAATAAAATGTTGCGCAACTTTTGGAATATAAAATTCTGCCTTCAAGTTATCCAAATTATCCTTCGGAAAATCTTTGAATAAAATAGCTGAAAGGTTAAAAATAGAGGGATGAAAACACCAAAAATTCATCGATACATTTTTATCTTCCGCTAATGCAGTAATATGATTGTTTTCTTCAAAAACGATTTCTCCGTCTTTTCTATAAATTTTTACTCTTTCATTAATAGCAGTCAGCAAATTGTTTTCATCTACCTCACATACCCCACGAGAAACAATGCCATGTTCGCTGAGTGTATTAGCAAGTATATAACCTATTATAGCAGCTTCTTTTTGATTGCATTGATTTAACAGAAAATCCGCTGCCTTTTTAAAAGCATCAAAACCATAAAAATCATCTGCATTTATTACTGCAAAAGGCTCTTTTACAACATCCTTTGCACACAACATGGCATGCCCTGTTCCCCAAGGCTTTGTCCTATCACTTGGTAAATATGCTTTATCTACAAATGAATCCAACTCCTGGTAAACATAATCTATAGCTATTTTACCCAATAATTTGGGTTCTATTGCCTGTTTAAAATTTTCTGCAAAATCTTTTCTAATTATAAAAACAACTTTGCCAAATCCTGCTCTTATTGCGTCAAAGATGGAATAATCCATAATGGTTTCTCCACCAGGGCCAAAACCTTCCGTTTGTTTCATGCTACCATAACGACTTGCCATTCCCGCCGCTAATATCAAAAGTGTTGGTTTCATATTTTTCTTATAATTGTAAAAGGAATGCGTATCGTTTATCAACTTTTGTTCAATATAAATACTATGTTGTATTTCTTAATAAAAATTGAATTTAATTTGCAAACAAAAATAGCCGAAATCATCCAATAAAATTCATTCAAATAATTAGGCAATATTACTTTACATGTACCTACCCTTCTCAAATATTAGCTTTGATGAACTGAAAAGTGATTTACTATCGGAGAAGGGTATACGTTTGTCAGTAATGAGGCTAGATAAAATCCACCCAACAGTTTCTGGAAACAAATTGTTTAAGCTTCATTTCTATGTAGAAGCCTGTTTGGCTTCAAAGCATAAAACAATGCTAACATTTGGGGGAGCCTATTCAAATCATCTAGCAGCTACTGCATTTCTTTGCAAAGAAAAAGGGATAAAAAGTATCGGAATTGTGCGTGGAGAAAAACCCGCCATACTTTCGCATACACTTACACAATGTATAAACGATGGTATGATTTTGCATTTTGTAAGCCGGAATGATTATCAAAATATTGAAACAAATGATTTAAAGGAGCAGCTAAAAACAACCTACGGAGCGTTCACTTATGTTCCAGAGGGAGGTTTTGGAAATATGGGCGCTAAGGGTGCAGCACTTATCATGAATCTTCTAAACGATGAATCTACAACGCATATATGTACCTGTGTAGGCACAGCAACTACGCTCGCTGGATTGATATTAAACTGCAGAGAAGAACTAAACGTTATAGCTGTACCCGTCATTAAAAATATGACTGATATTGAAAACAGAATAATGCAGATGACCAACAGTGAAAACAGAAAAAAAGTTACCGTTTTTAATGAATACCATTTTGGTGGATATGCAAAATACAACAATGAACTTATTACATTTATGAATAATTTTTATACTCAATACAATGTACCGACTGATTTTGTTTATACCGCTAAAATGATGTATGCTATTTTTGATAAAATTAAACAAGATGAATTTATGCATGGGAGTAATATTGTTTGCATACACACGGGTGGCTTACAAGGAAATGATTCTCTAACCAAAGGAACTTTAATTTTTTAAATAGATTAACAGGGAAAATTTTTAAGAATTTATTGATAAATAATTTTTGCATTTATATTTGTAAGATATCCAATGTGATTATGGTAAAACGAATTGTAATTTTCCTACTCTGTTTCATGGCAACTAATTATACAATTGCCCAACAAAAACCACTACCTGATATAGGAGCAAAAAATATTGGTAATAAAATTATTATTAGCTGGGTCAATGAATTTACCAATCCAATTACAACATTAAATATTCAAAGGTCTTTCGATAGTCTTAAAAATTATAAAACAATAGGTAGTGTACTTAGTCCTCAAAGTACAGAAAACGGCTATGCAGATGTAAACCCACCCTATAACAGAATGTACTATAGGGTTTTTATAGCATTTGAAGGTGGCAGTTATATGTACTCCAATACCCGAAGACCTTCGAAAGATACAAGCAAAACTGTGATAGCAATAGAAGAAAAATTCCCATGGTTGGTTGTAGATACTACGACAATAATACTACCCAGTAAAAATAATATAACTTACCCTAGTTCAACCATTTTTACAGCAAAAGACAATAATGTAATTATTCATTTAGAAGATGCAGCTACCAAGCATTACAGTGTGAAGTTTTATGATGATGCAGAAAAGTTTCTATTTGAATTAAAAAAAATAAAAGAAGATTATCTTATTATAGAAAAAGTGAATTTTATACGTTTTGGTTGGTTTCGCTTTGAACTATTTGAAAATGGGGAGTTAATAGAGGACAATAAGTTTCAAATCATCAAGGACCCCAAAAAGCTATAACCCAGCAATGGTTTCAGTAGCATATTCGAGTTCAAATACTTTTTTAAAATTTTCCTTTATTCGTTCTTTTACTTCTTCATAATTTACTGTAAAACCAAGCTCTTTTTCAATAGAAGTCACCTGCTTGTTTACTATACCACAAGGAATAATATTGTTGAAATAACTTAAATCTGTGTGTACGTTTAAAGCAAAACCATGCATGGTAATCCATCTACTGCAACGTACACCTATGGCGCATATTTTCCTTTCTTTCCCTACAATACCTGGCGCTATCCATACGCCCGTTTCACCTGCACTCCGCTCTCCTATTATGCCATATTGTGCAATAGTCAAAATAATAACTTCTTCTAGGTTACGAAGGTATTTACCAATATCTGTATAAATTTTTTCTAAATCTAAAATGGGGTACCCAACAATTTGCTGCAGTCCATGAAAAGTAATATCGCCGCCTCTGTTGGTTTTAAAAAAAGCAATATTATTCTTCACCAATTCCTCTTCAGACATTAAAACATTTTTTATATCACCACTTTTACCGAGCGTATAAACAGGTGTATGTTCGCAAAGCAAAAAATAATGCTTGGTAGTCAATTTTTCTATTAATAGCGGTTCATTGCGAATAGCCGTTTTTACAGCAACATTTTCTTGCAGCAATTTTTCCTGAAAATCCCAAGCAGATTTATAATCGATAAGGCCTAGGTCTTTAAAAATGACTAACTGCATGGTACTTTTTCAATTTAATTTGTACAAAGATACTTACGATTAGATGTGTAATTACAAACTCAATAATGAGCCAAAGTTTTAATTAAAAAGAAATTATTGCAATAAAATACATTTTTTCTTGGATAAATTTATTTTATTAATATAATTCCAATTAATGAAACCCAATGCTGTATTAGGTTGTAGACAATTGTAATTTATTATAAAAAAAACTTTTCAAAATAATTTGACACTATAGCTTTTTGCCCTATTTTTGCACTCCCAACGAAAGAAGGGAATGGAAGAATTGGTAGCTCAGTTGGTAGAGCAATACACTTTTAATGTATGGGCCCTGGGTTCGAGTCCCAGCCAGTTCACTTGAGGAGTTCAGATGCTGAACTCCTTTTTTTATGCTTAAAATTTTTTGTATGAACGAATTCTTTAAAGGTAAAACAATAGCCGTTACAGGAGGAAGTGATGGCATTGGAAAAGCATTGGTAGAAATACTTTTAGCAGCAGGTGCCAATGTATCTACTTGTGGAAGAAGCGAAGCTAAATTGGCCGAACTAAAAAAAGAAAATACCCTCAAGCCACTTTTGTGCATTCCTGTAGATGTAAGTGCATACGAAGATTGCAAGAAATTTATAGAAAATACCATTTCACAATTTGGCGGAATAGATATTTTAATAAACAATGCAGGTATTTCCATGCACGCAGAATTGAAAGATGCGGAAATAGATGTATTTAAGAAAGTAATGGATATTAATTATTTTGGAACGGTATATTGTACAAAACTAGCCCTCGAAAGCATCATAGCCAGAAAAGGTACGATTGTAGGCGTTTCTTCCATTGCAGGTTATAGAGGACTGCCTGGCCGTAGCGGTTACAGCGCCAGTAAATTTGCAGTAAACGGATGGCTAGAAGCCATACGAACAGAATTATTAGATGATGCTGTAAATGTAATGTGGGTATGCCCAGGCTTTACAAAAAGTAATATAAGAAATGCAGCATTGGATGAAAAAGGCAATGCACAAGGAGAAAGCCCTTTAGATGAAAGCAAATTGATGACCAGCGAAGCTTGTGCACAGCATATATTAAACGCCATCGTAAAAAGAAAGCGTACATTGGTACTTACATTTAAAGGCAAACAAACTGTATTTTTTAATAAATTTTTCCCTTCGCTTACAGATAAACTCACCCGCAATTTTTTTTATATAAAAGGGAAGCTTGTAAAATAGAATAATACCTAGGACTGAATTATATTGCATAAAATTATAAATGCCCACATGCCATTACTTACCCTCACAAGCGATATAGGTGTACAGGATTTTATGCCTGCAGCCATCAAAGGGCAAATAATGCAGATAGATGCTTCTTTTAATATCATAGATGTAACACATTTGCTCTCTCCGTTTAATTATCCACAAGCAGCGTATGTTGTAAGAAATGCCATAAAGAATTTTCCTGCAGGCACTTTTCATTTGATCATGATCAATTTATTTGATGAAAAATCGGAGCACCTTTTATTAATAGAACACAACGGCCATTATATTGGCTGTGCAGACAATGGCCTTATCACCATGATATTGGAAGAGATTCCGCAAAAGATAACAGCCATTCCCCTCGAAAAAAATGTTTCTATCAGTGCCTTGTATTGTGCAAATGTGTTTGCAAAAGCTTTTAGTAAAATAGCCAATGGCACCCCTTTTACCGACATTGGGAATAATGACATTTCAATAAAAGTAAAAAATCCATTAAAACCCATGTTAGGTAATAATTGGATAGAAGGACAAATCATTTTTATTGACAATTTTGAAAATGTAGTGGTAAATATTAGTAAAGATGAATTTGAAGAACAACGCAAGGGTAGAAAATTCTCCATTGTATTTAAAAGGGATGAAAGCATAGAAAAAATAAGCGAAACCTATGCTGATGTACCAGAGGGCGAAAAAGTTGCCATATTTAATTCGGCAGGTTATTTAGAAATTGCCATTAATAAAGGAAATGCAGCCGGGCTTTTTGGGTTACAAAGTTTTGCAGAGAAACAACAAAAAGTGCTGCAAGTGCAGTTTTCCAACAACCATATTTTTTACCAAACAGTAAAAGTTTTTTTTCAATAGTTTCTTTATACTTATTAAGCTATACATTGCTTTTACGTAAAAGAGAAAATTTTAAATTATCAACAATTCCCAAATAAATACGCATAATTTTGCAAAAACAACCTTAACATCATGAAAAAATTATTATTCGCAGGTGCAATGATATTGGCCGCAACTATTACAAATGCGCAGATAAAAATGCCTGCGCCTTCATCTACCCAAACAATAAAACAAGATTTTGGCTTGGGTGTTATAGAACTTACCTACAGCCGCCCATCGGTAAAAGGTAGAAAAATATTTGGCGGGCACGAACCTTTCGATTCTTTGTGGCGCACAGGTGCCAACGCTGCTACACGTGTAAAGTTTACAGACAAAGTGGAAATAGGTGGAAAACAACTTGATTCTGGCAGTTATGTTATTTATACCATTCCTGGTAAAGAAATGTGGGAAGTTATTCTAAACAAAGGCCTTACAAATTGGGGAACAGATGGCTACAAAGCAAGCGAAGATGTTGTAAGATTTAAAGTAGCTCCAATGAAAATGAAAACATTGGTAGAAACCATGGCAATGCAATTTGCAAATATAAAACCAGAGACTTGTGAGTTGCACATCATGTGGGAAAAAACAGCTATTGCCATTCCTATTACAACCAACATAAAAGACCGTATGCGTGCTTCTATTGAAAAAGCAATGGTGGGCGATAAAAAACCATACTGGAATGCTGCACAATTTTACTACGAATACGATAAAGACAATGCAAAAGCATTGGAAGCTGCCAAAGGCGCTGTAGAAGCTAACCCCAAAGCATTTTGGATTTGGATATACAAAGCAAAAATAGAAAAAGCAATGGGAGATAAAACAGCTGCTATTGCCAGTTCTCAAAAATCATTGGAACTTGCTCGTGAAGCAAACAACCCTACTTACATTAAAGACAATGAAGACTTATTAAAATCGTTGAAGTAATAAGGTTAAACAATATTAAAAAAGCCGCTTTTAAGAAGCGGCTTTTTTATTGCCTAAAATAAATTGAATTATTATACTAAGGCCTACTACCAAGATGGCTCCTATTACATTCAACCATAAAAAAGATATAATATCTAATTTGTAAATGATGATAATAGCTATCTGCGAAATGATTGCTGCAGAAAAGACAGCATTGGCCAATACCCTTTTTATCCAAAATGCCACCAAGAAAACACCCAATATCACACCATAAAATATAGAGCCCAGTATGTTTACCGCTTCTATTAAACTATTACCAATATTTTGTGCAAACATGGCAATGATGATACAAAACACACCCCAGCCAAATGTGTACCATTGAGATGTTTTAAAATCTTGCAAATCCGTTTCGTTCTTTCGAATAAACTTTTTATGAAAATCTATCATGGAGCATGCAGCCAAGGCATTCAATGCTCCAGCAATGCTCCCCCATGCACTCAAAAATATTACGGCAAACAACAATCCTATTAACCCAATAGGCAAATTATCTTTTACAAAACGAAGAAATATAAAATTGGTGTCATTGGCATCGTCGCCAGGCAGCACTTTTTTTAATACTGCTTTATATTCGTTTCTATATTTTGTAGCATCCAATACATTTTTAGTAGAAGTAGCTGCATTAAAGTTTTTCTCTATAGCCACAAGGGAATCTGCATAGATTGTTTTGGAAGCGGCAGCTATTTTAGTATCATCAAAATACACAGGCGCTTTGTTGTACAAATAAAAAGTAAAAATTAAGATACCCAATAGTAATATAAAAAATTGCATGGGTACTTTCACCAAACCGTTCATGAGCAAACCTTTTCTGCTCTCTTGTATATTTTTTCCGGTAAGGTATTTCCCTACCTGGCTATGGTCTGTTCCAAAATAACTAAGTGCCAGAAAAAAGCCACCAATCAATCCGCTCCAGATATTGTATTTATCTTTCCAATCAAATCCATTTGCTGTATAGCCAGTAGTTATTACATTCATTTTACCATACGATGCCGCTTCTTTTACCGCTTCTTTAAAACCCATGTGCAAGGGCAACATACTTACTGCTATATAACCAATAATAAAAAGCGATATAAAAACGATGATCATTTGCAACTTTTGTGTATGTGCTACTGCCCTAGAGCCACCACTCATCGTATACACAATAAGCAAACCACCCATGAGTATATTGGTGTAATAAATATTCCAACCCATAATGGAGCAAAGAATAAGCGAAGGCGCATAAATGCTCACACCTGTGCTTAGCCCACGGCTCAATAAAAATAAAAAAGAGGTAAATGTTCTTGTTTTTACATCAAACCTTTGTTCTAAAAATTCGTATGCGGTAAAAACTTTTAATTTGCTGTACACTGGTACAAAAAAAACGGCAATTACAATCATAGCAAAGGGCAGCCCAAAATAATATTGCACAAAGCGCATCCCATCTGTATATGCTTGCCCGGGACCCGTTAGGTATGTAATGGCACTGGCTTGTGTGCCCATAATGCTAAGCAATACCAAATACCAAGGCATGCTTCTATTGCTCAAAAAATAGCCTTCCAAGTTTTTGCTTGTACGGCTCTTGTACATGCCATACAGCACAATAGAAAGCAACACAACTATTAATATTATCCAATCGATACTACTCATGCAATACTATATTATTATCCTTACTTTATTGTATGAATTCTTGGGACAGTGTCCCAAGAATTCATACAATGTTAAAAATATTTCCTATTTCTTATTCGCAATCAAATTTGCAAAAAACCTATAAGCACCAGGCACACCCGCAGGCAACTCTCTAAAGAACACCAACCCGCTGTAAATAAATCTGCCCTTGCCATAATCAGTAATAATTAAACTACCATCTTGTTCTGCTTCGCCGGGGTCTTTCATGCTCAGTATTTTTTTATAAGCCGTATCTACTTTTTCCGCATTGTAAATAGACCTTTCTTGTATCCAACCCTCAAAATCTTTTTGGGTTATTTTGTTTGGATAATTTAATGCGGCATGGTCTGGTAATAAAAAATTTACGGCAGCCGTTTCATCTGTAATTCTATTTCTACTTATGGTAAAGGGATAGGGTGCAATATTTGCTTTTACTGGCCCTATGGAATTATTGGTATTATATTGTGTAAAGAGCACGCCACCTTCTTTTACATACTGCATTAAAATAGGATACACATCGCTGAGCCACTCGTGTATGTTGTATGCACGTACCCCAGTAAGTAATACATCAAACTGTTTCAAATTGGCAATAGAAATATCTTTTTCGGTAAGCATGGTAACTTTATAACCCATTTGCTGCAATGCTTGTGGCACTTTATCGCCAGCGCCAGCAATATAACCTGCATTGCTGCCTTCGGTTTTCAAATCCATTTTTAAAACCTTTACCCTATCTTGATAATTGTAAAAAATATCTGGAATATGATCGTAACTTATTTTTTTAAGCGAGCCATATTGGTGTTCATACATAGAGGCAGCCGCCAATTCTCCTCCCACACTCGTTACCGAATTATTGGAATAATCGTTGCCATTTAAAGTAGCTCCAATACTTCCTTTTGCCGTTTTCTTAATGTTTAAAACAGAATCATAAATTACCTTCCGCTTTTTATCTATGGTAGAATAAAATTGTACCTTTTCATTGAGTTGCAAATTTGATTGTACCTCATATTGTACCGTTTTTTTCTCCGCTTTTTTATCGTTGGAAAATATCAATAAGTTGGGAGTAACATTTATAAACACTGGCGACACAAACTGAACAGGCTCATACAACTCTCCTTTTACCGGGTCGGTGTATTTGTACACAATGGGAATATTAAAGCTGTACAAAACGGCATCAATTGTTACCATAAACCTTGCTACATAAGGATCATTTTGTGGTTTACCAATATTTTCTGCATCTGCATTGTAAGAACCCGTATTCATTTGGTTTACTAAAAAATAAGGTTGTGTAACCGCCATTTTTTCGTCAATCTTTATGCTTACAGGCAGTTCTTCATTCTCGTTGGTTATTAAATTTTTAAAAGAATACGTTTGCCCAAAAGTTTCCACCTCTACTTTTGTAATTTTTGCTCCTGCCCTATTGTTTACAATCAATTTCATTTTCAAACTATCGCCTACAACGTTTAATTGGTTTACAGCCACTGCTTCCAAAAACAGACCAGCACAAGCTTTAATTATTTTATTTATTTGTTGTTGTTTGTCGGCATTTACAAATGAGTTTACTACATTAAAATTTCTCGATAAAGTTTGCAACGAAGGGATTGAATTTTTTGGATTCGAAAAATCAAATTGCATCACTATATCTTTTATTGCACTAAAATATTGCTCCGCTTTTTCCGTTTTATAAACAGATGAATCCACGCCATCCATTAAATCATACACTGGCTTCTCTCCTTTTATGGTACTAAAATATTCTATATTTTTTCCTCTTTGTGCGGGCACACCAAAACCCTGGCTCTTGTGCCTGCTGCGACTTTCGGCGGCTATTTCTCCATAACTTTTTCCGAGTATCGGGTTGTACACACCACAGTCTATTTTAAACTGGTTTTCTCTTTGTGTATTGTTTCCACCAAAGTTAAACGTGTTCCATAGCAATCTTTTGGCTTGCCATACCGAAACATATTGCAGTTGTTCCTTAAATTTTGTACTATCGGCCGCCGCATCAAATGCCTCGCCAGCCAATATAGAAGAAGCGGTGTGGTGGCCATGCCCGCCCTCGCCTGTTGTAGGAAAACGGGTTATGATTACATCGGGCTTAAATTTTCTGATTATCCATACCACATCTGCCAATGTTTTGTCGTGGTTCCATATTTTCATGGCTTCTTCGGGGCTTTTGCTGTACCCAAAATCGAAAGCCCTTGTAAAAAATTGTTCTGCACCATCTATGCGTCTGGCACTTAAAAGTTCTTGCGTACGTATGAGGCCAAGGTCTATCCCTTGTTCATCGCCAATCAAGTTTTGTCCACCATCACCCCGGGTAATGCTTAGGTAGCCTGTGCGAAATTTTCTTTCATTTGCCAAATAACCCAGCAATCGGGTGTTCTCATCATCCGGATGTGCAGCTACATACAATACACTGCCAAATACTTCCAGCTTTTTTATTTGCTGCAAAATATCTGCTGCAGAATATACCGGTGGCGTTTGTGCCCTTAATCCTGTAAAAAAAAGGCTACCCAAAAACACTAAAAAAAGATACTTTTTCATGAAAATAATTTGAAGCCGTAAATTAAATTGTAAAAAGCAGAAAGCTGGAATTATTTTTTGTACGGTAGCACACAAAAAGCAACGTTGATTTGTTAAGACCTCACCCCAACCTCCCGAAAAATCGGGACAAACTTTCTCCAAGGAGAGGGACCTGGGATTTGGTCTTTTATAATTTGAAATACCTTAAACTGGACAAGCCAGAACCAAAAATGATGAAAAACTAAAAGTTGGATTTTTTATTTTCCTCTCGAAGCCCTTTCCTACATTATGATACAGCGGGTAGTTTAAAACATCTTGCCAAAACATACGAAAATTTAAGGGGCTAAATGCTAAACCTTACAAGCAATGTGAATTATTTACCAAATGCTATATATTTATTTTTTGCCGAGAAGGCGGGAAGGCGTTTTTGAAGAAACAAGGCGGTAAGGAAAATGCTTTGCATTTTATAACCATAAGCTTAACAAGCCAGAACCAAAAAGGTTATAAATGAAAAGTTGGAAAAAATATTTTTCTCTAAAACGATTACACACATTACGTTTCAAAGAATGCTTAAAAATATTTTGGCAAAAAATACAATAATTTAAGAGATAAGGTGCTGAACATAACAACATTGGAATGAAGTGTAGGGAGCGATGTATATATTTTTATGTATACTTATTTGTAATTGGTTTTACATTAGGAATACTAATTATTTGCATGCATCATTTAGCTAAAAAACAAACTGCCTGCTAAAACAGTAAAATCCCCAATTCCTAATCTCCAATCCCTAATTCCTATTTCCTAATTCCTAATTCCTAACCCCCTAATTCCTAATCCCTAATTCCTAATCCCTATTTCCTAATTCCTAATTCCTAATCCCTAATTCCCATTCCCTAACTCCTAATTCATAATTCCTAATTCCCTCTCTCCCCAAAATAATCTACATTTGAAAAAAATACCCATGCGCAAAATCTTCCTTACCATACCGCTTATTATTGTTGCATTTTTTAGCATTGCACAACTCAATCCGTATAACTACAACAACACAAAAAATATAACTGTAAAAAACGCCGCCGTTGTAAGCGCTCACGCACTAGCCAGCGATGCAGGTATGCAAGCCATGCGCCAAGGTGGCAATGCATTTGATGCAGCCATAGCCACACAACTAGCCCTCGCCGTAGTGTACCCCGGTGCAGGCAACTTAGGCGGTGGTGGTTTTTTGGTAGCACATACTGCAAAAGGTAAAAACATAGCCATCGATTTTAGAGAAACTGCCCCCGCCAAAGCCAGCAAGGATATGTATTTAGATGCCGACGGAAACCCCATCACTGTCTTAAGCATGGAAGGCAATTTGGCAAGCGGCATACCAGGCTCGGTGGCAGGCGTATTTGCCATTTACAAATATGCCAAACTCCCATTTGTAAAATTAATAACCCCCGCTATAACCCTTGCCGAAAAAGGCTTTGCACTCACCGCCGCACAAGCTGCCGATTTTAACGAAAGCCGAGCTGAATTTTTGAGAAACAACAAAAGAAATATTGCGTTTCTAAAAAATACGCCGTGGAAAACCGGCGATATAATGGTACAAAAAGACCTTGCCAATACCCTCAAACGCATAAGAGACAAAGGTGCAGCAGGTTTTTACCAAGGCATTACGGCCAAGCTTATAGCCACACAAATGAGCAATGGCAGCGGTATCATAACCCTGGCAGATTTAAAAAATTACAAAGTAAGCCTGCGAGAAGCCATGCAATTTCCGTATAAAAATTATGAAATAGTTACCATGCCATTACCCAGCAGTGGCGGTATTATTTTGCAACAAATGCTAAAAATGACGGCGCTGCAAGACCTTGCATCCAAACCATTTCAGTCGGCAGCATCTGTACAACTTATTGTAGAAGCCGAGCGCCGTGCCTTTGCAGACCGTGCCGAGTTTTTGGGCGACCCCGATTTTGTAAAAGTACCCGTGGGCACTTTGGTTAGCGATGCCTATTTGCAAAAACGAATGGCAGATTACATACCAGCTAAAGCAGGCAGCAGCAAGCTCACAGGCGCAGGCAACCCAAAAGAGAGTGAGCAAACTACCCATATAAGCATTGTAGATGCTGCAGGCAATGCCGTATCGCTCACCACTACACTCAACGATCATTTTGGCAGCAAAACCATCATAGCCGGCGCCGGATTTTTAATGAACAACGAGATGGACGATTTTAGTGTAAAGCCCGGCGTACCCAATATGTACGGCGCCATAGGCAACGATAAGAATGCCATAGCGCCCGGCAAGCGCATGCTCAGCAGTATGACGCCCGCCATCGTACTCAAAAACAACAAACCCTACATCGTTGTAGGCACGCCCGGCGGCACCACCATACCCACCAGTGTTTTTCAGAGTATCGTAAATATGGTAGATTACAACATGAGCCCCCAAGATGCGGTAAACAAACCCAAATTTCATCACCAATGGCTGCCCGATGTAATATATGTAGAAAGAGATTTTGATGCCGACAGCAAAGAAAAATTAAAAGCGATGGGTTATACCATTACCGTGCGTGGCAATATTGGCAGAACAGAATTAATACAAATAAAAAGGCTAGGCACGTCAGCCGTTAAACTTAATATCATTGCCGTGGCCGACAAACGTGGCGATGATGATGCGAGGGGGTTTTAAATGCTTTGGGGCTGTGGGGATATAACATAACCAAGCATTTGTTCTGCTTGGGTTTATTGGTCCTCGCCTTGGCTCGTGTCGCCTGGAACCGTACGCTATGGTCAGTTTACTTTCTACGTCTTGGGCTTTGGTTTGGGTAGAAAATCATAGCCTAGCTTTTGGTTCTTATCTTTATCATTTATATCTTTAATAGGTCCCGAAGTTTCGGGATTTCGGGCTGGACAAGCAATGAATTCCAGCCAACAAGCTATCTCGATGCGTTTAAATCCTAAAGTGGTGAAATTTGACCACTTTAAAAAGAATAATATAATTTAACTAAGCTTAACTCGCCTCAATAAAAAAGTAGAAGTATGGCAAAAAATAAAATCATACATGTTCAAGGGAGAGAAATTGCATTGATTTCGGACAAAGCAAATGACTATATTTCACTAACTGATATGGCTCGTTACCGTGATGCCGAAAGAACAAATTATATTATTCAAAACTGGATGCGAACCAGAAGTGCCATAGAATTTTGTGGGCTTTGGGAGCAACTTAATAATGTCGATTTTAAAAGCATCGAATTCGATGCCTTTAAAAATGAATCAGGGTCAAATAGTTTTGCCCTTACTCCTCAAAAGTGGATAGAATCTACTAATGCAAAGGGCATTATTTCCAAGTCCGGACGATATGGTGGCACTTTTGCTCACCGTGATATTGCTTTCGAATTTGCCACTTGGATTAGTGCTGAATTTAAATTTTATTTCATCAAAGAATTTCAACGCCTGAAAGCCGATGAAAACGACCGACTTAAATTAGACTGGAACCTTCAACGCACCTTAGCTAAAGTGAATTACCATATTCATACAGATGCTATTAAAGAAAATTTGATACCAAACGAAATAAGTAAAACCCAAATATCTTTTGTATATGCCAACGAAGCAGATTTACTAAACGTAGCCCTATTTGGCACCACTGCAAAACAATGGCGTGATGCAAATACTAAAGCTGATGGAAATATTAGAGATATGGCCACACTAGAACAATTGGTAGTTTTGAGCAATCTGGAAAGCATAAATGCAGTGCTTATTCATCAAGGGTTGAATCAATCTGAAAGACTCGTTCAATTGAACAAAATTGCGATTACACAAATGAAATCGTTGATAGGAAATAAAAGTATCCAAAAATTATGATAAAAAACCAACCTACATCAGGCAAATGGTAGAAAAATAAAAGACAAATAGCAAAGAAATTAGAATCTATAAAACACAAAGCAGGTAAACGAGTCCACATCCCCGCAAGAAAGAAGCAGGTTACGAAGTTTCAAATGCCAAAGTGCAAGATGGTAAAAAAGTTATTGGAATTACCAAAAAAACCTGTGATGCATCGTGGACAAAACCCTGAATTGTATTGGCTAACAAATAGGGCAATGACGACCGTTCGCCTCCGCTGACATCCCCTATCCCATCACGCATTCGCCTAGCTTAGGCTTAACCAGCCGATCAAATTAAATTTACTTTTCAAAAATGTAAATAATAAATATTGGAAAAGTAAAGATTAAGTGTATCGAATTTTTTATTAAATGTGGTTGTATTGCCGATATAATATAAAAGCTTCGTTTTTATTATTAAGTTGCTTAAGTTATATGAGTTTAAAAATTGTTGGAAGAAAAAAGTTGGGTATATTAGCGGAAATGCGTTCGTTACTTGCTATTCCATGAAGACTCTACTTTCCACATTGTCAATTTTATTATTTGCAGCTTGTAACCACAGCTCAAAGGTTGACATAGTTCAATTGCCGCCAGAAAGCTCAAAAATAGTGGTAACAAAACTTGTTGACAGTTTAGGTAATATGACGATTACATTGCCAACACGATATGACACATCATTTTCCTGGACACATTATTCAGACTGTGGCAAACCCTGCGAAAAAATCAAATATCGTTCGCAACCGAAGACATTAAAAATCACAAAAGAATCAGGTTGGATTTGGTTGGGTGAACCAAAAGATTCAGTAGAAAGATTTACAATTATTCATTCAGGCTATTTTCCATTTCACGACAATGATGACACCTCGTTTATTTCTAAATTTCATCAGCACCAAAAGGCAAACGTCATTCAGAATCCAGATACTTACAAAATAAAGTCAGACACAGTAGAAAAAATTGGTGACAGGTATTTTTCAATAATTGCGATTGATTTGTACGACACAGCAAAAGCACAATTTTCTAAGAAATTGTTAGCTGCAACAAGTATTAAGAGCAATATCATTTACTTTGACTTTGAATTGTTAACAAAAGAGAAAGGTTCAGCAACAGACGAGTTTATTGACAATTCAAAATACTATTTACGAACCGTTCGATTAAGCAACGGAAAGTAACAAAAGCTTCCGCCACCTCTGGCATCCCCCATCTCATCACGCATTCGCCTAGGCTTGGGCTTTAACCAGCCGATCAAATTAAATTTACTTTTCAAATTTGTAAATAATAAATATTGAAAAAATAAAGATTAAGTGTATCCAATTTTTTATTAAGCGTAGTTGTATTGCAGTATAATATAAAAACTTCGTTTTATTATTAGGCTGCTTAAGGTAAATGAGTTGAAAAAATTGTTTAAAGAAGAAAGTTAGGTATATTGGTGGAATTAAGTTCGTTGACTTCAACCAAAACGCCATTTCAATTATAAGTGAAATTTTTAAAACATAAATTATTTTCAATTATCCTACTAATCCTGATATCCCCTATAGTAATTGGAGACTTCAGGTTTAGTTCTTTTATTTATCCATTATTGTGGATTGGTATTCCCATTATTATTTACTCCTTATTACCAACGAGGAAATCGATACTGGTGAAGGCATTACTTGTCTTAACAATAATCCCATACTATCTTTATACTATAGTTTTTGTACTAAAATTCATATTCTGTGGCTACAGTCAAAAAGACTATAAATATATCAATCGAAGAAATCATAATATTAAACTTGTGGGACGAAATTTTGCTTGCTATGGAACCACAGAAGATCTAGTCCTCTATAAAGAGTTCTCGATTTCTCAAAATATCAAAATTGAAATCCCATATAAAACATTCGTCGACTACAAAAACATAAATATTGACACATCAATTTGGAAACACATAAATCACTTTGAAAATGAATAGGTAGTCAAATAGGTCGCATTAGCTACCTTTCCGTCTCCATTGGCATCCCCCATCCCATCAAGCATTCGCCTGGGCTTGGGCTTTGCCCAGCCGATGAAACTAAATTTTTGCCAATATACTGCGAAAAACTTTTTAATAAACTAATTTCAGTATGCATTATCTTAATTAAAGAAAATAAGGATTTTTTAAATTAACCAGACAACTCATTCATAATTGATCAAACATGATATAAAATGGTAAGAAAAGGATATGTCTTTATGGTGCTTTTTTCTTTATTCGTTTCAATTTCAAGAACGTTACAATACAGGACTTTCATAAAACGTGATTTAAATCAAGTAACATCATTTCATATACTTCTACAAGCAACAATTCTATTCCTGTTATTTGTAATACCTGGACTACTTCTTGTCCGTTGGTATTATAAAATTCAAGAGAAGTAAATCCATAAAATAATTCGCCACCTTTGCATAACCTATCCCAACATGCAATCGCCAAGGCTTCGGCTTTTGCCAGCCGATCAAATTAAATTTGCTTTTCAAACATGTAAATAATAATTATCGAAAAAGTAAAGATTAAGTATATCCAAATTTTTATTAAACGTAGTTGTATTGCCACTATAATATAAAAGCTTTGTTTTTATTATTAAGTTGCCTAAGGTAAATGAGTTGAAAAAATTGTTTGAAGAAAAAAGTTGGTTATATTAGCGTAAATATGTTCGTTATTGGCAATTTTATGACAGCAAAATTCATGTTAGTTCTTCTCGCTTTTTTAACCTCGGTTCGTTGTGAAGCACAATTTGACTCAATGTACTTCTCGAAAACTGGTGACACTATTTTATATAATGGCTTTGGTATCGGTGACGTTGATAGTGATTCTATGACTTGGCATATGTATTTATTAAGATATAACAACCAAGGAGATTCATTAGAAAAAATTAGCCAATTTGAAGTACCTACTCTTAGAGAAGAAACCCCATTTCATAAATTTAATCCTGACACAATTAGAAAGTACAATTTGGAATTTAATGGAATTAGGCAAGATTCAAGCAAGCATGAGGTATATTCTAAGATTGGAATTAAAAAGTTACGAATGGTGGGTCGAAGCATGCAGCAAGAGGAGAATATCTATACATGTAAAGCAACAATAACAATAAAATGTAAGAATAAAATAATCAAAAGGAAGACGATTGATTACATGTTTCAAGGTGCGACTGATGAAATAAATTATCAAGAGCTGTGTTCTATTGTTTATTGGAAAAAGCAGAACGCTGACAAATATTTTATTAAATACAAGTTGTTGAAGAATTCAATTGTCACGCCAGAAGGAGTTGGAACTAATCGAACCTGGAATACTGAGTTCGCAATTTATTAGTTTCCCGCTTCCATTGGCATCCCCAATCCCATCACTCAATCGCCGAGGCTTGGGCTTTGACCAGCCAATCAAATTAAATTTACTTTTCAAATATGTAAATAATAAATATTGGAACTGTAAAGTTTAAGTGTATCCAATTTTTTATTAAAAGTAATTGTATTGCCGCTATAAAATAAAAGCTTCGTTTTTATTATTAAGTTGCTTAAGGTAAATGACTTTAAAAAATTGTTGGAAGAAAAAAGTTGGGTATATTAGCTAAATACAATCATTGGGCGTAATAAATCAAGAAGAACTAACAACTATGACAAAAAAACTTTTTGGACTACTATTGGCAATGACTTTTGTGGGATGTTTTTCTAAGCAGAATAAATACACAATTTCATTTGACAGAGTCGATGGATTAGAAGAAGGAAGTAATGTTTTAAATAGAGGACTTACAATTGGCAAGGTTACACATTTTGACTTATTTGGTAACAGGGTTTTAGTGGACATAGTACTAAATAATAAAACAAGCATTCCTGAACAATCAATATTTTGGGTAAAAGAAAATTTACTTGGCTCATCTTATATTGACATTGAGTATTCTGACAAAATGAAATTCCTCTCATCTAAGGATACCATTTTAGGAAAATACCAGAAACGAGCAATTATGGACAATATCATTTCTGACACAACAAAGAGAAAAAAAATTGAAAAATCATTAGAGAAAATTGCAAGTGGAATTGGAGAATTAATTGAAACTGCAAAAGATTCGATAAAAAAGTAAAGTAGAATAACAAGTAAATTATTACTACCTCCTACTCCGTTGGCATAACCCATCCCATCAGGCATTCGCCTAGGCTTGGGCTTTAACCAGCCGATCAAAATAAATTTACTTTTCAAAAAGGTAAATGAGTTTAAAAAAATATTGGAAGAAAAAAGTTGGGTAAATTAGCGGAAATAGATTCGTTGCCTGTAAGTTTTAGAAACATTCAGTATGACATTAACCAACAAAGAATATAAAGAGTTTTTAAAGACGCACCTTGACCTTCTGTTTTATGTGGGACTAAAAAAAAATGTTTTGCCTAAAGACCTCAGTCTGAAAAATTTTCTTAACCTTGACTTTCAGATAAAATATAGGTGTAGAGAAACTTTATTCGAGGATGAAGGCATTATTGACGAATACATTGCTTCAAATTTTGATCAATTGACAACAGATCAAATAAAAATATTAGTTGGTTTCAAAAAGAAAATCAGAAGTAGTTTTGTGATTTTTAAATGCTTGACAAATTATGCAATTTTTATAGACACAAAAGACAATAGATTTTATACTGTAAAAGCATTGGGTGACCCATTTAATACTTTCTTTGACGATTTTCCTGTTAAAATTTCTACGACACTTATTCCATTCAAAGGCAAAATAATTTATGACGGGTTTATTCAATCATCAGGAGTTTTTTATGGACGAAATATGACCAAAACAATGAATGAGGATTATAAAAAAGCAAAGCTTAACAAAGAAATATTGACGAGCCTCACATAACAAACCTACAGCCAACAAAAGTATTTGCGCAGTTCGGACAGACTGCTATATTCTCAACATAAATTACTAATCAGCATTTGCATGGCTGGACGAGATTTCCGCCTCCGCAGGCATCCCCTATCCCATCACGCATTCGCCTAGGCTTGGGCTTTTACCAGCCTATAATTTTTACTTTCAAATAAGTTAATAATAAATATTGGAAAACTAAAGATTAAGTGTATCCAATTTTTTATTAAAAGTGGTTGAGCCAAATAGCTTTCGCATCCGTTTCCTTATCTTTGATAGTATCAAATGATATTATCATGAATCCACCCTATCAGATAACTACTCAAATATTAAATCTCATTACTGAAATTTCTGTAAAGCTTGGAGAGGTTAATGCAAATTATTTAAGTAGGCAATCGCCACAACTCCGGAAAAATAATAGAATCAAGACCATTCATTCCTCTTTACAAATAGAAGGCAATACACTATCCATAGACCAAGTTTCAGCGTTAATTGAAAATAAACGAGTAGTTGGCCCACAGAAAGATGTAAAAGAAGTATTGAATGCCATTGATGCTTATGAACAGCTATCAACTTTTGATAGAAACGATGAAAAATCTTTTCTGAAAGCCCATAAGTTATTAATGGGTGGATTAATAAATGATAATGGGCAGTATCGAAAATCAGGTGTTGGAATAATGAAGGGTAATAAACTTACACATGTAGCCCCGCCAGCAAAAAATATACAATTTCTTATGAAAGATCTTTTTAGTTATTTAAAAACATCTAAAGATCCCGCACTAATTAAAAGTTCGGTGTTTCATTATGAAATGGAATTCATTCATCCTTTTTCAGATGGCAATGGCCGTATGGGGAGGATGTGGCAGATAGTTATTTTAATGCATGATTTTCCCGTATTCGAATATTTACCCTTTGAAACACTTATTAGCAAAAAGCAAAAGGAATACTATGCAGCATTGTCAAATAGTGATAAAGAAGGACACGCTACTATATTCATTGAGTTTATGCTTCAAACACTTAATGAATCGTTAGATGAATTATTAAGTTACAATAGCCGAATTATGTCTGATTTAGACAGAATCGAATATTTTCTATCACATACAAAAAAGGAGTTTACAAGAAAAGATTACATGAATGTCTTCAAAGATATTTCGCCCGCATCAGCAAGTAGAGATTTGAAAAAGGCGGTGGAATTAAACCTTGTAACCAAATCTGGCAATAAGAACACGACATTTTATAAAATAGTGTGATGCTACTGTGCTTAACAAAAAATATTTGCAAAGGCTGAAATTGACTTCCCCTCCGTTCACATCCCCTATCCCGTAACGCATTCGCCATGGCTTGGGCTTTGTGCAGCCGATCAAATTAAATTACTTTTCAAATATGTAAATAATGAATATTGGAAATTAAAGCTTAAGTGTATCCAATTTTTTATTAAACGTGATTGTATTGCCGTTATAATTTAAAAGCTTCGTTTTTATTATTAAGTTGCTTATAGTATATGAGTTTAAAAATTGTTGGAAGAAAAAAGTTGGGTATATTAGCGTAAATACATTCGTTACAGCAAGCACATGAACAGTCAGCCTATAAATCAGCAAGTGACAGACCGTCTATCTTTCATTAAGTTTCTTGTATCTCTACATCAAGATTTTATAAACAACGGACAAGAATGGGAAAATAAAACCCTTGACGGTTTTTTAGAGGCATTGACAAGGTACACAGCCGACATTCAAGGGTACTACGATAATACGAATCAAAATATAAATGCGGACAAAGCATCATGGCAAGTATTCGCAGACATTATTCAAGGAGCAAAAATTTACGAATAATTATGGGCTGGACTATTGTACTTGAAGATGAAAATGGCCAAGCAATTCGGACACTGCCAATGGTGTTTAACTATGACGATTTAGACAGTCTTAATTTTGATGACTTCATTCTTTTGAAATATATAGATCCTTACGGCGACACGACATTTAATACTTTGCAACTTGATGACTTACAAACTGACTTTGAAAAATTAAAAGATGTCGTTTCGATTCAAATTGAAATTATAGAACAAATTCTTGACTTAATAAAGGAAAGTCAGGATGAAGTTCATACATACATTAAGTTTTATGGCGACTAAAGCCTATTGGTAACATTGGGTCCTCCTCGGTTCTTTTCCCCACGAACCACTCGCTATTGTCAGTTTACTTTCTTCGCCTTGGGCTTTGGTTTGGGCAGAAAATCATAACCTAGCTTTTGGTTATTATTAATATCATTTATTCCTTTAATTAGGGTTTGTCTTGGGCGGAAGAATTTCAAATTCCACACCTGCAAAAAGAGTTATCGATACCAGCCATGTTACAGGACACTTTACATGTAATAAAACCATTTGAATAAGCGCTTGTTTTTTCGTAAATTCGTAAAGTGAAAAAGCGAACAAAAATAGCACTTGACTTTGAGGTTGATAAACTCACAAATTCAATACAAAATACCATTTCAGGTGACAGTTTCCCAACAGAAGTTAGTCGTTTGACAAAAACAGACTTAAAGCTGGTTACAAAGAAAAATGGCTGGGCTTTTAATTGGAAAACTGAACTGGACGATAATGCAAGGGAAGTTTACAAATTGACAATTAGTAATAACCCAAATATAATCCAAGGTATTTTAAGTCTTACCATTGAGCCAGACCATGTTTATATGGACTTATTGGAAAGTGCTCCTTTTAATAGAGGGAAAAATAAATTGTACGAAGGCGTTCCAGGAAACCTAGTTGCTTATGCTTGTAAAGTTTCGTTTCAAAATGGTTTTGATGGCTATCTTTCTTTCACCGCAAAAACTAAACTTATTGACCATTACGTTAAAACTTTAGGGGCATATCATTTTGGCGGGCACTTAATGATAATAAACACAATAGCAGCAAACAAACTAATTGACCAATATTTTAAAAGCATATAAAATGGGACACATTAAAGAGCCAGATGGCGTAGACTTTATAATTAACGGAAAGCCTTTGACAGACAAAGAAAGAAAAGCTATCAGTGAATTTATTAAAGCTGACAAAGAAAAAATCGCAAAACTAAAACTTCGCAAAGAAAAGTCTGCTAACAGCAAAAAGTTAGTGACAGCTTAATTTAAACAGCTTCTAGTAACAAGCACGAACCGCAAACATGGGTATTGTGCAAGTGTGTTAGAACGTTGTAATCTTCGGCCGTAATTCGCTATCAGCAGCAGTTCTGGCGGACGGAATCACTTCACCTCTGTTCGTGTTCATAGCCTCGGTTCCTATCCCCAAGAACCATCCACTATGGTCAATATACTTACTTCACCATGGGCTTTGGTTATGGAAGAAAATCATAACCTAGCTTTTGGTTATTATCATTATCATTAATATCTTTAGTTAGGATTTGTTTTGGGCGGAAGCATTTCAAATTCCACAGCTGCAGAAAGCGCTACCGTTAGCGGTAAATTTTAGTTAATTTGTTTGCAAAAACATTACCCAAATCAGTATTTTGGAATTTATTTTTTACTATTAAAATAATCCTATTATGCGCTCACTTCCTGTTTGTATTATCATAATGCTTTACAGCATAACATCATTGTTTGCTCAATCGCCTAATGACAATTTAAGAACACTTAATGCAGAACGTTTATCCGGCGGTACGTTTCACAGCTTGTTCATTCGCAATGGGGCTTTGTATGCATCAGGTCAAAATGTTTTTGGTCAGTTGGGTGTTATGGACAAGGCAGACGCCACGTTGCCACAACAGGTAGGAACAGCAAACAATTATGTAAGTGTTTCTACCCGCACCTACACTACTTTAGCACTCAGGGCAGATGGTAGCTTATGGGCCTGGGGATACAATAACTATGGTGAGGTGGGCAATGGTAACAAGACACATAAGTTTGGCCCTGCCAAAGTAGGTAAAGACACGAATTGGGTAAGCATCTCGGCAGGTGAATCCTTTTGCTTAGCCATCAAGCGCAATGGTACTTTATGGGGTTGGGGGTTGAATGGTAATGGTGAGTTGGGAACAGGAGGCAACCCGTATCTCAGCCTTATACCTATTCAAATAGGCAAAGACAACAACTGGAAGATGGTATCTGCTGGCGTGAAATATGCCCTGGCAATTAGGAAGGATGGCAGCTTATGGGCTTGGGGATACAATCCTTGGGGCATGTTGGGTACAGGCGATAATGCTTCACAAAATATACCAGTGCAAATCGGAAGGGATAATAACTGGGCCTTTGTTACTACAGGACAAAGTCATTCAGCAGGCATAAAAACAGATGGGACGCTATGGACATGGGGAGCCAATCAAAATGGAGAATTAGGCATCAACTCAGTAATAAAACAGCTCCGACCTGTTCAAGTTGGCAACGACAAAAACTGGAAAATAGTCGACTGCGGACAACACCACTCTTTGGGCTTGAAGCAAGATGGTTCATTATGGGCATGGGGCAGTAATAACAATGGAGGCCTTGGCTTGGGAAGAACAGGTAATAAACGAATACCGCAACAAGTAGGAAGTGCAAAAGATTGGATTGATGTTGCCGCTGGCATGAACCACAGTCTTGCCATGAAGGCCGATGGTACCTTGTATGTTTGGGGAGCTAACAGTTATGGAGAGTTAGCTATAGGTAATAAAACTGATCAGGTATCACCTGTTCAAGTGAAATAACTGAATAGTCATTATTTTTTACATTAATCCTTATAGCATGAGCAAGCTCTTTTTAATTATTATAACCAGCCTTTGTTCGATGATGGCATCTGCACAAGTACCAAAAACAGAACTGTATGACCTTATAAAAAAGTTGCTGTACGACAGCACTGGGTTTGAAAATATAGGTGACTGGGCTGTAGGCAAGCCGAAAAAATATCCGGTCAGCTGGCAATCGGATAAAATAGAAATGAGCAACGACACCAGTATCAATTTTTATAGGAAAGGCATATCAGATATTACGATTAAAGGCAAGCAAGTGATGTCTTCAGGCAAAGCTGGTAAATGGAATATTATGTTGAAAGGTCCACGAATGGGCTATGGCTCATTCAGCATTATGAGCCCCACTTCTGCTGACCTGCATCCAAAAATCACCATTGACAGTATTTTTGCTAACAAACCTTATGGAGCTAAACTTTTGAAGCGTTGTGATACAAAACCACTATTGGGATACTACTACTATGAATTGAAGCTTCCTAAAAAAGATGTCGCTTATGTAAAAATCAGTTGGCTTACTGTTAATGGAAGCACTGCTTATCGAATTGACGGGTATGATAGTTGGAGCAAATATGCTGTAAAGTTTGATTGCCGGTAAATAAGTATGCATACACACAAACAGCCAAACTACCGCTAACATGGGTGACTGTTGCAGAACTATGTATTTTTAAAAGAAGCTCATTTATGGACGAATGGGAATAGAGCATACAGTAAAATTTATGTAGGGAAATAAAATTTCATTTACAAAACCTTTCCTGTTTTATCTATCGTTATGGGTTTGCCATCCTTTACTACCTTTGCTTTTCCATTGTAAAACCTTCTTTCCATTTTATCAAATGTGCAGGCTATTGTTTCTTTGCCTGTAGCATCTACAAAGCCAATTTTTTTATTTAAAACAACTGCAAACATCCCGTCGGAAAATGAATCTACATCCTCATATTTTATAGGAACAACTACCTGTCCCATTTGATCTATAGCTCCCATTTTTTTATTCAACTGTACAGAAGCGTAACCATTTGAAAAGTCTCTTACAGCTTCATATTTTAATGGTACCGTCTCTTGGAATTTATCATTAATAAAACCCCACTTGCCATCAGCAGTAACTGCAGCCATTTTATCAGCGTAATTGTAAATGTTATCGTATTTGACAGGAATTACCTGCTTGCCTGATTTATCAATATAGCCAACTTTTTTATTAAGCTCTACAAAGGAATAACCCCCCAAAAAATTAGTAACTGTATCGTATATAAAGGGTACAGGCTCTGCCCCTGCTGCATTGAAGAAACCCCATTTGTTTTTATAAGTAGCAGCTCTTAACCCTTCAGATTCATCTTTTACATTCTCGTATTTCCAGATATTTATTTTATCACCATCTAAAGAAAAAACCCGGGTATTGTTTTTTTCACCCGGCTTGTAGAGAAGACCATTTGGTGAATAATCCTTAAGCATATAAATACCAGAATAGTCAAAAGGTAATATGGTTTTATTTTTAATATTTAAAACACCGGATTTATCATTCACTGCTGCCACTATAACATTGTAACCATAAATATCTAATGCCCGATACTTTACCGGAATAATTTCTTTGCCATTATTATCTACAACACCATATAAATAATAGTTTGAACCAGGTATAATACCTACTTTAATAATGTTTAGAGAAGGGTTATAATAACTGCTCTCGACAGTTTGGTATTTAAACCCCGTTAACTCTTTACCCGCTGCATTTATTACTGCCCATTTATCATATTGCTTTACACCTGCTAATCCGCCGGAAAATCCAGTATAGCTTACATCTTCGTATTTAAACGGAATAACCTGGGTGCCTACTTCATTTATAAACCCCCACTTATTGTATAGCTGAACTGCACACCTTGCTTCTTTAAAATCTTCTACCTTATCATATGTAAAAGGTATTTTCAATTTACTATCTGCATCTATAAAACCCCATTTATTTTTTAACTTAACAGCAGCAAGCCCTTCAGAAAATTTATGCGCATATTCATAACTAAAAGGAATGACCGTTTCATTTTTTAAATTGATGAAACCCCATTTTTTATTCATCTCGGCAGCTATCATCCCTTCAGAAAATTCTTCAGCTAAATAAGAATATTTTAAGGGTATGATTTCCTTTCCCTTCATATCAATTATGCCATATTTTCTTTGAACATTTGCATCATACACTGTAACTTTTGCATATCCATTTTTGAATTGATCAGCATCATCATATTTTGCAGGTATTACAACGTTACCTAAATTATCCCTATATCCTTTTTTATTTTTGTCTTCAAACACGGTTAATTTTTGTGCGCTTGCAAATAATATACTGCAACAAAAAGAGAGGATTAAAGTAAATCTCATATTATAAAAATTGATAGTAGTGAAAGAAGAGTAAGCAAATTATTTTTGTGAAACAGAAAAAGCGATATTGGTAAGGTGGTTACCTGAAGCCACACATTGGTAGCGATGACCACCAATTACCTTGCGTTGATATATACCATAAGTAAATGTAACCGTAGCAGCATAATCATCATCGGAATTGAAATAGTAAGTTATAATAGGAACATTTTCAGCGTTGGTGCTGCAGGAGTTCCATGTTGTAGAACCTTGTTTAAAAGTGAAACTGCCGTAATTGTTTCTTAAAACATTTGCACAATTAGCTAGGTGATTGTTGTCGTAATTAAAACCACTGTGTATAGAATAATCCCTGGTTATATCTAAACTACCATAAATACCAGATACATATTCGTTTTTAAAACTCAGATCGCAATGACCATCCCCATTCTTTCCTGATCCGCTTTTACCATATCCAGGAAAGGTCATATTATGGCCCAGTACTTTGTTGATGCCTACGCCATATTTGCTGTAACTATCCACCGTTTGCCAGTTTTCATTTATTTGCAATTGAGTGCGTATATCATCTTGCATGCTGGTAATAAACGCATCTAATTTATTTTTATTATTTATTTTAATTTTATACTTCTTCCGGGTAAAGCTTAATACGCCATCAGTGTCAGTTTCAAAGTATGTTCTCAGTTGCGACATTACTATATCAATTACAACACTTTTACGGGTGCCAATGCTTATTCCATCCACAAATTCCTGGTTTAGTTTTTGCGCTTTAACAGCAGAGTTAAATAAACATAAATAAACAATTGATAATATTATTTGTTTTCTCGTGAAAAAAACTTTTGGTTTAAGAGCTTGGTTGATGGTTTCTTGCATAATTGTGAATGTACTATTTTTTTTCATTTCTATTGAGTAGATAATTTTGTCAGCATTCCGAAATTATCGATTCTTCACCTCGGTTCGTGTCAGCACCAGAACAGTTCGAAATGTTTTCCACAAATTTTTTAAGATGTCGATATTGTTATTTTATGAGTTGCTTTTTTAAGCGTTGCTTCGTATTCCAAAAAGAGTCTGCACATTGTAGACAAACTTATATTGTTCATTAGCAAGAAAGATTTCTCTCAATTTGCTTCCGAGACAAATGTTGATAAGCATGCAAAGAAATTACATGGATTTATAAGTCAAGATGGGATATAGAAATATTTTTAATATTTATAAAACAACATTTAAACTTTTCGCATTTATTAAATAGAACTGAAAATGGAATTAAAGTAGTGAAGTATGTAACAATGACATTGCCTTCTTGCTAACAGAATACAAAAAACTAAAAACACTTCAGGGATATAAAATACCCAAAAGAAAATTTGCTCAGGAATTGGAAAATGATCTGATCTAAGCATTAGTAATATTATGCGATGGAGACAAAGAAAAAGCAAAAAAACTTATTTAGAGAAATACTTCCTAAACGTTCCGAACAGTTGTGCTGTCTTCAAGAACCGTTCGCTTTGGTCAGTTTACTTTCTTAGCCATGGGCTTTTGTTCTGGCAGAAAATCATAGCCTAGCTTTTGGTTCTTATCATTATCATTTATTTCTTTACCAGCCTGCCGGCAGGCAAGTTCGGTCCCTACACCCGTGTAGGGATTCCGGGCAGAAGAATGTCAAATTCCACACCTGCATAAAGCGCTATTGCCTGCAAGTGTCTGGTGACCTCAGCAATGCAACGCTAGGACCGGCAACCTTTAAAAAATCTTTTTTGATACCTGGCATATCAATTGAAAATTACCGTGATTCAGTTATATTCGCTTTGTAAGAGTATAAATATCCCTTTGTACTGGGAAGCATAGATTAACTTAATAATCCTAAAATGTAACAACATGTATATAAAACGTTATTACAGCCTGTGGATGACAGTGCGGTGGTCGAAGAAATCGCTATTATACGGGCTGCTTTATTCCGCTATTGTCATACTAGTATATGAGATCACTAAAATTAATTTTGCCTTGCCATGGCAGCCCATTTCTGTTATCGGTGTTGCCGTAGCCTTTTTCCTGAGTTTTAAAAATA
Organism: Ferruginibacter sp.; assembly: GCA_031430735.1. Lineage (GTDB taxonomy): Bacteria > Bacteroidota > Bacteroidia > Chitinophagales > Chitinophagaceae > Ferruginibacter. The sequence continues at coordinate 21,829 of JANPCB010000030.1, read as the reverse complement.
ACAGTTCGTACGATCGCACCTGGGAGGCTAGAAAAATATGGGGAAAGATGATTAACGAGAGTCGCACCTTTGCAACAGCCGTGCTCACGATGCCCGTGCCGGACACCAGCCACGAGTGGAAGAAGAGCACGATTCACCGCCACCTGGCCTGGCTACTGGCCCTGAAGCATAATATGCGAAAGGCGAGAACATGGGAACACAACGGCCCCATAGATAAGCTGGTATTCACGCCCAGGTTCAGGAAAGAATGCGAGGATGGAATGGAGCCCGAGATCTCGCAATATCTCTCTGCCATTGAGCTCAACGATCTCAGGAAATATTCGAACATACCCACACAGATTTTGAAGAACCAGAGTGTTGAATTAGAGCGCTTGTACAACGATGGCCAACTTTCGGAATACAAACATGTGTGGCTTCACCAACTGATAGGCAACTTCTACGATCTGCAGGGCATGACAGAGCGAATTAAAAATTTTCCATTCCCGCGGCAGTACGCTTCCACCGGGCTATGGATACTCTATATTTTTTGTGCGCTCATTCCATTCGGGTTGCTGGATATATTTGAGCAATCAAAAGAATTGCACCATTGGCTCACCATACCTTTTTCGACCATCATTATCTGGTTGTTTTTCTTGGTAGACAGGATAGGAGACTACTCCGAAAATCCCTTTGAGGCTGCCTATAACGATGTCCCTATTTCCTCCATATCTCGGGCTATAGAAATTGATTTGCGGGAGATGCTGGGCGAAAGTAACATCCCCCCTGTTTATGCTGCGGAAAATGGTTTTTTGATGTAGTTTTAGAAAAAATACGGTATTCACATTCATTTCATCTATCACATACTGGCGCAGACCAAGTTTATGGCGGAGATTTGTAGATTTACGCCCAACCACAACATATTTCACATCAGTTGGACAAACTGTTTTAGAAATTTATCCTTTGACAAAAAGCCAAACAGAAGCCGACAAAAATTTGCGTTTAGGTTTTGCTATTGACAACTTTAACCAAATCGTTTTGACCTTAAAAGAATTACAAGTTACATTTGCAATAGAGCCGACACAAACTGACTTTGGTTTTACGACAATTATATTTGAACCTCGGTTAGTTTCCCCACAAACCATTCGCTAAGGTCAATTTACTTTCTTAGCCTGTGTATTGGTTTGGGAAAATAATCATAGCCTAGCTTTTGGTTCTTATCCTTATCATTTATATCTTTATTTGCCGGTTGGAAGGTTTATGCTTTTGTTTCGGGCGGAAGGGATTCAAATTCTATATTTACACTCAAGCCTTAAAGTTGTGTGCAAGATTTGGTAAAAAATCAAATTACTATGAAAAAACACTCAAAAAATATCTTTACTTTTTTATCCCTTGTTTTATTGACTTTTGGTTGTGGTAAAAATGATGATAACCAAGTAACCCCAATTTCGACTATTACTTTTTCAAACTCCCCTTTTGATTTGCAAGCTGTGAATGCAAAATTTGCAAAAGACATTGCTTATGACAACAAGGCAAGAACTCAATTTGATATTTGGCTTCCAAATTCGAATACGCCAACGGGTTTGGTAATATATGTACACGGTGGAGGATTTACAAGTGGTGATAAAGATTTTGTCTATTCTGTCCAGTCAGGTGGTGCTTGGGACTTTCCAACTGATATAAGATATTTGCTTCAAAATAATATTGCTTTTGCTACCATTCGTTATACGCTATTAAATACAACTGGCGAAACCGAAGGAGTTAAAAAATCTATGTCAGATGTAAGAAGGGCTTTACAATATATTAGAAATAGAGCAACTGATTTTAATATTGACAAGACTAAAATAATTTTGTCGGGAAATTCAGCAGGTGCAGGAACTTCTCTTTGGATTGCATTTAATAATGACTTTGCAAATGCTTCAAGTAGTGACCCTGTTTTAAGAGAATCAAGCAGAGTAAAAGGCGTAGTTGCAAGAGAAACTCAAGCAAGTTACAATATCGAAGACCGATGGGTAAATGATGTTTTTGTTGATTATGGTGTAACCTGGTCACAAATATTGACAAATGAAACTGGCAACATTCAAAAAATATATGGAGTTTCCTCAAATGCTCAATATGAATCGGCTGCAATTGATACTTATAGAGCAGAAGTAGATATGTTGGCCTTAATGTCTGCTGATGACCCTGAAATTTGGGTTAATAATACACTTAGAGACGTTGTGAATCCGTATAGCCCTTTTAATGCAGACATTCCATCTCATCATGCCTTTCACGCAAGAGAGTTAAGAGAAAGAGCAAATGCAGTTGGACTTAGAAATGTTACTTATTATGGTAAAAATCCAACAATATATGCTCACCCAAGTAATGAAAGTTGGACACAGTTTTGTAGAAGAAAAATTAACGAATAACTGCCTACAACGACCGGAGGGTATGTTATGCTTCGCCTCGGTTCTTATCCCCACGAAACGCTTGCAACGGTCAGTTTACTTTCTTCGTCTTGGGCTTAGGTTTGGCAGGTAATCATGGCCTGGCTTTGGTTCTTATCATTATCATTTATATCTCAGCCTCTTTCTGGTATCCGCATAAGTGTTTCCAATAAAAATGGCCAGTATTTTTGAACAGAGCTAATCTGTACTTTTTCATCTGGAGAGTGGGCTCCACGAATGTTAGGACCAAATGAAATCATTTGCATAGACGCATAGTTGGTTCCCAAAATGCCACATTCCAAACCTGCATGTATTGCTTTTACTTTTGCTTTTGCTTTATAACGCTCTTCGTATAAATCGCTCATTAGTTTTACAATGGGCGCTTCTGGTTTTGGTACCCACCCAGGGTATGATCCCCCAAAAGATGGTTTTGCACCCGCCAATTCAAAATTATAACAGATGGTTTTTGCCAAATCCATTTTCTCACTATCTACCGAACTACGGGTTAAACACAATATGGTAAATTCGCCATTTTTTACAAGTACCCTTGCTAAGTTGTTGGATGTTTGTACCAATCCATCAATAGCAGGACTCATTCTGTATATACCATTGGGGCATGCCGCTATCGTTCTTAGGAACTTATATTGAAATGAAGCGTCCATACAGGTTTCAGGGGTATTTATCTTTTCTATACCAATCATTAAGTTAGGATCGGTACGCTGGTATTCGCTTTTTATAATTAACTCCTCTTCTTTTATGAAAGATGCAAATGCCGCTGCATGTGTAGAAGAAATAACCAGTTCTGCAGATGATTCCCTTGGAATAGCATTGCGCAATCCTCCTCCATCAATACCAACAATTCGTAGATCAAATTTCTCAACAGCATTTAACAATACACGATTTATCAATTTATTAGCATTGCCTCTACCAAGGTCAATATCCACACCTGAGTGTCCACCTGTAAGGCCTTTTACAAATAGTTTATAACCATCAACTGCTGTCGCACATTTTTCCACCTCATAATTTCCACTTGCACTTACATCTATTCCACCGGCACAACCAATGGTTAATTCATCATCGTCTTCCGTATCTAAATTAAGTAATATTGATGCATCTAATAAGCCACCCTTTAAACCCAACGCTCCAGTCATTCCAGTCTCTTCATCGATGGTAAAGAGCGCTTCTATAGCCGGATGAGGAATAGTATCAGATGCAAGAATGGTCATGATAGATGCTACACCAATTCCATTATCGGCTCCCAAAGTTGTACCCTTCGCTTTCACCCAATCATCTTCTACAAACATATTTATTCCTTGTGTGGCAAAATCAAAATCCGTATCAGCATTTTTTTGATGTACCATATCTAGGTGGCTTTGCAAACAAACAGTTTGCTTATTTTCCATACCGACAGTTGCTCCTTTCTTTATGATGACATTGCCCACCTCATCTTTGTACGTGTTTAGATTTAATTTTTTACCAAAATCCAATATGAATTGAATTACTTGTTCTTCTTTTTTGGAAGCTCTTGGAATTGCATTTAAATCGGCGAAGTGCTGCCACAATTGGTTAGGGGAAATTTCATTATAAGACTTATTCATACTTTTGTTTATTATTTATGAGAAGGTTCCTTGCACATTCAAATGTAAAGGAATATCCGCTTAATGCTACCATTTACTGTAAAATGATTTGCTAAGATGTAGATTAAATAAAATAAACCTACAATTTTACAAATCTAAAAATAATATGAAAACAACAAGGAAACAATTAACGCTTTTTATTGATGAAAGTACATCCCACATAATCGAAAATTTTCGCAAAGAATTTAATCCATTACAGTATCATATGATAAAAAGCCATGTGACACTTTGTAGAGAAGACGAGCTTGCGCAAATAGAAAAAGTATGTTTAAATCTAAGAAATATACATACCCGCTTTATTACAATTCATTTTGGAAATGTAATTCGTTTTGCAAATAATAAAGGTCTAATGATTCCTGCATTTACTAAAAACAGCTCTTTTATAAAACTAAGAAAAAATATTTTACAAAATATAATTGAAAAACCAAGTATACAAGAACCCCATATCACATTAATACATCCCAGAAATGGAACTTGTACCAACGAAATATTTAAACAAATGGAAAACCATTGTTTTCCTACATCCATTACTTTTAAAAAAGTAAGTCTAATTAAACAAGAGATAGGAAAACCGTGGAATATTGTAGAAGAATTTGAACTAAAAAATTGAATAGATAATTAAAACAGCCGCTATTTACATTCGTATAGCCTTATTTATTTCGATAAGGCCTTGGTTAAACAATCAATTATCCTTCATTCACATAATCATATTAAAGCTTAATAAATTCCACTCTCCTATTCTTTGCCTTATTCAACGCATTATCATTGGGGGCTATTGGTTGTGATTCTCCATTACCATCCGTAACAATTCTTGCGGCATCAATATTAAAATGATCAACCAATTCATTTTTTACAGAAATGGATCTTCTTTTTGACAAATCCAAATTTGCAGCCTCCTCACCATCTGCATCTGTATGTCCAATTATTTTTATTTTTAAAGATGCATTATCTTTTAGCACTTGCGCTATTTCTTTTATTGTTCCATAGGAAGAAGGTTTTATTTGATCTGCATTAACATCAAACTGGATACCATAGGTTACTAATTTGCCAACTGTAACCAATTTGTTTCTCATATCCGGCAAACCAGCAGCAATCCTAAAATTAGCAATCATTGGCATCACATCATCGTTTGTTTGAATTCTAAAGATGTTATAAATATAGTCGTCAATTAATCCTCTAGGCAAATCCAATATTTTGGTTTCATTTGCATACATGCGCACCCTTTGCTTTTGTATCCAAAAAGAAACACGGTATTTTTCTTTTGTATTAAACATAAATGGTGAATTACCATTGTTTACATAACCACCGTCCTTTTCAGAATAGTTTGTCCAATTTACATTATCATAATCGGATGAAATTTTAATACCTGCTTTACCAGGTACAGCACCGCCCTCATTGGGATTATTCAAAGTACCAGAAACGAACATAAACGTTACGTTATATTGATAACTTATATCTTCTTTGTTCATTGGTATTAAATCGAACTCAATAGTAAAATTATCTGTAAATTTTTCTTTGGCTTCTGGTATGTAAAAACCGCCGCCCTTCAGGTGAAACCACCTACCCGGAAAATTGCTGTTTGTTACTATTTCGCCACTGCTATTCGTATTCCAAGTAGCAGGAAAATCTCCCAAGTTATCTGTGGTGAAATCATCGAAAAAAATTATTTTTTCGCCAGGTACAAAATCGAATTTTGATGTAACTATATTTTCCTCCTGCGCAAAAAGATGCAGCGAAATAAAAATAAAAGAAATAAAAGAAATAAAAACGGCTGTTTTAAAATTGTTCGATTTCATGTTATTGATTTATAACATAAAATAAACTCATATCAAAATTATTAAAAATGATTACTATCTTAAAGAGCATTGATTCGTATCAGCTATTATTTAAAGTATCTTAATTACACTTGTGCGGACAATTTTTATAGAAAAATTTAAACGAATGTGGAGGTTACTCCCCTCCCGATTTCTCCCCTACAAACCAATGTTCTTTATTTTTAAACAACACATTAAACGTTGTGAGTGACCCATAGCAGCGGGTTATGTATTGTTGTATGTTCACTTTATCTTCGTCGGATAATTTTTTGTGGCTGTTTATATTTTGTTCGAGTACACGCAGTCTATCACGTAGCATTACTATTTTATGAAAAAAATCATCTATTGGAATTTCTTTTGGTTTCAAGGTCTTGTCGGCAGTTTGTAAAAGCATGGTACCACCAATCCATTTATCACCTAGCGAAACTATTTCGCTTATTCCGCCCCATTGCCTCAATATTTTCAATAAAGATCTCTCCACCTCCGAAATGGTTTCTACTTCCACCGTTACATTTTCTGCAATAATTTCTTCTAGTTTTTCATCAGATTTGTCTATCTCTTTTATACCACTATCTATAAACGAAATTATATAAGTTGCATAGCGTACGCCTACGATTACGCCGGGTCCAAATTGTGTGTGTTGCAGTCTTGTTCCTACACCTAAATTCATTTGGTTCTCTTCCATGTTTCAGTTTTTTAAATTATTTTTTACTTCGTGCAAGATATTTTGTCTAATTTTTTACAACAAAACTCCTAAGACAAATTTATACCAAATTTATTTATTTTTTAGTCCAACTATTTTCACGCAAGGCTCGCAAAGGAGCAAAGCCGCAAAGAATGACATCAGACTATTTTACAAGTTCAAGAGGTATTACTACCAGAAAACATTAGAATACATTTTTAATAATTCGATTTGCCATTATATATAACCATACACAAAAAAAGGAGCAAGACTTTCATCTCACTCCTTCCTTTATTCATTTGCATAATTGCACATCTGCATATTTGCATATTTGCATTTTACTCTTCCTCATCAAAACTCATTGCTTCCTTAGTAGTCATCAATGTCTCGTATTCTTCTTTGCTACCTACAATCATGTTTTCAAACTCACGCAAGCCCGTTCCAGCAGGTATATGATGCCCTGTAATAACGTTCTCTTTCAAACCAAGCATTGGATCCATTTTTCCTTGTATGGCTGCAGAAGACAATACTTTGGTTGTTTCTTGGAAAGAAGCTGCAGATATCCAACTTTGTGTACCCAACGAAGCCTTGGTAATACCCAACAACAACGGCGAAGATGTTGCAGGTTTGGCATCACGGAATTCAACCAGTTTTTTATCGTTTCTTCTAAGGATAGAATTTTCTTCTCTTACATCACGAAGTGTAACAATTTGTCCAGTTTTTAGTTTGGTACTTTCTCCATGGTCTGTAACAACTTTCTTATCGTAGATATTATCATTCTCCACATTAAACTCTTGTTTATCTTCTGTATCTCCTTCTAAGAATATGGTATCACCAGCATCTTCAATGGTTACTTTTCTCATCATCTGGCGTACAATTACTTCTACGTGCTTGTCATTAATCTTCACACCTTGTAATCTATAAACCTCTTGTATTTCATTTACAACATACTCTTGTACTGCAAATGGGCCTCTAATTGCAAGTATATCTGCAGGAGCTGTTTGGCCATCTGACAATTGTGATCCAGCTTTTACGAAATCACCATCTTGTACAAGAATCTGACGACTCAATGGAACCAAGTATTTACGCACTACACCATCTTTTGCTTCTACAATAATCTCCCTGTTACCACGCTTAATGGCTCCAAAAGCAACCACACCATCTATCTCACAAACTACCGCTGGGTTACTAGGGTTACGTGCTTCAAATAATTCTGTTACACGAGGTAAACCTCCCGTAATATCCTTCAATTTGCTTAGTACACGAGGTATTTTTACCAATACCTGACCACTTCTTACTGTATCGCCTTCTTCTATTACGATGTGCGATCCTACAGGTAAGTTGTATCCTTTCTTCTCTTTACCTTCTACAATAATTGATGGTAATTTGGTTTTATCTTTTGTATCTATAACCACTTTCTCTCTATGTCCAGTTTGTTCATCTACTTCATCACGGTAAGTTATACCTTCTAATAAAGCATCAAATTTAATGCTACCACTTACCTCTGCAACAATTACGTTGTTAAATGGATCCCATGTACAAATCGGATCTCCTTTCGCTACTTTCTGTCCGTCTTTTACTTTTAATACAGATCCGTAAGGAACGTGCATACTATTCAATAAACGATCAGATTTTACATCTATATTTCTTACTTCACCTGTACGACCGATAACTACAACCTGCTTCTTACCTTCAGCATCTTCAGTAGATACTGTACGCAAACCATCAAATTGTAAAGTACCATCAAACTTAGCGTATAAGCTAGATTCTACCGAAGTAGATCCTGCCACACCACCCACGTGGAAAGTACGTAATGTAAGCTGTGTACCTGGCTCACCAATAGATTGTGCGGCAATAATACCTACTGCATCTCCACGCTGGGCCAGTGTACCAGATGCTAGGTTTTTACCATAACATTTTACACACACACCACGCTTGCTTTCGCAGGTTAATACTGAACGAATTTCTACGGTTTCAATTCCACTTTCTTCAATAAGATTTGCAGTATCTGTGCTTATTTCTTCGCCAGCAACAGCAAGTATTTCATCTGTTACAGGATGTATTACATCATGCAATGACATACGACCTTCAATCCTATCGCTTAATGGTTCAATAATATCTTCGTTGTCTTTTAATGCAGAAGTTGCAATACCACGCAGGGTTCCACAATCTTCTTCATTAATAACCACATCTTGCGCCACATCCACCAATCTCCTGGTAAGGTAACCCGCATCAGCAGTTTTAAGAGCCGTATCCGCCAAACCTTTACGAGCACCATGGGTAGAAATGAAATACTCCAATACACTCAAACCATCTTTAAAGTTGGCAAGAATTGGATTTTCAATAATCTCACTTCCAGATGATCCAGACTTACGTGGCTTAGCCATCAATCCCCTCATACCTGCAAGCTGCTTAATTTGTTGTTTAGATCCACGAGCACCAGAATCAAGCATCATATAAACTGAGTTGAAACCTTGTTTATCAGATGCCAAATCACGAATAAGTGTTTCTGTAACTTTAGTATCTACACGACTCCAAATATCAATAATTTGGTTATAACGCTCATTGTTTGTAATCAATCCCATGTTATAACTATCCATTACCTCAGCTACTTCTCCATGTGCATTTTCTACCAATTCTTCTTTGATAGCTGGAATGATAAGATCGTTGATATTGAACGATAATCCACCACGGAATGCCATACGGTATCCAAGTGTTTTAATATCATCCAAGAATTTTGCAGTGATAGGAACCGATGTCCATTTGATGATATCACCAATAATTTCACGCAAATTCTTTTTAGTAAGCAATGCATTTACAAAACCTACTTCTTTTGGAACATGCTGGTTAAATATTACACGACCAACAGTTGTTTCTATCAATTTAAAAGTAAGTGAACCATCGTTGTTGCGGTAGTTTGCTCTTACTCTAATGTTCGCATGTAGATCAATTTGCTTCTCGTTGTAGGCAATGATAACTTCTTCAGCAGAATAAAATGCTTTTCCTTCTCCTTTTACGATTTCATCTCCAATGGTTTTCTTTCCTTTGGTGATGTAATACAATCCAAGTACCATGTCCTGAGAAGGAAGGGTAATAGGTGTACCATTTTGAGGGTTAAGAATGTTATGCGAAGAAAGCATCAATAATTGTGCTTCCAAAATAGCGGCATTGCTCAACGGAACGTGCACCGCCATCTGATCTCCATCGAAATCGGCGTTGAACGCAGAAGTAACCAATGGGTGAAGTTGAATTGCTTTTCCTTCAATCAATTTTGGTTGGAATGCTTGAATAGACAACCTGTGTAAGGTTGGAGCTCTGTTCAACATCACTGGGTGACCCTTTAATATATTTTCTAGAATATCCCAAATGATGGCTTCTTTTTTATCTACCAATTTACGGGCACTCTTTACTGTTTTTACAATACCTCTTTCAATAAGTTTGCGTATAATAAATGGCTTAAACAATTCTGCCGCCATATCTTTTGGCAAACCACACTCGTGCATTTTAAGTTCTGGTCCTACCACAATTACAGAACGACCAGAGTAATCAACACGCTTTCCTAACAAATTCTGACGGAAACGCCCTTGCTTACCTTTCAATACATCTGAGAGAGATTTCAAAGCACGTCCACCTTCTGCTTTTACAGCATTTGATTTACGGCTATTATCAAACAATGAATCTATAGCTTCTTGCAACATTCTTTTCTCGTTACGAAGAATTACTTCTGGCGCTTTAATCTCCATCAAACGCTTCAAACGGTTGTTACGAATAATTACACGACGATACAAGTCATTTAAATCTGATGATGCAAAACGACCACCATCCAATGGAACCAATGGACGAAGTTCTGGTGGTATTACTGGAATATATTGCATAACCATCCACTCTGGACGATTCTCAATTCTTGTATTAGCATCACGGAAACTTTCTACCACGCTCAAACGCTTTAAGGCATCTGCTTTACGTTGTTGAGATGTTTCGTTTGCTGCAGAATTACGTAAATCAAAACTTAGTTGATCTAGATCCAAACGCTCAAGCAATGCATGTACTGCTTCTGCTCCCATTTTAGCAACAAATTTTTCCGGATCTTCATCAGGAAGCATTTGGTTTTCTTTTGGAAGTGTATCTAGAATGTCAAGGTATTCTTCTTCTGTTAATAGATCTGCGTAGTTCTGTCCTTTATCGGTACGTACTCCTGGATTGATTACCACATAACGCTCATAATAAACGATGGTTTCCAATTTCTTAGAACTCATTCCAAGTAAGTAACCAATTTTATTTGGCAAAGATTTAAAATACCAAATATGTACAACAGGAACTACCAATTTGATGTGTCCCATTCTTTCTCTACGTACTTTCTTTTCGGTAACTTCTACACCGCAACGATCACAAACAATTCCTTTGTAACGTATACGCTTGTACTTTCCACAAGCACACTCGTAATCTTTTACTGGGCCAAAAATTCTTTCGCAAAACAAACCATCTCTTTCTGGTTTGTAGGTACGATAGTTGATTGTTTCAGGCTTTAAAACTTCACCATAGCTTCTCTCTAAAATGGTATCTGGACTAGCCAAACCAATGGTGATTTGAGAGAAAGATGCTCTTGGACGATTTTCTTTTTTGAATGCCATATCTATAATTGATAATTGTGTAATTAATAATTAATAATTCTTTTAGTTTGATGTTTCATTTGCAAACTGCCAATTGCATTTTGCTGACTGTTTTCACCAATCTTTTTTGAATCCTATTCTGCTTGTTTTTTCTTTAATTGGCTGTTCCATTAATTTTTTTATATAAGAAAATATTATCTTGATGTCTTGATTGTTTTTATCTGTTGTATTTTCCAACTTTTCTAGTTTCAACAAAATGTCCTTGTTCATTATTAACAACTCTTTCATTTTACTGTAAACCCGCATAATGCTAATATTTACATCATTGGCCTGCTTACTTCTCAATACACTGGATAACATCAATACACCATGTTCTGTAAAGCAAAATGGCTTATACCTCAATCCCATTTTTATAGAATTGGAGGTCACATTTTGTGACCTCCAATTGGAGAGTTCGATATCTGTCATTTCAAACATAAAATCAATAGGAAATTTATCCATATTTCTTTTAACTGCTTGTTTTAATACTTTAGTTTCTACCCCATACATTTCTGCAAGGTCGCTATCCATCATTACTTTTTGACCCCGAATAATATAAATTTTACTTTCTATTATTGATTCATTAATAGCTATTGCCTTAGACATTAATAATATTTTATAAAAAAATCAAAGAACTATAATTCAATTGGCTGTTGGCAGAGAGTTGTTTGCAAACTGTCTGTTGCCCTTTGCAAACTGTCGTTTTACTCAAACTTCAAATCCAATCCTAATCCTCTTAATTCATGTACCAATACATTGAACGATTCAGGAATACCCGCCCTTGGTATGTTATCACCTTTTACAATTGCTTCGTATGTTTTAGCTCTTCCGATGATATCATCCGATTTAAGCGTCAACAATTCTTGCAATATATTAGATGCACCATAAGCCTCGAGTGCCCAAACCTCCATCTCTCCAAAACGCTGACCACCAAACTGGGCTTTACCTCCCAACGGTTGTTGCGTAATAAGACTGTATGGTCCGATTGAACGAGCATGCATCTTATCATCTACCATATGATGTAGCTTGATAATGTAAATGATACCCACAGTAGCTTTTTGATCGAAACGATCTCCAGTTTCTCCATCATACAAATAAGTATGACCAAATTTAGGAAGACCTGCTTTTTCAATATTCTCTGCAATTTCATCTACTGAAGCTCCATCAAAAATGGGAGTTGCAAACGTGCAACCCAATTTCTCACCTGCCCAGCCCAAGGCTGTTTCATAAATTTGTCCAAGGTTCATACGACTAGGTACACCCAATGGATTCAATACGATATCTACAGGCGTTCCATCTTCTAGGAACGGCATATCTTCTGCACGTACAATTTTTGCTACAATTCCTTTGTTACCATGACGACCCGCCATCTTATCTCCCACTTTTAGTTTACGCTTGATAGCCATGTAAACTTTAGCCAATTTCAGTACGCCTGCTGGTAATTCATCACCTATAGAAATATTAAATTTCTCTCTTTTGTAACGACCAAGTTCTTCGTTGAATTTGATATTGAAATTGTGAAGCAACGTATTGATTAAATCATTCGTTTTTTCATCTGAACTCCATCCCAAAGGATTTACGTTTACAAAATCAATTCCTGCAAGATTCTTAGTCGTAAACTTTACACCCTTTCCTATCAATATCTCACCAAAGTTATTGGTAACACCTTGGCTCGTCTTATCCAATAACATACTTTGCAATTTCTCTTGCAACATAGCCATTAGTTTCTCTTCGTTTACTTCGTGTGTTTTTTCTATTTTGTCCAACTGTGCTTTTTCACGCACTTTTGCGTTTTTGTCTTTCTTTGCACGCTGAAACAATTTCTTATCTATAACAACACCTTCTGTACCACTTGGCGCTTTCAAAGAGGCATCTTTAGCATCTCCGGCTTTATCACCAAAGATTGCACGTAGTAGCTTCTCTTCTGGCGTAGGATCACTTTCACCTTTTGGCGTTATTTTACCAATAATGATATCGCCTTCTTTCACAACTGCACCTATACGAATAATACCGTTTTGATCTAAATCTTTGGTAGCTTCTTCAGATACATTTGGAATATCTGGTGTAAGTTCTTCTTCACCTAATTTTGTATCACGCACTTCCGTTTCAAACTCACTGATATGAATAGAGGTAAACAAATCATCTTTCACCACTTTTTCAGAAATCACAATCGCATCCTCAAAGTTGTAACCTTTCCATGGCATGAAAGCCACTTTCATATTACGACCCAATGCCAATTCTCCATTTAAGGTTGCATATCCTTCTGTAAGGAAATCTCCTTCCGCTACTTTTTGTCCTTTAATAACCGCAGGACGTAAATTGATTGTAGTCTCCTGGTTGGTACGAACAAATTTTGTTATCTTATAAATTGTAAGTGCGTCTTCAAAACTTACCAATTTAGCTATATCACTTCTTTTGTAACGAACATGTATTTCGTTTGCATCTACATATTCAACAACACCCTCACCATCCGCATGTATTTGAATCCTCGCATCACGAGCTGCTTTTCCTTCCAAACCAGTTCCTACAATAGGAGCTTCTGGTCTTAGAAGTGGAACAGCTTGACGTTGCATGTTTGAACCCATCAATGCACGGTTGGCATCATCATGCTCTAAGAAAGGAATAAGGGAAGCACTCAAACCTACAATTTGGTTTGGAGCCACATCCATGTATTCTACCTCTTCTTTATCTAGGATAGGGAAATCACCTGTTTGACGAGATTTGATTCTATCATCAACAAAGTTTCCTTTATCATCTATATCTACGTTTGCCTGCGCAATTTTTGCTGTATCTTCTTCTTCTGCGCTCAAGAAAGTTACTTTCTTCATATCCACTTTACCAGCTGTTACTTTACGGTAAGGTGTTTCTATAAAGCCCATGTCATTGATCTTGGCATGTACACAAAGTGTAGATATCAAACCAATGTTTGGTCCTTCTGGTGTTTCAATCGTACATAAACGGCCGTAATGTGAGTAATGCACGTCACGTACCTCAAATCCAGCACGCTCTCTACTTAAACCGCCGGGCCCAAGTGCGGAGATACGACGCTTGTGCGTTATCTCACTCAATGGGTTGGTTTGATCTAAGAATTGGCTCAACTGAGAAGTACCAAAGAATGAGTTAATCACACTAGAAAGTGTTCGAGCATTAATTAAGTCAACCGGTGTAAATACTTCATTGTCACGCACATTCATTCTTTCACGAATTGTACGAGCCATACGAGCAAGTCCTACACCAAATTGAGCATATAATTGCTCTCCTACTGTACGTACCCTACGATTGCTTAGGTGATCAATATCATCTACCTCACTCTTACCATTGGTAAGTTGTACCAATGTTTTTATGATGGCAATAATATCATCTTTTGTAAGTACTTTTTTAGTGATTGGGAAATCAAGACCTAAACGACGGTTGATTTTATAACGACCAACTTCTCCTAAATCATAACGCTTATCACTAAAAAATAATTTATCAATAATACCACGAGCGGTTTCATCATCTGGCGCATCTGCACCACGAAGTTGCTTGTATATGTGCTGAACAGCTTCCAACTCGGAGTTAGATGTATCTTTGTTTAAAGTATTGTAAATGATAGAATAATCACCACTCACTTCTTCTTTTTGTATAAATACATTTTTTACTTCTACTGAAAGGATTGTAGCGATATTGCTTTCATCCAAAACAGTATCTCTTTCTAAAATGATTTCGTTCCTTTCAATGGAAACTACCTCACCAGTATCTTCATCCACAAAATCTTCTACCCATGTACGCAATACACGTGCAGCAAGACGCTTTCCAATTTGCTTTTCTAAGCTCTTTTTATCTGCTTTTACTTCGTCAGCCATACCGAACAATTCCAATATGTCTTTATCGGTTTCAAAACCAATAGAGCGAAGTAAAGTAGTAACAGGGAATTTTTTCTTACGGTCAATGTAAGCAAACATCACATTGTTGATATCTGTTGCAAACTCCATCCATGCTCCTTTGAAAGGAATAACACGAGCAGAATAAATTTTAGTACCATTCGGGTGAGTAGATTGACCAAAGAAAACACCAGGTGAACGGTGAAGCTGGCTTACGATAACCCTTTCTGCTCCATTGATTACAAAAGTACCACGTGGAGTCATGTAAGGAATGTTACCTAAGAACACGTCCTGAACGATTGTTTGGAAATCCACATGCTCTTCATCATTACAGCTAAGCCTAAGCTTTGCTTTTAATGGAACAGCATATGTAAGACCTCTTTCAATACATTCATCAATTGAATAACGAGGAGGGTCTACGAAGTAATCCAAAAATTCTAACACGAAAATATTACGAGTATCAGTAATTGGAAAGTTGTCTTTAAAACAACGAAACAATCCTTCTACATTTCGCTTATCAGGCGTGGTTTCCAATTGAAAAAAGTCTTTGAAAGACTGTATCTGAATTCCAAGCAAATCAGGCTGTTCCGCTATGAGTTCAACTTTTCCGAAGTTGATACGCTTAGCAGCATTAATTTTTGTTGCAGACATAAGTTTATTAAAACGTTTAGTGAAGATCCTTGCTGTGAAAATATAGCTTGCGCTACAATGCCATTTTAAGGATGGCAAAGGTATGGAATAAAATTAAATAAATTATGAAAATATAATTTTTTGGCAAGAAATTTGAGAAAAAGCAAAAAAAGGACGATTTTTCTGTGAACTTTGAAGGAATATAGGGCTTTTATCGAAAGATATCGGAAGAAATGACAGGGGGCGTAATTAGCATCCTTGATTAGCATTCTAGATTGAGCTATTAGAATTGAATTATTTTTTGCAAGAAAAATTAGCCCCAAAATTATTACCATTTTGCACAGCCAATCTATCCCTAGCTAAGGGGATATCCAAATTCTTCTTTATCTGGTGCCCTCATTATTAAAAGTTTCCACATGCAAACTATAATATGCGCCAGCTTCATAGCCCCAACAGAAATATACATGCCGTCTATTTTAAAATGATCATTGAAAAAATTTACCCATTTGCGAAATGAAATCCATCTTTATATTTCTGAGTATGTAGCCTATTATAATCATACGTATTTGAACAAACGAACAAGCCGACACCAGTAACTATTACAGCAAGTAAAGCGTTATGTAATTTTGGAAACTAAACAGTAAAGAAGTATTAGTGATAAATTAGGAACATAATTTAAACAAATGAAAAGATAGCGGATTATCTAAAACAAAAAAGGGTTGCAAATATGCAACCCTTTAAATTAACTTAACTATTTTCTATTTAGATGCATCATCAGCAGCTTTTGCAGCTTCATCTTTTACTTCGGTAGCTGCATCATCTGCTTTTCCGGTAAGCTCTTCAAACTTATCTTCTACTTTGTCTTTTAAATCTTCTGCTTTGTCTTTTGCAGCATCCCAAGCATCTTCTGCTTTGTCTTTTACATCTTCCCACACATCTTCTGCTTTATCTAAAAGATCAGCAGCTTTGTTCTTTAGCTTATCTAAAAAACCTTCTTCTTCTTTTATTATTTCGTCGCTCATGGTAAAAATTGTTTTTGTGTTAAAAAAATATTATTTGGAAACGTAATTTACGTAATTATATATTGATTTGTGTTACCAAATTCTTACCCTATTTTCTGGCTTCAAAAACAAGGCATCTCCTTCTTTTACATTAAATGCAGCATAAAATGGGTCGAAATGTACCAACGGCCCGTTTATACGAAATATCTCCGGAGAGTGTGGATCTGTTTGTAATCTTGTACGCATAGACTCATCTCTGTCTTTGATTCTCCATATTTGTGCAAAGCCTAAAAAGAATCTTTGATCGGGCGTAAAGCCATCAATTTTTGTGGTATCCTTTCCTTGCTTGGTCATTTTAAAAGCATCGTATGCAATGGCTAAACCGCCAATGTCTGCTATGTTTTCTCCTTGTGTAAGCTCACCATTCACATGTATGTTTCCAAACATGGTGTAAGCGTTATATTGTTTTACCACAGCCACTGTCTTGGCTTTAAACTTTATGTTATCTTCTTTACTCCACCAGTTATTCATATTTCCTTTTTCATCGTATTGGCTACCTTGGTCATCAAAACCGTGGGTCATTTCGTGTCCTATAACCATACCAATTCCGCCATAATTTATGGCATCATCCGCATTTGCATCAAAGAAAGGAAATTGCAATATACCAGCAGGGAAAACTATTTCGTTGTTGGTAGGATTATAGTAAGCATTTACTGTTGCTGGAGTCATCCCCCACTCTGTTTTATCTACATCTTTGCCAATTTTATCGGTACTTTCTTTTAGATCGTGCTTTCGTATGCTTTGCACATTTCCAAAAAAATCATCTTTATTAATGGTTACATCATCATAGTTTTTCCATTTAGATGTGTATCCAATCTTTTTTAAGAAAGCATTTAATTTTACAATGGCTCTTTTTTTAGTTGTATCACTCATCCATTCATTCTTTTGAATTCTAGCAGCAAAAGCTTTTTGCAAATTTTCTACCAATTCATTCATTCTAGTTTTGGCTTCTTCTGTAAAATATTTTTTTACATACAATTGTCCAGCAAGGTCTCCCAGGCCATTGTCAACCCTAGATACCATTTTTTTCCAACGCTCACTTTCTACTTTTTGCCCACTAAAAACTTTATTAAAAGTAAATGAGGCGTCTCTAAAATTTTTACTTAAAGATGCAGCATTGCCAGAAATATAACCAAATTTGATTTTGCTTTTCCAAGCATCTATTGGTTGTGAAGTTAATAAAGTATTTAATGCTGCATAGTAGCCAGGTTGGGAAACATTTATACTATCTGGCTTTACTTTCATTTCTGCAAAGAAAGCCTCCCAATTTACATTTGGTTCTGTTTTTTGTAAGTCAACTACACTTAATTTATTGTAATTTTTTTGTGGGTCACGTGTCTCTGCAGGTGTACGATGCGATTTTGCCATATTTGTTTCCAAAGCCAAAATAGCTGCAGCATTTTTTAATGCCATTAGTGAATCTGCCCCTGTTAGCGAAAACATTTTTTTTGCATAATCTAACATCGCATTTCTGGCCGCATTGCTAGCACTGTCTGTCTTTGTATAATAATCTTTCTCGGGCAATGAAAGACCAGTCTGGTAAAAAATAGGGATATTTTTGGAGCTATTCTTTTCATCGCCTCCTACATAAAAGCCCATTAATGCGTGCCCATGCCCCTCTGCATGCAACTTTGCCATTAAAGCTACCAACTCTTTTGAATCTTTTACAGCATCTATTCTTGCTAGCACGGCTTTTAAGGGTTCCATTCCTTTTTTCTCTATGGCCATGGTATCCATACCAGCAGTATAAAAATCACCTACTTTTTGCTCAATACTACCTTTGGAAGCATTGCTTTTTGCCGCATCTTCAATAATAATTCTAAGTGCTTTTTGGTTATCTTCATACAAAGTATAAAAACTTCCCCACCCGCTTTGATCTTCTGGAATTATGGTGGCTTTTATCCATGCACCATTTGCATAAGTAAAAAAGTCATTACCAGGTTTAATAGAACTATCCATACCTTTTACATCGAAAAAACTGCTGCGCTTTGTTTCATCTTTGGAAGATGGTTTAGAACTACTATTATCACAAGAGGCTACCAAAATAGCCAATGCAAAAAAACTTAAATGAGATAGCTTCATAATCGTTACGTTTTAAAATTAAGTTTGTAAATATCACAAATACTTTGATTACTCCACCAAATAATATGTAAACGGCACAAAAAAGCCCCGAAGAAAACTTCGAGGCTTTAATATTATTGAAAAGAAATTAAGCAACTTCAACTTCTGCACCTGCGTCAGTCAATTTAGTTTTAAGTTCTTCTGCTGTAGCTTTATCACCACCTTTTTTGATTGCTTTGTTTTTAATAAATTTTAACATTAAATAAAATCCTAAAGAAATAGAAATGATAATTAGTATTTTGGAAATTATATTTCGGATTAAATATTAAAATTAATTTAATATAACCTTAACAAAGGTTATTATTTTAACATATGTAACTTAGACTATTATTAAAAACAAAAAAAATAAATTCATGAAAAAGACACTTTTAAAACAATTTGTAACTACATTACTAATCTTCGGTATTTTATCATCAAGTTATGCTTTTTCTAGCATAAATTTTGAAAAAGTACATTTCAAAAGCATGGAACGCATCTTATTAAGACAATATTCTATGAATATTCAATCTCCGACCTATTATATTGGAGGTTGTACATACACATATACAGCTGTTTTAACATTTGAATGGGATGGAATTAGAGGGCATTTACCTACGAACGTACAAATTACCAACGCAGTACTTAATCAGCATTGTCCTAATGCAGGCGGCTTTTTAAGAAATATCAGTACTTCGTGCTTTACAGATGATGGCGAAATCAAATCAATAGCTTTTTCTACAACGGGTGACCAAGCATCAGATTCACTTTTAGTAGATACTAATTTTAATAATGATATTAAAACTCTTTTAAATGAAGAAATCAAAAAGATTACGGGTCAATAATTTCTATTTTTTATTTCTTTCTTTTTTTATTTTTCCTTGGCAGGCTTATAGCCAATCAAAGCGTTACAAAATAACCTTTGATTGTTCTTTGAGTAATATTCAACCGATAAAAGTTCCTGATTCCATTACCATGGTTCGTAACGGTGATAGTATAAAAATACCATGGTCTGCTTCTTCCAAAATCAAATTAAATACGAAGCTAATGGTAATAGAGGTAGTTGCAAATGATAAAAAATCCACCATTAAAGTTATTGATAAATCATCTGGTTGGGGAGATGATTCATATAAAAAAATGCCTGATAGCTTGGTTTATCAATCGACTAAATGGTTGGCTTTTACAAAAGGAAAAATAAAAAAAATCCCATTCGAAAAAGAAGAATACTTATTTGCTAAAGATATAAAGACAATTCTCGGTTATAGATGCAGCAAAGTAATTACACTTAATTACAAAGGAGAGAAAGAAATGGAATCTTGGGTAACAGAAAAATTACCATCTACTATTATGCCTTATAGTGGTTCGAAACCTATGAAAGGCGCCATTATGGAAAGCAGAAATGTGCGAACAGGAATTAGTTATGTCGCAACCAACATTAAGCTACTATAATAAATAACTATTGCTTTTAATGTATGATTTGGAATACATTAAAAAAAGTAAAGCCCTTGCAATTTATACAAGGGCTTTATTATTTTAATATTGAAAAGAAATTAAGCAACTTCAACTTCAGCACCTGCGTCAGTCAATTTAGTTTTAAGTTCTTCTGCTGTAGCTTTATCAACGCCTTCTTTGATAGCTTTTGGAGCACCATCAACTAAGTCTTTTGCTTCTTTCAATCCAAGACCAGTAAGGTCTTTAACGATTTTAACGATAGCAAGTTTGTTAGGGCCTGCTGCTTTCAAGATTACATCAAAAGATGTTTTCTCTTCTACTGCTGCTGGACCATCGCCTGCGCTCATTACAACTGCTGCTGCAGCTGGTTCGATGCCGTATTCTGATTTTAAGAATTCAGCTAGTTCTTGTACTTCTTTTACTGTTAAACCTACTAGGCTTTCAGCTAATACTTTAATTTCTGCCATGATTGTTTGTTTTTTTCCGCCTTCATTGTTATGCACTCCGGCGGATGTGTTATTAAAAAAAATATTTGTTTAATTAGCCAATTTGCAAAAATGCTAATCTGCTAATTCTTTTAAATTGATCTTCATCAATAAATTTGAACTGCTATTATTCAGTACAAATAATTGTGAACTCAATTAGCATATTAGCTAATTAGTTCATTTGCAAATTATGCTTCTGGTGTTTCAGCAGCTGGAGCTTCTGTAGCCGGTGCTTCCGCAACTGGTGTTTCTGCAACTGGAGCTTCTGCAACTGGAGCTTCTGCAACCGGAGCTTCTGCTACTGGTGCTTCTGCTACAACTTCTTTAGCAGCATCTTTGTTTTGCAATGCGCCCATCACACGTTGTATTGGAGCAAGCAATAAACCAATCACTTCGCCAATAAGCTCGTTCTTGGTTTTAATCATTGTTAAAGCTTTCAATTGATTATCCCCAGTGAATACATCACCATTGATAAAAGCCGCTTTAAGTTCTGGTTTTTCGTTGTTGTTTGCTTTACGGAAACCTGCAAGAATAACAGCCGGATCTTTTGGATTTTCGCTGAACATTAAAGCAGTTACTTTATGCAAAGAATCAAATACACCTGCATATTTTTCAGCATCAATGCTTTCCAATGCTTTTTTAATCAGCGTATTCTTAGCCACTTTCATTTCCACTTGCTTATCAAAACAATGGCTGCGTAGTGTGCTTATTTGCGCTACAGAAAGACTTTCTGTATCAGTTATGTAAAAGTTGCTATATTGAGAGAACTTGCCTTTCAGCACTTCTATCACATCATTTTTTTCTTGTTTTGTCATTTCAATTATTTTTTAAATCCCCAACCCAAAGGCAAGGGCAATTTAGTTTTGAACAGATTTAGTATCAACCAATATACCTGGGCTCATAGAGCTAGCCATGCTAACACCTTTTAGGTAAGTACCTTTACTAGTAGCTGGTTTCAATTTAAGTAGCGCATTGATAAACTCCATTGAATTTTCAACCAATTTTTCAGGTGCAAAACTGATGCGACCGATAGAAGCATGAATAATTCCTGCTTTAT